>JBEEFW010000121.1:0-56693 GCA_041166385.1 Acidimicrobiaceae bacterium | reverse complement strand
TTCGGGCGCCGGTCAACGGCGTCCGCCTTCGGCGGACACTGACAGAACGGTCCCGGCCGACCGAACAAGTCGGATCGGCCGGAGTCGATGGGGCTGCGCCCCCTCGAGCACCCCCAACAGCGCCGGCCGCGCGCCGCTACGTGGGTTGGGAGGAATTGCGGACCTTGCGCAGAAGATCGCGCAGGGTCCGTTGCTCGTTTTGGGTCAGCGCGGTCACAAGCGATGCCGGCGGTTCATACAGCTGTTGCATGGCCTTTTCCTTGGCCTTCTCGCCGAGCGCGGTGATGGTGACGACTTTCACGCGCCGATCGGTCGAGTGCGGTTGGCGCTCGACATACCCTCGCTCCTCGAGGCCATCGACGATGCCCGTTACCCACGACGCGTCGCAACGCAGCATCTCCGCAATCGAGCGCATCGGCTGCGGGTCGTCGGGTACCAATGACAGGAGTGTCTTCAGTTGCGGAGGCGAGATGTCAGCCGCGGCACACGCGTCGTGAAACCGATCGTGGTTCTCGTCGCCGAACCACAGATCGGTGACGCACTCCCAGGCTTCTCTCGCCGCAGAAGTCGATCGCTTCGCCATCACTGCAAACACTACGACGAATGTTGCGGGAACACAATCATTGACTTTACTCAAGAAAATGGTTGACTCGAATCAACTATCACGCGAGGGTTGACGACCATGGACAAGCCAGCCATCTACGCCGAGGGTCTCGTCAAGCGTTTCGGCGGGGTCGTCGCGCTCGACGGTGTCGACTTGGCGGTACCCGCAGGCACCGTGCTCGGCCTGCTCGGGCCCAACGGTGCCGGGAAGACCACGGCCGTTCGCATCCTCACGACCATCCTGCAACCCGACGGCGGTCGCGCCGAGGTGCTCGGCTTCGACGTGTGCAAGCAGCCGCAGGAAGTGCGCACCCGCATCGGTCTCGCGGGGCAGTACGCCGCCGTCGACGAGAACCTCACGGGCCGCGAGAACCTCATCATGGTCGGCCGTCTCACCCATCAGCCCCGCGCGGGCATCGTGCCGCGTGCTGGCGAACTTCTCGATCGTTTCGGGCTTTCTGAAGCGGGCGACCGGCCGGTGAAGACGTACTCCGGCGGCATGCGCCGTCGCCTCGACCTCGCGGCGGCACTCGTGCACCGTCCGCCGGTGTTGATCCTCGATGAGCCGACTACCGGGCTCGACCCTCGCGGCCGAATCGACTTGTGGGGTGTCATCGAAGATCTCGTCGGTGATGGTGCGACATTGCTGCTCACCACGCAGTATCTCGAGGAGGCCGACCGCCTCGCCGATCGCATCGCGGTCGTCGATCACGGCCGCGTGATCGCCGATGGCACCGCCGCCGAGCTCAAAGCGCAACTCGGCAGCACGATTATCCACATCGAAGTTGCGGACCCGTCCATCGCCGACGCGGCGAAGACCGTCCTCGCAGAGGTCGGCCCCACCGATCTGAGTGAGGACGGTCGCAGCATCGAAGTGAAGGTGACCGACAGCGGCCGCTCGTTGCTGGCGGTCGTACGCACGCTCGACGCTGCTGGCATCGAACCCGTCGCGGTCGCCGTGCGCGAGCCGAGCCTCGACGATGTGTTCTTGACCCTTACCGGCCGTCCCTCCGACGCCGGCACCGACCTGGAAGAGGCCAGCTGATGGCTGCTGTCACTGCACCCGCGTTGACTCCCACCGTCGAGCAGCGCTCCGCGTTGTCGTGGGCCGTGGCCGACGCGATCACCATCACGTGGCGCAATCTCAAGGCGATGTTGCGCACGCCACAGGTGCTGATGTTCAGCACGATCCAGCCGATCATCTTCGTGCTCACGTTCCGCTATGTGTTCGGCGGGTCGATCAACGTCCCGGGCATCCCGTACGTCGACTTCCTGATGCCCGGCGTGTTCGTGCAGACGGTGGCTTTCGGCGCGATGAACACCGGCATCGGTCTGAGCGAAGACCTGCACAAGGGGCTGATCGAGCGGTTCCGATCGCTGCCGATGGCTCGCTCCGCGGTACTCGCCGGGCGTTCACTCGCGGATCTCGTGCGCAACTTCTTCGTCGTGCTGATGATGATCCTCGTCGGGTTCCTCGTCGGGTTCCGTGTCCACGCCGGCATCGTCCCGTTCGTCGCCTCGATCGGCCTGCTGCTGATGTTCTCGTTCGCCTTTTCGTGGATCTTCGCCCTCATCGGCTTGGGCGTGCCCAACGCCGAAGCTGCCCAGGCGGCATCGTTTCCGGTGCTCGCCCTCCTCGTCTTCGCCTCGACGGCGTTCGTGCCGATCGATGGCATGCCGGGCTGGCTGCAGGCGTACAACCGAGTGAATCCCGTGTCGGTCATCGTGAAGGCGCAACGCGCACTCAGCATCGGTGGCGACACCGCAATCCCCGTGCTGCATGCGCTCCTGTGGATTGTGGGACTCACGGCGATCTTTGCGCCGCTGGCGATCCGGCGTTACCGCCGGGCTGCGTAATCGCACCTACCGGTAGCCTCGGTCACGTGGAGATTCCCCCGCCCGAACCCATCAAGCTGCTCGCCTTCTGGATGGAGTGGGAGAAGGGCGACACCACGCCGGGTCGCACGATGGCCAACTTGAAGACGGCGGGGATGAAGGAGTTGCTCGAGCAACTGGTGGCCGCGCTCCCCGCGACGACATGACGTCGCCCGCCCGGGGCGGGCCGCAGGTCATCCCGCGCCCGGAGGCGATAGGTGATGGCGGACCACCGCCGTGGGCCGAGTTGCCGCCTTCGGCTCGGGTGATCGGGGCCGACGCGTTGCGGACTGCGTTCGACGGCCGTGTCGGTTCGCCGTCGTTCGTCGAGGTGACCGGTGCGGCACGCGCCTCGGCCGTGCTCGCGCCGTTCTACGAGCTCGACGGCGAGCTGTACACGGTGCTCACGCGCCGCTCGTGGGACCTGCGCTCGCACACGGGCGAGGTGAGCTTCCCTGGTGGCGGGCAGGACAAGGGCGAAACGCTCGTCGAAGCCGCGCTGCGCGAGTCGAAAGAAGAGATCGGGCTCGATCCATCGACCGTCGAGATCCTGGGCGAGCTCGACCACCTGATGACGATCAGCAGCCGTTCGTTCATCGTGCCGTTCGTCGCTCTTCTGCCGGATGTACCAGTGCTCGACCCGAATCCGTCCGAAGTCGATGCGGTGTTGCACGTGCCGGTGCGCGAGTTGCTGCTCGACGAGGTGTACCGCGAGGAACGCTGGAAGTTCGCAATCCCGCCAGCGTGGGTGCCACCCGATCTCGTCGCGACCGACGAACCGACCGAACGCTCGATCTTCTTCTTCGAACTCGTCGGCGACACGGTGTGGGGCGCGACGGCGGCGATGCTGCGTCACCTCTTGGGCATGGCACTCGGCCTCGGCGTCCGCATCGACCATCGATGAATCCGGACGAGTTCCGGCGCGCCGCGCACGAGGCCGTCGACTGGGTCGCTGACTATCTGGAGCACGTCGAGTCCTTCCCCGTGCTGTCGACCGTCGAGCCCGGCGCCATACGGGCGATGTTGCCGCCGCATCCGCCGGAGACGGGCGAGGCGTGGGACGCGATCCTCGCCGACCTCGATCGCGTCGTGCTCCCTGGCATCACACACTGGCAGTCGCCGAACTTCTTCGCGTACTTCCCTGGGAACTCCTCGGGACCGTCGGTGATCGGTGATCTCGTGTCATCCGGACTCGGCGTGCAGGGGATGTTGTGGACCACGAGCCCGGCATGCACCGAGGTCGAGACGCACGTCCTTGACTGGCTGGTCGAGCTGCTCGGCCTGCCCGAGGCGTTCCGAGGCAACGGCGTCATCCAGGACTCGGCATCGAGCGCGAACCTGTGCGCCGTCCTTGCGGCCCGCGACCGCGTGAGCCCCAACGTGGATCGCACGAAGCTGCGGGCCTACACGTCGAACCAGGCGCACTCTTCGGTCGAGAAGGGCATCCGAGTTGCGGGTCTGCGCGCCGACCAACTGCGTGTCGTCGACGTCGACGACACGTTCGCGTTACGAGTCGACGCGCTGTCCACTGCGATCTCCGAGGATCTCGCGGCTGGCCTCGTGCCGTTTCTCGTCGTCGCGACCGTGGGCACGACGTCATCGGGCGCGATCGATCCCGTCGCCGACATCGTCGACGCCGTCCGCCGCCACGGGATGTGGGTGCATGTGGACGCGGCGTACGCGGGGTCGGCGGCGGTCGTGCCCGATCTGCGTCCGCTGCTCAACGACGGCCTCGGCGGCGTCGACAGCTGGTGCTTCGACCCGCACAAATGGTTGCTGACGAACTTCGACTGCGACGTGCTCTACGTCGCCGACCGATCAGCGCTCATCTCGAGCTTGAGCGTGCTCCCGGAATACTTGCGGAACGAGGCCAGCGAGTCGGGCGCGGTCATCGACTACCGCGACTGGCACGTGCCCCTCGGCCGACGGTTCCGCGCGCTCAAGCTGTGGTTCGTGCTGCGCCATTACGGCGCGGCCGGATTGCGCGACCACATCACCCGGCACGTGGCATCCGCGCAATGGCTTGCCCAACAGATTGACGCCGACGATCGGTTCGAGCGGCTCGCTCCAACCGAACTGTCGCTGGTGTGCTTTGCCCACCGTGAAGGCGATGAAGCCAGCGAGAGCCTGCTGCACGCCGTCAACGCGACCGGCAGGGCGTTTCTGACCCACACGCGCTTGCGCGGCCGCTACGCGATCCGAGCCGCGATCGGCGCAACGCAGACCGAGCAGTGCCACGTCGAAGCGCTGTGGGATCTCGTGCAGTCGCAGAGCTGAGGCGCGGACGCGAAGAAAGGCCCCGACGATGTCGGAGCCCTTCCACGCGTGCACAGGAAGCCGTCCGAGGACGGCATTTCGCCCGAACTCACATTCGGGGCGTGCCTGTTGCGTCAGTTGCTGATGGAACCTGCGACCGTGCTGAACTTCGAGGACGCGTTGTTTCCGAGCAGCGTGATGGCGGCGATGCAGACGACTGCAATCAGCGCCACGAGCAGGGCGTACTCGACCAGCGAGGCGCCGCGCTCTGAATCGAACTTGGCCCGAAGCCAGGTGGCGAGGAATTCGTACGAGGTGATCATTTCAGTGGTGCTCCCTTTAGTGGTGTTACCGCGCGGTTACGAGCCTGCGGGGTTGGTGTGTTGAATTTGTCGTCGGGAGAGCCGGCGCCCTGAATAGGTCGTCGAACCCATTTCGCGGGCGCGCCGTAATGTGACGAGCATGGCGGGGATCGACGAATGAGCTGGATTCGGAATCGGCCGCTCGGGCTCGTGTATCGCGACAAGGCGAAGTCGTTCGGTGGCTACACGATCTACAGCTCGACTCGCGGCAAGCACGCGGACCTGCTCGATGCCGAGGGGCGAACCGTCCATCAGTGGCATCACCCTGAAGGCATCCAGCACCTCAAGTGGCTTCCGAACGGTCACCTGCTCGCGCACGGCTCGCCGCCCGAGTCGGCCGAAGGACTGGAGAACATCGGCGGTTCCACCGGCGTTCTGCTCGAGCTCGATCACGACAGCAAGGTCGTGTGGGAGTACCGCGACCTGTACATGCATCACGACTTCCAGCGGCTGCCGAACGGCAACACGTTGATCGTCCGTTGGGAGAAGATGCCGGCGGGCGTGGCGACGCGCGTGCAAGGCGGGTACGTGGCCGCTGACGATCCGGAATGGATGTGGGGCGACGCCATTCGCGAGATCGGTCCCGACGGGTCGACCGTGCGCGAGTGGCGGTCGTGGGAGCACCTGTCGACCGATCACCACATCAAGTGCCCGCTCGAGAGCCGCAAGGAGTGGACGCACCTCAACTCCATCGAGCTGACGCCGAATGGCGACTGGCTGCTCAGCTTCCGATTGACCAACACCGTCGTGATCGTCGACGGTGCGACTGGCGACGTGCGGTGGCGTTGGGGGGCAGGCGTGCTGTCGCACCAACACCACGCGAACTGGCTCGACAACGGTCACATCTTGCTGTTCGACAACGGTTGCCACCGCCGCGAGTCGCCGTCGTTCTCGCAGGTGATCGAGCTCGACCCGGACTCGAAGAAAGTCGTGTGGGCGTACATGCCCAAGGTCATCCTCGCCTTCTACAGCTTCATGGTGTGCGGTTGTGAGCGCCTGCCGAACGGCAACACATTCATCACGGAGGGTCAGACCGGCCGGCTGTTCGAAGTGACGGCCGAGGGTGAAACGGTGTGGGAGTACGTGAGCCCGTGGATCCTGCCGAGCCGGTTCGGGCCGACGACGGTTGTGTTCCGGTCGTATCGCATTCCTGAGGACGATCCGCGCCTCGAGGGATTGGCGTTGTCGCCCGCTCCGTACGCAGAGCTCGACGAGCGAATCGCGGCGTACGAGGAACTCGGTGCCGACGACGAGCCGGGTGCCAAGCCTCGCCGCAAGAAGCCGGCGGGCACGAAGGCAAAGAAGAAGAAGAAGAAGTAGGCGATCGTGTCCGACATCGATCCGGCGCGGTACGCCGTCCACCACACCAACGTGCGCGGCTTCGCGCAGGCGTACGTTCACGAGAATCCCGGCGGCGCAGGTCCACTGTTGCTGGTGCACGGTTGGCCGGAGACGAAGCGCATCTGGTGGCGCGTGATCGAGCCACTCGCGCAGGCCGGCTTCGAAGTGATCGTCCCCGACCTACGCGGCTTCGGTGACTCCGATGTCGCTACCGACGGTTTCCACGATGTGCCATCGCACGCCCGCGATCTCCACGCGCTCGTCCACGATCATCTCGGTCGCGATCGCGTCGTGCTCGTGGGTGGCGACCTCGGTGGTCCGGTGATCCAAGACATCGCGCTGCGGTTCAAGGGGTTCGCTGAGCGCATGGTCTTGTTCAACTCGCCGCTGCCGTACGACAAAGAGCGCATGGCAGGTCTGCGCTCGCGACCCGCGCGTGAAGCGAGCGACTATTTCGTGCGCCAGGGCACCGATCCCGATGGGCTCGCGGCAGAGCTCGACACAGAGGAGAAGCGCCGCCGCTACATCGCGACCTTCTACACCTCGCGCTTCTGGGCGCATCCGGGCGCGTTCATCTCCGAAGCGGACCTCGCGCCATCGGGCCGCTTCGGCGGCAGCGCCACGGTCGACTTCCACACGGAGCCGTTCGCCGATGGCGCGAAGTTGCGCGCGAGTTTCGGCGGCTACGAGAGCGTGTTCAACGACGCGGCGCGCAGCGAGGTGCCGACGATGGCCCGCAATGAGAGCGTCGAGGCGCTGATCCTGTTCGGCACGAGCGATCACGTCCTGTATCCGGACTTCGATCGCATGGCCGCGGCAACCTTCCCGAATCACGTCGGACCGTACTTGTTGCGCGATTGCGGACATTTCGTGTCGTGGGAGGCCCCGCACCCTCTCGTGAGTGGAATCCGCACGTTCTGCCGAGATCTGAGGTAAACCCTGCCCTTGGCGAATGCCTGAACACGTCGTACTGTCCGGTACGGCGAGGAGGGGTGCGGGATGGTCAAGAGAGTCCTGTTGGGCTTCGCGGCAATGTCGCTTGCGGGGGTGTTCCTGTTGTTCGACGCGGCGCCCGCTGGCGCGGTGATGGACCAGGGCAACTGCACCGGGAGCGGCACGTTCGAAAAGGGCGGCTTCACGGTCACCCAAGCCGAGGCGGGTGTCATCGAGGTGCCGGAGAAGGATTCGGTGAGCTGGAAGGGCGATCTGCCCTCGGCGCCGTCGGCTCCTGAGGCGTACAACGGCAAGATCGAAGTCGAGATGCCGGCACCGTTCCCCGCTCTCAAGATCGACGACTGGTCCGGCACGAGCGACAGCCAAGGCAACTCCGGTGTGAAGGACTACGACATCCCGGGCTGGGTCCCCAAGAACGTCGAGCTCAGCGTCGTCGGGGAGCACGTCAGCACGAGCACCACCTGTAAGGGTCACGTGAAGATCAAGATCAAGGGCGGCTCGGTCGGGCCGGTGTCGCTCGGCAGTCTTGCCCTCACCGCTGCCACCGGTGTCGGTCTCGTCCTGGCCGGCCGTCCGAAAGTCGGGGTGTAGTCACATGTTTCGTGGTCGACCAATTGCCGGCGCGCTGTTCGGGTTCTTTTGCTTCTTCTTCATCGGGCTCGACCTGCTGTTCTTCGGGGTCATCCCGTTGAACAGCGCGGTCATCACCATCCTCCCGATCGTGGGCATCATCTTCGGACTCGTGTGGGCGAAATTCGCACCGCTGCCTCGCCGCGGCGGTGCCGCGGTGCCACCACCTGCGGCGTAGTCGGGTCAGCTTCGCGGCCAATCCGCATCGCTAGACTCGACCCTTTCCAGGGCATGGAGGACAGCGGTGGCTGAGGTCGAGATCGGGATCGGCAAGTCGGGACGCAGGGCCTACGGGTTCGACGACATCGCCATCGTGCCGAGCCGGCGGACACGCGACCCTGAGGACGTCGACATCTCGTGGGAGATCGACGCCTTCCGTTTCGACCTGCCGCTGATGGCCGCGGCGATGGATGGCGTGGTCAGTCCGGCGACCGCCATCGAGATCGGCAAGCTCGGCGGTGTCGGGGTCGTCAACCTCGAAGGACTGTGGACCCGGTACGAAGATCCGGAGCGCGTGCTCGACGAGATCTCGGAACTCCCCGCCGACAAGGCCACGGGGCGCATGCAGGAGATCTACTCCGAGCCCATCAAGCCCGAGCTCATCGGCGAGCGCATCCGCGAGATCCGCGCCGCCGGCGTGGTGTCGTGTGCGTCGATCACCCCGCAGCGCACCGAGACGTACGCCAAGGCCATCGTCGATGCCGAGCTCGACCTGCTCGTCATCCAAGGAACCGTCGTCTCGGCCGAACACGTGTCGCGCACCGTGGAGCCCCTCAACCTCAAGCGCTTCGTGCGCGAGCTCGAGACTCCGGTGATCGTCGGCGGCTGCGCCTCCTATCAAGCAGCGCTGCACCTCATGCGTACGGGAGCGGCCGGCATCCTCGTCGGCGTTGGCCCAGGGCATGCGTGCACGACGCGTGGCGTGCTCGGTATCGGCGTGCCGCAGGCCACCGCCATCGCCGATGCTCGCGCCGCGCGAATGCGGCATCTCGACGAGACCGGTGTGTACGTCCATGTGATCGCCGACGGCGGCATGGGCACCGGCGGCGACATCGCCAAGGCCATCGTGTGTGGCGCCGATGCAGTGATGATCGGCTCGCCGCTCGCTTCCGCGGTTGAGGCACCCGGACGCGGCTACCACTGGGGCATGGCCACGTTCCATCCCACGCTGCCTCGTGGCGCCCGCGTCAAGACGCAAGCGCGCGGCACGTTGCGCGAGATCCTCGTGGGCCCGGCTCACGAGAACGACGGGCGCATGAACTTGTTCGGCGCGCTGCGCACGTCGATGGCCACGTGCGGCTACGAGTCCGTGAAGGAATTCCAGAAGGCCGAGATCATGGTGGCGCCCGCGTTGCTCACCGAGGGCAAAGGTCTGCAGCGCAGCCAAGGCATCGGGATGGGGCACTGAGCTCTCAGCCAGAGCAAATCGTTCTCGTCGTTGACTTCGGCGCGCAGTACGCACAACTGATCGCGCGGCGAGTACGCGAAGCACACGTCTACTCCGAGATCGTTCCGCACACGATCACGGCCGACGAGCTGAAAGCCCGCAACCCTGCCGGTGTGATCTTCAGTGGTGGTCCGGCGTCGGTGCATGTCGAAGGGGCGCCGGCGATCGATCCGGCCGTCTACGACCTCGGTGTTCCGATCCTGGGCATCTGCTACGGCGCGCAACTGGTGGCCCGCGACCTCAACGGTGAAGTGGCGAAGACGGGGCGTGGCGAATACGGCCGGGCGCCTCTGCACGTCATCCAGGCGGGTGTGCTGTTCGGCATCGAGATGCCGGCCGACCAACAGGTCTGGATGAGCCACTTCGACACGATCACCAAGGCACCCAAGGACTTCACGGTCACCGCGTCGACACCGGAGACTCCGGCGGCGTCCTTCGAATCACGCGAACGCAGAGTGTTCGGTGTGCAGTTTCACCCCGAGGTTGTCCACACGCCGCACGGGCAGGAGATGTTGAAGCGGTTCCTCTACGACGCATGCGAATGCCTGCCGACCTGGACGATGAGCTCCATCATCGAAACGTCGGTCGACGCGATCCGCGCGCAGGTCGGTGGCGAACGAGTCATCTGCGGGCTGTCCGGCGGCGTCGATTCAGCGGTGGCTGCCGCGCTCGTGCACAAAGCGATCGGCCATCAACTCACGTGTGTGTTCGTCGACACCGGTCTCATGCGCGAGAACGAGGGCGAGCAAGTCGTCGAGACGTTCCGGCGGCACCAGGGCATCGAGCTGATCCACCTACGCGTTGCGGATCGATTCTTCGAACGTCTGCAAGGGATCGTCGATCCCGAAGAGAAGCGCAAGGGCATCGGCGAGCTCTTCATTCGCGTCTTCGAAGAAGCGGCGGGCGGTATCGAAGACGCGCGCTTCCTGGTGCAAGGCACGCTGTATCCCGACGTGATCGAATCGGGCGGCGGGCACGGCGGCGCGGCGGCGATGATCAAGTCGCATCACAACGTCGGCGGCCTTCCCGACGACATGGAGTTCGAGCTCGTCGAGCCACTCCGAGCGCTCTTCAAAGACGAGGTGCGGCGCGTCGGTGAAGAGCTCGGGCTGCCCGAAGAGATCGTGTGGCGCCAACCCTTCCCCGGTCCTGGCCTCGGTGTCCGCATCATCGGCGAGGTCACACCCGAGAAGGTCGCGATCCTGCAGCGCGCCGACGCCATCGTGCGCGAGGAGATCAAGAAGGCGGGCCTCGAGCGTGAGATCTGGCAAGCGTTCGCCGTGCTACCCGACATCCGGTCCGTCGGGGTGATGGGCGACGAGCGCACCTACGCGTACCCGATCATCATCCGGGCGGTCACCAGTGAAGACGCCATGACCGCCGACTGGGCCAGGCTGCCGTACGAGCTGCTCGAGAAGCTCTCGAGCCGGATCATCAATGAGGTGCCCGGGGTCAACCGCGTGGCGTACGACATCACGTCGAAGCCGCCGGGTACCATTGAGTGGGAGTAAGGCGGACGGGGCCCCGATCGAACTGAGCGGCCCTTTGACCCCTTGTCCCGCACGGCATCCGGCGAAGTCCGTCACGCGTTCGCAACATTCGTCGCGCATTTGCTACAGTCGCGGAGTCATGGAACGGATCGGGCGGAGCAGGCGCGCGCGCACACTCCTCGTCGGGATGGCGGCTGTCGTAGTGATCGGCGCGCTCCCGCACGCGGCCTCCGCTGACGCCATCAGCGACAAGCAGGCGCAGGCCAACGCGATCGCCGCCAAGGCTGAGGAGCTCGGCCACACCGTCGAGCGTTTCGCCGAGCAGGCCAACGCCGCCCAGATCGAGCTCGATGCGCTCGGTGAGCAAGTGGCCGCGGCGCAAGCCAAGGTCGAAGCGGCCAAAGCCGCGCAGGAGCAACACCGCGGTGAGTTGCGCACGTACGCGATCGACGCGTATGTCCATGGCACCGACGACAACTCGACCGCTCTCGCGGCGAGCAACGACCTCACCGATCTCGGCCAGCGCGAGGGGTATCTGAGCGCGGCGTCGGGCAACCGCCAGCAGCTCATCGATCAACTGCGCGCCACTGAAGAAGACGTCAACGTCCAGATCGGTCAACTCAACGCCGCGCAGGCCCAAGCCGAGGCGAAGAAGCAAGACCTCTCCAGTCGCAAGGCCGAGGCCGCCAACGCGGAAGCACAGCAGAAGCAACTGCTGTCGCAAGCGCAGGGCGAGCTCGCCACACTCGTGAAGGCCGCACAAGCCAAGAAGGCTGCCGCCGAAGCGGCCGCTGCTGCCGCTCGCGCGAAGACCAGTAGCGGTGGAAGCCAGACGTTCACCGGTACGCCCCCGTCCGTGAACGGTGGAGCCGGTGCGGCCATTGCCGAAGCGAAGCGTCATCTCGGTGCGCCTTACCAATGGGGCGCGGCCGGACCCGACAGCTACGACTGCTCCGGGCTCACGATGGTCGCGTGGCGCGCCGGCGGCGTGAGCCTCCCGCACTACTCGGGCGCGCAGTACTCATCGACCACGCACATCCCGCTCTCGGCGATCCAGCCCGGCGACCTCATCTTCTACGAGAGCCCCGGCTCGCACGTCGCGCTGTACATCGGCGGCGGCCAGATCATCCACGCCCCGCACCCCGGCGGCGTCGTCGAGTACAACAGCTTGTACTACTGGAACACCGCCATGATGGCGTCTCGCCCGTAGCGGCTCGCTACAACTTGTCGGCGACCTCTTCCCAGTAGCTGATCGCGTTGCGTTCGAAGCGCAAGCCCAACTCGAGCGTGCTGCGCTCGTGCTTGTCGATGCCGGCGATGGTCGCGATCGCTTCGTACTCCGCCAGCCGCTTGCGGTGCGCAGCGGCGGCCCGATCGGCCAGCTCCTGAAGCTGCTCCGGCTCGGCTTGGCTGCCGAAGAACAGCTTCAGCACGGCCAGGTCGCGGATCTCGGTCGGCTCGTCCGTCGGCTCGGCCAACCAAGCGCGTAACGCCTCGCGGCCGGCGTCGGTCAAGCGGTAGGTCCGCCGCTTGCGCCCCGCCGTCTCCTGCTCCTCGGAGAGCAGCCCCAGCTCGGCCAGCCGCGCCGGCTCGGCGTAGAGCTGCGAGTGCGGGAAGGTCCAGAAGTAGCCGATCGATCCCGAGACCGTCCGCTTCATGTCGTATGACGTGCATTCGCCAAGGCGCGCCACGAGGCCGAGGACGAGGTACGAGGTCGGCGTCAGCGATGGTGGCGTGGCGGAACCAGTCATGTGCCCGCCAGTTTCGCAACAACCGGTGCCAGCGTGTGCAGCGCGTCGACACCGACACCGATGTAGGAGATCCCCCAGCGCTCGCGCCGCTCGATCAGATCGTCGACGATCTCCTCGGCCGACCCGGCCAGTGCGTGGGGTGAACGCAGCGCCTGGTCCGGCGACATGCCGAACGCCGGCCCGAGCGTGGTGGCCATGCCCCAACGATCGTTGGTCACGACCACGAGATGCACACGGACGTGTAGCTCGAGCTGACCGAAACGATCACCCGCGGCCTGGCGGATCCACGCCAACTTCTCGGCAGTGGCTTCGTCGGTGGCGTTGGGGCCGGCGTTTGCGTCGATCACGCCGCGTCGGAGATCGACGTTCAGTCCGACGATGTCGGCCGACCGCGCCGCGAGCGACAGCACGCGCTTGCCGCCGCCCCCGACCAGGATCGGCGGCCGTGGACGCTGCACCGGTTTCGGGTGGCCATCGAGCTCGGCGACGGTGAAATGCTGGCCGGTAAACGTGCACGGCGTGTGCGACCACAACTGGTCGATGACGGTCAACGCTTCGCGCATGCGGTCGATCCTGGTGCCGGCCGGATCGAACGCGATGCCGGTCTGTGCGTAGTCCGTCGTCATCCATCCCGCGCCGAGTCCGAGCTCGAAGCGGCCGTCGGAGAGCAGATCGATCGTGGCCGCTTCCTTGGCGATCACCACCGGGTGGGTGAAGTCGGTGCACAACACGAGCGCGCCGACCCGCAAGGTCGTCGTTGCGTCGGCCGCGGCCATGAGTGCAGGAATCGGAGCGAGCTGGTCGTCGAAGTGATCGGCCACCGTCAGCGTCGAGTACCCCAAACCCTCGCACGTGCGAGCGAGCTCACCCCACGCATCTCGACCGCGATCAGGCGGCGACGAACACTGCACCCCGAATCGAAAGGGCCTTGGGTTCGCCACGGCCGAGGAAGCTAGCTTCCCTTGCCCATGGGCAACGAAGAGCTTGCGGGCTTCACCAAGACCAGCTTCACCTTCGACGGCAAGGCGCGGGACGTCTACCGCGCCGGGAGCGGGCCCGCGGTGCTGGTCATCGCGGAGATACCGGGCATCACCCCGAAGGTGATCGAGTTCGCGAAGCGGGTCGAGGCATTGGGATGCACGATTGTGCTGCCGCACCTCTTCGGCGAACCCGGACGCGATCCGTACGCGGGGGGCACGGCCCGGGCGATCCCGTACGTCTTGAGCAGCATGGTGCCGTCGTGCATCTCCCACGACTTCCACGCGATGGCGACGGGGAAGACGTCGCCCGTGATCGAGTGGCTGCGGGCGCTCGCCCGGTCGATGCACGAGGAGTGTGGTGGCCCCGGCGTCGGGGTCGTCGGCATGTGCTTCACCGGAGGCTTCGCGCTCGCGATGATGGCCGACGCCCCCGTGCTCGCGCCCGTGCTGTCGCAGCCGTCGTTGCCGTTTCCGATCGGTGCAGCGCGCAAACGCGATCTCGGACTGTCCGATGACGATCTCGAGAAGGTCAAGCAGAAGTGCGTCGCTCAGGACTTGAAGGTTCTCGGCCTGCGCTTCACCGGTGACCGGGCCGTTCCCGCCGAGCGCTTCGAGCGATTGCGCCAAGAACTCGGTGACCGCTTCGTCGGCGTCGAGATCGACTCCTCGAAAGGGAACCCGTACGGTCATCGCGCCGCCGCACATTCCGTGCTCACCGAGGATCTGCAAGACGAGCCGGGGACGCCGACGCGCGATGCGCTCGATCAGGTCCTCGAGTTGTTCCGGTCGAAGCTGCTCTCGTAGTTCGCGTTCATTCGAAATTGCTGGGTCTCTGCGGCCTTCGACCTGGCACGGTGGAGCGATGTATGCGGGAGCGGCGCGGTTCTACGACGTGATTCACGACGGCCGCGGCCGCGACGCCGAGGCGGAGACCGACATCGTGATCACCGAGATTCGGCGTCGTTGTCCTGGCGCTCGCAGCGTGCTCGATGTCGCGTGCGGCACAGGAGCGAACCTGCCTCGCTTCGCGGAGTCGTTCGACGTCGTGGGCGTGGACATCAGCGCCGACATGCTCGCGGTGGCCGCCGAACGGTGTCCCGACGTGCCGCTCGTGGCCGCCGACATGCGCTCGTTGGATCTGCAACGGACGTTCGACGCGGTGGTCTGCCTGTTCAGCGGCATCGGCTATCTCACGGACGAAGCTGACATGGGCCGGGCCGTGGCCGCCATGGCCAAGCACCTCGCCCCCGGCGGCGTCCTCCTCATCGAGGGGTGGATCGAGCCGGAGTTCTGGATCGGCTCGACCGTGCTCGCCGACAGCGGGACGGCCGACGGCCTCGCAGTCGCGCGGGTGGCCCGCTCGCATCGCGAGGGGATGATCACCGAGGTGTTCATGCGCTACGTCGCGGCCACCCCCGATGACGTCACCACGATCGACGAGCACCACACGATGCGGCTGTCCGAGCCCGTGGAGTTCGCACGCGCGTTTCAGGCGGCGGGATTGACCTGCGCTCGGCTACCGGATCTGTTGCACCCTGGCCGCTCCGTCTTCGTCGGTGCGGTGCCCGCGTGACCGTGCGCTAAGCGAGCGGCCGTCCGAACGGCACCGTTTCCTGCCACGTCGACAGGAACGCTTCCGCGATTCCGATGGCGACGAGCCAGGCGTTCGGCCCTTCCTCGGCCAACTGCGCCATCACTTGACGAACGCGTTCGACCGGGTCGGTGTCGTTGGACGCATCGAATGTCGCGAGCAGGGGAGCGGCGAGCGCGATGAAGTCGGGTACGTACACGATGTCGGCGCGGCGAAACGCGGCGTAGGCCTTGGCCGTGACGGGGAGCGGCGTGAGCGGCACAACGACGCGCGCCTTGACCGACTCGGCTGCTTCGTGGTCGACCACACCGGTCTTACCTGCGACGAAGAGTGCATCGGCAGTGGCGTCGACGCCGGCATCGTCCGCGACGGTGGCGCCTTTGTCGGATGCACTGACTCGTGCCGTGTCGGCGACCGGTCCGGCGCCGACGATGGCGACCGTGGTGCCGTCGAGCGTGCCGAGAGCGGTCTCTGCGGCGGCAACCGCACCGTGCGCGCTGAGCGCGGGATCGGGCGGGTCGGTACCCAGCGAGGCAAGGTCGGCATCACTCAAACCGGCGGACGCCTGGAGTGTGAGGGCGCCGCTGGCAACGAGGGGCTTGACCTCGTCGACGAATGCGGCGATCGCTTCGTCGCGGTTCTCCGGCTTGGCGTTGATGCCTGCGGAGGCGCCCGACAGCTTCAGGCCGAACGCGGCGAACGAGTACGTCACCGACCGGGCGAGTAGTTCGGCCGAGTCGTGCAGCACCTTCGGGGCCAGCCGGGCGACGCCCGCGCACCGCTCGGCACCGTCGAGATCGAACAGCAGGAAGCCGTCGGTCGATTCGAGCTTCTGGACGCGCACCGGCAAACCCTAGGTGTCCGCTTTCCACGTCTCGAAATGACTGTCGTCGTCGGCGTCCCACCAGGCGGCCGCCTCGACGACATCTTGCCTTTCCGGTGGCAGCTTCGGTGTCGGACCCGGTCCGTAGAATCGATGGACCGTGCCGGACCTCGACGACCCCGACATCCTCCACAGTCTGAACCCCGTCCAGCGGGAGGCCGTCACCCATCACGACGGCCCGCTCCTCGTGGTCGCGGGGGCTGGATCAGGCAAGACGCGGGTGCTCACCCATCGCATCGCCCACCTCATCCAGGACCACGGCATCAGCCCGTTCGAGATCCTGGCGATCACGTTCACCAACAAGGCCGCGGCCGAGATGAAGTCCCGTGTGGGCGCGCTGGTCGGGCCGGTCGCCGAGAAGATGTGGGTGTCGACGTTCCACTCGGCGTGCGTGCGCATCCTGCGGCGAGACGCCGGCAAGCTCGAGTACCCGTCGAGCTTCACGATCTACGACCAAGCCGACGCGGTGCGGCTCACGAGCTACGTGATCCGCGACCTCGGCCTCGACCCGAAGAAGTTCCCGCCGCGGTCGGTGCATGGCTCGATCAGCATGGCGAAGAACGACAACATCGGCGCGGGAGTCTTCCGCGAGCGGGCCGGTGCGATCTTCGAGCGGAAGATCGCCGACGTGTACGTCGAGTATCAGCAGCGGCTGCGCAAGGCCGGCGCGATGGACTTCGACGACCTGCTGATGGTCACGGCTCAGCTCTTCCGTGAGCACCCCGAGGTGCTCGAGCATTACCGCCGCCGGTTCAAGCACATACTCGTGGACGAGTACCAAGACACGAACACCGTGCAGAACGAGCTCGTCATCCAGCTCGCGAGTGAGCACCGCAACATCTGCGTGGTGGGCGACAGTGATCAGTGCCTGCCTCCAGGCACGATGGTGTCGACTCCCACCGGCGTTCGCCCGATCGAAACGCTGGCCGAGAACGACGAAGTGCTCGGCACATTCGGTGCGGCGGCTCTCGCGAAGGGCCGGGTTCTCGACGTCAAGGAAGGCCGGTACTCAGGTCGCATGTACCGCGTGCGCGCCGGAGGACGAGAGCTGCGCGGCACTCCACATCACATAGTGCTGGCGAGACGCGTCGCAGAGGACGTATCGCTTTGGTTGGTACTCCACCCGGAACTGGGATGGTCGATCGCTTCGGCGCCGGGAAGAGGGTCCAGTTGGGCCCTCCCGCCGTCGGCCCAGACCGCCGAGCTCTGCGACATTGACGGCTCAGACGAGGACTCGGTCCTCGCGGCGAAGAAGCTGCTCGACGCATTCGACTTGCACCCCGAGTTTCCACACGAGTGTGACCTGACGAGCGTCGATCTGACGATGTTCGCGAGTGGCGTTTTCCACTGCGTTGATCACGCGGACAACGTTTTCTTGCATGAGCGGTACCGCGCTGCTCTGGCCGTCGCCCATCAAGCAGCCGAGGCGGGTGGCTTGCAGATCCAGCGGCGCGCGCAGATCGGCGGGATGATCTACAAGTTCACGCCGTTGAGCCATCTGCGGCAAGGAATGGCGGTGCTGGTTCAAGTCGGCGACGAGCTGGAAGAGCGACGCGTCGACGAGCTCTCGTGTGAGGAGTACGACGGCCCGGTGTACGACATCGAGGTCGATCCGACCCACACCTATGTCGCCGACGGGATCCTCGTACACAACTCGGTTTATTCCTTTCGCGGCGCCGACATGCGCAACATCTTGGAGTTCGAAACAGCGTTCCCTGACACCACGGTGATCGTGCTCGAGCAGAACTACCGGTCGACGCAGACCATCCTCGATGCGGCGAACGCAGTGATCGCCAACAACTTCGGGCGCAAACCGAAGGAACTGTGGACCGACTCCGGCGCCGGAACGGCAATCGTGCGCTACCACGCCGACGACGAAGGCGACGAGTCGCAATGGGTGGCGCACGAGATCAGCCGGCTGCACGACGAAGGCGAGCGTTGGGGCGACGTCGCCGTCTTCTACCGAACGAACGCGATGAGTCGCGTGATCGAAGACCAGTTGATGCGGCTCGGCATCCCTTACAAGGTGGTCGGCAGCACGCGCTTCTATGACCGCCGAGAGGTGAAGGACGCGCTGGCGTACATGCGGGCTGTGGTGAACCCCGTCGACGAGGTCAGCGTGAAGCGCGTGATCAATGTGCCGAAGCGCGGCATCGGCGATTCCACGGTCGGCAAGCTCGACGCGTGGGCCACGTCGCACGGCATCGCCTTCATCGACGCGCTGCGTCGCGCGGACGACGCCGGTGTCACCGGACGAGCCGTGAAGGGCATCGCCGAGTTCCTCGACCTGCTCGACGAGCTCAATGACGCGCTGTCGGAGGGCCCGGGTCGGCTGCTCGAGCTCGTGCTGGAACGCACCGGCTACGTCGCCGAGCTCCAGGCCGAGCACTCCATCGAGTCGGAGGGACGGCTGGAGAACCTCGCCGAACTTGTCGGTGTGGCCCGTGAGTTCCACGACGTCAACGAGTTCCTCGAGCAGGTGTCGCTGGTCGCCGACACCGACGACCTGCCTGAAGGCTCCGACGAGACTTCGGTCGTCTTGATGACGTTGCACGCGGCGAAAGGACTCGAGTTCCCGTCGGTGTTCCTCATCGGGATGGAGGACGGCGTGTTTCCCCACCTGCGTTCGCTGGGCGAGCCCGCGGAGCTGGAGGAGGAGCGGCGCCTTGCGTACGTCGGCATCACGCGCGCCCGCGAACGGCTGTACCTCACGAACACGTGGAGCCGGATGCTGTACGGCTCGACGCAGTACAACCCACCGAGCCGCTTCCTCGACGAGATCCCGTCCGAGCTCCTGAACCACGCCGAGGGGTCACGGGAGACCCGCACCCGCCAGCGCGACTCGTTCGGATCGGGCGGCTGGACCTCACCCGTGCACCGCAACCGCGAGGAGATCGTGGAGCGGGCGATGCGGCCACAGGGGCCGACGAAGCACGGCGCCGAAGTGCTGGGCCTGCGAATCGGCGATGACGTTCGTCACGCCAAATGGGGCGAGGGCGTGATCATCGACATCGAAGGCCAAGGAGACAAGGCCGAGGCGACCGTGCGCTTCCCGGAGGCGGGGGAGAAGCGGCTGCTCCTCAGCTGGGCTCCTTTGGAGAAAATCTGAGTCCTGCAGCCAGAATGAAAGCTGTATGGCCTTCCACGCACTCGATCGTGCCGCGCTCCTGGTGCGACGCGATCACACACTCGGAACGATCATGGAGCGGTTGGCGAAGGTCAACGGCTCGAAGCAACTCGTCGAGGAGTCCGGCGGCGGGCTGAGGCTGACGTACGCGCAGGCCTCCAAGCGGGTGAACCGCTGGGCCGGCGGCATCGCGGCGGCGACCACTCCTGGGGACCGTGTCGTGATCGCGACGCCGAACGGCTACGAGATGCTGCTGCTGTGCCTGGCTGCATCACGGGCGGGCACCGTCCCTGTTCCCGTCAACTCGCAGATGCGGCCCGACGAAGTGCGCCACGTGATCGATGACTCGGCGGCGACGCTCGTGCTGCGTGCGGCGGTCGAGGTGGACGGCTCCGAGCCGTTGCTCACCGCGCACAAAGCGGATCCGGACGACGTTGCCGCGCTGTTCTACACATCGGGCACCACCGGAAAACCGAAGGGTGTCGAGCTCACGCATCGTTCGCTCGTCGGGCAAGTCGCCGCCGCGGGGAGCATGCCGACGAACTTGATCATGCGCGGCGGCGCGGTGCTGTCGTTGCCGGTGGCGCACATCATGGGGTTCGCGGCGATCCTCGGCATGGCGTGTATGGGAATCCCCGTGTACTTCATCCCCAAGTTCCGCCCTACCGACGTGCTCGACGCCATCGAGCAACGGCGCGCCTCGATCTTCATCGGTGTGCCCGCGATGTATCGCATGTTGCTGGAGGCCGGTGCCGAGCAGCGCGACCTCTCCTCGGTGCGAGCGTGGGGCTCGGGCGCGGATGCGATGCCCGCGGAGCTTGCGGCCACCTTCAAGGGGTTGGGAGCGACGGCGAGCCTGCCGATCGTCGGCCCGATCGGTGAAGCGCTGTTCTTCGAGGGCTACGGCATGGTCGAGTCCGGCGGTGGCGCGGCCCTGAAAGCGTCGCCGCCGATGTTGAACATCGGGCTCGGTGAGTCGCTCGGCTTCCCGATGCCCGGCTACAAGTTCAAGGTCGTCGACGACGACGGCAACGAGGTCGGCACCGGCCAGGTCGGCGAGCTGTTGCTGCGCGGCCCGGGAGTGACGAAGGGCTACTGGGGCGACACCGAGGCGACTGAAGCGGCGCTGACGGAAGACGGGTGGCTGCGGACGGGCGACTTGGCGCGCAAAGGCATGCTCGGCGCGGTCGTGTTCGCCGGCCGCAAGAAGGACGTGATCAAGCACGGCGGCTACTCCGTGTACGCGCTCGAGGTCGAGCGCGTACTCGAGGAGCATCCCGACGTGCTCGAGGCCGCAGTCGTCGGGTTGCCCGACGATCGCAAGGGCGAAGTGCCCGTCGCGGCCGTGCGCATCGCGCCTGGCGCGACGTTCGACGCGGACGCTCTCAAGAGTTGGGCCGAGGAGCGCTTGTCGGACTACAAGGCGCCGCAGCAGATCGTCGCGGTCGACGAGCTTCCCCGTACCGGTACCAACAAGGTCCAACGCAAGGAACTGCTGTCACTGTTCACCGCAACCTGAGCCAGTTCCCACTCAGACATACACGTTCTGGGACTCCGCGGGTTTGTGTGGGTCCACCCAGCGCGACGCGGACGTGAACGACGCAGCAAGGACGACCGACGTCGGGGCGCGTCAACCTCAGGCCGGCTCCTGGTCGAGGCGCGGGCTGCGTTCACCCCGGGTGGTCGGCCGTTTCGCGAACACTTGGCGCGCTTGGCGACCGGATGTGTCGCCATCGGCGCCAATAGTCGCCGACCTCGACGTCTTGGCGCGCTTGGCGACATTCCATGTCGCTCTGGTACCACAAAGGCGCCTCGGCGCGACCGCCCACCCTCGACGCGCGCCGCCCGACGCCGTCTTCATCGCGCTGTTCACGAACTCGTAGTTGTCGTGGCGTCGACGCTGAGGTCGACGATCACGTCGCCGTTCTCGACGACCACCGGATAGTGGTGCAAGTCGTCGCCGTCGGCGGGTACACGCTGGCCGTTGCAGTCGGTGAAGTCCTGCGACTCGCGGTGCCACGTGAGCGTGCAGTTCCCGGTGGCGGCATCGAACGCGATCCATCCCGTCGTCGGATCGCTGCCCATGTGCTGCACGACGATCGGGCGTGACCCCGCAGCGGTGTCGTTGAAGAACAACGGTGTCTGATCCCGGGTGATCGCGGTAGCGAGCCCCTCGGCTGGTCCGACGGTGAAGCGACTCTTCGACGTCGTCGTGTGCGCCTTGTCGTCGCCGAGGTTGCCGGCGAACAGCACGAGCACGATCATCACCGTGCCGACGATCACCCCCAGCACGCCGACGATCGTGGCGCGGCGCGGATCTGACTTGGCGACCGGCATGGCCACCAGTATCGGTCAGGCGGCGACGGTGACTGTCATCGAGAACACGACCGGCTCGAAGTTTCCCTCGATGGCGATCTCGATCACGTAGACGCCTGGAGATGTGTCGGCGGGGACGCTGAGCGACAGGTCGCGCCGGTCGGCATCTCCCACGCCGATGAAAGAGTCGATCGCATCGGGTCCGCCGAAGAACCGTCCGTCGTCACCCAAGCCGGACGTGTCCCCACCGACCGGCGGATGCATCTCACCGCCGAACATTGGCGGCATGTGCTGCAGGCCGACGTTCACCCACTCGGCATGACCGGACCGCGGCGCGATCCGCAGAATGCACACGCCGAACGATCCCGTAGCGCGCGGCGCCCAGGTGACGTACGTGGTCTCGTTCGAGTCGCCGGCGCGGACCGTTGTGTCGGCGCGCAGCCGCTCGATGGTTGCCGTCGTGCTCAATGCGGGTTGCCCCTCCACGAAGACCTGCTGCACGCCGCCGGAACCGGTGAGCTGCACCGCGTCGGCCGCACGTGTGAGCGACACGGACAGTGAGCCCATCGCGCCGAGGTACTCCCCGCTCAGGTGCTGGTCATCGACGGCGATCTCGCCGGACCCGGCCCATGAGAACTCGTTGACGTTCTCGAAGGTCATCGATGCAGGTGGATCGAGCCAGCGCACGACGTCCACGCCTGCCCCGATCGTCAGCTGGAGCAGCTTCGCTTCCACTGCCTGGCCGTTGATGACCGCTCGATTCGGCAGTGGGAGGTGGCCAGTTCGCGATCCGAAGAGCACGTTGTCGACACCCACGTACGAGCGGAAGAGGTCGGCCTCGATACCGTCGGCCTGGATCGTGACCGGCCCCGTGCCGTCGATCGTGTCGTCGCCCGCGAGGACCGACCAACCCCGTGTGCCGGTGTCGATGCTGAGCGAGTTGAGCCGAACCACGCCGGAGATCTCGACGCTGCGGGCCGTGCCCGCAATGGTCGCGTTGCTGAGCGAACGGCCCGGCGTCCCGTTGAACGGATTCCCGGCGGTGCCCTTCCCCGCACTGCTCCCGGTCCGCTTGCTGCCGTCATCGATGTATAGGAACGCCGCGGCGAGGATCCCGAGCCCCCCGACGACCGCGATGAGGATCATCAGCCATCCAGGTGGCCGGCTTCGTGCTCCCGTCCGCACCTCCGTAGGATGCCAGGCCGTGCAGCGGCCCTATCGAGTCGTCGTGGCCAAGCCCGGCCTCGACGGACATGACCGAGGGGTCAAAGTGATCGCCAGGGCGCTGCGGGATGCGGGCTTCGAGGTCATCTACACCGGGCTGTTCCAGACGCCCGAGCAGGTGGCCGAGACGGCGCTCCAGGAGGACGCCGACGCCGTCGGGCTGTCCGTGCTGTCGGGAGCGCACCTCACGCTGTTCCCGCGGGTCGTCGAGGAGCTGCACAAGCGGGGACTCGACGACGTCCTCGTGTTCGGCGGCGGGATCGTCCCCCCGGCCGACATCGCGACGCTCAAGCAGCAGGGCGTGGCGGAGATCTTCACCCCGGGGGCCTCGATGGTCTCCATCACCGATTGGCTCGAGCACGCCTTGGAGGCGACCACCTAGATGGATCTGTACGAGTACCAAGGCAAGCAGTTCTTCGCCCAGTACGACATCCCGGTGTCGCCGGGCGAAGCCGTCACCACCGTCGACGCGGCGGTCGCCGCGGCTGACCGCATCGGCTACCCGGTCGTCGTGAAGGCGCAGGTGCAAGTGGGCGGGCGCGGCAAGGCGGGCGGCATCAAGCTGGCCAACAACACCGACGAGGTCCGCGAGCACGCGTCGAACATCATCGGCATGGACATCAAGGGGCACACGGTCGAGGTCGTGTGGATCGAGCAGGCGTCCGACATCGCCGAGGAGTACTACGCGTCGTTCACGCTCGACCGCGCGGCGAAGAAGCATCTCGGCATGCTGTCGGCGCAGGGCGGCGTCGAGATCGAAGCAGTGGCGGACAAGGATCCCGATGCGATCGCCAAGATCTGGATCGATCCAGTCGACGGTCTCGACGAGAAGACCGCTCGTGCCTGGGTCGAAGCGGCCAAGCTCAACCCGAAGGCGAACGACGGCACCGTCGACATCCTGCTGAAGCTGTACCGGGCGTACGTCGACGGCGACGCCGACCTGTGCGAGATCAACCCGCTCATCCTGAAGCCGACCGGCGAGGTGCACGCACTCGACGCCAAGGTCACGCTTGACGGCAACGCCATCTTCCGGCACCCCGACTACAAGCAGTACGACGAGACGCAGGTGCGCGACGAGCGCGAGACCGCGGCGCACGAGAAGGGGCTGCAGTACGTCGGCCTCGACGGGTACGTCGGCGTGATCGCCAACGGCGCCGGCCTTGCGATGAGCACCGTCGACATCGTGAACCAGGTCGGCGGCAAGCCCGCCAACTTCCTCGACATCGGTGGCGGCGCGAACGCCGAGGTGATGTCGGGCGCGCTCGAGGTGATCAACAACGACCCCAACGTGCGATCGATCCTCATCAACATCTTCGGCGGCATCACCAAGGGCGAGGAGGTCGCGAACGGCATCGTCACGGCGCTCGGCCGGGTGCAGATCGACTCCCCGATCGTGATCCGCCTCGACGGCACCAACGCCGACGAGGGCCGCGAGATCCTGAAAGCCCACCTGTCCGACTCGCTGCAGATGCAGCCGACCATGCTCGACGCGGCGAAGAAGGCCGTCGAGCTCGCTGGGAAGGCCTGAGAAACGATGGCGATATTTGTCGACGAGAACACCAAGGTCGTCTACCAAGGCCTCACCGGATCGCAGGGGCGTTTCTACGGCTTGCTCAACAAGGCATACGGTACGCACGTCGTCGCCGGCACGAACCCGAAGAAGGCGGGCACCGACATCGAAGGCATTCCCGTCTTCGCGTCGGTCGCGGAAGCGGTGAAGGAGACCGGCGCAACTGCGTCGTGCATCTTCATCCCCGCACCCGGTGTGCGCGATGCAGTGCTCGAGGCGGCCGAGGGCGGCGTCGAGTTCATCGTGTGCATCACCGAGGGTGTGCCCGCGCAGGACGAGGCATGGTTCTACAACAAGCTGAAGCGTGACTTCCCCGACGTGCAGCTGCTCGGGCCGAACTGTCCGGGCATCATCAGCCCGGGCAAGTGCAACATCGGCATCACCGCCGGCCACATCGCGCTCGAACCGCAGCCGGGGAAGCCATCGGTCGGCATCGTCAGCCGCTCCGGCACCCTCACCTACCAGGCGCTGTACGAGCTCAAGCTGAAGAACATCGGCGTCACGACGTGTGTTGGTATCGGCGGCGATCCGGTTCCGGGCACGACGTTCATCGACTGCCTCGAGCGCTTCGAAGCCGACCCCGACACCAAGGCCGTGATGATGATCGGCGAGATCGGGGGCTCAGCCGAGGAGGAAGCGGCCGCGTTCATCAAGGACAAGATGACCAAGCCGGTGTCGGCGTACATCGCGGGTGTCACCGCCCCTCCGGGCAAGAAGATGGGCCACGCCGGCGCCATCGTCTCCGGAGGCAAGGGCACGGCCGCCGCCAAGATGGATGCGCTGCGCGACGCGGGCGCCAAGGTCGGCCTGAACCCCACCGAATGCGGGGAGCTCATGGCCGACATCGTGGCCGCGCTCTGACATCGAGTGCTTTTGACAGTACATACAACACACATGTGTGTCGTATGTACTGTCAAAACGGCGTGGGGGGTGGGTCGCCGCGCCCTTGTCATCGGGTTGGTCGTGCTCGGCGCGTGCAGCTCTGACCGCGCGCCGACGGCCGTGCCGGGCTCGACTGCGTCGAAGTCGACGACGACCACAGCGGAGCTCACGACGAGCACGACCGCGCCGCCGAAGTTCATCTGGCCCGCCCTCGACACGCGCGGGCCGGGCGTGTTCGTCTCGCCCAACGGGATCGTGCTGCCGGTGGTGCGCGACGGGGTGGCGCACACGCCGTGCAACAACGAGGTGAGCCCCGTCGGGACACCGATCCTCGGCGCCAACGTGGTGATCGACCCCGGTCACGGCGGCAAAGAGCCAGGCGCCGTCGGCCCCACGGGCCTGGTCGAGAAGGACGTGAACCTCGACATCTCCCTGGACGTGCAGCAACTCCTCGAAGCGGAAGGGGCGCATGTCGTCGTCACCCGCCCCTCGGACTACTACTCGACGATCCAGAACCGCGCCGAGATCGCGCTCGCGCTGCATCCCCAGGTGTTCCTGTCGATCCACCACAACGCCGAGCCAGACGGCGCGTCTGACGGTCCTGGAGACGAGACCTACTACCAAATCGCGAGCCCGGAGTCGAAGCGGTTGGCGGGCCTCCTCTGGGAAGAGATCACCGCCGCGTTCACGCCGTACAACATCGCGTGGGCCGCCGACACCGATCACGGCGCCAAGTACCGGCCGAGCTCGTCAGGGGGCGACTACTACGGCATCCTCCGGCGCGGCGCGGGCATCACCACGGTGCTCTCCGAGGCCGCGTTCATCTCGAATCCACCGGAGGAAGCGCTGCTCCGGGATCCCGCGTTCAAACACGCCGAAGCGGTGGCGGTCACGAAGGCGATCACGCGGTTCCTCGCGACACCCGATCCGGGGTCGGGCTTCGTCGAGCCTTACCCGAGGACCGAGCCCGCAGGAGGCGGGGGCGGCCCGGCGGGCTGCGTCGATCCGACGTTGTAGAACCTCGACAGCACCGGCTCCGTCTCGGGCGGCTCGCGGAACTGGGTTGCGACCCAGTGCGCGAGCAGGATCACGCCGCCGCCGGCGATGATCTCAGCGAAGCCGAACGACGATGCCGTGTCGAACGGATCAGCCACGATGGTCGTGATGCCACCGAACACGAGGATGGCGCCCACAACGTTCGTTGCCCGTCGTCCGCCGGTGGCACCGAGGTAGAGGAGGAGCAGTCCGGCGAGCGTGAAGGCAAACCCCGTACCGATCTGTTCGAGATCGTCGCCGAGTGTCGCGATGCCGACGATCAGCGTGACGATGCCAGTGAACGTGAACGGCGTCCCGAGTCCGCGCATGTCGCGGCGGTCCAACAAGACCGCGGCGACCAGATAGCCGGCGGCGAATATCAGTGTGTAGATCGCGATCGTGGTCGAGTCGGGAGCTCCTTCGAGACCGAAGGTCGATGAAGACGACGACGAGTCGAGCGTGCCCGCGCTCGCGGCGCGTGCCAGTCCGAAAAAGAAGTTGGTCGGAAACGAGAAGATGTGCTCGGTGACTTCGATGAACCACAGCCAGAGGCCGAGCAACGACGCACCGACATAGAAGTTGTGGCCTCGGCCCGGACCCACGAGGTAGCCGGCCGCCCAACCGACGCACGCCACGATCAGAATCGTGTCGAACGACGGCGGTGAGGTCTTCGAGTACGTGACGAAGACGAGGAACGGTGGGAGAGCGGTTGCGCTGGCCGCGACCCCGGCCGCCGCGAGTGGGCCGTTGCGATAGCGGGCGGTGAGTAGGACACCACCGGCGATCACTGCGAACGTGATGAGCAATCCGGGGAACTGACTGCCGTCGCCGCCCGGATCGCTCAACAGCTGATCGCCGCCGACGGCGATCGCGCCGAGTACGAGCATCCCCGCGCCGGCACTCGCGAGGCTCACGCCGAGGCGAGGTTCCGGTCGCCGTAGCGCGCGGACGCCGATCCAGTCTGCGAGCCCGCGCTTGACGACGGGCTCGGTGGGCGGCGGAGGGGGCGGTGGCGGCGTGAGCGGGTTGACGCGCGCTTGCAGCGGCCGCTCTGGGCGTGGGGGCGGCGGGATGAACTCCGGTCTGTCATCGGCCATGCCCGAGCGTAGGTCTGCACTATCCGGCAAAACGCGATGAAGGCCCGCCGCGGCGGGCCTTCATCAAGTCAGCGGAGAGCTGGCTTAGAACGCTTGTGCAGGTCCTGACGGAGCGGCGTCTTCTTCCTTGCCTTGGTATTTCAGGAACGCGCCGACCGCGATCGCGATCGCTCCCAGACTGGCGAGGAACAGGCCGATGCCCCGGCTGACGTCGACGAAGGCGTTGCCGCTTTCGCCGATGAGCAAGCGGGAGAGGATCAGCAGCGCGATGAGTCCGCCAGCCGCAAGATAGGCCTGCGCCCAGGTGAGCGGCCCGAGGGTGTCGGGCAGCTTCACGTTCGGCACGAACGCCTTGATGATGATGACCGCGGCCAGCGCGATCGACAGCAGCCACGGCAGCGTGCCTTGCAGGAAGTAGTGAAATCCGTTGACCGTCGTGCTGGCGCCGCCAACGTTGAATCCCTCAAAGCCCTTGACTTCAGCCTTGAACCACGTGAGGAAGGTGCCGAGAAATACAGCGACTGCCCCACCGAGCATTACTAGCTCGCTCGTCTTCAACTTCTTCATATCGAACTCAGCCAACTGGTCGGCCTCCTCCTGAGGATTGTTGCCCGATGCGCGAGCAGCGCGCACCATAACGCACAAGGGGTACGGCAGCGCGGGATACGGTGACCTGGTGCGGATAGGGGTCCTCGCGTCGGGGAGCGGGACGAACCTCGAGGCCATCCTGGAGGCGGGGATCCCGGTCGCGGTCGTGGTCGTCGACCGCCCATGCCGGGCGACAGAGGTGGCCGGTGCGCACGACGTCCCGGCGGCGCTGGTCGAGCGATCGAGCTACGGCAAGGACTTCGATCGGGTGGCCTATACGAACGACGTGATCGACGTCCTCGAGTCCCACGGCGTCGACTTGGTCGTCATGGCGGGGTTCGGCACGATCTTCGAGAAGCCCATGTTCGACGCCTACCAGGGCCGCATCATCAACACCCATCCGGCGCTGCTCCCGGCGTTCCCCGGCTGGCACGCGGTGCGCGATGCGCTTGCCGCCGGGGTCGAGGTCACCGGTGTCACCGTGCACATCGCCACCCTCGAGGTCGACGCCGGGCCGGTGCTCGCCCAAGAGTCGGTGCCTGTTCTCCCCGGTGACGACGAGGACACGCTGCACGAGCGGATAAAGGACGTGGAACGCCGGCTGTATCCCGCGACGATCAAGGCCATCATCGAAAGGGGATCGGTCCAAGCATGAGTCCACGCGCATTGCTCTCCGTGTACGACAAGACGGGCGTGGTCGAGTTCGCGCGGGGTCTCTCCGAGCTCGGCTGGGAGCTCGTGTCGAGCGGCGGCACGTCTGCTGCGCTCCGCGACGCGGGCCTCGACGTGCTCACGGTCGAGAGCGTCACCGGCTCGCCGGAGATGCTGAGCGATCGCGTGAAGACGTTGCACCCCAAGATCCACGGCGGGCTGCTCGCCGATCGCGATGACCCCACGCACCTGGCCGATATCGAGCGCTACGGAATTGAGTTGATCGACCTCGTCGTGTCGAACCTCTATCCGTTCTCGTCCGATCCGTCGATCCAGCTCATCGACATCGGTGGACCGGCGATGGTGCGCGCCGCGGCCAAGAACCACGCGCACGTCGGCGTCGTCACCGACCCGTCGGACTACGACACGGTGCTGAGCGAACTGCGCGCCGACGGCGCACTCAGCGCGGAAAGCAAGCGATCCCTCGCTCGCAAGGCCTTCGCCCACACGGCGGCCTACGACGCGGCGATCGTCGAGTGGCTCGACGATGGTGAGCTGTTGCCACCGACGTTCCACCCGACGTACGAGCGCGTGCCGCTCGAGCTGCGGTACGGCGAGAACCCCCACCAACGCGCCGGGCTGTATCGCGCTGCGGGCGCGACGCCGTGGTGGGACGACATGACGCAGCACTCGGGTGTTGCGCTGTCGTACCTCAACCTGTACGACGCCGACGCCGCCTGGCTGCTGGTGCACGACATGGATCCGACCGGAGCCCGTCCATCCGTCGCCATCATCAAGCACGCCAATCCGTGCGGCGCCGCTGTCGCCGACACGCTCGCCGACGCTTACCAGCTCGCGTTCGAGTGCGACGAGCGCTCCGCGTTCGGCGGGATCGTCGCCGTGAACCGGCCGATCGACGACGACACGGTCGAGCGGATGATCGCCGCGGCGCAAGCCGACGTCGTGATCGCGCCGGGGTATGAAGCCGGAGTCGTCGAGAAGTTGATCGCCAAGCGCAAGAACACCCGACTCCTCGAAGCGCCGCCGCCGGTGCCGGACAGCCGCCACCAGCGCGCCATCACCGGCGGGCTCCTCCTGCAAGATCCGCATCATTTCGCCGCGCCGCGCGCGTCCTGGCGCGTCGTGACCGAACGGCAGCCGACCGAGACCGAGCTCGACGATGCCGAGCTCGCGTTCCGCATCTGCGGGTACGTGAAGTCGAACTCGATCGTGCTGGTGCGTGACGGCGTGGCGTGGGGCATCGGGGCCGGGCAGCAGAACCGAGTGGAGGCCGGGCAGATCGCCGCGCAGAAGGCGGCGGGTCGCGCCAAGGGCGGCGCGTGCGCGAGCGACGCGTTCTATCCCTTCCCCGACGGCATCGAGGCCGCCGCGGAAGCGGGTGTGGCCGTGATCATCCAGCCCGGCGGCTCGGTGAAGGACGAGGAGAACATCGCGAAAGCCAACGAACTCGGTGTGGCGATGGTCTTCACGGGCGAACGGCACTTCCTCCACTGATGGCCGCCATCCTCATGCCTGGTAGGCCGGTCGCAGATGCGGTGTTCGCCGATCTCATCCCGCGCATCGAGAAGCTGAAGGCCAACGGCTACACGCCCGGTCTGGCGACGGTGCTCGTCGGCGGCGACGACGCCAGCGCTCGGTATGTCGGCATGAAGATGCGCAAGGCGCAAGAGCTCGGCTGCAGCAGCCCGCACGCGCACCTCCCTGAGGACGCGACCACCGCTGATGTGATCGAAGCGGTGCGTGCCTTCAACGACGACGACAGCGTCGACGCGATGCTCGTGCAGTACCCGGCGCCTCCGCAGGTCGACTTCGACGCGGTGCTGATGGCCGTCGATCCCGACAAGGACGTCGACGGCATGCACCCCACGAACATGGGTCGCATGGCGCTCGGCATCCCTGGTCCGGTGTCGTGTACGCCGGCGGGCATCGAGGCGTTGCTCGCGCACTACGAGATCCCCGTTTCGGGCCGCAACGTCGTCATCCTCGGGCGCGGCGTCACGATCGGTCGCCCGCTCGCGTTGCTGCTCTCACAGAAGCGCCCGACGGCCAACGCCGCCGTCACGGTCGTGCACACGGGTGTGCCCGACTGGCCCGACTACACGCGTCGCGCCGACATCGTCGTCGCGGCGGCGGGCGTGCCCGGCATCATCCAGCCCGAGCACATCACGCCGGGCTCGGTGGTGGTGGGTGCGGGTGTGCGCTACGAGGGCCGCACGTTGCTGCCAGACGTGGACGAGTCGGTTGAAGAGGTGGCCGGATGGATCACGCCGCGCGTCGGTGGCGTCGGGCCGACCACCATCGCGATGCTCTTCCGCAATTTCGTCGAAGCGGCCGAGCGTCGTGCCGGGGAGGGGACTCGATGAGCTTCACGCCGCCAGGAGAAGGGCAAGCGGGGCCGGCACCGACGCCCCCGCCGGCGCCGCCCGTGCCGGGCTGGTGGCTGGCCTCGGACGGCAACTGGTACCCGCCGCATGCGACACCGGGAGGCGCCCCGGCGCCGGGACCGTACGGACCACCGGCGGCCGCGCCGTACGGCTACTCGCCTTACCAGCAACCCACGACGAACGGGCTCGCGATCGCATCGCTCGTGTGCGGGATCGTGTGCGTGTACTTCATCACGACGATCCTCGCCATCATCTTCGGTTTCGTGGCGCTGAATCAGATCAATCAACGCGGACAGAATGGTCGGGGGCTCGCCATCGCCGGCATCACGTGTGCGTTCTGCTGGATCGGCCTCGTGGTCCTCATCATCTTCGTCGCGGTGCTCGCGAGCTGATGGTCAAGATCGCTGAGCTTCTCGCGGCGGGACCCACGCGCTCGTTCGAGTTCTTCCCGCCGAAAAACGACGCCATGGAGCGACAACTCGAAAAGGCCGTGCACGAGCTCGCACCGTTGCAGCCGTCGTTCGTCTCCGTCACTTACGGCGCGCTCGGCAGCACCCGCGAATACACGCGCGACGCCGTCGTGCGCATCAACGACGAGCAGCCGTTCCCCGCCATGCCGCACCTCACCTGCGTCGGTCACACGCGGGCCGACATCGAGGCCCTGCTCGACCACTACGCGAGCAACGGCATCGAGAACATCCTGGCGTTGGGCGGCGATCCTCCCGCCGACGGCTCCGACCCCGGCGGCGACTTCACGTATGCCACCGACCTCATCGAAGTGGTACGCGCCCACGCGGCGAGCTTCTGCATCGGCGTGGCCGCTCATCCCGAGGTGCATCCTCGCTCGCCGGATCGAGCGACCGATCGGCAACGGCTGGCCGACAAGTTGGCGATGGCCGACTTTGCGATCACCCAATTTTCGTTCTTGGCCGACGAACAGATCCGGCTTCGGGACGAGATGGCCGCGCTCGGTTGCACGACGCCGGTGATCCCCAGCGTGTTCCCGGTGATCAACACCGCCGGCGTGCAACGAATGGCGAACATGAACGGCACCGTGATCCCCGCACCGATGCTCGAGCGGTTGACGGCGGCCGCCAGCCCGGACGACGTCGTGTCGATCGGCGTCGAGGTGGCGACGGAACTGTGCGAGCGACTCATCGCTGAGGAGATGCCGGGTCTCCATCTGTATCCGATGAATCGCTCCGAATCGATTCGGCGCATCTACGCGAACCTGGGTCTCTGATGACGTTGTTCCTGCACGAGACGCACCGGGTGCGCGGTGCGCTCGAGGAGGAGTTCGAGGCGCACTATCGCGATCGGTGGATGGCGGCACTGGCCGAGGGCGACGAAGCTCGATTGCTCTGGTACGTGCACCAGGCCCACGGCACCGGCCCGGCGTACCGCATCTGCACGATCACTGCGGTGCGCGACGGCGCCGCGTACGGCCGTCTGCTCGATCGCATCGCCACGGGCGATATGCAGAAGTGGGCGCGCGACCTCGACGGGCTGCAGTACGACAGCGTGGGCAAGGTGTTGCAGCCGTTGCCGTGGTCACCGTTGAACGAGGTCGATCTCGCGACGGTGCCGGTCGATCCGGGTGCGGACCACGAGCTCACGCTGTACATGGAAGACACCGGCTGGCCGCACAAACCGCTCGACGACTACACGTCGTTCTGGGGCGACGTGTACGCACCGATGCTGGCCAAGTCGCAGTTGCTGCGCATCGAGGCCTGCTTCCAGGTGGCGTTCAGCGGCGGACGCCGCCCCGAGGCGATCCTGTTCCAGAAGGTCGTCAGCCACGAAGGATTGCTGCGCCTGCTGGAGACCGAGACGCCGGCGGCAATGAAGCAGCCCGGTACCTTCATGCACGACGCGCTGCAGGTACGCGACCAGTGGGAGAGCCGCCTCCTGCGCACGTCCTCGTGGAGTCCGCTCTTCTGACTCCTCCGAACTCGGGGTCGTTGGGCGCGCCATGGCGCTGATATCCACCCCAAGTTCGGACAGGTAGCCTCACGGCCCTATGGCCGAGAAGATCACCATGTCGGCGGACGGGACGCTCAACGTCCCCAACGAGCCGATCATCCCCTTTATCGAAGGCGACGGCACCGGCGTCGACATCTGGCCCGCCGCCAAGCTCGTACTCGATGCCGCCGGCAAGAAGCACGGCAAGACCATCGAGTGGAAAGAGGTGCTCGCCGGCGAGAAGGCCTTCAACGAGACGGGCGACTGGCTCCCCGACGCGACGGTCGACACGTTCCGCGAGTACCTGATCGGCATCAAGGGACCGCTCACCACGCCGATCGGCGGCGGTTTCCGTTCGCTCAACGTCGCGCTGCGCCAGATCCTCGATCTGTACGTGTGCCTGCGGCCCGTGCGGTGGTTCCAAGGCGTGCCGTCGCCGGTGAAGCATCCCGAGAAGGTCGACATGGTCATCTTCAGGGAGAACACCGAGGACATCTACGCCGGCCTCGAAGTCGAGGCGGGCACGCCCGAGGCGAAGCGGATGCGCGAGCTGCTCGCGGAGTTCGGTCCGCAGTGGGCCGCCATTCGCGAAGACTCGGGTATCGGCATCAAGCCGATCTCCGAAACGGGTTCGAAGCGCTTGATCCGTGCCGCGCTCAACTACGCAATCGTGCGCGGCCGCAAGACCGTCACGCTCGTGCACAAGGGCAACATCATGAAGTTCACCGAGGGCGCATTCCGCAACTGGGGCTACGAGCTCGTGCGCGAGGAGTTCGCGGACACGGCGGTCGGTTGGGACGACTGCGATGGCAAGCCCGGCGACAAGATCCTCGTGAAGGATGCCATCGCCGACATCACGCTGCAGCAGGTGCTCACGCGTCCTGATGAGTTCGACGTGATCGCCACGATGAACCTCAACGGCGACTACCTGTCCGACGCGTTGGCCGCGCAGGTCGGCGGCATCGGCATCGCGCCGGGCGGCAACATCAACTACGTCAGCGGACACGGCATCTTCGAGGCGACGCACGGCACTGCGCCGAAATATGCGGGGCAGGACAAGGTCAACCCGGGTTCAGTGCTGCTCTCCGGAGTGATGATGTACGAGCACCTCGGATGGCAAGAGGCCGCCGACGACATCGTGCGCGCCCTCGAGGCCACGATCGCCGACAAGATCGTCACGTACGACTTCGCCCGGTTGATGGAAGGCGCGACCGAAGTGAAGTGCTCGGAGTTCGCGCAGGCGATCGTCGACCGCTTGTAGTCAGGTGGATGACTCGGCGCCGGCCTTCAGCCGTTGCAGGGTCTCCTGCATCCCCGACCGCACGATCGCGTCGGGATCCTTGCCGAGCAGGCCGAGCTTGTAGCCGAGCCGGGCCTTGAGCGACTTCGGGCCGATCTCCTCGCGAAACTCCGTCACGCGTGTACCCGATGCCGTTTCGTCGAAGCGGTAGCCCCACCGCATGCCGGAGCCGTCGACCGTCCACGCGAACTCCCGCGGCTCGTCCGCCGTCACCACCGTCGACACCGTCGACCAGCTCAGGCGTCCCCGCTTGTTCCACCCCTTGAACTTGGCGCCGACCACGGGCCCCGACGCTCCGTCGATCCACTCGCAGCGGTGGCACTCGGGGCTCCAGCGGCCCATGTTGGTGACGTCGCTGACGAGCCCCCAGACCTTCGCGGGAGGTGCCTCGATCTCCATCGTGAACTCGTCCATCGCGAGGTGACACTAGGCGGGACCGACCGATAGCCTCGCCCTTGACCGACGAGTCAAGTTCTCCGGGGGAGGTCCCGCGTTGCCAGTCCAGGACAAGTTGCAGGTCCACGACAAGCTCTACATCGACGGCACATGGGTGCCGTCAGCCGGTAAGGGCACCATCGATGTCTTCGATTCGACCGATGGCGAGGTGATCGGAACGATCCCCGACGGCACCGCAGACGATGTCGACAAGGCCGTCAAGGCCGCACGCGCTGCTTTCGACGACTGGTCGCAGCGCTCACCCGAGGAACGCGCGAAGTTCAGCAGCCGCATCGCCGAGGGTCTCGGCGCGCGCATGGACGAGATCGCCACGATCGTCACGCGTGAGGCCGGCATGCCCAAGTGGCTGAGCCTCCTCGTGCAGGCCGGGCTGCCGATCAACTCGTTCGCGCAGGCCGCCGCGCAAGCCGAGGGCTACGAGTACGAGAAGCAGGTCGGCAACAGCCTCGTCGTGCGTGAGCCCGTCGGAGTCGTCGGCTGCATCACGCCGTGGAACTACCCGCTGCACCAGATCGCCGCCAAGGTCGCCTTCGCGATGGCCGCCGGGTGCACGGTTGTGCTCAAGCCGAGTGAGATCGCGCCGCTCGACGCGTTCGTGCTCGCCGAGGTGATCAACGACGTCGGCCTGCCACCGGGTGTGTTCAACCTCGTCACCGGTACCGGGCCGTCGGTCGGTGAGGCCATCGCCGCGCACCCCGACGTCGACATGGTGTCGTTCACCGGTTCGACCCGCGCCGGGAAGCGCGTCGCCGAGGTGGCGTCGCAGTCGCTGAAGCGGGTTGCGCTCGAGCTCGGTGGCAAGTCGGCCAACATCCTGCTCGACGACCTCGACGACGCGAAGTTCGAGCAAGCCGTTCGTGACGGCATCGGCAAGGCGTACCTGAACTCCGGCCAGACGTGCACCGCGCTCACGCGCATGCTCGTGCCGTCAGCGCGCTTGGCCGATGCGGAGCGCATCGCGGCCGATGAGGTCGAGACGAAGTTCCAGCCGTCCGATCCGTTCGCCGACGGTGCGATGCTCGGCCCGCTGTCGTCGCAGGCGCAGGTCGACCGCGTCAATGGCTACATCCAGAAGGGCATCGACGAGGGCGCCAAGCTCGTCACAGGCGGTACCGGCAAGCCCGAGGGTCTCGACAAGGGCTACTACGTCAAGCCGACGGTGTTCTCGAACGTCAGCAACGACATGACGATCGCCCGCGAGGAGATCTTCGGTCCGGTGCTGTCGATCCTGCCGTACGACGGTGAGGAAGAGGCCGTGCGGATCGCCAACGACACGCCGTACGGGTTGTCCGGCGGCGTGTGGGCCGGCGACCCGGAGCGTGCCCAGAAGGTCGCTCGCCGCATCCGTACCGGTCAGATCGAGGTCAACGGTGGCGCCTTCAACCCGAACGCTCCGTTCGGGGGCTACAAGCAGTCGGGCTACGGCCGGGAGTACGGCGAGTACGGCTTCGAGGAGTTCCTCGAGATCAAGTCGATGCAGCTGTAGATCGCCACGAGTACTTCGCGCTGGCTTCCTGCGCGACAAGCACACGGGACCGTCCTTTGGGCCGGTCCCGTGGCGCGTAATAGCGTCAGTCCATGACTGAACCCGTACGCGTGGCGATCACTGGTGCTGCCGGCAACATCGGCTACAGCCTCTTGTTCCGTGTCGCGAGTGGGTCGATGCTGGGCCCGGATCAGCCGGTGATCCTGCAGCTGCTCGAGATCACGCCGGCCCTCGGCGCACTCGAGGGCGTGTGCATGGAGCTCGAGGACTGCGCCTTCCCGACACTCGCCGGCATCGTGCAGACCGACGATGCCGACGTGGCCTTCGGCGACGTCGACTACGCCCTGCTCGTCGGGTCGATGCCGCGCAAGGAAGGCATGGAGCGGTCGGATCTGCTCAGCGCCAATGGCGGGATCTTCAAGCCACAGGGCGAGGCGCTCTCTCGCTCGGCCAAGCGCGACGTGCGCGTGCTCGTCGTCGGCAATCCGGCCAACACCAACTGCCTCATCGCGCAGCAGAACGCCAAGGACCTCGATCCCAGCCAGTTCTCCGCCATGACGCGCCTCGACCACAACCGGGCGGTCGCCCAGCTCGCGAAGAAGGCGGGGGTGCACACCACAGCCGTCACCAAGATGACGATCTGGGGCAACCACTCGGCCACGCAGTACCCCGACGTGTTCCACGCCGAGATCGGTGGCCAACCGGCCTTCGAGGCGGTGGGCGGCGACCAGTCTTGGCTCGAGTCGGAGTTCATCCCCACGGTGCAGCAGCGGGGGGCAGCCATCATCAAAGCCCGCGGCCTGTCGTCGGCGGCGTCGGCGGCGAGCGCCGCTGTCGATCACGTCCGAACCTGGGCGCAGGGAACGCCCAACGGCGACTGGACGTCGATGAGCATCGTCAGTGACGGCAGTTACGGCGTCGCCGAGGGACTCATCTCGTCGTTCCCGGTCACGACGTCGAAGGGCAGTTACGCGGTCGTCCAGGGGCTCGACATCAACGACTTCTCGCGCACGCGCATCGACGCATCCGTCAACGAGCTCGCCGAAGAACGCGCCGCGGTGACGGAACTCGGCCTGATCTGACCGTTTGTGCGGTTCTCGCGCCGCAAAACACTGGATTAGAACCGGACAAACGCTGAAGGCGCGGCTACTTGAGGAACTTGGACGTGGTGTTGTCGGCCAACACCTTGCCGCCGGTCTGGCAGGTGGCGCAGTAGTCGATCGTGTACGACCGGTACTCGACGGCGCGGATCGTGTCGCCGCACACCGGGCACACCTGACCTTCTCGGTGATGCACCGATCCTGGCCGGTCCTTCGACGAGCTCATGTTGTCTCGGCCACGCTCGTAGGCGAGCGACTCGTTGATCGACGCGTGGATCGCCTCCACCAAGTTCTCGGCGTCGGCAGCCGTCAGCTTCGCCGTCGACGTGTACGGGGAGAGCTTGGCGCGGTGGAGAATCTCGTTCGCCAGCCGGCGGCCGAGTCCGGCGACGCCGCGCTGGTCGCGCAACCAACCGTGCAGTCGCATGGGGCGCTCGTGAAGGAGCGTCAACAGGTGCGCCGGATCCACCGTGTCGGCATCGGGCCCGAGCCCCAGCAGGGGTGACTGGCCTTCGGGATCGCCGGCGACCGCCCACACACCCGCCTTGCGCTCCGTGCCCGCCTCCGTGAGCAGCAGGGCACGCCCGTCGTCGAACACCCAACGAGCGAGCCCCTGCTTCGGCTTCGCCGGTTGCTTGCCCGGTGGCTCCTCCTTCACGCGTCCGCCCTGCATCAGATGCACGACGAACGTGAGCGTGCCGAAGTCGAACAAGAGGTACTTGCCCCGCCGTCCGACGAAAACGAGGTCGTGACCGTGCGCGTCGGTCGTCGGCGGCACCGCCGTCTTCAGCGCGGTGAACGTGAGCGGCGTGAAACGCGTCAGCTGGTGGCCGGCGTAGCCCGAGTCGAGGCGCTCGGCGTGCGCTTGCAGCTCCGGTAGCTCAGGCATCAGTACGTGGTCTGCGCTCGCAGGCCGGCGAACACGTCGTCGACTTCGCTGAAGACGTCGCTGCATTCGACCAACCTCGGCAGGTCGCCCCGCACCCGAATCAGGCCGGACATGAACGCCCCTTGGGCCGAAAGTTCGCCGCGACCGATTGCGGACGCCGTCTGGTAGTCCTGCACGAAGGTGACCGTCGCGTCGGGTGTTTCGCCTTGCACCACGCGCACCGTGCCGTCGTCGATCTCCACGCGGTACGCAGCGTCGCCGTCTGGCCCGCCCGTGACAACCTGCTGCACCGAGATCCGCACGTTGCTGGCCTTGGCCAAGGTCTCGTCGGCTTCGACCGCCCGCTGCGCGGCGTCGAGCCACTCTGGTGTCAGATAGCGGGGCACAGAACGGTGACGTTATCGTCGGCCGAGGTGCGGATCGTCGGACGAGGGGCCAAGGTGTTCGATGCGGCGCCAGTGCGCGGCCGGTGGCGATCCATGGACGGGCCGGACGACGTGCTCGAGCTCATGGACACTTGCGCGGAAGGCGTGATCGCGCTCGTGCGCGACGCAGGTGCCACGTTCCTCGCGCCGATCTATCACGAGCTGACTGCCATCGTGTGCACGGGCGGCACCGTGCGCAGCCACATCGGGATCGTCAGCCGCGAGTTCCAAGTGCCGTGTGTGATGGGCTGCGACTTCGACGGCGACGAGCCGGCCAACGGCGTCGAAGTCGAGGTCGACTGCTCGGGAGACGACGGCGTGGTCAGCGCGTGAGCGACGTCCGCACGCGCACGAACGAACTCATCGCCTACCACGGGCCGATCAGCAAGCAACTCACGGCCGAACGCACGTCGCTCGAATCGAAGCTCATCCCCGTGACGGCGTACATCGTCGTCGCCTGCGCCGAGGCGTACCTCCGATACGGCGACATGATGCGCACCATCGACGCTGCCCTTCCGGCGGAGGAGATCGGGCGTCGCGCTCGCCGGCCCGGCTGCCAAGTCGACACCTGCTACCTGTGGTCGATCGCCAACTTCCCGCTCGTGGGACGCAAGGTCGTCGGCCTGATGGATCCGGCGCTCGACACTCCTGAGCGGATGCACACGATCCTCGACTTCTGGGACCGTGCCGCGCGCGCCTATCGCGGCAACGACGGCACACGCCAGGCGTGGGACACCGGCACCGCCACGCCGTACGACGATGTCATCGTGGCGGACCTTCTCGCGGGCGCGACCGCGGTCGGCGACCCGGAGGAGCGCACACGCATCAAACGGTTCAACGCGACGCTCGTCAACCACCTGTTCCTGATGTACTTCGACACGCGCGCCGGCTACGGCGACACCGGCCCGTACGCGGTTCCGGGTCGTCCGACGCAACGCCTGCTCGTGCGGGACTTCTACCGGCTCAGCAAGAGCGACTTCTCCTGGAGCGATGTGGCCGCCGGTGTGCCGTACCGCAACCTCACCGCCGCGCTCGTGCTCGACAATGTCGAGTTCACGGTCACCGACTTCGGCACGTCGAACCATCAACCGGAGGACTATCTCGATCACCTCGTCGGCTTCGGCCTGTACACGACCGACGACTGTGCGCCCGGCGAGCAGCGCGCGGTTCCCCTCGACGAGCTCGACGACATCGTCGCCGCGGTGCGGGTCGCGCAAGCCGATCACTACCGGCAGATCGCGGCGATGCCACGCGATGAGAAGATCCGTTGCGGCGCGTACGTCTACTTTTCGTTCCTGCGTCCGTTCGCGGCGGAGGCCGGCTGTGTCGACGAGCTCGACTGGAACGTGCCCCGCGACTTGTCCGAGCCGGTGTACGAGCTGCTGTCGGCGATCGAAGGCGACAACACCGGCATCGACGAAGCCGACGCGTACTACGAGCTTTTCCCGGAGGTTCCCGATGAGTGAGGTCCCTGCGGTCGCGCCGGCTGACGAGCGCCGACACGAGCCCGGTCCGGAGCCGTTGTGGGGAGAGTCGTGGTACTTCGACTTCTTCTCGCCGGACGGCGCCATCGGCGGTTGGGTCCGCATCGGGCTCTACCCGAACCTCGGCGTCACCTGGTATCACGCCTACCTGGTCGGCCCCGATCGTCAGACCGTCGCGGTGATGGACTACGAGGTGCCGCTGCCGAAGGCGCCCGGGCTCGAGTTGCGCACGCACGGACTGTGGGCCGATCACATCATCGAGACGCCGCTCGATCACTTCACGCTCGGCAACGAGGCGCACGGCCTCGGTGTCGACGACCCTGCGACGTTGTACGACGCGGTGCCGCGCGGCGACCAGGTCCCGCTCGCCTTCGACCTCGAGTGGGAGACCGCCGGCACGCCGTACCACTACCTCGCCACGACTCGGTACGAGATCCCGTGCACGGTGCACGGCACGATCGACGTCGGTCAGGAGCGCATCGAGCTCGACGGGTATGGGCAGCGCGACCACTCCTGGGGCGTTCGTGACTGGTGGCAGTTCGGGTGGGTGTGGACGGCGGGCCGCCTCGACGACGACACGCGCTTCCACGGCTCGGACATCCGCATCCCGCAGATGGACGTCGGCTTCGGCTACGTGCAGCGGGACGGCGGGATCGAGCCGACCAACAGCGTGAACGCCAACGAGGAGCTGGGCGCCAACGGTTTCGCGACATCGGGGAGCGTCGACATCGGGGAACTGGGACTCGACATCACGCCGGTGGCCTTCGCCCCGGCCCTGCTCCAGCACGAAGGACAGGTCTCCCGCTTCCCCCGAGCACTGTGCTCGTTTCGGTCTGCGGACGGTAAAAACGGTCTGGGCTGGACCGAATGGAACCAACCCGCCCTTTAAGGTTGACGGGTGCTCGACCCGAAGGACCTGATTGACACGGCCGGCCTGATCGGCATCTTCTTGATCGTCTTCGCCGAGTCCGGGTTGTTGATCGGGTTCTTCTTGCCGGGCGACTCGCTGCTGTTCACGGCCGGATTCCTGGCGTCCGGCCCGGCCAGCCTGCTCGACAAGGGACTCCCACATCTGCCTCTCGCGCCGCTGCTCATCGGGGTGGCGGTGTGTGCCGTCGCCGGCGACCAGGTGGGCTACCTCTTCGGTCGCCGAGTGGGGCCGGCGCTCTTCCGGCGTCCCGATTCCCGCATCTTCAAGCAGAGCCACATCGAGAAGGCCCACAGCTACTTCGACAAGTACGGCGCCAAGACGATCGTGATCGCGAGATTCGTTCCGATCGTGCGCACGTTTGCTCCCATCGTTGCGGGCGCCGGCGACATGCACTACCGCACGTTCGTCACCTACAACGTGGTCGGCGGAGTCGCGTGGGCCGTTGGCATGACGTTGCTCGGCTACTTCCTCGGACAGGTGTCGTTCATCTCCGATCACCTCGAAGCCACGGTGCTCGCCATCGTCGCCCTGTCGCTCGTGCCGATCATCGTCGAGGTGCTGCGCTCCCGACGCGAGCGCACTCCCGTCGAGTAGCGAGCGAGCCGTGAGTGACATCTCACAAGGGGAAGGGTGGTGGCAGGCCTCCGACCACAAGTGGTATCCGCCCGAGCAGCACCCCGGTCGGCAGTCGGCGGACGACGTCGCGCCGCCTCCTGAGGCCGAACCCGAGCCGACTCCTGAGCCGGAACCCGGGCCGCCGCCTTTCGTCATCACGGCGCCGCCGATCGCGCCGATCGCGCCGATGCCGGTGTCGCCTCCGCCTGCTGCGCCGTCGCCCGCGTCAGCCGGCAACAACAGCAAGTGGGTTGCGCTCGCGGTGGCCGCGGCCGCGGTCGTCGCGCTCGCCTCGTTCCTCCTCCTCAGTCGGGACGACGGCAAGAAGCGCGCCGCGGTGGCGTCGTCCCCATCGAACAGCACCTCGTCGCAGAGCTCGTCCTCGTCGTCTTCATCGAGCAGCCAGCTCACTGATGCGGAGCTGCAGGGCCGCATGCTCACGGCGCCAGAGATCGGGCCGGCCTTCCAAGACGGCACATTCGCTGTCGACAACACGGCGCCCACACCGTGCGGGCAGCCGAACTCGAACATCGCGGTTCCGCCGACGAGCGATCTCGGATCGCAGGCATCCGACTCGGAGACGAAGGCGTTCTTCCGCGAGGAGCTGCTGATCTATGCCGATGCGGCGTCGGCCGGCCGCGCCTTCGACCTGGGCAAAGAGGGGCTCGCGTGCACGCAAGGCACGACGAGCAACGGCACCCGCTTCACGTTCTCGGCGCCCCGGGACCTGTCGTCCGACCTCGGCGTGCCGAACAGCATCGCGATCGACTACCAGGTCGGCACCAACGCCGGCGAGTTGATCGCGGTACTGGAGGGGAACCGCATCGTCACGTTCCAGTTCGAGGCGCCGACGAGTGTCGACCGCGCGACCTTGCCGAACGCGGTGACGATCGCCAAGAGCGGACTGGCCAAGCTCGACGGCTGACCGACCTACAGTGCTCGCCCATGAGCGACGCAACGCAAGGCGAGGGATGGTGGCAGGCATCCGACGGTAAGTGGTACCCGCCCGAGCAGCATCCTGGGTTCGACGCAGGAGCGACCCAGCCGATCGAGGCGGCGCCGCCGCCCACTGCCGCGATGCCCATCGCTCCTCCGCCGCCGGCACCCGGTGGCCCCCCGATCGGTCCGCCTCCAGGCGCGCCAGTCGGTCCCCCTCCGGGCGCACCGGGCGCGGGCTCGAACAACACGAAGTGGATCATCGGCGGTGTCGTTGCGGTGGTCGTGATCGCGATCGCGGCGTTCCTCCTGCTCGGAGGCGACGACAAGAAGCAGAACGTGGCGGCCGCGTCGAGCAGCGCGTCGAGCTCGTCGTCGAAGAGCTCGAGCTCGTCCTCGAAGTCATCCTCGTCCTCGTCGAAGTCGTCCTCGTCTTCGTCGAGTTCGCTCTCGACGTCTGATCTGCAGGCACGGATGCTGAACGCGTCCGACATCGGGCCTGACTTCATCGACGAGACGTTCGTGATCGACACCGGGCCGACGAACTGCGGCCAGCCCAACGCCAGAGAGTCGATCCCGCCGAAGGGTGAAGTTGGCTCGGCGGCATCCAGCGGCGTGGCGTCGTTCCAGGAAGACGCAGCCGCTTTCAGCTCGTCGGCCGATGCGCAGAAGGTCCTCGACCTCATCCTGTCGCAGACCGACTCGAGCAAGTGCCCCTCCCCGACGGTCCAAGGGGGCGAGCCGGTGCTCTTCAGCCAACCGATCAACCGGTCATCCGAGGTGACCACGACGGTCGAGAAGATCTTCGAGATCGACTTCCAGACGCCGGAAGCGCAAGGTCAGTTCTTCGTCGTGAAGGACGGCGTCGCCATCGTGACGTTCACCTTCGCTGCGCAGCAGGGCACCGACCCGTCGCAGCTGCCCAACGCCATGGACCTCGTCAACAAGGGCCTCGCGAAGATCGTCAACGGCTGACGCCCAACGATGACGTGGGTCAGTCGGTGACGGCGGCGGCGGCCCCGAGGACCGGGCCGGCGTCGAGGGCTTGCGTCTTGCGCTTCGAGAACGCAATGGCACCGATGAGGATGAGCAGCGCGCCGCCGGCGATCACGAACCGGATGTTGTTGTCGCGCAGGGTGATGACCGCAGGCAGGATCAGCAGCGACACGAGGTTCATCACCTTGATGAGCGGGTTGAGCGCGGGGCCGGCGGTGTCCTTGAACGGGTCGCCGACGGTGTCGCCGATCACCGCGGCCTTGTGTGCCTCTGACCCCTTGCCGCCTTCGTGGCCGTCCTCGATGTACTTCTTCGCGTTGTCCCACGCGCCGCCGGAGTTCGAGAGGAAGTTGGCCATCAGCTGGCCCGTGAGGATGACCGCGGCGAGGAACGCGCCGAGTGCGAGGTAGTTGATGCCGAAGCCGATGATCGCCGGCGTCAACACGGCAAGGAGCGCCGGCGTGGCGAGCTCGCGCAGCGAGGCCGCGGTGCAGATGTCGATGACCGGTCCGTACTCCGGCTGCTTCTCGCCACTCATGATCTTGCCGTCGGCGAACTGGCGACGGACTTCCTGCACGACCACTCCGGCGGTACGTCCGACAGCCCGGATGGCCAGCGCCGAGAACATGAACGCAATCGATCCGCCGATGAGCAGACCGATGAACGTCTTCGGGTCGGCCACGTTGATCTGCGTGATCGGCTGCTCGAACAAGTTGAGATTCGGGAGCAGCTTGTCGGGCAGCTCGGAGCCGATCGTCTCGATGAACGAAGCGAACAGCGCGACCGCGGCGATGACGGCGGACCCAATGGCGAAGCCCTTCGTGACGGCCTTCGTCGTGTTGCCCACCGCGTCGAGGCTGACCATGATGCGCTCGGCCTCGCCGTCGAACTCGCCGGACATCTCGGCGATGCCTGCAGCGTTGTCGGACACCGGTCCGAACGTGTCCTCCGACACGATGACGCCCGTGGTGGCCAGCATGCCCATGCCGCACAGGGCGACCAGGTAGAAGGAGAACTGCAGGTTGCCGTCGCCGAGGCCGATCGACGCGCCCAGCGCGATCGCGATGAGCACGATGGCATAGACCGACGACTCGAGGCCCGATGCGACACCCGAGAGCACCGTCGTGGCGGGGCCGGTGCGGGCTGCTTCCGCGATGTCGCGTACGGGCGTCGTCTCGGTGGACGTGAAGTACTCGGTGAGCTTGCTGAGCGACTGTGCGAGTACGAGACCGACCACCACGGCGGCGAGCACGCGCCATCCGACGTTCGACACCGCGTCCGGGCCGGTGCCCTCGTCGTTCCCGACGTAGAGCAAGGCGACTGCGGCGGTGCCGATGACGCTGAGGACACTGGCCGTCAGGAAACCACGGTTGATCGGCTTCAGCGCGTTCGTCTCGCCTTCCCGGGCGCGGACTGAGAACACGCCGACGATGGAGGCAAGCACGCCGATCGCGCGTGCGATGAGCGGGAAGATCAGACCGAGCACCCACTTCTTGGGGTCCTCCGGGTAGATCGAATGGAAGGCGGAGACGCCGAGGATGATCGACGCGACGAGGGTGACCTCGTAGCTCTCGAAGAGGTCGGCGGCCATGCCGGCGCAGTCGCCGACGTTGTCGCCCACGTTGTCGGCGATGGTCGCGGGGTTGCGCGGGTCGTCTTCGGGGATGCCGGCCTCGACCTTGCCGACGAGGTCAGCGCCGACGTCGGCCGCCTTGGTGAAGATGCCGCCGCCTACTCGCAGGAACAGGGCGAGCAGCGAGCCGCCGAAGCCGAAGCCGATGAGGATGGCCGACGCGGTGTTCTGGAAGATGGCGATGATGATCGTGGCGCCCAGCAGGCCCAGCCCGACGGTGAACATCCCGGCGACGCCGCCGGTGCGGAACGCGACCTTGAGTGCCGCCGGCATCGAGCCATTCCGTGCTGCGGCCGCCGTGCGGACGTTGCCGCGGGTCGCCAGCGTCATGCCGATGTAGCCCGTGAGCCCCGACATCAGGCCACCGGCGACGAAGGCCAATGTGCGGAAGAGGCCCGACTCGCCGAACGACAACGCCACCGAGTTGTCGGCCGGGTTGACCACCTTGGTCGACGTGAAGAACACGACGACCGCCAGGGGGATGAGGATCACGCCGATCGTCTTGAACTGGCGCTTCAGGTAGGCGTGTGCGCCCTCCTGGATGGCCTTGGCGATCTCCTGCATCTTCGGCGTGCCCTGGTCGGCGGCGAGCACGCCGCGCATCAGGTAGAAGCCGGTGCCGATGGCCAACAGAGACGTCAGGCCCGAGAACAGGAGCCAGAATTTGTCCCCTCCCGCCAGAGTGAATGCCTGATAGCCACCTTCGTTGGCAAGGACGTGGAACATCGCGCTCGGGTCTCCTGAGATCGCTCGGCCGGCAAGGTTTCACTGGGGCAAAACCGGCTCTTTGCTAGTACGAATCTTGCCTCGAAGGCAAGACCGGACAGCGGCCGTCGGCGCCGATCAGGGCGTCTGGGAAGCGAGCTTTCGATTCTTGAACTTGGCCTTGATGTAGTCGCGGTTCATCAAGGCGATGTAGTCGATCGAGATCTCTTTCGGACACGCCGCTTCGCACTCGCCGTGGTTGGTGCAGGAGCCGAAGAACTCCTCCATCGTGTCGACCATCGATTCGACCCGCGAGTAGCGCTCGGCCTGGCCCTGCGGCAGCAGGTTCAAGTGCGACACCTTCGCCGAGGTGAACAGCTGCGCCGCGCCGTTCGGACAGGCGGCCACGCATGCGCCGCAACCGATGCATGCCGCCGCGTCGAACGCGGCGTCGGCCACCGTCTTCGGCACCGGGATGATGTTGGCGTCCTGCGCGGCGCCGGGCGTGACCGTGATGAAGCCTCCAGCTTCGACGATGCGATCGAACGCGCTGCGATTGACGACGAGATCCTTGACGACGGGGAACGCAGCCGCCCGCCACGGCTCGACGGTGATCACGTCGCCGTCGTTGAACTTGCGCATGTGCAGCTGGCACGCCGCCGTGCCGCGTTGCGGTCCGTGGGCTTGGCCGTTGATCATCATCCCGCACGAGCCACAGATGCCTTCCCGGCAGTCGTGCTCGAACGCGATGGGCTCCTCGCCCTTGGCCAGCAGGCGGTCGTTGAGGATGTCGAGCATCTCGAGGAACGACATGTCCTCGCTGATGTCGGGCACGTCGTACGTGACGAGCTTCCCGTTGCCGTCGGTCTGCGACTGACGCCACACGTGCAGGGTCAGGTTGAGCGTGCGGGCCACTACTTGTAGCTCCTTTGTGCGAGGTGCACGTACTCGAAGTGCAACGGTTCCTTGTGGAGCGCAGGCTCCTGGCCGGGGGGCGCGTACTCCCACGCGGCCGCGTACGCGAACTCGTCGTCGTTGCGCAGCGCCTCGCCGTCCTCCGTCTGGTGCTCGACCCGGAAATGACCGCCGCACGACTCCTCGCGATGCAACGCATCGCGGCACATGAGCGCCGCGAGTTCGAAGAAGTCGGCAACGCGGCCGGCTTTCTCGAGACTCTGGTTCAACGAGTCTTCGGTGCCGAGGATGCGCAGGTCCTTCTCGAACTCCTCGCGCAACGCCGGTATCTCGGCGAGCGCCTTCTCGAGGCTCTGCCGCGACCGCTCCATGCCGCAGTAGTCCCACATGATCTTGCCGAGCTCACGGTGGAAGTGATCGACCGACTGCGTGCCGCGGATGTCCAGGAACTGGGCCATGCGCACGCGGACCTCCGCCTCCGCCTGCTTGAAAACGGCGTCGTCGGCCGGAACGGGCGGCTGGCCGAGCAAGCCACTGAGGTAGTTCGGCACCGTGTACGGCAAGACGAAGTAGCCGTCGGCCAGCCCCTGCATCAGGGCCGAGGCGCCGAGGCGGTTCGCGCCGTGATCTGAGAAGTTGGCCTCGCCGGCCACGAAGCACCCGGGGATCGTCGACTGCAGGTCGTAGTCGACCCACAGCCCCCCCATCACGTAGTGGACGGCGGGATAGATGCGCATCGGCACCTTGTACGGATCCTCGCCGGTGATGCGTTCGTACATCTGGAAGAGGTTGTCGTAGCGCTCGCGGATCGTGTCGACGCCGAGCCGGCGCATCGCGTCGCTGAAGTCGAGGTACACGCCGTTCTTCAACGGCCCGACGCCGCGGCCCTTGTCGACCTCGACCTTGATGGCGCGTGACGCGACATCGCGGGGCACGAGGTTTCCGAAGGCCGGATAGCGGCGCTCGAGGAAGTAGTCGCGCTCCTCCTCGGGGATCTGATCGGGCGAACGCGGATCGTCGGTCTGCATCGGTACCCACACGCGGCCGTCGTTGCGCAACGACTCCGACATGAGCGTGAGCTTCGACTGGAACTCGTCGCTGGCCGGGATGCAGGTGGGGTGGATCTGCGTGAAGCAGGGATTGGCGAACAGCGCGCCCTTGCGGTGAGCCCGCCAGATGGCGGTGGCGTTCGACGCTTTCGCGTTCGTCGATAGGAAGAAGACGTTGCCAAAGCCGCCGGTCGCGAGGATCACCGCGTGTGCGCTGTAGCTCTTCACCTCGCCGGTGTGGAGATGGCGGGCGACGATGCCACACGCCCGTCCGTCCTTCACGACGAGCTCGAGCATCTCGGAGCGCGGGTAGATCGTGACGCTGCCCTTGCCGATCTGTTGCGCAAGCGCCTGATAGGCGCCGAGCAGCAGCTGCTGGCCGGTCTGGCCGCGGGCGTAGAACGTGCGGCTCACCTGCGCGCCACCGAAGCTGCGGTTGTCGAGCAGGCCGCCGTACTCCCGGGCGAACGGCACGCCTTGCGCGACGCACTGGTCGATGATGTCGACGGACAGCTCGGCCAGCCGGTGCACGTTGCCTTCGCGGGCGCGGAAGTCACCGCCCTTCACCGTGTCGTAGAAGAGCCGTAAGATCGAGTCGCCGTCGCCCTTGTAGTTCTTGGCGGCATTGATGCCGCCCTGCGCGGCGATCGAGTGCGCGCGGCGGGGCGAGTCGTGGAAGGTGAAGCAGTGGACGTCGTAGCCCATCTCGCCGAGCGTTGCTGCCGCCGCCCCGCCCGCGAGCCCGGTGCCGATGACGATCACCTTGAAGCGCCGCCGGTTGTGTGGCGCCACGAGCTTCATGTCGAACTTGTGCTGCTCCCACCGCTTCTCGATGGGACCGGTGGGGACCTTGCCGTCGAGGATCATCAGTGGCCCGCCTCGTGGAGAGCGACGACGTTGTCTCGCTCGTGCTGGTCGTAGGAGAGCACATCGGCCTGCACCATGATCGGGAAGCTGAGGTTGCCGAGCACGATCAGCAGGGCGAAGCCACCGGCGAAGTTGCGCCGCCATTGATTGAACCGGGGATTGTTCAGGCCCAAGCTCTGGAACAGGCTCCACGCACCGTGGAAGATGTGGACGCCGAGTGCGACGTTGGCGACGATGTAGAGCGCGGCAACCGCAGGACGCTCGAGGCTGTGCACGAGGTTGTTGTACGCGTCGCCGCGCACGTACCGCGGATTCGCGCTCCCGGCCGTGAGGTCGGCGAGGTGGAACGCGAGGTAGAGCAACACGATCACACCGCTCCAGCGCATCGTGCGGGATGCGAAGTTGGCGGCCACGTAGTCGCGCTTTGACGCGTAGCTCGCCGGACGAGCTCGGTGGTTCATGACCGTGAGCGCGTATGCGGCGTGGATGTGCAGCGCGAAGGCGGCGATGAGACCGAGACGAACCGTCCACAGCACGAAGGAGCGCGGGAACAACGGGGTGAACAAGTCGCGCAACGCCTCGCTGTAGTGGTTCATGTCGTCGGGGCCGAGATACGCCTTCAGGTTCCCGATCATGTGGACCAGCACGAAGCCGAGCAGCGCGATCCCCGTGATCGCCATGACCCACTTCTTGCCGACGGCGGATCGATAGAACTCGAGCGGCCACCAACGGCGTCGGCGCACCTGTCCGTTGACCACCGGTGTCGGCGCGGTGGTCAGGTCCTGCTGTGTGGCAGCCACAAAGCGAAAGGTAGCCGTCACCATCGTGACCAGCGGAAATTGGTCATTCCAGTTCGCGATGGGCGCTATCTACTGCACGACCGTTTCGTAGATGTTCGTGGCTTGCGCCGGCCCGTCGAGCTCGAGCAGCAGCGACAGCGGCCCAGCGGCATCGGGAATCGTCGTGCGGATGTGGCCGACGAGCACGCAGTCGTCGGCTCCCACGTCGCCGCCGAACGTCCACTCGCGCTCACCACCCGTCCACACCATGCGGGCCGTCACGGTGCATCCGTCCAGCGGCCGCCGGAGATCTGACACGAGATGCACGTCGAGGTCGAGGGTGGCACCGGGTCGCACGCTGGCGGGCAGCCGATCGGCCACGACGATCACCGGCTGGCACACGGCGGCCAGCGTGGCGTAGCCGAGTTTGGGCTGGCGATCGTGTCCGAGCACCGACCACGTGACCGCGGGCATGGCGTCGGCGAAGCAGAACTGCGCGAAGCCGCCGGTGGGGCGGTACTTGATGCGCCGCAACGTCTCGACGTGATGCTTGATGACCGTCGCCTGATAGCGCTGCGTGGCGTCGCGCCATTCGTCGAACGACCCGTACTGGGCGGGCGGCACGTAGCGATCGAACACCGGCTTCTGGAGCGCGTGCCGATGCCCCAGGCGTTCCCAATCGAGGTCGGGCCAGCGCTCGGGCGCACAGAAGTCGGCGTCGGCGGGCACCGCTTGCGCGCCGAACTCGGTGACGAAGCGGGCGAGGCGAGGCATCGACGCGCACAGCTTCGGGAAGTCGCGTTCGTCGCCCCAGTACCAACCGAAGTAGAGGTGGCTGTCCGTGCCGTCGAACTGCGGCGGGTGCGGAAAGACGCCGGAGTGCGCCACGACCGGGCGGGTGCCGTCCGACTGCTCGAGCGCCCGCTTGATCGATCGATCGAGGATCGACTTGTTCCAGGTGGGCAAGACCTGGGCGGCGATCGCCGCGGCGGCGACGCCGGTGCCGAACTGCCCTCCCGGTTCGAGGTCGAGGGCCATCGGCTCGTTGTGGCCACACCAGATCGCGATCGACGGGTGGTGACCGAGCGTCTGCACCGCCGCGCGGGCCTGACGGATGGCTTGCTTGCGCACCCCGCGGGCGTAGCCCCACTGCAGCGGGAGGTCTTGCCACAGCAGCATCCCCGCGGCGTCAGCCGCGTCGTACAACTCGGGTCGAGTGACGTGCGCGTGGATGCGCAACAGATCAAGCCCCGCGTCCTTCGCCAGCCGCACGTCGTCCGCGAGTTCCTCGGCCGTCGCCTCGGCGAGGGCCATGCGCGTCGGTCCGTGGTTCGTTCCCTTGAGGAACAGCCGCTCGCCGTTCACCGAGCAGATCCAACGATGCAGATCGATGCGGCGCAGACCGGTGCGGACGCTCCGCCGGTGGCTGACGCGTTCGTCGACCACGACCTCGACAGCCACGTCGTGCATGGGTTGCGTGCCGAGCGCCCATGGCCACCACAGCGCGGGCTGCTCGATCGTGACGGTCCACTCGACATGGTTCTCGCCCGCGGCCAGCGGCTGTGTCAGCTCATAGTCCACCGCGCCCACGGACGACCGGACCGTCACGGTCCGCCCTTCGACGGTCTCGAGGTTCGCCCGCAACACCACCACCGCGCGTTCGGGCGTTGCCTCCCGGCACAGGACACGGAGGTCGCGGATGCGGACGGGACCCGTCGACTCGACGCGCACCGGCCGCCAGATCCCGCCGGGATTCCATTCAGGATCGAGACAGTCCCAGTGTTGGAAGACGCCCGTGAGGTTTCGCTTGGCGGAGCGATCGGTCTGCGGTGCGCAGGTCACCTCGACAGCAAGCGTGTGTTCGGTGCGCGTTGCGAGGTGTTCGGTGATGTCGAACGTGTGCGGCATGAAGTAGCCCTCGGTGTCGCCGAGATATGCGCCATCGAGCCAGACATCACCTTGGTAGAAGAGCCCTTCGAACGTGAGCCACACGCGCTCGTCGGCCGCAGCCGCCGCGTGCTCGAAGTTCGTTCGGTAGAACAGCGGACCGTCGCTGTCCGCGAACGCGCCGCCCGATCGCCAGTGACCGGGGACGGCGATCGGTTCCCACGCCTCATCGGCGAACGACGGGTTGGTGAACTGCCGTCGCAGGTCGTCATCGGCGACTGCGGCCCGCCACCCGCCGTCGAGGTGCACTAGTGGGTAGGACCTTGCAACGTTGCTTGGACGTTGAATCCGCCACCGGGAGCGGGCGTCAGGGCAATCGTGTACGTGCCGCTGTCCAACGTGATGGCCGCTGCGGTCGTCGTCGATCGGTCGGGGTGCGCGACCGTGAGCGCGCCTTCCAGCGTGACCGTGCCGGTGCCTGAGGCGCCCGTCGTGGGATCGACTGCCGAGAGAGGTATCGCCGAGACCGGTGTCGTGGCCGTCCCGCGAAATTCGATCGTCGTCGTGTCGGTGGCTTCGAACGTGACTGAGTCCTTCGGCTGCGACCCCACGGCGACCGACGTCGCGATGGTGTACGTGCCGGGCACGACACCGTGAACGCCATCGAGCAGGAGCGTCACGCCGTCCGCGACGTCGAGCGCGACCGGGCCGAGGGTCAGTCCGCCGCCGTCACCGCTGAGCGGGAGCGGTTGGCCAGCGGTCCACTCGATCGAGGTGGATTTGCCGTTCACGAGTACCGGCGTGATGGTGGCGCCGCCCTCCCCGCGCGTCGCGGTCGAGACGGTGAACGGCGTCGGCAGCGTCCCGAGGTCGAGGCCTTCGACATGCGCGGTGCTGAGGGTGCCGCTGACGATGACCTGACCTTCGGCCGGGGTCGGCGCCTCCGGCGGCAAGGTGGCCGGCGAGGGCGCGCCGGCGAGCACGCCGCCGTTGTCCTCGCGGGTGTGCGTCGCCTTGTCCCAGGCGCGGTAGGCCCCGACTGTCGCGCCGGCGACGAGACCGACGATCGCGAGCATGCCGACGAAGTACTTCATTGGGCTCGATGATGGCCGCTGGGGACGGCGAGGAGAAAACGCACCCGTTCGACCGATAGCTTCATGCCATGTCACGTGCCGCCACTCTCGGCCAGCTTCGCGAGTCCGGATGGGAGTCGATTCCCGTCAAAGAAGAGATCCGCCGCAATGCGATCGCGAAGGTGCGCGAAGGCGAGCCGTTGTTCCCGGGCGTGTTGGGCTACGACGAAACCGTGCTGCCGCAGCTCGAGAACGCGCTGCTCGCGGGGCACGACGTGATCTTCCTGGGCGAGCGGGGCCAGGCCAAGACTCGCATGATCCGGTCGCTCACCAACCTGCTCGACGAATGGATGCCGATCGTCGCGGGATCGGAGATCAACGACGATCCGTACAACCCCGTGTCGAGGCACGCGCGAGACCTCATTCGTGAACACGGCGACGACACCCCGCTCGAGTGGATCCATCGCGACACGCGCTTCGGTGAGAAGTTGGCCACCCCCGACACATCGATCGCCGACCTGATCGGCGAGGTCGACCCGATCAAGGTGGCGGAGGGTCGCTACCTCTCCGACGAGCTCACGCTGCACTACGGGCTCGTGCCGCGCACGAACCGCGGCATCTTCGCCATCAACGAGTTGCCAGACCTCGCCGAGCGCATCCAAGTCGGTTTGCTCAACGTGCTCGAGGAACGCGACGTCCAGGTCCGCGGCTACAAGGTGCGGCTGCCGCTCGATGTGATGCTCGTGGCGTCGGCCAACCCCGAGGACTACACGAACCGCGGTCGTATCATCACCCCGCTCAAGGACCGGTTCGGCGCGCAGATCCGCACCCACTACCCGCTCGACATCGAGACCGAGGTGGCGATCGCCAAGCAGGAGGTGCGGCCCCTCGATGCTCCAGGCATCCGCGTGTCGGTGCCCGAGTTCATGACGGAGATCGTGGCCACGTTGTCGCACCTCGCCCGCCAGAGCCCGCACATCAACCAGCGGTCAGGCGTGTCCGTGCGCCTCACAGTGTCGAACAGCGAGACGTTGGTGGCCAACGCGCTGCGGCGAGCATTGCGGCACGACGAGCGCGATGTCGTCCCCCGCGTCAGCGATCTCGAAGCGCTGGCGTCGTCGACCGCCGGCAAGGTCGAGATCGAGTCGCTCGAGGAAGGACGCGACGAGCAGATCATCGAGCATCTGCTGCGCGCTGCGGTCCTGTCGGTGTTCAAGGATCGGGTTGGCACCGACGCGGTGCGCGAAGTGATCGGCGCCTTCGACGGCGGCACGATCGTGCACGCCGGCGACGACGTGCTCTCGGCCGACGAGGCCAAGCTCGTGTCGGAGATCCCCGCGCTGCGTCAGCCGGTGTCGTCGCTCACGGGGGGTGACGAGTCGCCCGCCGCGGTGGCCAGCGCGGTCGAGTTCATCCTCGAGGGGCTGCACCTCAGCAAGCGACTCAACAAAGACGCCGTCGGCGCGAGAGCGACGTACCGCTCACGCGGCTGACCCTTCTCCAAATTGCGTTGGTTGACCCCTCATACGGTGGTCAATCAGCGCAAGAACGAGAAGGTCTCGGTGGAGGCTCGCGGGTTGCGGTCGCGGTCGAAGAGGCCGAACGGGACGGTGTACCCGTGCAGCCACTCGTAGTTGTCGACGGCCGTCCAGTGGAAGAAGCCGCGGATGTCGATGCCATCACTCAGCGCGCGTTCGACTTCGTCGAGGCACTCACGTAGGTACGTCGCCCGCCAGCCGTCGTCCTCGGTGCCGATGCCGCACTCATCGATCAGGATCGGCTTGTCTGAGTGCTCCTCGGCCAATCGGTGCAGCACCTCGCCGAGCCCAGGGCTCCACGGTGCGTAGCCCATCGGTCCGACCCTCGCATCGGCCGGGTACGGCGCCTGTGTGCCGTCGCCGTGCACCGCGGTCGCCGCGTAGTACGAGAACCCGACGAGATCGAACGGATCGAGGAGCTCGGGCTCGGTCCACGAGTCCCACACCATCTCGTCGATGCGAGCGGCGCGTTGCTGCGCCTCTGACGACGAGTCGGCCGCGTAGATCGGCGACAGGTTGTGAATGGTTGCCACCGGTGCATCCGTGCCTCGCAGCAGCTTCGCGGCATCGGCGCTGGCGAGATGGATGTTGCGCACGACGGTGCGGAAATCGTCGAGGTCCTGATGCCCGGGAGGAAACACGCCCATCAGAAAGCTCGTGAGCGCGTACGCGACCGGCTCGTTGATCGGCTTCCATCCGAAGACGAGATCGCCGAACGTCTCGGCGATGAAGTCGACGTGCTTCGGCCACCAGTACCGGCCCGCCTTGTCGTCGAGAAATCCTCCGAGATCGTCGCCGAACCAGCCCGGCAACGTGAAATGGTGCAGACACACCCACGGCTTGACGCCGGCGGCGTGCGCCGCCTCCAAGACCCGTCGATAGTGCTCGATGGTTTCCTTGTCGCGCTCGCCCTGCCGCGGCTCGATGCGGGCCCATTCGATCGACAGTCGGTGGTGGGTCAGCCCGTGCTCGGCGAGTAGCGCGAAGTCCTCGGCGTAGCGGGTGCTGAACCCGTTGCCCTCGCCTGATGCGGGCGCCCTCCCGAGCCGCTCCCACCGCGCCCAGTCCGACGCCGGCGCCGCGCCTTCACACTGTGTGGACGACGCCCCCGTTCCCCACCAGAACCCGTCGGGGAAGGTCACGCCTCGAACCTAGGTCACTGGCGCGGACGCCGTGCCAAGATCGCGGCCGCATGGCGGCGCACGAACGGGGGCGACTGGGAATCGCCCACCCTGACCGTTGGATCGTCGGTGGAGTGCTCCTGGCGTTCTTCGCGCTACGCATGCTCGCGTTGCGCACCACGCCGATCGTGTACTTCGACTCCGGCGACTACCGGCACCTCGAGTTGTGGGGTGGCCGGCGACCGTTCACCGTGCCGCTGCTGTTCTGGCTGATGCCGTCGGACAAATGGCGGATCGTCGAACAAGCGGTCATCAGCGCGGGCGCGTGGATCGCGATCGCGCTCGTCGTCGGAGCGACGCTGAACGATCGGCGCGTCCGGCTCGGCACGATGGCCGCGCTCCTCGCGCTGGGGACGACGACCCAGATCACGAACTGGGACACCACGATCCTCTCCGACTCGATCGCGATCTCGCTCACCGTGCTCCTCGTCGCTGCGTGGCTCGCCGCCTACCGCGCGCCGAGCAAGTGGTCCGTCGCGGCCCTGCTGGCGACGACGTTGCTCTGGACGTTCACCCGCGAACTGCATGTGTACGTCTCCACGATCGTGGCGTTCGTTGTCGTGGTGAGTCTTGCTGTGCAATTCGTGCGCACACGCACCGACGCCGAACGCCGCGTCAACGCATTGTGGGGGATCGTTGCGGGCGGTCTCGTCGTGATCGCCGCGCTCGGCATCGTCGAGAGCCGATCGAACGAAGACACGTCGAAGCAGAACCTGGCCGGTGTGATCGGTGCGCGCATCCTGCCCGTCCACGAGGCGAGACAGTGGTTCGTCGACGCGGGGATGCCGGAGATGCCGCATCTCGTGGAAGGTAAGTCGCACCCCGACAAGGAGTTGCTCGCGGTCCCCGAGTTCGACCGGTGGGCGACCAATGGATGGGCCGTGTACGCCCGCTATTTGCTGACGCATCCGAGGTTCGCCATCGACGGTCCGTACCGGGAGCTGCTCGAGGAACGTCCCGCCTACGGCGATCCACGCTCTGGCCGGGAAGTTCTGCTGTCGCCCGCCGACGCGTACGGGCGGGCGCGTCCCGTGTTGCCGTCGGCCGTCGAGGATCTGTTGTTTGGTGCGGGCAGATCCGGCGCCCTCGTGCTGCTCGGCGCCGCTGCGCTCGTGAGCCTCGTGGTCGTCAATGCCCGCACCGGCCGCGATCGGCGGCGCCATGTGCCCCTCGTGGTGGCCGTGGCCGCGCTCGTCTACATCGGTCTGGCCTGGCACGGTTCGGTCTTCGAGCCGGGGCGCCACGCGATGCCGGCCGCGGTTGCCGTCCGCTTGGGGTTGCTCACGCTGCTCGCGGTCGTGGTCGATCGATTCGTCACCGAGGGCGCCCGATAACCTCCTCGGCAATGGCCTTCTGGCATCGCAAAGTCGTTCCGGAGTTCCGGTACTCGAGGTGGGACGGCTCGCAGACCGGCTTCGACATCGACGC
>JBEEFW010000120.1:0-3213 GCA_041166385.1 Acidimicrobiaceae bacterium | reverse complement strand
GCTGGTGCGCGATCTCGAAGTGCTGGATCACGATGAGCAACAGCAGCGGCTCGAAACCTGTTGCGAAGTACGCGGCCGTGGTCGCCAGCACGAACACCACGTTGAAGTAGACCCCACCCAGGTCGGTGCGAAGCCGGGCACGGCGACCGAGGCGATAGGTGTCGGTGACGTCCGTGTAGAAGGCGGGCCAGACGAGGTAGATCCCGCAGCCCATCTTGCCCGGGTGCCCGCCCCCGTACCGGCAGGCCGCGGCGTGACCGATCTCGTGGAACGCCGCCGACAGCGCGACTGCCGCGAACAGTGGCAGGAACAGTCCCGGGTGATAGATCGACTCTCGCAGAGCCTGCGCGACGCCGTGCATGAAGAAGAGCCAGATGTCGATGGCCACGAACGCGCCGAGCACCGCGAGAACGACGAGCGGGAAGAAGAGCGGCTTGAACAGTGCGCCGAGGCGGTCGGACATTCGCTCGGAGATGACCGCGGCTCGGAAGCGAAGCGCCAGGAACGGATCTGGCTTCTCGAGTTGTGGGCTGACGCCATCGGCTCCTGCGAGGATGCCGATCGATCGCAGCTTCTCGTCGACGAGAAAGCGAACCTGATCGGCGTCGAGCCCACGCCCGATCTCGTTGCTCACCTCTGACGCGATTGCGTCGTAGGAGTGTTGCCCGTCGGCCTTCTCCGCTACCGCATAGAGGAGCGGTGGCAGTTGGATGATCTGCCCGTCCGAACGGCGAGCGAGCGAAGGTGGTTCTTTGTACCCGGAGCCTTCGTATTCGCCGATGAGCTCGACGCCGTCGGCCAATTGCGGAGGGAGTTCTTGCGGTGTGTCGCGAGCGAACTCGCGCTTGTCCGTCAGCGCCACGCCGCTTCCGTTCCCCTACGCGTCTCGCGCGAAACCTGCCGCTTTGCGTGTGAAACGACACAATCGGGGGAAGTCGTAGTGGGTCGCAACGTGCGGCGTCAGGCCGGCGGACGAGCCGAACAACGAACCCCTTCACAAGGAGGAATTGTTTCGTGGCAGATCAGGAATTCCGGAAGCTCTCGCGAGAGGAACTCGACGAACTCGCTGGCGAGGCGTTGCCGGAGCGTGCAGCGATGTCCCTCATCAACGCGAACGTCGCGGCGCCGGTGAACCTCGCCGCCGCGCTGAACGTCCTGTCGGACAACTCGGTGGCGGTCGCCAACGCACAGCAAACGGCGCCCATCACCCAGACCAACTGAGGAGCAGCACAACATGGCTGACAACGACTTCCGCAACATCACCCGTGAAGAGCTTGACGAGCTCGCGGGTGAGGCGCTGCCGGAGCGTGCGGCGATGTCGCTGATCAATGCGAACATCGCCATCCCGGTGAACGCCGCTGTCGCGGCGAACGTCCTTTCCGACGGCTCCACCGCGTACGCGAATGCCGTCCAGGACACGCCGATCATTCAAGGCAACTAGCACTTCATCGAAGCCCGTTCCAGGGTGAAGAAGGGGTCGCCTCTTGGCGGCCCCTTCTTCGCGCTCAGTAGCTTGCTCCGAATGGACATCTCCGGAGCATCAGCGATTGTCACGGGCGGAGCCTCAGGGCTCGGCGAGGCGACTGCGAGGCTGTTGACTGAAAAGGGCGCGCGTGTCGTGGTCGCCGACGTGCAGGACGACAAGGGCGAGGCTGTCGCGAAGGCGCTCGAAGGCATCTTCGCTCACACCGACGTGACCTCCGAGGAAGACGTGATCGCCGCCGTCGAAGCCGCGAAGGAGCTTGGCCCGCTGCGGGTGCTCGTGAACTGCGCCGGCATCGGCTGGCCGCAACGCACGATCGGCAAGGACGGGCAGTACTCCTCCGCTCACGGGCTCGACATCTTCACGAAGGTCATTTCGATCAACCTCATCGGGACGTTCAACTGCATCCGCCTCGCGGCGACGGCGATGAGCCAGACCGACCCGCTCGACGACAGCGGCGAGCGTGGTGCGATCGTCAACACGGCGTCGGTCGCGGCGTACGACGGTCAGATCGGGCAGGCGGCGTACTCCGCATCGAAGGGTGGAGTGGTCGGCATGACGCTCCCGATCGCCCGCGATCTCTCCGCCGTGGGCATCCGCGTGAACACGATCGCCCCGGGTCTGATCGACACGCCCATCTATGGACAGGGCGAAGGCGCCGAGGCATTCAAGGAGAAGTTGAAGAGGGACGTGCTGTTCCCGCACCGCCTCGGTACGTCGGAGGAGTTCGCCACGCTCGCGGTGGAACTGGTGACCAACAGCTACATGAACGCCGAGTCGATCCGCGTCGACGGCGGCGTCAGGATGCAACCGAAGTGATCAACCGCTAGGTCAGTTCGGCGGCGACGGCCTCGTCGACGGTTTCGTGTCGGAACTTGTAGCCCTCGCGGGCGAGGACGACGGGCATCACGCGTTGGCTGGCGGAGACGACCTCGTCGGCCGCTTCTCGTCCAAGAAGGAGTCGCGGCCCGAATTTGGGTACCGGCACGACCGTCGGCCGATGCAGCGCTCGTCCCACCGCCTTCGTGAACGCCGCGTTCGTCACGGGTTCCGGTCCCGTGAGGTTCACCGCGCCGGCGACCTCGTGATCGAGCAAGAAACGAATCGCGCCGATCTCGTCCGTCAACGAGATCCAGCTCCAGTACTGCTCGCCCGATCCGATGCGTCCGCCCAGGCCGAGCTTGAACAATGGCAGCGTCTTCGCGACCGCACCGCCGGACCTGCCGACGACGATCCCGGTGCGCAGGTGCGCCACGCGGACGCCGGCCTGCTCCGCCGGTGCGGTGGCCGCCTCCCACGCGACACACACGTCGGCGAGGAAGCCGGTGCCGGCCGCTGACGCCTCGGTGAGGATCTCGTCGCCCCGATCGCCGTAGTAGCCGATCGCCGAGGCGGACAGCAGCACACGCGGCTTGCGATCCATCGCCGCGATGGTCTCGGCCACGAGCGTCGTTCCTTGCGTGCGACTCCCGAGCACGCGCTGCTTCTGCTCGGGAGTCCAACGCTTGTTGGCGACGCCCTCGCCCGCGAGGTGCACTACGGCATCAGCGCCGGACAACGTCGCGACATCGAGAGTGCCGTCGGCGGCCCGGCTGATGCGTACGACCTCGTGACTGTCATCCTCGAGCGCGGCCACCAAGGCGGAGCCGATGAAGCCATGTGAGCCGCTGACAGCTACGCGCATGTTCCGACCCTACGTTCAATGGGCAAGAATCGACCCATGCGCTTCG
>JBEEFW010000119.1:0-101124 GCA_041166385.1 Acidimicrobiaceae bacterium | reverse complement strand
TGAACACCAACAGTTGATGCGTCAGGGCCGCCGCTCGCCGCGCGACCGCGGTGATCTCGGCCACGTCCTGCACCGCGGTCACGAACGCCTCATCCCCAGAAAGCTGCCGCCGGTTCATCTCCTCGCGAAGGCTGTCGGACACGAGCGCGGCGTAGTTCATGATTCCGGCGAGCAGGTTGTTGAAGTCGTGCGCCACCCCGCCGGCCAGTTGACCCAGGCTCTCGAGTCGCTCGGACTGGCGCAGCCGATCCTCGAGGTCGAGGCGGTCGGCCTCCCCTCGTTTCGTCGCCGTGAGGTCGCGCGCCACCGTCGAGGCGCCGGTCACGATCCCTGCCGCGTCGCGGACGGGCGAAAGGGAGACGGACACGTCGAGGACGCTGCCGTCGCGGTGGAGGCGCTTGGTCTCGAAGTGCTCGATCCGTTCGCCGTTCCTCAGCAGTTCGAGGATGGGAACCAACTCGGAGACGCGATCACGCGGCATGAGCTCCGAGACGTTGTGACCGATCATCTCCTCAGCCGAGAAGCCGTACATCTTTTCGGCGCCCGCGTTCCAGGCGGTGATGACACCATCGAGCGTCTTGCCGATGATGGCGTCCTCAGACGACTCGACGATCGCCGCCATCTGTGATGTGGCGTCGAAGCTCTCCGTGCGCGCCTCGATCGTCTTGCGCACCGAGCTGTCGCGGACGGACGCGTACACGAACTGTCCGTCGTCCGTCTCGAGCAGTGAGAACGACGCGTCCAGGGGAAATTCGCAGCCGTCCTTGCGCACCGCCGCGATCTCGAGCGCCGCGCCGACCGTCGGGTTGCGGTAGTACGCCGCGCGGTGTCCGTCGAGATCGGGCCGATCGCGTACGGGCAGCAGGAGGGCAGTCTGCAGGCCGACAAGCTCGTCCCGGTCGTAGCCGAAAAGTGCCTCGGCCTGACGGTTCGCCAACCGAATCAGGCCATCGGTGCCGACGATGAGTACCCCATCGGGGGACGAATCGAGGAGTTGCTCGGTCGTCGCGGTGATCTCGGTGGAGGGCTCACGCATCAGGCCCACTCAATGCGCGCCGAAGGTGCGACGGACGTCGAGGCGCGGACGGCTGGCTTTCCTTCCGCCCGTATCCCATTTGAAACTCCCGACTGCTTGTGACCTTTCCGCTGGAATCGATCACTCGTCGCGGTGGGACGACCGCTCCAAGCCGATCGAGTGCAGCCTTCCCTGCTCGCCAGTGGCGGTCCAATGGTATTTTCCGATCGCATTACGCGACCAGGGAGCTGAATCACGATGGAGCTGCGCCAGCTCGCGCACTTTGTGGCTGTCGTCGAGGACCAGACCTTCACGCGTGCGGCTTTGCGGTCGCACATGTCCCAATCGGCGCTCTCCGCGTCGATCCGGGCACTCGAGCGCGAGCTCGACGCTGCGCTCTTCACCCGCACGACCCGCCGAGTCGAGCTCACTGACGCAGGCCAGGCCCTCCTCCCGGATGCTCGGCGGGCGCTCGCAGCCGCTCAAGAAGCGGCGGCCGCCGTGCATGCGGTGAAGGGTCGCCTCGGCGGCTCGCTCAGCGTCGGTGGGATACAGACGCGGAGCTCGGTCAATCAGGCGTCGTTGCTGGCGCGGTTTCACGAGCGTCATCCAGACGTCAGCCTGCAATACGCGACCGGCGTGTCGGCGTCACTCATCGACGAAGTGCGGAGCGGTCGACTCGATGCCGCCTTCGTCGTGCTCCCAGAGCGAACGCCCTCCGATTTGGAGGCGCGTCGACTGGCCACAATCGAGACGATGTTCGTCTGCCGGCCAGACCACCCACTCGCCGGGCTCGAACGCATCGACCCGGACATGTTGAAGGACGAGACGTTCATCGGCATGCCCCGCGCCGTCACGCACGGCGCGATCAATCAGCTACAGCGAGCCGCCGGCGACAGCCGGCGGCCGCTCGAGGTGAGCGACGTGACCAGCATTCTCGAGTTCGTGGCGTATGGGCTCGGCATCGCCTTGCTGGCGCGCGAAGACGCCCTGTCGCGCCCCCCGCTTCTGGCGATCCCCTTCTCCGATCCGACAATGATCTGGAGACTCGGGGTCGTCACGGCAAAGCCGAACAGGCGCACTCCCGCGACCTCAGCGCTCCTCGCGCTCTTGGAGGAGCCCGTCGAAGCGGACACGCCTTAACCGCTCACCAAGCCGCGGTGCCGATGCGAGCAGACGGCCGCGCCACGGGTCGCCGGGCGACCGGGCTTCGCCTCGTCGAGCAGCACCGACTCCAACAGGACCAGCGCGCGATACCCGTCGGGTGAGCCGAGATCGTCCTTGGGGCGACCCGCGAGCAGCATCTCGATCTCGTCTTGGACCTTGCGGAGGTGCCGGACCTGCGTCGTTGCATCCATGTACATGCCATCGACCGCACGGCGTCCGCACCACAGACGCGTTCGCGCCATCGGCCGAACCTCCTGAATTGCCGATGTTCAATGCATGACCACCCATCTCTCGATGCGCAGGCGGCTCGGCGCGACCTTGGCGGCCTTCACGCTGCCCGCAACGGCTCTGCTGATGGTCGGCGGTTCGGCGAGCGCAGCCGTCGCACCGACCGTTCCGCTCGGGACCTCGGCCAACTACTCCGTTCTTGGTGCCGAAACGGTCACCAACGTGGGCAACAGCGTCCTTTCGAAGAGCCTGGGACTCTCGCCCGGCACGGACATCACGGGCTTCCCGCCCGGCAAGGTGCTCCCGACCGGAACGACAGACACGACCAACGCAGCTGCCGCGAAGGGGCAGTCCGACCTGACGAAGGCGTACCTGAATGCGAAGGGCCGTTCGGTCAACGCCAACACGCCCGCCGATCTCGCCAACCTCCAGCTGCAAGCGGGCGTGTACGCCGGGCCCAGCAAAGGCGCATTGAAGTTGAACGGCCCGCTCGTCCTCGACGGTGCCGGCGATCCGAACTCGGTCTTCATCTTCCAGACCGACTCGTCGCTCATCACGGGGGCAGGGAGCACCGTGACGCTGATCAATGGCGCCCAGGAGTGCAATGTCTTCTGGCAAGTCGGGAGCTCCGCGACCCTCGGCACCGCCTCGGTCTTCACCGGCAACATTCTCGCCCTCACCTCGATCTGGTTGACCGACAGCGTCACCGTTCACGGCCGCGCCCTCGCCACCACCGGTGAGGTCACGTTGATCAACGACCGGTTCTTCTCGCCGACGTGCTCGCGGCGCGGCGCGACAGGTACTGGTGGAGGGTCCGGTCCGACCACGACGCCGCCTGGCGGTGGCACACCGCCGACCCTGACCCCCGGGACGCCGACCGGTCTCACACCCAATACTCCAGGGGGTCCGGGTACCCCCGGTGCTCCAGGTACTCCCGGCCGCCCAGGTCGCCCTGCGAGTCCTGGTGTCCCTCCCGTCACTGGCCCACCGAAGACCGGCGCCGCTCCCATCGCTAGTGAGTGCGTCCCCTGGCCGCCGTGAGGCGCGCGGCTGTCGCGCTGCTCGCGTTGGTGTGCCTGGGCTGCGCGACCCCGCATCCAGCAGCCGACGTACGGCCCGACACGACTCGGGCAATCACGACGCCAGCGGTCACGACACCGCCGATTCCGGCCGCGCTCACCGACGCCGCTCTCGATCTACGAGCCGGACCGGTCGACGTGCCGCTCGAGGTCCAGCTGCCATCGCTCGGCGTGCGCGCCTCCGTCTCCGGGGTGGGCATCACGCCGAGCAACGTGATGGACGCGCCGATGGGACCAGCTGATGATCCCGTGTGGCAGCAGGCGTTCTGGTATCGAGGAAGCGCGACGCCTGGCGAACTGAGCACCGCGTTGATCGCCGGCCACATCGACGCCCCACTTGGCCGTCCCGCGGTCTTCGCAAACATCGATCGTCTTCAGCCGGGCGACCTGATCGTGATCCATGACACGCGCAGCGGCCTCGACGTGCGCTTCGCGGTGACCAGCTCGAAGACGTATTCGCTCGACGAAGCCGCCACCCCCGACGTCCTCACTGAGATGTACGGCGCGGGACCGGTCGCCGGCACATGGCCACAGCCGTCCGTCGACGGACTCGCCCACCTGACGCTCGTCACGTGCGCCGGCATCTATCAAACCCAGGAAGGCACGCACGACCACCGGCTGGCCGTGTACGCCACTCGAGTCAGCTGAGCGAACGACAACGGACGTCCCGGACCCGCACTCGAACGACGCGTAGTGTCCCGCCCGTGGCGGGGCGTCGATCGTGAACCGGTTGTTGCCGGCCCGACGCCGGTGGTACGTGCTCGGCGCGTTCTGGGTGGTCATGCTCGTGCTCGGCATCGGCGGCTTCATGCAGCAGGCGCACGACACCGGCGTCGACCGCTCGGCACTCGACACGCTGTACCTGACGCTGCAACTCATCTCGCTCGACTACGGCGGCGACAGCGACCTGAACTGGCGGCTCGAGATCGCGCGGTTCATCGCCCCACTTGTCGCCGCGAGCACCGTGCTGCAGACGATGAGCGTCGTGTTCCGCGAGGAGTTCGCTCGTTTCCGTCTGCGTTTCCTGTCCGGGCACACCGTGGTCATCGGCCTGGGCTCGACCGGGACGCGCATAGCCCGCGCACTGGCCGACGAGGGCCACACGGTCGTCGGTGTCGACCGCGACGCCAGCGCGCCGGGGATCGGAGCGCTCCGGTCGAGGGAGCTCACCGCGTTGGTGAGCGACGGTCGCGACGCGGACACGATCGCAGCCGTGCGGCTCGGTGCCGCGCGGCAGGTCGTCGTGACGTGCGGCGCCGACGCAACGAACGTCGCCATCGCCCAATCGGTGCGGTCAATCGCCCGCCCGGCGCGCCGCGGCGCGTTGCGCTGCGCCGTGCAGCTGAGCGACGCCGAGTTGTGCGCGCTGTTGCGAGGCGGCGATCTCGGCACGGACGCCGCCGTCCGAGTCGACTTCTTCAACATCCATGAGCGCGCCGCGCGGGCGCTGCTCAGCGCGCATCCGCCGTTCGCCGACGACCGACCGCCGCACCTGGTCGTGCTGGGCCTCGGCCAACTCGGCCGCAGCCTCGTCGTCGCCGTTGCCCAACGGTGGGCCGAGGAGGCCCCGGGGCAACAGTTGCGGCTCACACTGGTCGATCGGGTCGCGTCGGGCCGGTGGGAGGCGTTGCGCCTGCAGCATCCCGCCCTCTCCGACGTGTGCGCGGTCGCGCTGCTCGACCTCGACCTCGAGGCGCCCGCTCCTGGGTTGGTCGATCGGTTCGACGCGGTACTGGCGGACAATCCAACGTGGGTCGCGGTGCTGTTCGACGACGAGCCGGTGGCGCTCTCCGCCGCGCTGCTGACGCGGCAGACAATGGCCGACCAGACGGTTCCGGTGATCGTGCGCACACGTGCGGACGACGGCATCGGCGCATTACTGACCGTGTCGGACGACACGACGTTGCCCGGCTTCCACACCTTTCCGTTCCTCGATCGGGCCTGCACGCCGGACGTCGTGTCCGGCGGCGTGCGCGAGCAACTCGCGCGAGCCATGCACGACGAGTACCTCACGCGTGGTGCGGTCGGGAGCTTCTCGAAGCCATGGGACGAACTCAGCGACGACGATCGAGAGTCCAGCCGGCGCGCCGCCGATGATCTCCTCGCCGCGTTCGACAGCATCGCTTTCACGATCCTCCCGTTGCGGCGCTGGGGCGCGCCGCAGGTCGCGCTCGCGTCTGCGGCGGTCGAAACGCTGTCCGAGCGTGAGCACAGGCGTTGGATGGACGAACGCCGCGCCGACGGCTGGGTTCACGGCGCCGTACGCGACGACGCCCGCAAGACGAACCCGTTGCTCGTCGATTGGTTCGAGCTCGACGGCGAGGCGAAAGGCCGTCAGCGGGCGTCAGTGCGAGAGCTGCCGGCGATGCTCGCGCGAGCCGGCTTCGAGCCGGTCCCCCGCCGCTACTGACGGGGTCTACCGGAGCTGGGCGATCAATTGGTCGAGCTGCGGGATCATCTCCGTCACGCCCCACTGCGACGCCATTGCCTTGGCCTGCTCGAGTGCCGCGATGCCTTCATCGCGCCGGCCCATCACGCCGAGCACCTCTCCACGGTTGGCGGTGGCGAACAGCACTCCCTGACCGTTGTTCGACGCCTGCGCGATCGCGAGTTGCTCGTCGAGGCAGCCCAACGAGCCGACGAGATCGCCCCGATGTCGCAGGAGAATCGCGCGGTTGCCGACGCAGGCGGTCAGTCCGGCTTGATCGCCGGTGCGACGACAGATCGCTTCCTGCTCGTCGAGGAGCGGCTCGGCGCCGTCGAGATCCATGCATCCGAGCAGCAGGAGCGCTCGCTCCCCGATGGCGCGTTGGAGACCCGCGTCGTCCCCGATCGCGCGGCACGCGACTTCGAGGTCGATCCACAGCGGCTCGGCCTCTGCCATCTGACCCGACGAGTACATGAGCTGAACGGCCTGCGACAGCATCTGGTGCTGCTGCACGACGAGCCCGGCGCCGCCGGCGATGTCCGCTCCTCGCCGGTAGTCGGCCAGCGCCGCCGGGGCGTTGCCGACGTGCAGGTGCACTTGGGCGCGGTTGGCGAGCATCGGCAGCATCGAATGGAGGGCGCCGATGCGCGTCAACGCTTCCTCCGCCTGCGCATAGCGCGCCAGCGCGTCGTTCAACTTTCCCTCGACGATGTCGCACGCCCCGAGGTTGATCCTCGAGATGGCGATCGCGCCGGGATCGCCCATCGCCGCGGCGACACGCTCCTCCTCATCGTGCGCGGCTCGGGCGCCGGAAACGTCGCCCTGCTCGCGCCGGGCCATACCGAGCGCAGCGAGCGCGAGCGCGAGCGGAGCCGGTGCGTCCTCGGATCGAGCGGCCAGCTCGGCCTCTCGCGCGAGCTGCTCCGCTTCCGCCCAACGCTGGCCGTCGATGGCGCCGTTGGCCCGCAACGCGAGCACGCGTGCCAGCAGCGTCATGTCGCCGGCGGCGCGAGCGTGACCTTCGGCTTCGACGGCGGCCGCCGCTCCTTCGTCCGCCAGACCCAGCCGCTGGAGATCGACGGCCTGGTTGAGGAGGCTCTCGGTGAGACCTCGCACGTCACCGACATCGCGGCAGACGTCGGCGTGCGCGCGGTAGAGCGGCAAGGCTTGTTCGAGCTGACCGAGATCTGACAGCACGGTCGCGCGCGCTGCCTGTGCGCGGGCCACGCCGATGCGGTCGCCGGTTCCTCGACAGATCGCCTCCTGCTCCTCCGTGCACGCGAGTGCGCGGGCCGTGTCACCGCGTTGACGGGCGAGTTGGGCTTGGTTGCCGAGGCTGGCCTGCAGGCCGTGAGTGTCATCCGCTTCTCGACAGAGCTGCTCCTCCTCGGTGAAGAGGAGCAAGGCACCATCGAAGTCGCCCCGATCGCGACGGGCCATCGCGAGATTGCCGAGCGCGGCGCGGCGCACCGTCGTGTCGTTCGCGCCTTGCTCGCGCTCGCGCTCGACTGCCTCAGTGAGGGTCGAGTCGGCCCCGTCGAGATCACCGTGCAGCCACTGCGCCGAGCCGAGGTTCACCAACGCGCTCGTGCGCGTCCGATCGTCGGCGTTGTCGACCAGAAAGCGGTGGAGCCGAATGCCGGCGTCGAGGTGCCCCGCGTCAGTCAAGAGGCGAGCGACCTGCCATGCCGCGTCGGAATGGCCGGCCGGGTCGGCGATGACCGGCGCGTAGCCATCGACCATTGATCGTCCCGCGGCTTCGGCGCGCGTCCACAGCCGGCGGAGGTCCGGCAACGACTGCCGGTAAGCGAGATCAGTGAAGGCAGCGTCGCCCAGCGTGCGTGCCAGCGCGTCGACGTGGCCCACCGCGAGCTGGTGCCACGGCAGCTCGTCGACCACCCGCGGGCCCAACGGCTGCGTCGCGAAGTACTCCGCGAGTGTCGCGTGACCGGTCGCGCTCGGCGCGTACCGATCCTCCACCGCCTTGCGATGCACTTCGGTCGCGAAACGCAGGTAGCCGCTCCGGGTGACGAGCCCCTCCTCGGCCGCGAGGAACAGCGGCGCCCAGGTCGCGTGCGGTAGCGGATCTTGGCCACCACCGAGGAGGTCGAGGAGCTCTGGTTCGGACAACCCGCGGCGGGCCGCCCACAATGCGGAGAACGCGTCGCGGACGAGGCCCGGTCGATCGCGCTCGAAGTCGCGCTCGTAGCGAGAGAGCACGAGCTCGATCAGGTCGTCGACCGTCGCAGCCGCGAGGAGGGACTCGATGAGCTCGCCGAGCGTGAAGTGGTCACCGTGCTGGCGGAGCTCGCTGAGCACGACGCGGAGGTACAGCGCGTTGCCCGTGGGCGCGGCGGTGGCCAGCCGCTGCACATGCACCTCGTCGAGCGCTTTCGCGTACCGCGCCAGGAAGGTGGCAATGAACTCGCGGCGCTGGTGCTCGGTGAGTGGCGGCACCTCGAGGATGCGCCAGCCGCGATGCGTCCCCGCGTCGACCGGCGGGCCCACGAGCGTCGTGAGCACGATGCGGATCGACGCAGGTACCGACAATGGCAACCAAACGAGGTCCGTGGCTCCGTCGACGTCGTCGAGTTGATCGACGCCATCGACAACGATCACCGTGCGGCGATCCACGACACCGACGCGGTCGAAGGCTTGGGCGAGGACGGTGCGCAGCCCCGCTGCCTCCTCGGGAAGCGCATCGACGTCGATGCCCGGCACGCCGTGCGCCTCCACGAGCTCCGCGATCACGCGGCGCGCCAGGGCTCGCCAGTCAGAGGCATCGGCGGTGGCACCTACGTAGTGCTCGATCACCACGTCGGCCGGGTGCGCTGCCCGCCAGGTGCTCGTCCAGTTGGCCACGAGCGCGGAAGCGCCCGCACCCGCGGGGCCGGTCACGACGAGCGGCGGATCGGCCGCGCCGGCATGGGCGTCGAGCGCCGCGCTGAGGTCCGGCCGAGGCACGAAGCCCGCAAACCGCGCCGCGGCGAAGGCCGCATGCTCGGCGGCGCTTCGAGTGCGCGCGTCAGGCAGTGCGTCGTCCGGGAACAGCTCGTCGACGAGCGCGATGAGGTCGGCCAGCACTTGCTCGCCGAGCGCAACCGGATCGCCGTAGTCGCGAACAGGATGACCGGAGGCGCGGATGCGATTCTTCAGCGCGTCCAGCTTGGCGCGGCCGACATCGTCCGCCTCGGTGTACGTGCCGCGTTCGTCGACGGCGAGCGCATCGACCCACGCGGCGTCGCGCAAGTAGAACCGCGCGTGTCCCGTCGCCGACGCGTCGTTGAGCACACCGTGCAGGATCTCGAGCTCGGTGACCGAGCGATCCTGGGCGTCGCGCAACCATCCCATCTGTTCCGCCAGCTCCGCTGGGAGCTCGTCAGGCACCCAGCCGTACCGCTGGCCGAGCAGACCGATGAAGTACGGACGGCTGCGGTCGATCTCCGCGAGGCAGATCGGCAGCACTGCTCCCTCGGCCTTCTGTTCGTCGGTCACGCCCCAGCGGAGGTCGACTTCGCTCCACGCCACCCCGCGCTGCTCACAACGGCGACGAATCTGTGGGAACACACGCTTGATCAGCTCCTCGCGCTCGAGCTGCATGTCGCGGAACGTCGACGAGACGAAGACTTTGATGCGCCGCTCGCCGGCATCGATGCTCACCGGCGCATCCTCGCGTGCTTCAGCGGTCGTCCCAGCCTCGCTCGAGCATCGGGCAGTGCGCGCACTCGACATGCGCGTGGCAGTACACGAGCGCACATCGGACAGTTCGCCCGGACAGGGCCAGCGCAAGCCGGTGGAAGCGTTGCTGCGCCGAGCCCTTGACGAGCACGACGTCGCCGTCACCAAGGTCGGACGGCATTGCGCTCAGGGCGTCGAACACGTTGTTCACCTCGACCATCGCGGGATGGTGCAGGCCATGGGCCTGCGCGCTCGCGACATAGGTCGGCCGCGGGCCCTCGGTGTCGATGTGGACGAACGTGGCCTGTGTCGCGATTGCAGCGACGCGCGCGCCGAGGCGGTCGTACATCGCGCCCACCTCCTCGATTGTTCTTCCCGGAGGCTCTTCGACATCGCCGAGCACGACGATCTTCCGGCGCGCGGGGACCTCCTCGAGCACGTCGAGCGCGGCGTCGACGGTCTCGAGCGCGGACTTGTAGTGGTCGTAGAGCACAAACGCGCCATTCGGAAGTTGCTGCAGCTCGAGCCGGTTCCGCGTCGGCGGTAGTCGCTGCAACTGCACGAGCGCGCTGTCGAGGTTCACACCCTCGGCGATCGCAACCGCGACGGACGCCAACACAGCCGCCACGAAGTGCCGTCCGAACAGCCGCATTTCCACGGCCCGCCGCTCGTTCTCGGCGTGCAACACGAAGCGGGTGCCGTGCGGCCAGTCGATACGCACGTCGTCGGCCCAGACATCGTTCGAGGGATCGAAGCCGAACGTCGTGACAGTGGCACGCGTCTGTGTCGCCATCCACATCACGTTCGGGTCGTCACCGTTGAGCACCGCGATGCCAGAGGGTGGGAGCGCTCGCACCATGTCGGCCTTCTCGTCGCGGGTGATCTCGAGCGTGCGCAGCGTCTTGTTGTGCTCGCTGCCGATACTCGTCACGACGACGATCTGCGGACGCACCAATCGGGCATAGCGCGCCATCTGGCCGGGAAGACGAATGCGGACCTCGAGCACCGCGTGCCGATCGCGACGCCGAAGCCGGAGCACCATCAGCGCGAGATGCCTGGTGCGCCCGTCGCCGCCGAGTACCGAAGCGATCGCTCGCGCCGTGGTGGTCTTTCCGTACGATCCGACCACTGCGACCACCCGGACGTTGCGCACGATCGTCCCGCGGTGGACGCGCGCCACGATCGTCACGACCGGAATCACGACGCGCTGCCAGTTGCGACGAAGCTCCGTTCGCCACAACCGCGTGCGCAGGAGGCTCACACCGTGACCCTAGGGTGAGGGCCACGTGTACGAGACGTACTGCCTGACAGACCCCGTCTTCTACGACGCTCCGTGGAACGACGGCAGCGCGTCGGCGTTCGAACGGCCGGCTCCCGAGGGATGGGCATGCACGGCCGGCGGCGAGTGGATCATGTACCACCCCGAGCGCGCTTCGCTCGCCGCGCAAGGTTGGAAGGTCCACTCGTCCACCTGCTTGAGCAACGCATCGGACGTCTTCGCGGCAACGTGGGACTATTGCATCCCGCGACGCATCGCCTTCAAGGTCCTGCGCAACGAGAAGGTGCTGCTCGTTCGGAACAGCAAGTCGGCCGATCGCACGGCGAGCGGGAAGTTCGTGACGATCTATCCCTCGGACGTCGCGCAGTTCGAGGCAACACTCGCCGAGCTCGGCGCGATCCTGCGCGGCCAGCCCGGGCCGTCCATCCTCAGTGACCTGCGCTGGGAAGACGGTCCGCTGTACGTCCGCTACGGCGGCTTCACCGAGCAGTTCTGCCTCGCGCCCGACGGCACTCGTCGATTGGCGATCAAAGATGACAGCGGCGAACTCGTTCCGGACGAGCGAGGCGTCACATTCGAGGTGCCGGCCTGGGTGCTGCTTCCGGGCTTTCTCGCACCTCCGTTGGCGGCACGGACCAGCGCGACCGTCGACGACCTGCCGTATCGGATCGACAGCGCGCTTCACTTCTCGAACGGCGGAGGCGTCTATCGAGGCATCGACCGGGAGAGCGGCGAGCCAGTGGTGCTGAAGGAGGCCCGGCCGCACGCCGGCCTCGGCGCGGACGGCGCTGACGCGGTGGCCCGACTCGATCGAGAACGCCTCGCACTCGAGCGGCTCGCTGGGCTCGACGTGGTCCCCGCGTTGCGAGGCTCCTTCACGAGAGAAGGCCACCACTTCCTCGTCATGGACTTCGTCGAAGGTGCGAGCCTCGATGCCCTCATCGTGCGGCGCCATCCTTTGACCGGGAACGCGACTGGCACGGATGCCGAGTCGTACGCTGACTGGGCGCTCGGTCTTTGCGATCGAGTGGAACAGGCCGTCGATGCCGTGCACGCCCGTGGCACCGCCGTCGGCGATCTCCACTCGTCGAACGTGATCGTCCGACCCGACGGGCGCGTCGTACTGGTCGATTGGGAGGACGCGAGGCTCGATGACGCCACGCCGCTACGCACGCTCGGGCGTCCCGGATTCATCGCACCGCAGGGCCGGTCGGCGATCGATTCTGACCGCTACGCGCTGGCGTGCCTGCGGCTGTACATGTTCCTGCCACTGACGAGGCTGTTCGCGCTGGACGACGGCGTGGCCGCGGACCTCGCGGCCGAGATAGTGCGGCTGTTTCCCGTGCCGCAGCCGTTCGTGCAGGAGGCGGTCGACGTGATCGAAGCGGGCGCCGCGGGTCGGCCTGCGCGATCGCGTCCAGATCCGAGCGCGTGGCCCGACGCCCGCGATTCGATGATCGAGGCAATCCTGGCCAGCGCAACACCGCAACGCGATGACCGGCTCTTCCCGGGCGACGTGCAGCAGTTCGCTCCCGGCGGAGGGCTCAACATTGCGCACGGCGCCGCGGGGGTGCTGCTTGCGCTCCATCTCGCCGGCGCGCCACGCGTCGCAGAGCACGAGGACTGGCTGGTCGCGCGGGCGACGTCGGCACCGGTGGGTACGCCGCTCGGTTTCTACAACGGGCTGCACGGCGTGGCGTACGTCCTCGAAGCGCTCGACCGGCGGGAGGACGCGCTGCGCGTCGTGGATCGCTGCCTCGGCGCGACAGTCGTCGAGCAGACCCTGGGCCTCGATCTGTTCGGCGGCATCGCGGGCATCGCGCTCGATCTCGCGCACATCGCGAACGCCATCGGCGACGCTGCGCTGTTGGACATGACCTGGAAGCTCGCCGACGAGGTCGCCGACCGCGTCACGCGCGATGAGGTCGTCCGAGCCGGGCTCATGCGAGGTGCGTCGGGCGCGGCGCTGCTGTTCCTCCGGCTGCACGATCTGACTGGAGATGTCGGCCTGCTCGACACCGCAGCCGAGGCGCTGCGCCACGACCTGCGTCATTGCGTGCGGGTGGCGTCAGGCGCGCTGCACGTCGACGAAGGATGGCGCACGATGCCATACCTCGCGGACGGCAGCGCGGGCATCGGCATGGTCCTGCGCGACTACCTGGAACACCGTGACGACGAGCAATTCGCGGATGCCGCTGCCGCGATCAGCCTGGCGACGACCGCACCCTTCTACATCGAGCCAGGACTGTTCCGCGGTCGCGCCGGCATGCTCCTGTCCCTCGTCAGCGAAGCGCAGCACGCGGCGGCTGACGAACAGCGCCGCCTGCTCGCATGGCACGCACTCGAGTATCAAGGCCAGCTCGCGTTCCCGGGTGAAGGTCTGCTTCGGCTCTCGATGGATTTGGCCACAGGAACCGCGGGGGTGTTGTTGGCCCTGACGTCGGCCGCGACGAACTACGCTGTGCGCTTGCCGTTCCACGGATCGACGTGAGCCGCGACGAGGCAGGAGCCCCACGAGATGTCAGTTCTGGACTTGCAGGCGTTGCCGGTACAACCGACGGCAACCGACCATGATCTCGAGCTCGGCGGCTCGAGCAACGCAAGCCTCCTGCTGTGCGACGTCAACGTCGCGGAACTCGACCTCGGAGGCAACAGCACCCTGAGCCTCCTGCAATGCTTCTGATCTTGACCTGACCGTCCGTGCCCGCGTCAGCGCGCGGTCGAATCGACCAGCACGATGGTGCGGCCGGTGCTCCGACGTTCCGCCATGGCCGTGATCGCCGCCGGCACCTCGTCGAAGCCGACGACGTCACCGACCACCGCGTGCACCTGCTTCCGCGCGACGAGATCGACGATCTCTCGCATGATCTGCTCGCCGAGTCGACCGGACGCGAAGTTCCAACCCATCGCGGTCTTGACGAGGCCCGCCATGTCGTCGGTGGCGTACGCGAGCAAGACGCCGCAGAGCTTGATGTTGGTGAGCGCGAGTTGGCGCGGCACGACGAACGGTTCGTCCGCCACCTTCTTGTTCGAGGCGAATCCCATCATGAGATAGCGGCAGTTGTACGCGGCGCACTTCAACGAGGGCCCGAACACGGCCTCGCCGACATTGTCGAAGACGATGTCGACACCGCTGTTGTTCGTCGCGGCCAGAACGACGTCGGCGAAGTCGCTCGTGCTGTAGTTGATCGCGACATCGGCGCCGAGGTCTCGGCACAGCGCGACTTTCTCGTCGGTACCGGCGGTCGCGAACACCTCCGCCCCTCGATGTTTCGCGAGTTGGATGGCCGCGCTGCCCGAACCACCGGCGCCCGCGTGGATGAGCACAGTTTCACCTGGCTGCAGATCTGCGCGATCGAACAGTCCGAGCCACGCGAGATGGAACGGGAAGTAGAGCGCGGCTGCGTCGGGCAGCGGGATGGAGTCGGGCATCTCGAAGGTCGACACCTCCGGGCACACGGCGTATTCGGCGTAGCCGCCGCTGGCGCCTTTGGTCGTGGCGACGACACGCCGGCCGAGCCAGGTCTCCGTGCCCTCGCCACAGGCGTCGACCACGCCCATGACCTCCATGCCCGGGCTGTACGGCAGCTCCGGCTCCACCATCATGTTGCCGCCCGTGATCCGCTCGAGGTCGTTGAGGTTCAACGGGATCGCCTGGACGCGAACCCGCACCTCCCCCGCCGCTGGTACGGGAACATCGACCACGTCGAGCTGCAGCGCCTCGAGGGGTGGCCCGTACTCATGAGTGCGCCACGCCCGCATCGTCGCGGGCGCGGCCGGCGTATCGGTAGCCATCTGACGTCGGACTCCTTCCGGGACGGGAGGTTAGGTTCCGTCCGTCGGTGCCGCGGCTGACTGGCTGGAGCGCGTCGATCGGGAGCGTCCATGAGCAACGACCGATTCAATCGCGACCGTCTCGTCAGCGAGGCCATCACTCGGGCCGGCGCGGATGACTTCGGCGAACCCACATGGCAGGAAGGCCTCGACATCCTTGTCGAAGGCTTTCCCTCCGAGTCGAACTTGAACGAGGTCGGCGTCGAGATCGCCGCCGGAGATCTCGTCGGCAACCTCGCCACCCGGCTCGGAGTCATCGCCTGGCGGCGCGAGCATCCCGAGGTCGCAGACGTCGGTATCGACCATCCAATCGTGATCGTGGGGCAGCCGCGAACCGGCACGACCATCCTGTACGACCTGCTCGCGCTCGATCCGACGCTGCGCGCTCCGCTCACGTGGGAGGTCGATCGGCCGCTACCACCGCCGGAGACGGCGACGTACGAAACCGATCCCCGCATCAGTGAAGTCGACGAGACCCTCGCAATGGCCGACTTGCTCATCCCCGGGTTCAGAAACTTCCATCCAATGGGTGCGACGCTGGCGCAGGAGTGCGTGCGCATCACCGCGGGCGACTTCCGCAGCATGATCTTTCCGATCCAGTTCCGGCAGCGGACCTACAACCACTGGTTGCTCCACGACGCCGACCTGCGCCCCGCGTACCGGTGGCATCGATTGTTCTTGCAGCACCTGCAATCCCGGCACCCGGCGCGGCAGTGGCTCCTCAAGTCTCCCGCCCACCTATGGCACCTCGACGAGCTCGCCGGCGAGTACCCGGACGCTCTCATCGTGCAGACCCATCGCGATCCGCTCAAGGTCATCGCGTCGACCAGCGCGTTGGCTGCACACCTGCGCCGCATGGCGAGTGACAAGCCCGACATCGTCGAGATCGCGATGGACTACGCGGACGACATCTTCCTCGGGCTCGACCGCGGCATCGACGCTCGGAACCGGGACGTCTTCCCCGCGGAGCGAATCATCGACGTGCAGTTCTCCGCGTTCGTCGCCGACCCGATCGCGACGGTTCGGGAGATCTACCTGGCACTCGGACGCGACCTCGACGACGCCACGGAGAAGACAATGCGACGGTTTCTCGAGCAGCACCCTGGAGACGGCGGCGGCGGCGGTACCCGGTACCGGTTCGCCGACACCGGCCTCGACCCCGACGCACTGCGAGAACGCGCGAGCGCGTATCAGGACTACTTCGAGGTCCAGTCCGAGCCCGTCGTCTGAGATCGGCGACAGGGGCCCTCCGATGGGCGTACCGTTCGGTGCCATCTCTCCGACGGTGGGTTTTGGAGGACTTCATGCGTTATCGCCGATCCGGGCGAAAGCTGATCGCGGCGTGTGCCGCGACGGCCGTCGCCGTCACGCTCCTCGCGACCTCGACGGGCGCCGTACCAGGTCAGGCGACGCCTGATGGTGACGGCCGCGCTTCGTACTCGATCGACGGCAGGCATGTGAACTTCAGCGGTGTCGACCGCGAATTGCTGCCCGCGCTCATGTCGACCGGCGACCTCACCGTCATGGTCGAGACGGCCGGTGACCCCGTCGCCCGCAAGCGAGGGGCCGCTCGCCGGCAAGGCCGCGAGCTGTCCACCGCCGAACAGTCCACGGCACGCGCGCAGGTCAAGGCGAACCAGGATCGGGTCAAGTCCGGCATCGAAGCCGCTGGCGGTCAGGTGCTCACCCAGATACAGGACGCCTACAGCGGCATGCGGGTGCGCATCAATCGCAGCAAAGTGGTCGCCATCGCCTCCTTGGCGGGCGTGGTCGGAGTGCACGCGCTGAAGACCTACAAGCACGAAAATGTCAACGGTGTGCAGTACGTCAACGGCGACGACGTCTGGCAGACCTACGGCAACACCGGTGAGGGCACGACGATCGCCATCATCGACACCGGAATCGACTACTTCCACGCCAACTTCGGCGGAAATGGCAACCCTGCCACCTTCGCCAACGACAACACCACGAAGCGTGGGAACAAGTTCCCGACCGACAAGGTCATCGAAGGATGGGACTTCGTCGGGGACGCGTACGACGCCGACGGCACCGGGGACGCGCTCGTCCCGCATCCCGACCCGGACCCGCTCGATTGCGCCGGCCACGGCAGCCACGTCGCCGGCAGCGCCGCCGGGCTCGGCGTCCTCGAAGACGGCAGCACATACGCCGGCCCGTACGACAACACGACCTACTCGAGCAACTTCCAGATCGGCCCGGGAGTCGCGCCGGGAGCCAAGCTCCTCGCGTACCGCGTCTTCGGATGTGACGGCTCGACGAACGTCGTCGTGGAGGCGATCAACCAGGCGATCGTCGACGGCGCGGACGTGATCAACATGTCGCTCGGCAGCGCCTTCGGCGCGCAGGACAACCCCGACGTGGTGGCGGTCGAGAACGCGACCGCAGCTGGCGTCGTCGTCGTCGCCTCGGCGGGCAACGAGACCGCCATCCCCTACGTCACCGGATCACCCGCGGTTGCCGACCACGCCATCTCGGTCGCCGCCGTCGACGCCATGCCCTCGATACCGACCGCCAACATCGCGCTCAGCGGCCCGTCGGCCGACGTGCAGGCGATCAACGCCAACGACGCAACGATCCCCGGCGGCGGCATCACGGCAGACCTCCTCGTGCTACCCGACGGAGCCGGGGGCATCTCGCTTGGCTGCGACGAGTCCGAATATGCCGGTGCCGCCGGGAAGATCGTCGTCACCAAGCGCGGCACGTGCGCGCGCGTTGACCGCGCCACGTTCGGTCAAAACGCAGGAGCCGTGACGGTGGTGATGGTCAACAACGCGGATTCGCTGCCGCCTTTCGAGGGTGACATCGAGGGCGGCGTGACCATCCCGTTCCTCGGCGTGCCGAGCTCGGATGGGGACGAGTTCCTCAGCCGCGACGGCACGAGCGCCACGATCACCGACACGGGCGACGTCGCGAATCCCGCCTATCAGGTGCTCGCGGACTTCACGTCCGGCGGACCCCGTTCGGGCGACAGCGGGGCCAAGCCCGACGTCACCGCACCGGGGGTCAGCGTGAATTCGACCGCGATGGGCACCGGCACCAAGGGGACGTACCTCTCGGGCACGTCGATGGCCGCGCCGCACACGGCGGGCGTGGCCGCGCTCGTGGTCGAGCAGAATCCCGACTGGACGCCGCCCCAGGTGCGAGCCGCCATCATCAACACGGCCAATCCCGACGTGATCACCGACCCGGACCCACGGTTGGCCGGCACCGGCGCAGTCGACGCGTCGAGAGCCGTCAACTCGCCTGTGCTCGCCATGACCGAGAACGAGGGTGCGAGCCTGAGCTTCGGGTACGAGCAGATCAACGGCGCGTTCGCCGAGACCAAGCAGGTCGTGGTGAGCAACTTCGGCGACGTCCCCGTCAACTTCTCCGCCACTGTCACGCCAACCGAGGACACGGGCGACTACTCCTTGTCGGTGAGTCCCAGCGTGTTCACCGTGCCGGCCGCGTCCGGTGGCTTCCCGGGCCAGACGACCACGGCGGTCACGATCTCGATGACCGCGGCTGACGCCGCGAGCCTGCCGCCCAGCAGCTTCGAGCTGACCAGCCGACAAGGCGCCGTGACGTTCGAAGCAACCTCGCCCGGGTCGCAAAATCTGCGATTGGCGTACATGTTCGTCCCGCGGGCCACCTCCGACGTGGTCGTCGAACCATCTGCCGCGGTGACGGCCGCGGGAACGAGCCGGTCGGTCGATGTCAAGAACCGCGGCGTCCACAGCAGCGACGTGTTTCTCGCGGCGTGGACACACTCCGACCCGGCCGACACGCCAGGCGAGGCGGCCGACGTCCGAGCCGTCGGCGTGAGCGTGATGCCCGCCGAGTTCCTCGATCCCAGGCTCGACTTCCTTTCACCGAACGACCGGTCGATCCTGTTCGCGGTGAACAGCTGGAACCGGTGGTCGAATCCGAGCGGCGACGTGGAGTTCGACTTCGGCATCGACACGAAGGGCAGCGCGGCTCCGGACTACTACGTGTTCGGCTTCGACCTTGGCTCCATACTCGCGGACACGATCGACGGGAACTACGCCTCGTTCATCCTTGACAAGAACTTCGACATCGTCGACATCTGGCTGGCCTTCGCACCGCTGAACGGTTCCACGCTCATCCTGCCGGCCGCAGCGAGCGATCTCGGGCTCAGCCAGCACGGCCGCACCAAGTTCCGCATCACCGACGTCACCGGGTTCTCGCTCCAGGATGGCAGCGTCTTCGACGCCGTGTCCGGCAACAAGCCCTACGTCCGAGTGTGGAACCCGACGCTGACCCAGGGTGAGCCGTTCTCGCTCGATCCCGGCGAGTCGACCAGCGCCGAGCTGGAAGCCACCAGCAAGGCGAAGACCGACAAGCTGCTCGGCTGGTTGTTCATCTCATTCGACGACAAGAACGGTCCGGCGCAAGCCGACGCCGTCACATTGCCCGGCAAGAAGCCGAAGAAGGGGAGTGCCAACTCGGTCGCCGCGTGACCGCACGCGGTCGGACTCGAACCCCGAGCTGAGAGGATCTACCGCGGATCACGTCGAAGATCATCAACGTGCGGAACTGGGTGCTGGTTGCCTTCAGGTCGGCCGCGGTCATCGTGCTCCTAACGGGTTGTGCCGCTGCGATGTTGAGCGCACGCGACGCGCAGGCTCATCCGACCGGTGCGAACACGCCCGAGGCGACAAGGGTGACCTCGTTCGACTCGGCCACGGTGGTGCAGGGCGAGCTGAATCAGAGCGCGAGTGCGGGCATCGCCGGCATTCGAGCGGTGCCAACGGGGAGCTACTGCGCTGAGGCAGTGGCGGGCTACCGCGACAAGGGCAGTTATCGAGCGCCCACCGGCTTCCTCACCACTCTGTCGCCCGGCGACCCCCATCGTTGCAACACCGTGGCGCTCGAGTTCACGTTCGTCGCCCCCGTGCAATCCGTCGCGGTCAGCTTCTGGGGTGCGAACAGTCCCTACCTACTGACGGCGTTCGACGCTGAGGGACGCATCGTCGCCTCAGCATCACAGAACGCTTGCCCGTATGACTACGAGGATGACTTTCGGGTGGCGGTAGTTGCACCAGCACCTGTGATCACTCGGGTCACGTTCGGGTACGAGGCGGCATTGACCATGGTGCGATCGATCTCGTTGGGCCGTCAGTGGTCGGCCGTTGACGTGTGATCGCAATCGAGTGGAGACGATGGGACTCGAACCCACGACCCCCTGCTTGCAAAGCAGGATCGGAAGCGGAAGCCACCTGCGCTCGGCCGGTAGAAGTCATGCTCAGCGGTAGTTGCCGTTGTCCGTCACGGCCGCACCATGACCGTCCGTGTCCAGCGTGGTGGGCACGCAGTGGGCACGGACGTCAGATGATTTCGTCTGGGTGGATGGTCACCTCACCGAGTCCGAAGTAGCGCGCCACGAGCTGCACCAAACGAGTCCGTGCCTCAACAAGCGTCATGTTGCCTTGGATCAGATTGCTTCGGAGAGTCCTCCACGAGATGTTCTCCGGAACATGGCGCGGGTGGAGTGTTGGGTTGTCGTGCCCGATGTGAAACTCCGATGTGCCGTGCTGCGGGGGCTCGTTGGCGAAATGCTCGTAGTCGAGGCGCTCGAGCGTGAGGACATCCCTGTATGTCCCCGCCTGAGGCTGCTTTCCTAGGTAAGAAGCAAGCAGGTCCCGCGCTTCGTCGCCGACGTCCGGGGCGTTGACGAACTCGAGCATCATCCCGAACAGGCGCAGCTCGATGACCTTGCAGTCGGCCTCGGTGCCGTACTGCGGGTCCTCCGTGTGAAGCCGCCACCGCCGCGCGCGGTTCGAGCGGTGCTGACCCGTAGTTCGCCGCCCGGACTGCTGCGCCCGGGTCCTTACTCCCGCGAGGACGCGATCAGGGACGCCCCCTGCCCTTAGCAGTCGCCGGCTCTTTCGCAGGTCTGCGTCGAGGTGGGCAACATCGATGGCACCCGGGTCCGGCGCTGCGTCGCCATTCGCCATCGATGGTTCCCTTCGGCAGCCCGCGCTGCGAATCCCGATCCGGACAATCTGTCACACCCCCCGCGTACTCTTTGAGTAGCGGTCGTGGCCCCCGCGAAGGACCTCCTCTCGTATGCATCGAGCTGGAGGCATCGCTGTGCCCGATTCTGCTCAGTACTACCGTGGCCGTCCACGGCGTCTTGATGGTGATCAGCCGACACCGTGGAAGCCCGAGACGAGGTTTTTCACTGTCGAGTCATGGGGCAAAGACGTGGACGAGCTAGACGCCCCCGGTGACGAGGTCGATGCGGCCCTGACAGATGACGCCGACATCGAACTGCGCGTCGGCTACGTCGAAGACTTCATCTCCGGCCTACCCGTTCGAGCGACCCCGGAGGAGGTCGACGCCGTCCAAGTGATGGCGCGGCGGCTCGTCGAGGACTTCGGTTACGAGGTAGCCCAGATCCAGACGCGGCCGCAGTTCCGAGTTCGGCAGCGCCCCTCGGACTCGAAGCGAAGCTTTCCGGTGGATATTGCTGTCTTCAGGTCAACCGACCTCGTCGAGGATGACCTCTTCCTCGTCGTCGAGTGCAAGAAGAAGAACCGCCGGGATGGGCTCGCGCAGCTGAAGCTCTACCTAGACATGAGTCCCGCCGAGATCGGCGTGTGGTTTAACGGCGAAGACCACCACTACATCCGGAAGCTCATTCACCGGGATGGTTCCCGGACATACGAACCGCTTCCGACGATTCCGCGTCGAGGCCAGCGGATCGAAGACGTCGGCCTGCATCGCCGCGTTGACCTCAAGAAGCCATCGAACTTGAAGGCGGTGTTCCGCGACCTCCGGAATCACCTCGCCGGCAACGTGACCGGAATAACTCGGGACGAGGCTCTCGCCTCAGAGATCGTCAATCTGCTGTTCTGCAAGATCTTCGACGAGGTCAACACCGGCTTCGACGAAATCGTCTCGTTCCGCAGCGGCTTTGATGAGGACCCGAAGTCAGTGCACGCGAGGGTTGTCGCGCTCTTCGAGCGTGTGAAGGCGGAGTACACCGACGTCTTCACCAAGGACGACAAGATCAACCTTGACCCCCTCAATCTGGTTTACGTCGTCGGCGAACTCCAGCCCTACTGCGTAACCGAGGCCGATCGCGACGCCGTTGGAGATGCCTTTGAGGTCTTCATTGGACCGGCACTCCGAGGCACTGAGGGACAGTTCTTCACGCCGCGCAACGTTGTGCGGCTTCTGGTTGAGATGCTCGACCCTCGGCCTGGCGAACGCATCATCGATCCGGCATGCGGCTCCGGCGGCTTCCTGATCATGGCGCTCGAGCACGTGTGGCAGCACTTGGAGGAGGAGGGACGCAAGAAGGGCTGGTCCGAGGTTCAGCTTGATCGGCGAAAGCGCGACGTCGCCAACAAGGCATTCCGGGGCTTCGACAAGGACTCGTTCCTCGCCAAGGTCACCAAGGCCTACATGGCCATCATGGGGGACGGGCGGGGCGGTGTGTTCTGTGAGAACACCCTGTACCGGCCTGAGGACTGGAGCCGGCACGCGCAAGACGCGGTCGAACTCGGTGCGTTCGACGTCGTGCTTACGAACCCGCCATTCGGCAGCAAGATCAGGATCAAGGGCGCCCAGGTTCTCGGCCAGTACGACCTCGCCCACAAGTGGAAGCGCGTGAAGGGCGGCGAGCCGGAGCTGACGTCGACACTCCAGGCCGACTCCCCGCCGCAGCTGCTGTTCCTCGAGCGGTGTCTCCAGCTGTTGAAGCCGGGCGGCCGACTTGGGATCGTGCTGCCGGAGAGCATCCTCGGCAATCCGTCGTACGCACACGTTCTCAGCTGGCTCGCCGACCACGCGACGATCGAGGCCGTCGTGACTATGCCGGAGGCGCTGTTCAAGACGAGCGGTAAGGGCGGCACGCACACCAAGGTCGCTGCGGTCGTCCTTCGGAAGTACGTCTCGGACGACACCACCGAGATCTTCATGGCGGACGCCAAGTGGTGCGGGCACGACTCCCGCGGGAACCCGACCATTCGCCAGCAGCCCGACGGGTCGATGGTCGTGCTGGACGACGTTCCGACGATCGCTGGGCGTTACTCCGACTACCGACGTGGAGAGACCGGCGAGGGTGACCACCTCGGGTTCACGCTGAAGGCATCTGAGCTGCGAAGCCGCATCCTCGTCCCGAAGTACTACGACCCGGAGATCTCCCGAGCCCTCGACGAGATCCGTGACACGCACGAACTCCGTGTCATCGGAGACCTCGTCGAATCAGAAGTCATCGCCCTCTCAACTGGTATTGAGGTCGGAAAGATGGCTTACGGAACGGGTCCGATCCCGTTCATCCGCACTTCCGACCTCTCCAACTGGGAGCTGAAGGCTGATCCCAAACATGGGGTGAGCGAAGAACTGTTCGCCGAACTCGGACCCAAACTGGATGTTCAGGCGGGCGACATTCTCGTCGTGCGGGACGGTACCTACCTCATAGGTACGTGCGCGATGGTGATGCCGGCGGATACGCGGATCCTCTACCAGAGCCACCTGTACAAGATCCGAGTTGCCGAGTCTGACTGGCTCGACAGGTGGCTCTTCTTCGCAGCACTCAACGCTCCGATCGTCAAGAAGCAGATCCGATCGAAGCAGTTCACACAGGACATCATCGACACTCTCGGCGCGAGAATCCTCGAGCTGCGGATCCCGATCCCGCGCGATCGAGCACGCCGGGAGGCGATTTCGGCGAGGACACGCGAGGTCCTCGAGGGCCGCGCTGCGCTCCGAGAGGCGGGAAAACGCATCGCTGCGGACGTAGGTGGGCTCGGCGCCGAGATGTTGGACGAAGAGGATCGGCTGGCGCTGTAGCGGACCCACCCATCGAGTGGCGATCGAGTGAACGAGACGGGTGGTGAGTCCAAGACTTCACCGGTGCATCCACCTCATTCGTCGCGCTTTCTGGGACGCAGGCGTACGTGGATGAGTGTCAACCGTTCGACCTCGGAGGTCACCATGTCCAAGCGTCGTCGTTCCACGCGCCAGGCTGTCCCGAAGTCGGCCTCGAGATCGTGGACGCTTCCCACCGCCGTCATCTGCTCGGGCAACGCCCGCGACTTCCAATCGGCAAGACGCGCACAGACTTGCCGTTATCGAAAGCGATAACGGCGGAAGCGTCGGCAGCGCGCTGACGCTGTTCGAACTGGCGGCTGAGAAGCTCACACAGCCGCGGTTGTACGACGGGCTGACGACTGCCGAGCAGATGCGCGCCGAAGCTGTCGCACTTCGACGCCAACTCGAGGAGGCGGACGAACTCGCTGCGGCTGCCGCGATCCTGCGCGACGCGGAACTCAAGGCCGCTGAGGTCCGTCGGCGCCTGCAGCGCACGATCGAAACTGAGAAGCGAAGGGTCCACCGTGAGCGGCGGCGTGCCGAGGGCGGTCTCTACGCCAACCAGCCGCGCGCAGAGAACCGGCCGACTCGCCTCGCGGTCGACGTTCGCGCGTGGGAGGTGCTGAAGGGCGAGGCGGTACGTCGCCGGACATCGGTCGGCTATCTCGCCAGCGGGCTTGTCGCCGATGTTGTGCGAGACAACACACTCCCGCGCGTCCCTGCTGATGACCGCCGTGGAACACAGCGCTTCGCTCGCCTCGTGCGTGTCGACGTCGAAACGTGGACGTCGTTCCGGTCTATGGCGTTTGACGCGCACGTGACAACGACGCGGATGCTCGGGTTGGTCGTCGAGCGCGAGGCGCGCCGCCTCGGGTGGCGCCCGTAGCGCTGTTCGACACAGCACAAGCTCGCGTCGCGCTTTGCGGCGCGGGACCGTACGTGGATGGGCATGAAGGTCCAACAACAGACAGGAAGCACCATGCCCACCGCTCTCCCCGAGCTGCTCGACGTCAACGAGCTCGCCCGGCACCTCGGCGTCAACGTCCGCCACGTCCGACGCCTCGTCGCCGAACGGCGCATCCCGTTCATCAAGTGGGGTCATCTGCTGCGCTTCGACCCTGACGAGATCGTGGACTGGCTCGAGTACAACCGCCGAAGGATCGAAGCAGGCCGGTGAGTGTCACAGGCCCCGCGTACGATTCGAGTGCCCTTGGGCCTCGCCGTTCACTCGGCCTCGATGACTCCACGCATCTGGAGGCCCACGCGTGACAGCACGACGCCGGTTCGGATCGGTGCGTCGCCTTCCGTCGGGACGATGGCAGGCGCGCTACTGGGACGCGGCCGGCAACCGCATCGGCGCGCCCGACACGTTCGCCACCAAGAGCGACGCGCAACGCTGGCTCTCCGCCGCGGAGACCGACATGGGCCGGGGCGACTGGCACGACCCGCGCCTCGGTGACGTGGCGTTCCGCGAATGGTCGAACCGCTGGCTCGCGACCAAGGCGCCCAAGCTCGCCCCAGCGACTGAGAACCTTTACCGGTACCTACTGCGCCGGCATGTGGTGCCGCGCTTCGGGTCGACGCCAGTCGGTCGAATCACATCGGCCGACGTGCAGGCGTGGCTCGCCGACCTTCACCAGACCGATCTGAGCCCGAACACCGTTGCCAAGGCCTACCGCGTGCTCAGCGGCGCGCTCGACGGCGCCGTTGACGCCGGACTCATCGCCCGATCGCCATGCTCGCTCAAGGGCGCGGGCACCGAGCGGCACGCCGAGATGCAGATCGCCACGCCCGAACAGGTTGCAGCGCTCGCCGCCGCCGTCGGCCCTCGATGGGAGGCGCTCGTCTTCACTGCTGCCTACAGCGGACTGCGGTGGGGCGAGCTCGCAGGCCTGCGTCGCCGCGATGTCGACCTCGAAGCAAACACGCTCACGGTTACGCGCAAACTCGGCGAGGTGAACGGCACGTTGTCGTTCGGTCCACCGAAAACTGCTGCCGGTCGTCGCACCGTCGGCATCCCATCGTTCGTCGCCCGCACACTCGACATGCACATCGCCCTCTACGGCGAAGCTGGCGACGACGGCCTCGTCTTCCCCGCCATTGAAGGCGGGCCGCTACGGCGCAGCAACTTCCGTCGCCGCGTGTGGGAGCCGGCGACCGCCGGAGTCGGCGTGAGTGGCCTGCGCTTCCACGATCTGAGGCACACCGCGGCCACGCTCGCCGCGGCGAGCGGAACAAGCCTCAAGGCCTTGATGGCACGCATCGGCCACGCGTCAGCCGCGGCCGCGCTTCGCTACCAACACGTCATCGACGGCCAGGACGCCGACATCGTCCGCTATCTCGAGCGCTTCGGCGATGAGCCATCCATGCCCGAAGGTGCCCATGATGACGCGCCATCGACCGATATTCGTGGGCACGTGGTGGGCACGCCCCGCGACTCGATCGACCAGGCCGACGAGTCGCAAGCTCGTGACCAGGCTCGATGTGGTGGAGACGATGGGACTCGAACCCACGACCCCCTGCTTGCAAAGCAGGTGCTCTAGCCAGCTGAGCTACGTCCCCGAGGCGCCCAGGCACTGTAGCGAGACCGAATCGGCCGGTTCGCTGACATCCTCAGTCGGATCACCACAGCGTCCATGTGTTCTCTGGGTGGGCGAACACGACGTTGTTCACGTATCCCGCGCCCCCCGCGAGCAACGTGCGGAGGTAGCCCCGCGGCTCGCCGCCTGCGAGGTAGGTGCGCTGGCTGGCGACGAGATCGAACCCGCCGAGTGATCGCCACGAGCCCGCGACCTTCACGCGTCCTGCGTAGCCGAGCGAGCGCATGAGGGCGACGGTCCGCGCCACCGACGCATGCCGTTCTTCGAGCTCGACGACGACGACCGGTCGCCAACGCTCGATCGTCCGCCGAGCGCCACTCAAGGCCTCGAACTCGTGGCCCTCGACGTCGACTTTGAGCAGCCGGACCCGATCGAGATCGAACGAATCCAGCGTCGCGCTCGGAACGTGCACCCTGCGCGCCGCGTCGGGCAACGGCCGAACGGACGATCGACCCTCCGACCCGAGACCCGTGCCGGAGATCGAGAATTCGACGGTGCCCGCTGCGTCGGACACTGCAACAGCGTGCACGGTGACGTTGGCGGCGACGGTCGAACGCAGGCGGCACGCCATCTCCGGGTTCGCTTCGAACGCGACGACGCGATCGACACGTCTCGCCAGCCAGTACGTCCAGGGCCCGAACCATGCACCGACGTCGACCGCGGTGCCGTCGGGATCGCATGCTCGCACGATTTCGCTCATCTCGGGCTCGAACCGGCGGTTCGCCACTGCGATCAAGCGCGCCAATGCCCTGTCCGGGACGCTCGCCGCCATCTTCCCGATGAGCGTCATCGCCGCCGCCGCGCGGTGGGCGGCAGGGCGGTGGCCGCGAGCGCGGCGACCGCCGCGACCGTGAGCGCCGTCACGGCGGAGCCGAACGGTTTCCACAGCTCGGTGTCGTCGAACCGAAGCGGCAATGCCGCCCCGATCGTCGCGGCGATCATCACCGCCGCGACGAGCACCGACGGGTCGCGGCGACCGGCGTCGAAGAACCGCCAAGCCACGAACGCAACGAGCGCCGCCGGGAAACCGCCGATCACGAGCGTGAGCGCGAGCACGGGCACCGTCATCCACCCTTGGAGCCCCTGTCGTGCCGACGCGGGCGGCAGGTCCTGTACCCGTCCGCGCATGAAGCATCCTGCGATCAATGCGCCCACGAGCAGCAGACCGAGCACCAAGCCGAGTCGATACGGCGCCGTGGGCACATAGCGCAGCTCGACGACGCCCGCCTCGCCGGGAGGCACGAGGTATCCCTGACGCCATCCGTCGAGCACGACCGATTCGAGTACATGACCGTTCATCCTCGCCTGCCAGCCCTGGCTCACGTTCTCGTTGACAGCCAGATACGTGGCGTCACCCGCACCGACTGCAACGCGACGGTCTTCGTTCGACCACGCGACCACAGTTGCCGTGCGAGGAGGCGACGTCGACGGCGCAGCGCGCGACGCGACGTCGGCGAGGTGAACGTCCGAGATGACGAACGGTGCCGAGCCGCCGATGGCGTCGAGGTCGTTCGGTCCAGCGGTGAGCGTCAACGGTGCGTTGTCGCATGGTGATGCAATGACCGGCCGAGCGCGGAGGACGTCCTCCAGCGACGCGTCGACCGCGAATGCGCGCCGCGCGCCGCCGAGCACGAGGGAGGGGCCCTTGTCGCAGGACAGCGTCACGCGGTCGCGAGGATCGACCGGGCCCGGCTGCAGGTCGCGAACGGCGGGAAACTCGAGCGTCGAGAGTCCGATCCGCATCGTCGTGACTTCGGGGGTGTCGAGGGGAAAGACCCGAGCCGGTGGGAGCACGAAGTCCACCGCGACTTGGTTCGTGACGACCGGCGGGAAGGAACCTTCTCCCGTGCTCGAGAGTGCGACGACCTGCACGGCGCCGCCCACCGTGATGCGGACCGCCCGCGGTTGCGGATACGGGTCGGGAGCTCGCACGATGACGCTGTCGATCGCACGAGGTTCGCTCCACCGGAGGGTCACGAGGGGCTCGACGTCGATCGTGACGCCGTCGTCGCGAAGGCCGGACACCCAGATCGAGTTGTCGTCTCCGTCGACCAGGTTGCGCGGCGCGAGCTGCGGAAGCGAGCGGAAGGTGGACGACGTCTCCACCCCGAACGTGGGGGTCGAGTCGAGCAGCGCGAGCGCCTCAGCGCTCGGCACCGCCCGAACCTTGGCTTCCGCTTGCACCATCCCAGCGCGCGGCACGACGAACCGTCGACGCAGCGATGGCTCCGGGTTCGTTTCGGCGCCCGAGAGCGGATTGGTCACGTCGCGCCGGAACACGTAGTCAGGCATCGGGAGTGACGCGTCAGCGAATTCGTCGCGGAGCTCTGCGGGCGTTTCGAGACGCGCATCCGTGGTGATGCCCGGGATCGACAGTTCCGAGATGCCCGCCCGCTGAGGGACGCCATCGACGAACGCGAACTCGATGCGGACCCACGAGGTCTCGCCCTGCGGCATCGCCAGCGTCTGCACGTCGCGCTCCGAATCGACCGGCGTCACGGTGACGCCAGCCGCGGTCGTCAGTCGAAGCACCTCGACAGCCCCCGGCTGACCGCTGGGGTGAAACAGGCGAACGTCGATCGAGGGCGCGGAGACGGGACGAACGAGGTCGACGCGAAGGAACTGGTGCGCGAGCGGAGCTTCGATGGCGGGCGCCCACGCTGTGGATGGGTCGCCGTCGACTGCGCGCCCTGGCGCCCACTCCGGGAGCGCGACGAACACGGAGCCATACGTGGAAGCGGTCACGGCGGTGATGCCATTTCGAACCGCGACGGTCTCGTGCTGCGCGAGATCGTCGGGATACAGCTGCGTTCCTCCGGGGACCGGCTCGTCCGCAGCCAGCACGTAGCCCTTGTTGTTGCGTGTCGCGCCGAACCCGATCGCGCGCCGGCGATGTCCATCGGTGACGATCCATTGACCAGGCAGTGTCGTGGAAGGCGACATGTCCTCCGCCAGCAAGAGGGCGCGATCGGCCAAGTTCCATCCGTCGAGCGCGAGCGGCGACGCCTCGTCGCCACTCACCACGGCGGCATCAGCGGCGGTGTACGACGCAACGCGGTGGTCAGCTCCGGACCCAGGGGGTACGGCGTAGATGTCGATCGCCCGTAGGTCCTCACCCGCTGGTCCGTGCTCGTGTTTCACCACGGGCCCGAACGAGGCGGCGCGCGCGAGGCCGCTCGCGACCAACGATTCGCTCACTGCCGTCGGCGAGGGTGCGCCGTACAGCGTCCCATTGTCGTCATTGCGCACGAGGACGGTCGACACTCCGCCGCGCTGCAGAAAGTCGATGAGCGCTGTGTCACCTCCACTGGCGACAACGTCCTCGACGGCATCTAGGTAGCGGATGGCGCTGTAGGTACCGAGCGGCACCAACGACCGCGTCGCCCAGGGCTGGTCGGTCAACCAGAACAACGGCTCCTCGGCCGTGTACCCCCAGTTGAAATCCGCGTTGGGCAGGCCAGGGACCAGCAGCGTGCGCCCACTGACCGTGTCGAGGTAGTGGCTCGACTCGACCCACCAAGACGGCACCTCTTTGAACGGCTTCGCGTTCAGGAGCTCGTTGTCGAACATCGGCTGCGCGTTGCCCAACACCAGCGCTCCGATCAGCACCAGACACGCGGCGCCCGCGAGATCGTGGCGACTGGGCCGTAACCGCTGCGCCCCTGCAAGCAACACGGCCGCGCCGTGGGCAACGCCCATCGCCAGCGGCAGCATCACGACAGGCTGGAACTTGTACACGTTGCGCAGCGCAGCTCCCGGGCCGTCGAGGAACTCGCGCACCGAGTCGGACACGGGGTTGCCGAACGATCCCCCGTATGCCGCAGTGATCACGGCGAAGCCGCAGAGGAACGTCACGATGTGAAAGGAGCGCTCCGGCATGTCGCGGCGGGCGAGCCCGAAGAGCCCGAGTGCGGCCACGAGACCAGAGATCGCGATCAACGGTCGACTGGTGACGAACGCTTCTCCGGAAGGCAGGGCGGGGACGTCCGACACGAGTCGCAGCAGCCAGTCCGCGGTACCTCGCAGCACCTCGAAGGGCGCCGTGGGACCGGTCGTGAGGCCGGCGCGCTCGGTGAGCGGCAGGAAGTCGATGCCGTACCGGCCTTGGAACACGAGCGGGAAGAACCACCACGCCGTCGCGAATGCGACGGCGACGATCCACCATCGCATGAGCGCGGTCCTTCGCGGTCCGCGCTCGCGCGACACGAGCCAAAGCACAGGCACGATCAGGACGGCCAGGGTGACGACGGCGTTGATCGCGCCCATGGCGACGATTGCAAGGCCGGATCGAAACGCGGCCCGCCGCGGGGAGCCTGCCTTCGTCCCGGCGGCCAAGGGGATGAGCACCCACGGCAGCAAGGCCGCACCGATCACGAAGAACGACGTGTTGCCGACACGCGCGATGAAGAACGGTGAGAGCGCGTAGCTCGCCGCGGCGACGACGCGCGTGAGCGGGGTGCCGATCGACAGCTCGTCTGCCAGGCGGGCGGTGCCCCAGAACGCAGAGCTCAGCAGCAACGCCATCCAGAGGCGCTCGCTGATCCAGACCGGGATTCCGAGCAGGTCGGTGATCCAGTAGTACGGGCCGAGCGGGAAGAGGTAGCCGACGCTCTGGTTCTGCACACGACCCATGTCGACGCGGCCATCCCAGAGATTCCAGATCCGGCTGAGGAAGTCGCGCGGATCGAACATGATGTCGAAGCGCGTGTCGTGTGCCAGCAGACCTCGTTGCTGCAGGAGCACCATCAACGTGAGCCAGGTGACTCCGGCGATCAGCCATGGAGTCGGCGTACGCGCGACGGCGGACGTTCGTGCAGACGTCTGCACGGGTCAGCGCTTCCCGACTGCGGCGAGCGAAACCTTCGCCGCGACCAGGAACTCGTCCATGGAACGTTCCCACGTGAAGTCCGCCGCACGCTTTCGCGCAGCGGCTCCCCATCGTGCGAGGAGTTCGCGATCTTGCGCGAGTGCCATCCACGCAGCTTCGAACTCCTCTTGGGTTGCGATCAGGCGTCCGGTCACCTCGGGCACGATGGAGTCGCGCACGCCGTCGACGTCGAACGCCAGCGTCGGCGTGGCCTGTGCAGCCGCCTCCATGATCCCGATGCCCCACCCTTCATGGCGGGCGGCGTGCAGCATCAGCCACGCAGCACCGAGAAGGGACCGCTTCTCGGCGTCGGACACGCGACCTCTGAACTCGACGCCCGGAACGTCTTGCGCTTCGAGCGATGCGCGCAACGGGCCATCGCCGATGACGACCAGCGTTCCGCCCGACGTGCACTGGACGCGACGCCACGCGTCGAGCACACGATCCACCTGCTTGTTCGGCGCGAGCCGGCCAAGAATCACGAAGAGCGGGTCCTTGGACTTCGCCACTGGCTCCACGAGCAACTCGTCGTCGATACCGGGATACGAGATGTGAATGCGCGCTCCGTCGACCCCGAGCCGCTGCAACGCGTCCGCGGTCGACGGGGAGATCGTGACGAACTGCGTGTTTCGATACACCCAAGGCATGACCTTGCGTTCAAAGAACCATCCGGCTTCCGCGATCGGCTTCGGAAATTGTCCGTGCCATTGGTCGCCGTGCACATGGGTGAAGAGACAGAGCTTCGGACCTCGCCACCACAACGGTGAGAAGTAGGGAATCCCGTTCGAGACGTCGACGAGCAGGTCCGCGTCCTTGACCTTGCGGACGGCAAGGGGCGCACCCAGATACTGGCTGTAGGTGCCGCCCGCGGACACGACGGGATAGGCGCGTCCCGGGGCGATCGGCCGGCCGCACACGAGTGCAGCGCTGTGACCACGAGCCAGCAGCTGTTCGATCAATCGACTGACGAGAACTTCGGAGCCCCCCGAGCTCGGATGCGCGAGATCACGCCATGAAACGAAGACGACTTTCACCCGAGTCCTCTGACACCAGGGCCACACGCCGCGCGCAGCGCACGTATCCTAGGTGGCACGTAGCCGGTGCGACGTTGCCGCACTGACACATGGTCACAATCAGCGATGTGTGAGGGGGTGGGGGGTGAAGAGCTTCACGACGGGCGGCGCCCCCGCGCCCGAGCTCTCCATTGTCGTTCCCGCGTACAACGAGGAAGACAGGCTTCCCGGCCTTTTGGACGCGCTCGGAACGCATCTCGATCCATCGACGAACGAGATCATCGTGGTCGACGATGGCAGCACCGATGCGACATCGGAGATCGCGCGCCGAGCCCTTGCCCACGTTCCTCGTGCGCAAGTGCTCCGGCTCCCGCAGAACCGTGGCAAGGGTGGCGCCGTACGTGCTGGCGTTCACGCGACGAAGGGCCGCGTTGTCGTGTACATGGACGCAGACTTCGCGACCGACTTGACCAGCCTCGAGCCACTGGTGCGAGGACTCGATCACGCTGATGTGAGCATCGGCTCGCGCGCACACGACGACTCCGTCGTGCGTGGGTCGCGCCTCAATCGCACGATCATGGGCCGCACCTTCAACCGGGTGACGCGGCAGCTGACGGGCTTCGATCACCTCGACACTCAGTGCGGCTTCAAGGCGTTCCGTCGTCCGGTGGCCAAGTTGCTGTTCGCGTCATCGACGGTCGATGGTTTCGCCTTCGACGTCGAGATCCTTCACTTGGCGCACGAGCTCGGCCTGCGCGTGGTCGAGACACCGGTCCAGTGGGAGCACGTCGACGGCAGCAAGATCCGGCCGTGGTCCGACTCCTATCGCATGCTTGCGGACACACTCCGCACCACTGCGCACCGCCGTTCGAGCTTCGTGCTCAAGGGGCTCGCGCTCGGAGGTGCAGCCCGCAGTGCGGTGGTCCATGCCGTGCGCCGGCTCGATGAGGATCCGCTGATCGGTTCCACCGCCGAGACGATCGACATCCTGCTCACGCCGACGGAGACCGACCACGCCGTGCACTTCGCGTCGCATTTCCGGGAATTCGGCGTCACTGCGACGCCGGTGCACCGCGTCGGCGCGGAATTCCTTGGGGCGCGCCGCGTCAGGACAATGTCGGTCGGTCTGCCGCAGTCCTCTGTGGGCTGAAGGTCAGACAGTCGCGCGCTGGCGGCGTGACGTGTAGACGAAGGCTGCGCCCAGTGCCACGAGGCCGGCGCCGAAGCCGATGTAGAGGCCCGTGTCCGAGCCAGTGCGAGCCAACTCGTTGTTTGCCACGTTCTGCGCCTCGACACACTGCCCGTACGCGACGAGATCGATGTCGCCGTTCACGATGAAATTCGAGATGGCACAGGGGTCCTCCTGTGCTCCGGCGGGACCTGCCGCCGGGCCGATGAGCAACGCAACCGCCATGGCCACAACCGCGAAGAGCAATAGCAATCTCGACTTGGGGCGGGGCTCATGGCTGGGGTTCATGCGAGCAACCTAACGAGCGCAGGGTGCCCCGTCCAGCGTTTGCCCTGCTAGGGCGCCTTTCGCGGCCGGCGGAACCGGTGCAAAGGCCGCGCCCCCGCCGAGGTAAGCACCGCGGCGAGGGTGGCGGCATCGGCAGACAACACCAGCAAGGAGGGCCAGTACCAGAGCACGCCGGACCCGCCCGGAAGTCGGACCAGGCCATTCGGGCTGCGACTCGCCGTCGACCAGCCGCGCATCCATCCGGATTGGTACGGCGTCGCGAAGGTCGCCGGACCGGAGGCGTCGAGGCTGTGCAAGGGCGACACGACGGCGCTGCTCCTCACGGGGGTACCGTCGTCCGCGACGACTTCCCCCACCCACCCTCGCACCCGATACAGATCCATCGTGTTGCCCGTGACGACCCGCTCGAGTCCGGGATCCGAGGGCAAGCCCGAGTAGAACGACCAGTCGACCTCGTGTTGGAGCACGACCCATCGCACGCCGAGCGGGACCAAGCGCGCGGAGATCTGCGCTCCCTGCCGAGCATCCGCAACGATCGTGTCCATGATCGGCTCGCGCGGATCGGGAACCTCCTGCTGTTTCTCCACGGCGAGGTTCGGGTCGGAAGAGCCGAGGACATCGCCGCCGAAGTAGTACGGGACGACGTCGAGGAGCAGACGGTCGTCCGCGAGGTCGATGGTGAAGTACTGATACCACGGCAATGCGAGCACCGTTCCGGGCTGTGCGTTGACGAGCGAGCGCGCCTCGCCCCACTCGCGTGGGAAGCGGATGGGCTCGAGCTGCCCGCCGAGGCCCCACAAGCCGGGCCCCGCCAAAGCCGCCGCCAGTGCCAGCGGAGCGACGCGCACGGTCGGGCCGAGCGAAGGGCCGACGGCTCGGGCCAACCTCACGGCACCCGCGGCCGCCGACGGCGCGAGCCACAGGAGATATGGCACGAGGAATCGCTGCGTCTCTCGCATCGGCGCGCCGAACGGGGTGTCGGTGAAGCGGTTGACGACGACAGCCGTCGGCCAAACCGCGCTCGATGCACTGAAGACGAGAGAACCGATGCCGAGCACGGTGAACGGTCGTCGCCACGGCTGCGGCAACTCGCGCACCCCGGCCAAGGCGAGCACGAACAGGGCTGCTCCGAAGCACGCGCCGAACGCCGGATGCTCGCCCCCGACCTGGAACGGACGATTCCAGAAGCCGAATCCCGCCATGAGCCGAGCCGCATCAGCCACGCCGTCGATGCGGGGCCGAAAGAAGGTCGACCCTGCGATCGCTTCCGCGTGCGTGGTCATCGTCACGACCGCTAGTGCAGTGATCCATGGCAACTGACCGAGGAGGAACGCGAGCATGACTGCCGCCGGTCTCCTCCCGCGATCGGCGATCTCGCCGGCGAGAACCAGCGCGCCTGCGACGATCCCTCCGAACACGCCGCCGAGGCCGAGCACCGCGGACCAACACAGGGTCGTGCGCACCGATTTCGACGGGTGCAGCAAGGTCGGCGCCGCCCACGGCAGCATCGCCATCACCCAGACGACGGTGAGCTGGCCGACCGCGAGACGCGTGAGCAGGAACGGTCCAACGGCGTACAGCGCAGCCGCACCGGCCGCGGCCGCTCGAGAACGCACCACGTGCTGCGTCACGAGGCGATACATGCCTGCCGCAGCGACCACGACCGACAACACCATCAGCCCCTTGCCGACGATCTCGCCGCCGATCAGCCACGCGACCCAGGCCATCGGCCCCCAGAGCGGAACGCGCCGTGGCAACTCCGGCCCGAGTCCCCAGATCCCGTGAGGCACCGGGAGCGCGTCCAGCACGAGGAGATCGAGGTTCAGCAACGCGCCGGTCTGCAACCCCGGACCCATCATCAGCAGCGCGACGACCAGGGCAGCCAGCCACAGCCACACGGGCACCCCGCGGCATGGCCGGTGCACGGCCGCCCGGAATCGTGTTCCCATCAACCGGAATGTGTCGACGGAACCATGTACACGTCGTACCGGTCGCCACGCTGTTGCAGGGTGAGCAGCTGCTGCACGTCGCTCGCCGGCGCACCTGCCGCCCCAACCTCGTACCGCACGACGGGATCGTCCAGCACGATCGCGCCGGGAGGCAGCGCGTTGCGGACGCTCGAGCGAATGCGACTCTCCAGCGCTCGCGCTCGATCGCGCTCCTCCTTCGAGAGTGGGTCCCAGGAGGTAATCAGACGTGCGCCGGTTGGCGGATCAAACCGACTGTCGGAGGAGATGGTCGGGACGAGGAGCAGCACGTCGTCGACATCCACTTCGCGAGCCATACGCCAGGAGCCGTACGTCAGATCTCCCAGACTGGCGACGTCGACGTATACGGAGAAACCTCTTCGCTCGAGTTCCACGAAGAGCCCGCGCTCCAAGCCACCGATGAAGAGGCCGCGTTCCTGCGGCGCGGCGCGCACGAGGTAGCGGTGGTCCCTCGGGATTGCACTCGCCGTTTGCGATCCAAGGTCTCCCATCGCGTGCGAGAGGTTGGCGTCGGGAACGTCGACGGGTCCGTCGAGCACGACGACAAGCGCGAACGGAACCGAAATCGCTGCGCACACAAGACCGCATCGGCGAACAACACGGGCGGGCAGGAGCGAGAGGATTGCCCATGCCAGCGCGAGCGACGCCACGGCTCCAAGGACCCACCACCACCGCAGCACGAAGAACCACGGAGCGCCCGTGACGCCGGCCGTGGTCGCGACGCCGAGGCCGACGGCGACGATCGCAGTTACGGACAGCCACGCTGCGTCGTCGCGCCGCCGGCGCCTAAGCACCACCGCCAGCGCAGCGAGTGCAGCAAGGAGCAGCGTCGCCCCCACGGTCGAAGACGTCGCCATCACGAACGGGTTCTTGCCGGTGATCCAGCTGCCGTCGAGACGTATCTGCTCTCCCATCTCGCCGAAGCCTTCTGACCACCCGAGCCGCGGCTCCTTGGAATCGTTGGCATATGAGACGAGCGCGGAGAGGTTTGGGTCGTCGCCCGTGAACTGCTGCACGACCGGCGGCAACCACAGATTGAGCCCGACCAGCGCCGCAACGGCGAGCCACAAGACGCGGCGCGATGCCGGCGCGTCGTCTTGCATCGACTGCACGTCATCAGCGCTGGTGTAGGCGCGCCAGGCGCGTGCAACGGCGACCGTGAAACCCACGGCAATGAGTCCGGCAGCCATCGGCAGATATCCAACGTGCGTTTGGATGAGGTACGAGCCGAGCACGACAGCCAACGGCAACGCGATCAGGTCGTCACACAGGGTCGACCAGACGAGCACGATCATGAGGAAGAACGGCAAGAGCGCTACATAGGGATTCCATGGATCGACGAGCAAGTCCATGCCGAAGGACCGCACGAGCAGGAGGACGACGAGCGCGCCGAGCGAAGCCAACGCAGTTCCGCCGCGTCGGAAGCAAACGGCCACGATGCCCGCTGTCGCCACGAGATTGGCGAGGCCGACGCCCAGGAGAACCCCGAGATCTCCGAACGCTATGTCGAACGGCGCCAGTTGCCAGAACAACAACGGCCCCGGATGCGCCCACCCCCACCTCGAGTATGCGCCGACCAAGGTTCCGTGCGGACCGCCGACGTCGCGCACGCGCAGCACTTCGAGCGCCTGATCACCCGTCGGCGTCCAGCGTTGACCGATGAGCGTGAGCACCGCCGTGGCGACCGGTGCCGTTGCGAGCAAGAGCGGCACGAGCAGCCCGGCATGAACTCGCGACCATCGTCCGGCGCGGCGCAGCGCCGTGCTCAACTGCAGGACCCGTCAGGGGACACGCGCGCGGCGTTCAGCACGAATGCCATATTGGTACGGTCCCACGTGAGCCCGCCCGTACCGGCCGTGGGGAGCCCCGGGGGGTGCACCTGGAAGCAGACACGGACAAACAGTCGCCAGAGGATGCCGTGCTCAAGGTCACCGTCGCGATTTTGGGGGCATTGCTGGTGATCACCACCGCCGTGGTCACCGTCGTCACGCTGACAGTAGCCCGGTCGGAGAAGAGCACCGTGCCGCCCATCGCGTCGACGTCACTGACCTCGACCGCCGCGATCCTCGACGACTTCGCTCGCCCAGACGGCACATCACTCGGCGCGCCGTCGAAGGGACCGGCGTGGTCGGACATCGGCGGGTTGTGGGGCATCGAAGACCAACAGGCTCGCGTGCTGAAGCGCGCCGGCGATGTGCCGACGGTGGCGCTGAACGGCTCCTCCTCCGGCAACGGGACCGCCGAGGTCACGCTCTCGGTGATCGCAAACGAGGCCGGATTGATCTTCCGATTCCAAGATCTCTCCAACTACTGGCGCTTCGTCGCAGTGCCTCAAGTGTCGACGTACGTCCTGTCCAAGGTGGTCAATGGGCAGCTCACGGTCGTGGGCACCGCGGGCCTCGCCGCCGCGGACGACGGAACCACGATCGCAGCGTCCTACGACGGTCCGAAGATCACGATCATCGTCGACGGGGTGCCACGGGAGACATTCACCGACGCATCGCTACAGGGCGCCACCGGCGTCGGTCTCATCGCAACCGCGGACGTCGACTTGAAGGCGCGCTTCGACGACTTCCTCGTGTCGAGCCATTGAGAACGACGCGCTCGCGGCGGACGCACAGCGCCCGCAGAGGCGCCGGTTGAGTCCGCGATGGGCGCATCGCGCGCCGCGCCGGCGATCGACGCTGGCACCCGTGATCTTCGGCGCGGTCGCGACCCTCGCCGCGACGGCGTTCGGTCGACGACGGAGCCGGCACGCGCTGCGCACGCCATCAGGGCCTCCTGCGACACCGCCGGCGGTCGCACCGTCACAGGGACGGCGCTCATCGCGTGATCTCTGGATCCTCGGCGTCGCTGTCGTGTTCGCCGTGATCTCCGTCGCGTCTTTTCGGCAGAACGCCGCCGACCGAGACGAGCCCGCACCCGACACGCAGGAGTGGATCAGCAACGCAGACGCCGGCGGTGGGGATCTGACCTCACTCACGTTGCGTGGCGGTCGCCACTGGAACGCAGTCAACGCCGCGTTCTCGCTTGCGAACGGAGCGGTTGTCGCGTCCGCCCACGAGGAGCCGGGCTTCGCGCTTCTGGCCTTCGACGCGGCGCCTGTCGAGATCGTCGCGACCGTCACCGGCGTCGCGCCCAGTTCGGGCATCGTCTTCGGCTTCGTGGCCAGCGACAATTACTGGGCCGTTGTCGCTCCACAGGGCTCTTCACACTGGACGGTGACCCGCGTGTCCAATGGAACGGGAACAGTGGTCGCCACGGCCGCTCCTGTCGACCAGGGCGCGGTCACGCTCGACATTCGACGGGTCGACGGTCGCGTCGAGGTGCTCGTCGATGGCGTGCTGATCCCAGTCTTCATCCGCGACGAGATCACACGGGGCTCTGCGGTCGGATTGCTCGCCGGGCCCGGCGACGTCAGCCAGACACAGTGGACGAGCTTCGCGACGACGAGTGCAACGGGGGGCAGCGCTTCACCAGGGTGACCCCGAACGGGGGCGAGCGATGGAGCGGTCGGCTCAGGTTGCGGCGACGACGAGCATCTGGTGCATACCGCCGGCGTAGTGACCGGGTTCGAAGCAGCCGAGCTCGTAGGTGCCCGGGTCCAGCCGAACTTTCATCGTCGCCGTGGCTCCGGCCGCGATGCTGCGCCGAGTCATCACATCGCCGGACGAGTCCTTGATCGCCAGCTCGTGGAATTCGGCGCCCGTGTTGCGGAACACGATCTGATACTCGCCCGGTTCGACGCGATCGGGTGCATCGAAGGCCATCTCGCGCCCGACCACCGTCATCGTTCGCGACGGCAGCACGGCTTCGCCGCCACACGCGGCAACCAGCAGGCCGAGCGCCAACGCGGCGCTGGCGACCAACGACGTCGGCGGCTTGAACACACCACAAGTGTCGTCACGGCGGCGCTGAACGAGTAGGGCCGAAGGTCCCGACGCGCCGCCGTGTTGCGCTACGGGTCGCCGATGGCGAAGAACTTGCCCGATCGGGTGCCGAGGTAGATCCGGCCCTTCCACACCGCCGGCGTCGCCTCGATGCAGCCCTTCGGAAGCTGCAGCTTCCACAACTCCGGCGGTTCCTTCGTCGTGTCGCTCACGTCGTACGCGTGCAGTACGCCCGAGCAGTCACCCTCGATGAGCACGTTGTCGACGACGACGGGCGACTGCCACGTCGGGCCCGGTAAGTGCTTCGTCCAGCGGATCTCTCCGGTCATGCGATCGATGCCGAGCAACCGTCCGCCGTTCGTCGCGACGTAGACCATGTCGCGATCGAGCGCTGGCGTGGCCCACACGCCGGCCGGCACCGCGTCGTGATCTTGTATCGACCACACGAGCGGGTCGTCTGGTTTCGACGGATCGAGCTTCATGATCTGCCCGATCTTCTTCGAGCGAGCGTTTTGCCGCTCGTACTCCGAACCGACGTACAGCATTCCCTGGTCGTCGATGACGACCGACGCGTCGGTGTCGTCACCCGTCCAGAACCGAAACACTCGCTTCGGTGTCACGCCATCCGCGAGTCCGGAGACGTCCCAGCCTTGGATCAGACCGCCGGAGTTGGCGAAGTACACGACGTTGTTGAACATCGATACCGAGCTCTCGATCGACACGTCCTCGCCGCCGAAGTCGGACAGCAGCTGGTCGTCCCAACCGGGCGCGTGGAACACGAGCTTCGGTGCGACGGTGACGTGGCCGTCCGGCCCGATCGCGCGGTTGAGCTTCACGATGTGGAACTGACTGTTCTCCCCGCCCTCGAACAGGTAGTCGTCACGAACGAGTCCAGAACCGTCCCAATCGTTGTTCCACTTCGTCGGCGACACGTCGTACGCGTTGATCTTCCACAGCTCGGTGAGCTCGGGGCGGTCGAACGCGTAGACGCGGAAGTAGTCGTCGCGCGATCCGCTGTAGATCAGCGGGAACCCGTCGGGATCGATGCTGACCGAGCCCTTGATGAGATCGCCGGTCACGAACGGCGGGAACGCGTCCTTGCCGCTCACCGCATCGAGGACGTGCAGCGCGCGGTCGTACGCGCCGAACGCGACCAGCGTGACACCGTCGCGCTCCCACACCGCCGGCTCACCTGTCCAGCCCATGCCACACCACTCCGCGAATCCCGCGAGGTCGTGCGACTGCGAGCACATCGCCGTGTCGGGGTACGACCACAGGATCTGCGGATGCATCGGCACCGGACCCTGGCCGTAGAGCGAGCGGGTGGCGTTGCCTCGAAACGTGAGGAGACCGTTGACGACGGTCGAGCCCGGTTCCACGGGGATCGGTGCTGCCGTCGATCCGGGTGTGGTGGTGGCGGTGGCCGCCGCGGACGCCGGAGACGCCGGTGACTCGACGCGACCCGACTCGGAATGGGTGACCCACACGGCCACGACGGCGCCCAGCACCATCGTCGTGCTGATGAGCACCGCGAGCCTGCGCCACACCGGTGCCGGCACCGCGTGTCTTGGCACCCGCCAAACGTAAGCGGCGACCCCGCCGCCGGGATGGACCTACAGGGTCAGACGCCGGCGGTGTCGACCAGGCGGACCCGCTCGAGCTCGCCGCTCGCACGCCGGTAGACGACATCGTCGCCGTCCATGCCCACCAGGTCGAGGCGATCGTCCCGGAACGAGAACCCGAGCACCACCGAGAGGGGGAGACTGAGCACCGACCAGATCGCCAGGATCACGATGATGGTGAGCATGTCTCCCCCTTCGGCAGCGACTGTCCGCTTTAGGGAGCAAAGCGCATTTCACTTCAGGGAGCTATGACCCGATAGGGCCATTTTCGACTAGTTCTAGGCGGGCACTCGGGCGCCCACCAGGGCGACGAGCTCTTGGGTGACGTCGCTCAGGTCAGCGCTCTTGTCGTAGACCGCATGGACGCCGGCGATCGTCTCGGACGAGATGCTGTCCGGATCGAGAGCCGTGAGCACGGCCAGCCTCGCGTTGGGCGCGACTCGGGCCAACTCCTCGATGGCCTCGTCGCCACTCATGCCGGGCATCAGCAGGTCGAGCAGCACGAGATCCGGTCGGAGCTCGCGAGCCATCTCGATCGCCTGCCGGCCATCCACGGCTTCGCCGACCACGGTGAAGCCGCCTTCGAGATCCAGCACCAGGCGCAGGAGGTCGCGGACCGCCGGATCGTCGTCGACGACCAAGACTCGAGAACTCCCTGCTGCCGGAACGAGCGCGGGGGTTTCGGGGTTGCGGCGCAACCAGGTGTCGACGAGCACCAAGCCGACGGGACAGAGGTAGCTGCCCGAACGCTCGATGAACTCCCACCAGGGCTCGCCGGCCGCGGGCCGCAAGAGCTCCGTGAACACCTTGTAGGCACACACCGCGACGAGCAGCGGGCGCAACGGCTTGAGCAGCACGGCAAGGCCCAGAGCGATCTCGAACCAACCGATGACATAGAAGAGATTGAGGTCTGCGACCGTCTTCGAATCGAGGCCGAGTTGGCTGAAGTACGTGAGCCACACCTTCTTGTGCATCCACACGCCGTAGCCACCGTGACCGACGAGCAGCAGCGCAGTGCCGACTCGCAGGAGCCAATGCATCGTGATCGCCTTGGCCCTCGTGAGCTCCGGCGCCTCGGACACTCGTCCGACCCAACCCTTGATCGAAAAGCCGCCGACGCCACTCAACACGAGCAGCGACATCGCCGCGGCGTAGTTGCCGCCGCGCTCGAACACTTCCTCCCACAGTCCTTCGCCCGTGAGCGGGCGGAACATCGCGGTGAGCACGCCCCAGAACGCGAGGTGCAGCATCGACAGCCGCGTCGGCCACAACAGGATGAGGATGCCGAGGGTGATGTCCATCGTGCCGACGATGGGCATCAGCGTCCAAGCTTGGCTGTCGCTGAACCCGAAGAGATTGAAGTACGGCAGCCATGAGGCTTTGCCGATGATGCCGAACGCGCCGTGGCCGATGTAGGTGCCGGCCATGCTGACGCGCAGCACCAACTGCAACGTCTTGGCGAGATCGGGACGCGCCGTGCGTGTCGACCTTGTCCGGTCAACGACGGTTGGAGGGGATTCGAGAGGAATCGCCGTGGTCGTACTCATGGGTATCTCCGTTCTGCGACTGAACGGACGCCGACGCGGCCGTCTCGTGCTGCAACTTGCGGCGGATCGTCACACGACGGCGCCTGCAGCACACCTAGGCAGACCCCCAGTTCACGGACGGAAGTGGCATCACTACATCGACCCGTACAGGGCTGAGCGGTGTCATGCTGTGTCGAGTGCCGGTCGCGGGGACCAGCGATCAGGCCGCCGACGCCAATCCGGATCGACTGGTTGGTCGGGAGAACGAACTCGCGCAGCTCGACGCGTGGTTGGACGGCGTCGTCGCAGGACGCAGCCGCCCGCTGCTGCTCGAGGGCGAGCCGGGTATCGGCAAGACGACGCTCTTGAACGCCGCGCGAGCGCATGCGCGCGCTCGAGGGATGGCGACAGTCGCGGTCACCGCGATCCCGTCCGCGGTCAACCTCGCTCTTTCCGGGCTGGGCGCGGTTGTCGGTCCGCTCGGGGCCAAGCCTGCCGATGTCGACCCGAACGCGATCGCGCCGCTGCAACTCGCGCTCAGTGATCCGTCCGCCAACGTGAACCCGTTGGCACTGTGCGGCGGCCTGGTCGCGTTGCTCGCCTCGGCCGCCGAGCACCAACCGATCGTCATCATCATCGACGACGGCCAGTGGCTCGACGTGTCGTCGGTCGACGTGATCGTTGCGGCGTTCCGAGGGCTCGTGCTCGACCAGGTCGGCCTGCTCGTCGCGGCGCGCAGCGATGAACCCCACTCCTTCCCGGACCTGCAGCGGCTCCCCGTCCTCGGGTTGAGCGAGGCCGCCGCCTCCGAGCTGTTCGTGGAACTCAAGGTCGATCCCACGGTGCTGACCTTCTGCTGGGAGGCGTCCGCGGGCAACCCGCTCGCGCTCGACGTGCTCCTACGACGACTCGATGATCACGAGCGCCGCGGCACGCGCCCGCTACCCGACCCTCTGCCCGTGGCCGACGCGATCACGAACGCGTTCCGCCGCCGGCTCGATGCACTGCCGGACGCGACGCGCATCGCGCTGATCGTGCTGGCCGCGGACACGGCGTCGTCCGCGACCTCAGTCGAGGCCGCCATCGTTCGGATGGGCGGAGCGCTCCTCGACTTCGAACCGGCGGAAGACGCAGGCGTCGTCGTGCGTCGCAGCGGCCGGCGGACGTTCGCCCATCCGCTGCTGCGCGCCACTGCGCTCGCTCTGGGTCCCGCGTCGCGACTGCGCGCCGCACACACTGCATTGGCCGCGGCCCACGCTGACGTCGGCGAGTTCGAGCAGCGCGCCTGGCAGCTGGCCGCCGCGGCGATCGGTCCGGACGATGCGGCGGCCGACGCATTGGCCGAGGTGGCGGCGGCGGCGCAGCGCCGAGGCGCGATCGCGGTGGCGGCGGAGGGTTACCTCACCGCCGCCCGGTTGTCGTCGGGCCAGTCGGATCGCGTGGCGCGGCTGCTGCTCGCGGGCGACACGCTCTGGGTGGTCGGGCGGGTCACCGAGGCAATGACCGTGCTGCACGAAGCCATCGAGGCCGCCGCTACAGATCACGAACGAGCCGAGGCGGCGGTCCTGCTCCACAAGATGGAGTTGTGGGCGCGTGGCCCTCGCTTCGCGCGCGATCGATTGCTCGTCGCTGCGGAGCCGCTCGAGCTCACGGACCCGAACCAGGCGTCAAAATTGTTGAGTCATGCCGCGGCCACCGCCATCGTGTCGTGTGACGTTGTGGGCACCCTGGCCATCGGCCGGCGAGCCTTCGAGCTCGCGACACCCGACGACCCCACGGCAGTGATCCAGGCCACCGTCGCGCTCGGCTTCGTCGAGAGCCACGCCGCCGATCCCGGAGCTGCGGCGCGGCTCGCGCCCATCGTCGAACTCGCCGAGATGATCGTCGACACTGACGACCCCGAGGTCGCGGTCCTTCTCGGCATCGTCGGTATGTTCCTGACCGAGGCGGAGCGACTCGAAGAGGCCCAACGATTTCTCTTGGCCGTGGTGCGCCGCTCACGCCGCGAAGGCTCGGCGGCCTCCGAGGCCATGGTCGCGGCGATCCTCGCCGAGAAGCATTGGCGCACCGGCGATTGGCTCGAAGCCTGGCACCTCATGGCGAACGACGTGGTCGCCGGAGCCACGATGCGCGTCAACGAAGCATGGACCGCAGCCTTGCTCGCGCATCTCGACGCTGGCTTCGGACGGGCCGAGTCATGTCGACAGCGGTGCGCAGAGGCGACGCGGGGCGGCACCGCTACCGGTGCGGCCGTGGTGCTCGTGTGGGCTGGTCACGCGATGGGGCTGCTCGAGGTGGGGCTCGGCCGATGGAGCGAGGCCGCTCGTCACCTCGACAAGGTGGCATCGCTCACCGAGTCCCTGGGCCGACACATTCCCGGCGCGGTGTGGTGGCAGGGCGATCACATCGAGGCGTTGGTGCGCGCCGGCCGACTCGATGATGCGACCAAGGCGCTCGATCGGCTCGACGCCGAGCGCGCCATCGGCGATCAGCATTGGCCGGCGTGCGTCGCGGCGCGGGCCCGCGGGCTGATGTCGGGGGACGTCGACGTTGCGGTGAAGGAATTCACGGTGTCCATCGAGGAGGCCGAGCTGATCCCCGCGCCGTTCGAGGTCGCCCGGTCGCACCTCAACCGCGGCGAATGCCTGCTCGAGAACGGGTCGACGTTGGAGGCGATGGACGATCTGAAGCTGGCGGTCGAGATCTTCGACCGCCTCGGCGCCGCCGCATTCGCGGAGCGAACCCGCGTGCTGCTGGGCGAACCCGTCGCGGCACGGTCGACCGCAGTGCTGACCGATCTCCTCACACCCGCCGAACTCCGCGTTGCGCTCGCGGTCGCGGGCGGGGCGACGAACCGTGAAGTCGCGACCGATCTCTTCGTCAGCATCAAGACCGTCGACTACCACCTCCAGAACGTGTACCGGAAGCTCAGCCTGAGATCGCGTACCGAGCTGGCCGTCCGGGTGTCGCAAGCCGGCGCCGCGTAATCACGTCGGCTGGCCTTCGGCGACGAGGCGGTCAAGCGTGAGTTCCGGCTGCTCGCTCTCCACTCGCTGCAACCAGTACGGGCTCTCGAACAGCGCGAGCAGCGCACCGTCAGAGCGGGCGAGGACGGTGACGCCGCGCATCGCCCGCAGCGCGGGAGTCGACGCAAGGTCGGTGCGACGGGCGACCGTGTATCCGGTGGGTGACAACTCGACCGGTGCGCCGAACTCGTTCTCCAACCGGTGCACCGCCACCTCGAACTGCATCGGGCCGACCGCCGCGAGCATCGGCGCCTGATCGCCCATCACGTCGTCGCGCAGCACTTGCACCACACCTTCTTCGTCCAGCTGCTCGATGCCCTTGCGGAACTGTTTGAAGCGGCCGGTGTCCCGCACCCGGATGACGGCGAAGTGCTCGGGCGCGAAGCTCGGGATCGTCGGGAACGCGACGGGCTCGTCGACCCACAACGAATCGCCGACGCGGACGTCGGTGGCGTTGACGAGGCCGATCACATCACCGGGATAGGCCTCGTCGATCGTCTCGCGTTCCTGGCCGAACACCGAGTGCGCGTACTTCGTGGCGAATGGCTTGCCGGTCGGGCCGTGGGTCACGACCATCCCGCGCTCGAACTTGCCGCTGCACACGCGCAAGAACGCGATGCGGTCGCGGTGCGCGGGGTCCATGTTGGCCTGCACCTTGAAGACGAACCCGCTGAACGGCGCATCGAGATCGCGGGGCTTGCCGTCGGCGTCGTCGCGGGCGGTCGGCGGCGCGGCGAGGTCGACGACCCCGTCGAGCAGCAGGCGCACACCGAAGTTCGTGAGCGCCGAGCCGACGAACACCGGTGTGGTGATGCCCGCCAGGAACGAGTCGGTGTCGAAGTCGGAACCGACGGCGCCGAGCAACGCCAACTCCTCTTGCGCGGCCTCCCACGCGGCGCCTTCCTCGGTGGCCGCCCGCGTCGCGTCGACGATCTCCTCCGGCGCTTCGCTCGCGCCACGCGCGGTGCGCGTGAATCGGATGAACGTGCCGTCGCGGCGATCGACCACGCCGCGGAAGTCGCCGGGATGCCCGACGGGCCACGTGATGGGCGTGGGCGTGAGGCTGATGAGTTGCTCGATCTCGTCGAGCAGTTCGAGTGGCGCGCGGCCGGGCCGGTCGTACTTGTTGAGGAACGTGATCAAGGGCAGCCCACGATCGCGGCACACCTCGAACAACTTGAGGGTTTGGGGCTCGATGCCCTTCGCGGAGTCGAGCACCATGATCGCGGCGTCGGCCGCAGCGAGCACCCGGTACGTGTCCTCCGAGAAGTCGCGGTGACCAGGCGTGTCGAGCAGGTTCAGCACGTCGTTGCGGTACGGGAACTGCAGCACGGTTGACGTGATCGAGATGCCGCGCTTCTGCTCGAGGGCCATCCAGTCGGAGGTCACCCGCCGACGCTCGCCGCGGGCTTTCACGGCGCCGGCCTCTTGTAAGGCCCCGCCGTACAGCAGGAATTTCTCGGTGAGCGTGGTCTTGCCCGCGTCCGGGTGGCTGATGATCGCGAACGTGCGGCGGCGCGCGGCTTCGACCGATGGACGGGTTGTCACCCCTCCAGTGTCACCTACACGAAGGTCGGTTCCACACCTGCGGCCAGGTAGCTGGCCTTGATCAGGCCCCGGGTGCGGGGATCACCGGACAGGTTCATGAGCATCTTGTTCATCACGTAGCCCACCGAGATGTCGTTGTCGGGGTCGGCGAAACCGACCGAACCGCCGGCGCCCGCATGCCCGAACGACCCCGCACCGCCGTACGGCGCGAACGGTGACGAGGTCATGTACCCGAGGCCGAACGTGGTCTCCGCGAACAAACATTTGTCCGGGCCGCTCGTCTGAGTCGTGCGGGCCACCTCGATCTGCTCCTTCGTCAACACGACCGACTCGGCGGCATCATCGAGCTGCCCCGCCAGGCCGGCGTACATGCGCGACAACGAGCGGGCGTTGGTGATGCCGTTGGCGGCGCCGATCTCGGCCGCATGGACCTCCCGCGAGTTCCAGTGCGGGATGTCGAACACGCCGTTGAGGTTGAGGGCACGGCCGAGCAGCGACTCGGGACCCATGAATTGCGCGAACAGCTCCTTCATCGCTTCGGGGATGTCAGCGGGGTCGGGCGCGATGCTGCCGATCATCGGAGCGACGCGCGCCTCCTCGCGCTCTGGGAGCCCGATCCAGAACTCGAGCCCGAGCGGCTGCGCGATCTCCTCGGCGAAGAACTGCCCAAGGCCCCGACCGTCCACCCGGCGGATCAACTCACCGAGCAGCCAGCCGAAGGTGAGGGCGTGGTAGCCGTGCGCGGTGCCGGGCTCCCAAAACGGCTCCTGCACCTCGAGCGCTTGCACGATCGGCTGCCAGGCGAGCACCTCTTCGAGCGCGAGGGTCTTGTCGACGGTCACCAACCCGGCCTTGTGACCCATCAGCCAGCGCACGGGAATCGATTCCTTGCCGCCCTGCGCGAACTCCGGCCAGTACGTCGCGACGGGCTCGTCGACGTTGATCAACCCGCGCTGGATCAGCAGGTTCACGCACGACGCGGTCGCGCCCTTGGTGGTGGAGAAGACGAGTTGCAGCGTGTTCTCGTCGTACGGGCGGCCGTTCGCCTCATCGGCGGTCCCGCCCCAGATGTCGACAACCTTTCGGCCCTCCAGGTGCAGGCAGTAACCGGCGCCGATTTCGTCGTGCTCGGAGAAGTTGCGCACGAACGCGTCGCGCACACTTTCGAAGCCCGGCTCAACCAATCCATCGACATTCACCGCCATGCAGCCCCCTTCGGTCGCCACAGGTTCTACGGGGGTCGTCGATTGCCCTTCAAGTCGGGCAGCGTGCGACGATGCGCCCATGGTCACCCCAGCGGTCGAGCGGGCGTTGCTCGACGAAGCCGTTGCCTTGGCGCGCGAAGCCGGCCGGCTCACGTTGGGATGGTTCCGGTCGGTCGACCTCGCCGTCGAGCGCAAGGGCGACGGCACGCCGGTGACGGCCGCCGATCGTGCCGCAGAGCGATTGGTGCGTGAGCGGCTGGCGGCCACCCATCCCGACGACACCATCGTCGGCGAGGAGGAAGCCGAGCTCGCGGGCACGAGCGGGCGACGTTGGATCATCGATCCGATCGATGGCACGAAGGCGTTCACACACGGCGTGCCGCTGTATTCCACGCTGCTCGCGTACGAGGACGAGCACGGCCCGGCCATCGGCGTGATCGACCTCCCCGCGTTGGGCGAGACGGTGTACGCGGCGCGAGGCCTTGGTTGCTACTGCAACGGCGAACCCGCGCACGTCAGCACGCGCGACCGGCTGCGGGGGTCGTACCTCACGACGTCGGGTTTCGACTACTGGGCCGCAGACGCGCTCATGGCAGCCCACGCGTCGGGGATGTTCCTGCGCACGTGGGGCGACGGGTACGGCTACGCGCTCGTCGCCACGGGCCGCGTCGAAGCGATGGTCGATCCGGTCGCGTCGCCGTGGGATGTGGCGGCGATGCCGGTGATCATCGGCGAGGCCGGCGGCACGTTCACCGACTTCAACGGAGACGTACGAATCGACGGCGGCAGCGGCTTGGCCACCAACGGGCCGCTGCACGACGAGGTGCTACAGGTCGTCAGCCGGTAGGCGTCAAACGGTGAGCACGTCGACGCCGTCGTGCGTCACCAGGACGGTGTGCTCGAACTGCGCCGACGGCTGACCGTCGAGCGTCACGATCGTCCAGCCGTCGTCCCACTGCACCACATCGGGGTCGCCGAGCGTGAGCATCGGCTCGATGGTGAACACCATGCCCGGCCGCAGGCGCGTGCGATCGCGGGGTTCGTCGTAGTGATGGACGTAGGGCGTGGAGTGGAACTCCTCTCCGATGCCGTGCCCGACAAGCTCCTTCACGATGCCGAGCCCCGCGGGATGCGCAATGGCCTGGATCGCTCGGCCGATGTCGCGCACTCGTCCGCCGGGGCGCACGGCGCCGATGCCGGCCGCGAGACACTCCTGGGTCAACTCGACGAGGCGACGCGTGGCCGGCTCGACGGCGCCGATGAGGAACGTCGCCGAGCAGTCACCGTGCATGCCATCGCAATAGATCGTGATGTCGCAGTTGACGATGTCGCCGTCGATGAGCGGCCGATCGTCGGGGATGCCGTGTGCGACGACTTCGTTGACGGAGGTGCAGATCGACTTCGGGAACCCGCGGTAGCCGAGCGGGCTCGGATAGCCGCCCTCGTCGACGTACGCGTCGTGCGCGATCGCGTCGAGCTCATCGGTGGTGACGCCCACCGCGACTGCGGCACCAACGCGGTCGAGCACCCGACGCGCCGCGGCGCACGACAAACGCAACCGCGCGATCGCGTCAGGGTCGGTGAGCGGCGGGAGCGACCGGCCCGACGGCTGACCGTCGTTGTCGAGGTAGCTCGGACGTGCGATGCCGTCCGGCACCGTCCGCGCGGCGCTCAGACGCCCGGGGCGGATCGGCCGGATCGTCGTGGGCACGCGACCCATGATGCCCCGTCAGGCCGCCGGTTGCCCGGCGCCCGCGCACGGATAGCCCGGCTCGGGCGCGGTCGACGCGTTGCGGAAGGCATCGACGAACTGCCTCAACCGCGGGTCGGAGACGGACTGCAGCTCGAGGCGGTGCTCCCACGCCACCACCGTGATCGGCGCGTCCATGCCGGCGTACGGCGAGACGATCACGTGGTCTTCCTTGGCGAAGACCTTCAACACCGCCACGTCGGAGGCGGACGTGTTCGGGGCGAACGCGATCCAGACGGCGCCGTGCTCGAGCGAATGGACGGCGTTCTCGTCGGGCGGCTGTTGGTCGTAGAAGCCGCAGGTGAGGGGGACGGGATTGTGGTCGCCGCCCGACGGCGGCTTCTTGCCCTGGTAGTCGATGGTGCCCTGCCGGTGGTTGTGGCTGGCCGCCCGCTCCAGCACCACCCCCGGGATGTCGGCGGGGGGCGTACCGCCATTCGCGCTACCTCCACCGCCGCTGCCGCAGGCACCGACGAGAAGTACGGCGGCCAGAGCAGCCGCGACGAGCCTTCCGGTGCAACGCATGGGGATCGAACCTACCGGTCGCGCTCAACTGCACGACCGTCGCGGCCGACACAACTCTTGTGAAACGACCGCTCACCGTGCTCGTGGCCGACGACGACGTCGTGTTGCGCAGCCTGCTCGTGCTGAACCTCGAGGCCGAAGGCATGAACGTGCACGAGGCGGAGAACGGCGCGCAGGCGCTCCAGTTCGCCCTCACGTATCAGCCCGACCTGATCGTGCTCGACGTGATGATGCCGGTGCATGACGGGCTCAAGGTGCTGCGGGCCCTCAAAGACGAGACGAGCACCGCCTCGATCCCTGTGGTGCTCCTGACCGCCCGTGCGGGCGCCGACGACATCGACGAAGGCTGGGCGGCCGGCGCCGACTACTACGTGACGAAGCCGTTCCACTTCGACCAGCTGCTCGCGTTCATCGACGAGCTGGCTGGCGTCTCCTGAACCCCGGTTAGACCGCAGCGACCTCGAGCTCGACCGGACGGCGCAACACCCCACCGGCCACCGATGGGCGCACGTCCGCGGCCTCCTCCGAGGGCTGCAGATCACGGCTCACGGCGAGGCAGAAGCTCGAGCCACCCCCCGGCGTCTCGGTGAGCACGAGCTCACCGTCGAGCACCTCGGCCAGCTGCTTGCAGAGGTACAACCCGAGTCCGAGGCCGCCCCGCGAACGCGTGAGCGACTGATCGAGCTGCACGAAGCGCTCGAACACCCGCTCGCGATCGTGAGTGGCGATGCCCGGGCCGTGGTCGGTCACGAAGAACACCACGCGCGCCCCGGCGGCCATGACGTCGATCTCGATCGGCCCGTCCGGCGCGTACTTGGCCGCGTTCTCGATGAGGTTCACGAGCACGCGCTGCAACTTCTGCGCGTCCGTCCGGATCTCTCCGCTGCTCGGGCGCACCGTCGCGACCACACGTCCTTCGGTCACGACCGACGTCTCCTTCACCACCCCTTGCACGAAGGCGGGCAGGTCGAGCTCGGAAGGATGCACGGTCGCGGTCGACTGTTCGGCGGCGGCGACGAGCAGCAGCTCCTCGATGACGCGACTGAGTCGTTCGCCGTACCCGACAGCCCCCGCCAGCAGGCTGGCGCGGCGCTCGTCGTCCAAGCGATCGCCGAGCCGCGACACCGTCTCGATCGTGCCGATGATGGCGGCCACCGGCGTCCGCAACTCGTGCGACACCGTCGCGACGAACTCGCCCTTCTGGCGGTTGAGGTCGAGTTGGTGGAGGTACGCGGCTTCGACCTCTTCGAACAACCGGGAGTTCGCCACGGAATGCGCCGCCTGGTGGGCAAAGCTCGCAAGCGTCTTCGCTCGTTCAGCGTCAGCTCGCCCGGCGCGTCCGTCACGGAAGGCGCCGACCACGAGCGGCACGGCGGCCTCGCCGGCGGCCGCGACCGTGAGACGTCGAGCGGGCGGCAACGGGAGGCGGGTCGTGAGCAGGCGTTCGTGCAGATCGATCTCGCGAGCGAGGCCGTCGTCGTCGGACAGCTCGCGGAGCGCCGCGATGGCGTCGTTCGACGCGGGACGACCACCGTCCGCGTCAACGATCATGCCGGCCCACTCACCGTGAGCGTTCAACGAACAACACATCGCGGCCGTGGCACCCGTCAGGTTCCGCACTTCTTCGGCGGCGGTCGCCAAGCTGTCGTCGAACGTGCGCAGGCGAGCCGTGCGAGCGAGAGCGGCCAACAGGCGGGTGACCCGCTCGTTCTCGGCCGATCGAGCGACGATTCGCCGTCCGCCGACGACCGCGGCCGCGGCCCCGAAGGCCGCAAAGGCCCCGGCATAGACCAGACCTGTGAGGCCGAACGGCGCGAGGAGAGAGGCGAGTTCGATCACATTGGATCGGCGGTGACCTTGTCGTGCTTGAGATCACCGGTGAACGGTCAACCGGACTAGACCGATCGAACTAGCGCTCGCCGCGCGAGGTGATGGGAGTGGCATGGTTCGTCTGCGGCGGCAGAAATGAACCGGATGACTCTGGCCGCGACCCTCAAGTTTTTCGTTGACTAACGCCGACAACTGTCGTGGGAGATGCGTTGTCACTGGAAGGGAGCCCTTGATGGGCGAGGAAACTGATCGCGCTGCGCTGATCGAACAGAACCTGGGACTCGTGAACCACGTCGTGCTGCAAGTCGCAGTTCGTTTCCCGAGGTACGTCGATCGCCAGGAGCTGGCTCGGGCCGGTGCCCTTGGACTCGTCGAGGCGGCCCGCCGCTACGACGTATCCCGTGGCGTTCCCTTCGATCGATTTGCGGCCCGCCGCATCCGCGGCGCCATCCTTGACTCCGTCCGCGCCGCCGACTGGGCTCCCCGCTCCGTTCGCACGCTCGGGCGCAAGCTCGAGCAAGTCGAGCAAGATCTCGCCAACAACGGCGGCGAGCTGCCCAGCGCGAACGACGTTGCTGATGCGCTCGGTATGTCACGCGACGAGCTGCACCGCCTCCGCGATCGCGTGTTCCGCTCCGTCGTGCTCGCGTTGGAGCACATCGTGACCTCGCCGGACGACGACGGCCTCACGCTCGTCGACGTCCTCGCCGACCGCACCGCGGTGGAACCCTCTGAAGAGCTCGAGACGAGAGAGCTGCTCGGGTACCTCCGCGACGCGGTCGGACTGCTGTCCGAGCGCCATCGCATCGTGGTCGTGGGCTACTTCCTCGAGGGTCGTACGTCGTTGGAGCTCGCGGAGCTGCTCGACGTGACGGAGTCGCGGGTCTCGCAGCTGCGAAGCGAAGCCCTGCAGATGCTGAAGGAAGGCATCGAAGCGCAGTACAGCCCGACGGAAGAGCCGGCCCCTCGTGGTCGTGCCGCCCGCCGTCGTGCGGACTACGCCACGGCGATCGGGGAAGCCAGCGAATGGCGCAACCGCATCGTCGTCCCCGCGCCTGTCTGAAACCCTAGGCAGCGCCTTCGAATACGGCGGCCTTCACGCCGCGCTGCGCGAGCAGGCTGAGAAACCACAACGGGTCGACCAGCTCGGCCAAGCCACCGGCACCGCGTCTGCGTAGCTGCTTCGACGCGGCCGCGATCGCCGCCAGTGCCGCCACCGTTCCAGCCGCCACGGCGGGACGATCCATGGCGCCGAGCACCTGCACGACCCTCGCCGTGCCGCGGCGGCCGCGGACCTCGACGCGTGCCGCACCGGGACCGCCCTCAGGATGTGGAGGCCGCAGCATGGGGAACCGTGACGTGACCCGATCACGCCGGTTGGCGCCCATGCGGGCCGTGATGCGCTCGACGCCAGGAAAGGCCGGCGCGAGCAACAAAGCGTCCGGCAGCGCAGCGCGGTAGCAGTCCTCACCACCGATGGGATCCGGGAACCAGCAGAGCTCCCGGCCCGAACCGGCGCGGCGCGTGACCCACGCGCCGTCGCGCCAGTCGAGCGCCGACCCGGCGAGCGCACGATGATGCGCCTGCGCGCATGCCGGCCCCCCGGTGCCCACCTTGGCGACGTGCACCTCGTCGACATGATCGAGGGCGGATGCCGCGTGCGCAGCGAGCACGCACGTGAGCCCGGGCGAGAACCCTGCGCCGACCACCACTGACACGTCGTTGCGCTTGGCAACGTGGTCGAGCTCGATCAGGGCGCGGACGTCGTCGATGTTGTCGGAAACCGACACGACCGACACGCCCGCGTTGACGTACCGGCGGGCAAGGTCGGCGTGCGTGTCGCCGGGTGTGGCGAGAATCGCGACGTCGACGTCATTCTCCGCGCCGGCCAGCCTCGACCGTTCGTCGCCGAGGGAGGCGACCACCCCACGAGCGCGCTCGTCGTCCACGTCGGACACGAGCACACACTCGACCGCGTCGGTCGACACGAGCTGCCGTGCGGCGCGCGCGCCGACAGCGCCGGCACCGACAAGAGCTACTCGCATGCGCGGCTCGTCAACGCAGTTCGGGACCGGAGAGCTCGCGCCACCCGCCACCCTGCGGCGGTGAACCACCGGTGCCGCGCAACCGCAACACGGCGGCGATCACACCTGCCAACCCAATCGCGAGCAGCGCACGGCGCAGAGCTTTCATGGTGGGGCTAGTAAGAATCGAACTTACGACCTCATCCTTATCAGGGATGCGCAGGCGGACGCGCCACCTGCGGATAAGTCACCAGACAGCCTCTGACCAGCACAGTAGCAACGCATTGGTTCGTGTCAGTACCCGGTGTTGCTCCACGTTCTGCGGCCTGTATGCGGCCTCGGATACGTCCGCGCGACAATTGTCGTGACGACCAAACTGCTCGAGGCTCGCCAGTGCAAGTGCAGCTCACATACGACTGGGTCTGAGCGAAGGCCAGCGGAGTCATGGAGATCGACGGTCCTACAGCTCGCGGAGACTCCGTGGAACGTCGGAGCACCCGGGGTCGGCAGCCTCCGCCCAACCCCTACCTCGCGGCGGGCGCCGCTGCGCTCATGGCGCTAACGCTGCTCGCAGTGCTACTGGATCGAAACCCGGCCATGACCTCGGGCCTCGCCTTTCTCGGAGTCGTGCTGTTGCTGTTCGCCGTACTGATACCTCGCATGTCAGGCGATGTCACCCTGTCGCCCGGCGGCCTTCGGTTCTCAATTGGTGCCTTAGAGCCCGATCAACTTGAGCGGGCGAGCGAGCAGCTCCAGGCGGGTGAGGTTGTTCCTGTAACCGAACTCATCAAAGAGGCGGGAGGGCATATGCCCGACCAGCATTCCAACGACCCTTCACCCTCAGGCCAGGCCCGCGATGACTGACGAGAGCGCAGTCGTAGTTAAAGATGTCGCCGACGAACTCGTGTCGTATCCGAGGGCCTTGAGGACTGCCGTGCTCGCGGCGATCGAACGAATTGCAGCTGATCCCGCGGCGGCTTCCCACTCCGCTGTCGAACACCCAGGCGAGGTGGTCGCTACACCGGTGCCGGGGCACGGGTATGCCGTGCTCTGGCGCCTCGAAGCAGTCAGGCCAGGCAACTCGCGAGTTGTCGTGGTTGGCCTCGCCCCGGTCACACAGGAGTTGCGTCCCCTCGACGACGAAATCAAGGCAACTGCTATCACAGCTGCAAACGTCTTCGTTTGGTCACTCGTGATGGCCTGTCTCACCTTCGGCTTTCGGTCCTACACCCCTCCTCACTTGGTTGGGCTGTTTTCGTTTGAGGCCGCGGTGATCCTGATTGGTTTCGGGCTAAGCAGTCTCGGGACGCTCGTACGACGAGCATTTTTTGAAGCGCTCGGTGGTTTCGATGGGGACGAGGCGGCGCACGCGGACCGCTGGGACGCCCGGTTTGAGTCACCCGCACTAGCGCGTGTACGCCACGCTGGCCTCTACGTCATCACGATTGGAAGCTTCATATCTCTCGGGGTGCTGGTCCAGGAGACCGGCGGGTTCGTGTCGAGTCCCTTCAGCCCACTGATCGTCGGATTGCTCGTGCTTGCGCCTTATCTAATGACCGGCTCCAGAACTCCACTGGTCAACCACACGCTCGGCTTGGCGTTTGTGATCGGCCTAATCCTTCTGAAGGACCGGGCTGAGCCGGCTCCTGCCCAGGTTTCTACGTGGGTCTATCTCGTTGTTATTGGGTCGGTCGTGGCTGTCAGCAGCAGCTTCTTCGTCATCGTCGCGCGTTACCGCCAGTTCGCCGATGCACGCGACGACGTCCAACGGACAACTCGGCGCCTTCCATAGCCCGATTGCGCGCCGAAAGCCTTCTGCGGCCCGTGGGCGGGAGGCGTGCGGGCTGGAACCGCCACATTCAACGACCAATTCCGGACGCGGAGTCTTCGCCGCTCTCGCACGACCGCGAGTCAGCGAACGCCCAGCGAAATGATCTCGGTCGGCGTGAGGTACTTCCGCGATCCGTGGTCGAGATCAGTCAAGAAGCGCGGGCGAGTGCCAATCTGCAACCGCCACTTGCGAAAGACGCGGACCGGAAGTCGGTCGAGACTTGGCCCATCGCCGAGACGGGTGAGTACTCCGAAGCACCAGAGCCGCCGGGCGTGGAGCACGTCCAACGTGTACTCGCCGCCGCTTTTTGTAGTGAAGACGACGCGTGACCCCCGGGGAAGAGCGCATGGGTAGACCGCCACACTGGGCTCGGCCTCGAAGCGCTTCGCTTCTTGCGTCCGATTGCCCATGATGGCCTCCTCGGCGTGCGCAGTTGTTGGCGTGCTAAACCGCGGAACCGCGGAACAACCCGCGATCAGAATCACACACATGTAGTTTGCCACACTGGGAGTCGTGCAAGCAACCGCGAATTACCTGCTCATTGGGTTCCTTCGTGTCAGCTGACGACCTTCTGCAGACCGCGGATTACACCGCGGAAGAGATCGGTATCCGGCTGGAATCGCGGCTCGCCGCCGGCGGCCTTTCGGTTGCGGGGTTATGGCGACGAATGGGCGAGCATGGTTCGGAGCGGCATCTCGGCGACATCGTCAAAGGGAAGACCAAGCCGCGCCCGGACACTTTGCGACGATGCATTAAGGCGCTCGACCTAACGGTTGAGGACTTCTTCTCGGACTCGCCATTCGCCGATGAGGTCGTGGTGGCACTGACGGAACACGAACTGGACGTGATGTACGCGGCAGGAGCGTTTGATCGGGCGCTCCTTAAGACGGTGGCACGACGCGCGATCACCACATACGTCTCAGAGCAAGAACAGGACCCCGACGTCCGGAAGATGCTGGACGCGATCCTCGCTGGCCGCGCACGTCGAGCCGCCAAGCCAGCAAAGCGCTAGCAGTCGCGCTGCTTCGTCAACGCTTGGCTCACTGCTGCGCCGAGTCACTGAGAACGGCTCTGGCAACCTCCGAAACCTGCGCGCGCTCCTCGACGGACAGCGCTCCAAGCGCCTCGGGATGCAGAAACACTCGACACTTCTTCACGTGGTAATCGAACTCATCGCCGAGGCTCTTGATGATCGGCGACGCCTCTGCGAGTTTCACGGCGCGCTGACCCCTTCCAGCCGCGTAGACCCAGGTCTCTCCCCCGTCCTTGCCAGAAACGCCCTCGCGCTCTTTTACGGGAAGATCCACGAGCACATCGCCGGCGCGAAGCTTTCCGATCGAAGGAACATCGTGGCTTAGTACCTCCGCCCGCCGCTCCTCCAGCTCCAGGATGTCGCGCCAGCGCTTACCCGACAGAACGCGGTAGAGGTGACGGTCCTCGTCGTCAGGACCGTAGGGAACCTCAACAATTCGCCGATGTAGTTCACGCCGTGCCGAGCGCAGACCCAGCATCGTGTTTCGCGGCTGGGAGGAGCCGTCACTAGCTAGCGCTCCCGCGTCAACGGCCTCATCGAACAGGCCAGAGAGATAGTCCAAAGCGTCGCCCACGTTGCTAAAGCAGACACGCGCTAGATACGCGTCCATGTTGAACCGATCGGCGCGCAGCAGCTGGCTGACTACCCACTTGACCATCGCCATCATGGCGCGGTTGGTGTGGTGCCAGTAGACGCGTCGAAGCATCGCGTAGCGAGCCGTCGCGATCGACTCGGCAGCCGACAAGCCCTTATCAAGGATTGCGATGGCGGGTCTGGCGTCAATCATGTCTGCAGGTGGCATGGCCAGGGCGCCAAGCAATCCTTCCAGGTCGACCCCTCGTCCGTAGCTCACGCCGGTTGCCTGGCTGTCATCCAACAGGTACGCAACCTTGTCGGCGTCGATGGCGGAGGAAATGACTCCGGCGAGGATGCAGTGACTTGCCCGTGGGTGGGCGTCGAAGCGACGCAGTACTCCATGGATCCCACGCATCGCATCAACGGTGCCCGCATCGAACTGCTCTTCCACGACTTGCCGCAACGGTGAGATGCGATCCAGCAGGGTCGCCTTCAGCGATGGGTACTCCGTGTTGCGATCGTCATCAGCAGGATCGAAGAACGTCCAGAAGAGATCGTCATCGGTTGGAATGCGTTCTTCCGCGGGCTTGTAAGCCGACTGCTCTTCACTGAAGTCCTCGAACATGTGAGACAACGGAAAGTGTCCGAGGTCGTGCAAGAGGGCAAGCAGGAGGATCGCCTCAAGGTCCGGCCGCGATACCGACAACCGGAAGCGATGATCATTTAGGAGTTGAGCGACATACTCCCGACTGATATCCAACGTCGTTAGCGCATGGACCATCCGGGTGTGCGTGGCGCCCGGATACAAGCGGGCGAGAAGTTCGAGCTGCGGAATGTCTCTCAGGCGCTGAAAGACGTCATGGTTGATCACCTCATGCAGTCGATCCGTAACAACTACGCGGCCGCGCCACGTCGCGACGGAGTGATGAAACTGGGCTGACAAGGCCAGCTCAGGTATGCCGACCGGCGCCAGGTAAAGGGGCCGAAGCTTCGCCCAATCTTCTCTGAGTTGACTGACATCCTCGTAGTACGCGTCGTCGGGAGACGCCAAGAGGCGATCGCGAATCAGGCCAACGGCCTCCACTGCCTGCGCATGGAGATCGTGCCCAAGGCGAAGCACCAGGTCAGCGTCGCCAAGTGCTCCCTCCAAAAGCTTTCCGAGCGCGAAGAGGTCGTAGGTCGGAAACATTTCCAGAAGTTGGTCGTGTGTGACCTCGTTGCCGAGCCGCGCGACCCATTTCGGTGGACAGATGCGCTCGGTGGAGTAGAAGCGCGTCCGCTCCGCGCTGAATAGGTCTTCCTGGTCATCCGCATCTCGAACCTCAAAACCGTCGGAGTCAGCGACCACCTTCGCCACTCCGACGTCAAGCACGTACGGAACGAATCCGCCGGACGCGTCTGGCGAGCAAAGGATGTTCTTGTCCTTGAGGTCAGCGTGCAGAACTCCTTGGTCATGCAGGTACTCCACCGCGGCAAACACGCCGTCGAGCAGATCGAGAAACGCAACCCCGGAAATCGGGTGGGCCCAGACCTTGTCGATCTCCTGTCCCGCGACGAAGTCCGTAACGATGTATGGATAGTCCTTGTCGTCTTGCGTAATCGCGCCAAAGTCGAGCAGCTTCGCCATGTTCGTGTGCGTCAGGTGAGCAAGCAACGCCTTCTCGCGGGCGAAGGTGCGAACGAAGGCCTGTTCGCCGCCACTGCCGACCTTCGCAGGCTGAAGAAACTTCGCCGCGCGAACCAGGGTCTCTTTGTAGAGAACTCGGTAGACCTGACCGGCGCCGCCAGACCCGAGTGGTCTAGCAATGGTTCCTCCGCTTCCAGGATCGCGATCCTGAATGACGTAGTCATCGAAGGCATCGCCGACTCGAAACTCCAAGGCGGCCATCGAAACTCCTGTCCACGGCCAAGGTCCTCCGAAGTCTGTCAGAGCTACACGCGGAATCGCAGGGGCAGCGCATCTCCGCGGCCGTGGATGCGCAGCTCTTGGCCAACATCACGAGCTCGCCGTCATAGGCTGAGACCCATGCGTCCCATAAGCAGGTGGGTGCTAGAAGCGGCCACCGAGGGAACCCTTCCGGCCGACGATATGGCTGAACTCATCCGCATGATTCTCGACGGATACCCGCCTGATGAGGCACGCGCGATCTTCGAACGGATCCTGAGAACGTCCAGCGCGCTACCCCGCGGGCGTCGTGGGCAGGCGGACGAACCATTCGAAGTCTCCGACACGATTCGTTCCTTCGTCATCAGCAACTTGCTCGATGTCTTCGGCCACGGCGCGTTGATGTCATTCGACGAGGCTTCGCGGCGACTCAGCCGTCAACAAGAGGCAGTCGCGGCGGAATCGATTCTGGACGCACACCGTCGAAACAGCGAGGTCCTCGCGTTATTCATCGACGGCGAGTTCGCCATTCCGGTGTTTCAGTTCGCGCCAGCTCGCGGCTCACTGCGTCCGACGGTCGCCAGGGTCAATCGCGCGTTGGGCGCATATGACGATCCGTGGGGTGTCACGGCTTGGTGGATTCAGCCTGACGCTCGACTTCAAACCTCGCCAGCAAGGCTGCTCAATCGTCGCGACACCCGCGAGCTTGTCATTGCGCTAGCGGAGTCCTCACTCGAACCCGTCGGTTAGATGCAGTGCCTAACGTCCCACCGCCAGCATCGCCGTCCGCGCCACCGGAGCTAACTCAGGTCGCCGCAGGCACGGTGTTGTATCGCCTCCACTCACGCGACTACGCGTCAACTGAGTTCAACTCAACTGCCGCAATGAATCCCTACCTCGGTGGACGATTCGACAGCTTCGACGGTTCGTACTCATACCTCTATGCCGGCGACACAGCATCCGTTGCCGTCGCAGAAACACTCTTGCGCTATGTACCAGCCACAGACATTCGCAAGCCTCGACTAGTTCGGAAACGAGAGATTAAGGACAAACAGCTGAGCGAGGTGTTGGTGCTCAAGCCTTTAACGGTGGTTCAGTTGTTTGGTACGGGCTTGCACGCGATCGGCCAGCAAGATGGTTGGGTCACGTCGTGCGACGCAGATCACTACCCGCAGACGCGGACCTGGGCCGTCGCGATCAGAGATTGGTCGCCTATGGCGGCAGGATTCGCCTGGCATCCGCGCCATGACAACGACCGCCTTGCCTTCGTGTTCTTCGGCGACCGGCTGTCGATCGACTCCCTCAAGAGTGGGCGAACACATCGTGCCGCAACACGGGCTGGGCGACGCATCATCGCGACGGAGCTTCATCGGTACCATGCGTTGCTCGCGTAAAAGCACATCCGGCGAACCTCATGAATCGGTGGAATGTCGTTGTGCGGCCCGCCCGAAGTCCTCGACGGAAGCCTCTTGCTCATCGTCGAGGCGACGAGCGCCAAGGGCCTCCGGTATACGGCGGTCGCGCTCGCCATCGCAAGAGGGCGTGCACCCCGAAGGCGATTCAAGAACGCATCGGCCATAGTTCAGCGCAAGTCACGCTCGATCGCTATGGGCACATGTTCCTGACCTTGCACAAGCAAGTCACAGGCGGTTTGGACGCAGCATTGCTCAACGTTCTGCGGCCTGAGTGCGGCCTCGACGCTGATGGGTCAGCCGACGATCTCGCGGACGATGGCACTGACTAGGACGAATCTAGTGGGGCTAGTAAGAATCGAACTTACGACCTCATCCTTATCAGGGATGCGCTCTAACCGACTGAGCTATAGCCCCAAACCCGGATGCCGACGTTAGTGCCTGCCACCTTCGGGCTCGGAAGGCAACGTGTGGGCGGTCTCTTCCTCGATCACGCTGATGCGGATGCCACCGACGAGGTCGCTGATCAGATTGAACAGCACGGTCAGCAGCACGTTGAGTCCGCTGCCCGCGATGACGAGGATGAGCCCAGCGAGGAAGCTCGCCCGGAAGATCGTGCCGCCGCTGAACGAGAACGTCTTGAAGGCGCCGATGTCCTTGATGAAGCTCTCGAGGCTCGAGATCGTTCCGGCGGCACCGGCCAGGTTCCACAGCAGCGTGCCGGCCACCATGAACACCACGAACAGGCAGGCGTAGAACAGGAGCGAGAGCTTCAGCACTGACCACGGGTCGATGTGGCGCACGATGCGCTTGACCTTGCGGGCCCGTAGGCGGCCGAGTTGCCGGCGCTCGCGCTTCGTGAGCTCGTGCGGCTTGTCGCGCGGCGCCCGGACAACGAGGTCCTCGGGCTCGGCGACGAAATGGTGCCGCTTCGACGGGGACGCGGCGCTGTGTCCGTTGCCGGGGGTCGTCACGGGGTCAGGGTCGTCGAACAGCGAAGGGGCGCGCGCCGGCTCGGACGCGGCGGTCACCCCGGGCTGATCGGCGGACACGGACCGAAGTGTACGGGATCGGGTTGGGGCGCTGATCGGCAGGCACCCTCGCGACGAGCACGAGCCGTTGCATGGGTGGAGCCGACGCGAACACGCACCTCGACGTCGGTGCCGTCGATGACGAACGACTCCAGGACCGCCCCATTGGCGCGTGCGACCTCCTCAGCGACCGATCGCCCCTCGGCCGCGCCGGCCAGCGCAGCCGCGTCGGCCGCGGTGCGCGCGTGGCCCCGGTGCACCGCCAGCACACCGAGGTGCGCCAGCAGGACCATCACTCCCCCAGCGACGAGCACGATGACCGCGTAGAGCGGCGTCAACTGGCCTCCATCTGAACGGGCGCGCATCGCCCACCTCCAACCTGCCGTGCAGTTGTGAGGGGGAAGCGCTACTCGTCGTCGGTCGTGAGCACCGGTGCCACCGCGGCCACGGACTGCCCGGGCTCGAGGTTCATCACCCGGACGCCGGTGGCGTCGCGGCCCTGCGAGGAGATCTCGCGGACCGGCATGCGGATCACGATGCCGCCGGATGCGATCACAAAGATCTCGTCGTCGATGTGGACCATGAACGCCGCGACCACGAAGCCCTTCTTGGCCGTGAGCTTGATGGCCCGCACCCCCTGGCCGCCCCGTCCCTGGCGGTTGAAGTGCTCGAGTTGCGTGCGCTTGCCGTACCCGGCGTCGGTCACGATGAGGATGGCGGTGTCGTCCCGACACGTGTCGAGCGAGACCACTTCGTCGTCCGCTCGCATCTTCATGCCCCGCACGCCCGCGGCGGCGCGGCCCATCGGGCGTACGTCGTCTTCGCTGAAGCGGATGCCCTGGCCGAGCTTCGACACCATGAGGATGTCGTCGCCGCCGTTTGTGGGGATCACCTTCACGAGCTCGTCGCCCGTCCGCAGGTTGATGGCGATGATGCCGCTGCGCAACGACGAGTCGTATTCGTTGAACTTCGTCTTCTTGACCTGGCCTTGCTTGGTCGTGAAGAAGAGGAAGCGATTGGTCTCGTAGTCGCGGGTGTCGATGATCGCCTGGATCTTCTCGTCGGGTTGCAGGGGCAGGAGGTTCACGATGGCGGTGCCGCGTGCGGTGCGCTCCTTCATCGGGATCTCGTGCGCCTTCAGGCGGTAGACGCGGCCTCGGTTGGAGAAGAACAGCAAGTAGGCGTGAGCCGTGGTGGTGAGGATCTGCGTGACGTAGTCCTCGTCGCGCAGCTTCGCTCCGGCGACCCCGCGTCCGCCGCGCCCCTGCGTGCGGAACGTGTCGGCCGGCATCGTCTTCGTGTAGCCCTTGGCCGACAGCGTGACGATGAGGTCCTCGTCGTCGATCAGGTCCTCGATGTCGATGTCGCCGGTGTCGAAGGTGATCTTGCTCTTGCGATCCGTGGCGAACTTCTCGCGGATCTCCGCGAGCTCGGTCTTGATCACCGTGTTGAGCTTCTCGGGGCTGTTGAGGATCGACTCGAGCTCGGCGATGATCTCGCGCAGCTTGGCCATCTCCGCGTCGAGCTCTTCCTTGCCCAGGCGGGTGAGCTGCGACAGCCGCATGTCGAGGATGTGCTCGGCCTGAACCTCGGAGAACTCGAACGGCTTGGCCAGCAACGCCTCCTTGGCGGCGGCGCGGTTGGCCGACTTCCGGATGGCCGCGATGATCTTGTCGATCATGCCGAGGGCCTTGAGCAAGCCCTCCACGATGTGGGCACGGTCGCGCGCCCGCTTGAGCCGGAATTCCGAACGCCGAGTGATGACCTCGACCTGATGCGCGACGTAATGCGCGAGCAGCTCGCGCAGGTTGAGCGTCCGCGGCACACCGTCGACCAGCGCGACAGTGTTCACCGCGAAGTTCGACTGCAGCGGCGTGTGCTTGTACAGGTTGTTGAGGATCACCAGCGCCGGCGCGTCACGCTTCAGCTTGATGACCAGCCTGGTCTTGCCTTTGGCAGACTCGTCGTTGACGTCGGCGATGCCGTCGATCTGGCGAGATTCGACCAGCTCTTTGATCTTCAATGCGGTCGTGGAGATCGACGTTTGGTACGGCATCTCGGTCACGACGATCTGATCGTTGCGCTTGCCTTCCTCGATCTCGGCGACGGCGCGCAACTTGATCGAACCCCGACCAGTGCGGAACGCATCGATGATGCCTTGACGGCCCATGATCTGGGCGCCCGTCGGGAAGTCGGGGCCCTTGACGAACTGCATGAGGTCGTCAGGCGTGGCGTCGGGGTTGTCGATGAGATGTGCGGTGGCGTCGATGATCTCGCCGAGGTTGTGCGGCGGGATGTTCGTGGCCATGCCGACGGCGATGCCCTGGCTGCCGTTGACCAGCAGGTTCGGGAACCGGCTCGGGAGCACGACCGGCACCTTGAACTCGCCGGAGTAGTTGTCGATGTAGTCGACGGTGTCTTCGTCGATGCCGTCGAGCATGCGCATCGCCAGCGGCGAGAGGCGACATTCGGTGTAGCGCGAGGCGGCCGGACCGAAGTCGGGAGAGCCGAAGTTGCCGTGGCCGTCGACGAGCGGATGCCGCAGCGAGAAGTCCTGCGCCATGCGCACGAGGGCGTCGTAGATCGCGCCTTCGCCGTGTGGGTGGTACTTCCCCATCACGTCGCCCGTGACGCGCGCGCTCTTCATGAAGCTGCGGTCAGGGCGCGCACCGAGGTCGTACATGCCCCAGAGGATCCGGCGATGCACGGGCTTCAGGCCATCGCGCACGTCGGGCAATGCCCGCTGCGTGATGACCGACATGGAGTAGTCGAGGAATGACCGCTCCATCTCCTCTTGGATCTCGATCGGCTCGATGTCGCCGAACGTCAGCGCTCCCTGATCGGGAGGTACATCAGTCATGGTTCTCTCTCAGATGTCCAGGAAGCGAACGTCGTTCGCGTTGGTGACGATGAACTGCTTGCGGCTCTCGACGTCTTCACCCATCAACTTGGCGATCGCGGCGTCGGCGAGCACGGCGTCTTCGACGTTGACGCGGAGGAGGGTGCGGTGCTGCGGATCCATCGTGGTGATCTGCAGCTCTTCCCAGTCCATCTCGCCGAGGCCCTTCAGCCGCTGGAAGTCCTTCTTGTGGTTCGGGTGCTCGGCCAGGAATACGGCCTTGGCGGCATCGTCCTTCAGGTAGATCTTCTCCTTGCCGACCTCGGTGGAGAACAACGGCGGCTGCGCGATGTAGATGTGCCCGTGCTCCACCAGCGTCTTCATGTTGCGGTAGAAGAACGTGAGCAGCAGCGTGCGGATGTGGCTGCCGTCGACGTCGGCGTCGCACATCGCGATGATCTTGTCGTAGCGCCGCTTCTCGACATCGAACTCCTCGCCGACGCCGGCACCTATCGCGGCGATGAGCGCCTGGATCTCGAGGTTCTTCAGCATGCGGTCGAGGCGGGCGCGCTCGACGTTGAGGATCTTGCCGCGGATCGGGAGGATCGCTTGCGTGGACGGGTCGCGCCCCGCGACCGCGGGGCCACCGGCCGAATCGCCTTCGACGATGAACAGCTCGCGCTCCTCGCGCACCTTCGAGGTGCAGTCGCGGAGCTTGTCGGGCATGCCGGCACCGTCGAGCAATGTCTTGTTGCGGATGACGTCGCGCGCCTTGCGGGCCGCCATGCGCGCTTGCGACGCGGCGATCGCCTTCTTGACGACCTTGTTGGCCTCGGTGGGGTGCTCTTCGAGCCAGTCGCCGAGCTTCTCGTTGGTGGCCTTCTGCACGAGCGTCTTCATGCTCGTGTTGCCGAGCTTGGCCTTCGTCTGGCCCTCGAACTGCGGATCGCGCAGGCGCACGGAGATGATCGCGGTGATGCCCTCACGGATGTCTTCGCCGAGGAGGTTCTCTTCCTTCTCCTTCAGCAGGTTCTTGGCGCGGGCGTACTTGTTGACGACGCTCGTGAGCGCGGAGCGGAAGCCCTCTTCGTGGGTGCCGCCCTCGATCGTGCTGATGCCGTTGGCAAACGAGTGGATTCCGTCGGTCTGATAGCCGGTGCTCCACTGGAAGGCCGCTTCGACCTCTTGTCCGTCTTCGGCCTGCTCGAAGTAGCCGACGCGGTTGAACAGCGCCTCCTTCGACTCGTTCACATGCTTGACGAAGTCGATGATGCCGCCGGCGTACTTGTACGTGGTCTCTTGTGTGTCGTGCTCGGGCCGCTCGTCGGCGAAGCGGATCTCGAGGCCCTTGTTGAGGAAGGCCATCATCTGCAACCGTTCGAGGATCGTGCGCGCCGAGAACTCGATCGTCTCGAAGACGGTGTCGTCTGGCCAGAACGTGACCGTGGTGCCGGTGCGACCGCGTGGCGCGTCGCCCACGATCTTCAGCTTGGCCTTGGGCACGCCACCGTTGTGGAACTCCATGCGATGGCGCTTGCCGTCGCGATCGACGTCGACGACGAGCTCCTTCGACAGCGCGTTCACCACCGACACGCCCACACCGTGGAGGCCGCCGGAGACCTTGTAGCCGTCGCCGCCGAACTTCCCACCGCCGTGCAGTTTGGTGAGCGCGATCTCGACGCCGGACAGCTTGTACTGCTTGTTGATGTCGACCGGAATGCCTCGGCCGTTGTCGACGACGCGGCACGCGCCGTCACTCAGGATCGTGACGTCGATGCGGGTGGCATAGCCCGCCATCGCCTCGTCGACGGAGTTGTCCACGACCTCCCAAACGAGGTGGTGGAGGCCGCTGGGGCCGGTGCTGCCGATGTACATGCCCGGACGTTTCCGGACGGGCTCGAGGCCCTCGAGGACCTGCATGTCCCCGGCGCCATAGGTGCTACTTCCCTTCGCCAACGCGCGCCTTTCGAACGGACGGATCTGCGGGTGTTCGGTATGCGCCTGACCTGGTGTTTTGCAGGCTGCAGGACCGAATCACGATGGGGGAAAGTCTACCAGCGGGGAGTGTCACTGAAGGCCACGCGGAGGCCTCCCCGGGCATCATTTTTCGGGGCGTTTTTCGGGGCGGACGCGGACGTCGATCCGGGTCACGACGCCCTCCCCCAACTCGGCTGCGAAGCGCTTCAGGAGGCCCGCGTTCTCGTACCGAAATCGCGTCGCCCAGCCCGACTCGTCGACGACGACGAGGAGACAGTGGCCGTCGAGCGACACCGGTTTCGCGTGCTGCGCGGTCTCAGAACCCACGAGCTCCTCCCACTCCGAGAAGACGGTGCGCACCGCGGCGACCCCCGGGTTCCCGAGCCCGCGCAAGACGCGATCGAGGCCCTCACTGATCGGCTTCGGGTCGCGATCACTCATGGACGGTGCCGGCGTCGATGCGGAGGATCTTGTCGGGCGCGGCACGCGGCGGCAGCCCCGCGGCCGACGTGAGCACCGTCTGTCCGGGGGGCAGATGCTGCAACAGCGCGTCGCTGCGCTCGGGGTCGAGCTCGGAGAACACGTCGTCGAGCAACAACACCGGCGGCGTGCCGGTGTCCGCGGTGACCACGTCGTGCGCCGCGAGTCGCAACGCCAACGCCAGCGAGCGCTGCTCGCCTTGCGACGCGTGCGTGCGCGACGGCAGGCCGTTGATGCGTAACTCGAGGTCGTCGCGATGCGGACCGACGAGCGTCACGCCGCGGCGCAGTTCGTCGCGCCGGAGGCGGGCCAGGGCGGCCGCAAGGCCTTCCTCCATCCACGGCGCGTCGTAGAAGGCGACGACGTCGGCCTTCTCGAGCCCCGCCACCGCGCTGTACGCGTCCCGCAACTTGGGTCCGAGCCGCTCCACCAGGTCACGCCGGGCCACCGCCAGCGCTTCTCCGGCCTCGGCGAGCTTGGTGTCCCACACATCGAGGGTGAATGCGGCCGATTCGTCGAGCCGTGAGCCGCCGGCACACTGCTTGAGCAGCGTGTTGCGCTGCCGCAGGACGCGTTCCACGTCCGACCGCAGCTGGTCGTACCGGGGGTGGAGCGCGACCAGGGTCTCGTCGAGATACCGACGGCGTCCGGAGGGCGCGCCTTTGACCAGCTCGAGGTCGTCGGGCGAGAACACGGTGACGCGCAAAACGCCGAGCAGTTCGCGGGCGCGCTGGAGGCGTTGCTTGTTGACGTACACGCGGCCGCGGCCGCCGAGCGCCAGCTCGGCTTCGAGCAACAGCTCGCGGCCCTCGGTCACTGCTTCCGCGCGCACGACGGCAGTTGTCGCGCTCGATCGGATGAGCGCTTCCACCGGCGCGCCCCGGAACGAATCAAGGGTGGCGAGGTACCCGAGCGCCTCGAGAAGGTTCGTCTTGCCTTGCCCGTTCGCGCCCAGGATCGCGGTCACGCCGTCAGCGAGCGTGATGTCGGCTTCGCGGTACGAGCGGAAGTCCGTCAGCCAGAGACGTTTGACGAGCAACTCACGACACGCGGACGGGCATCAGGAGGTAGAGGAAGTCGCCGCCGTCGGTCGAGGAGCGGATCACGGCCGGCTTCAACGCGTCGAGCGTCGATACGACGACCTCGTCGCCCGGCGTGACCTCGACACCCTCCAGCAGGTACTCGGGGTTGAAGGCCACGGTGAGCTCAGTGCCCTCGTACTTGGCGTCGAGCTCCTCGTGGGCCTGACCCACGTCTTGGGTGATGGCGACGAGCTCGAGGCCGTCGGTGCGCATGACCATTCGCACGGGGGTGGCTTCACGCGCCATCAACTTCACGCGGCGCACCGCCTCGAGCAGCGCCTCGCGGCCCACGGTCAACCGATTCGGGTAGCTGGCCGGGATCAGGCCGCGGTAGTTCGGGAACTCGCCCTCGATCAGGCGCGTGGTGAGGCGGATCGTTCCGACTTGGAACGATGCATCGCGCTCGCCGAGGCGCAGCTCGACGTTCTCGGCACCGGTCAGCACGCGCGCCAGCTCGGACAACGCCCGTGACGGCACCAGCACCTGTTGACCCTCGGACAGCACCGCGGCGCCAGGCAGGTCGCGCACGGCCAGCCGGTAGGAGTCGGTGGCCACGAGTCGCAGCCCACCCTCCTCGGCGGCCAGCAGCACCCCCGTGAGGATCGGGCGGGCGTCGTCGGAACTCGCGGCGGTCACGACTTGCTTGAGCGCCGCGGCCAAGTTGCTCGCGCTGATCGTCAGTGGATCGCCGGTCGGCTCCGGCAGCCGTGGATACTCCTCGGCCGGCAGGATCCGGATGGTGAACTCGGCGCGGCCCGACGTGATGGTGGCTTCGTCCTCGTCGATGTCGACGGCCACCGCGCCCCCAGGCAGGGCTCGCACGATCTCACCGGCGAGCTTGCCGGGCAGCACGACCACACCGTCACCCTCACCGTTCACCGTGATCCCGACTTCGATCGTGAGATCGGTGTCGCTTCCGGTCAGCTGCAGCGCGTTGCCCGTGAGCTGCGCGCGAATCCCTGACAACACCGGCATCGCGCCACCGCGGGTCGACACTGCACGGCCGGCGCTCCCGAGCGCTTCGACCAAGACATCTCGTTCACATCGGAACTTCACAGCTGCTCGCTTTCTCGTCTCGAATTCAATTGGAGTGGTAGTAGGTCCTGGGGATTGTGGACGAACCACCGTTCCTGCAGGTCAGGGGGAGCGCGACATCCCGGCTGTCGTCCCCAGCGTCGCGCACGCTGCGCGCTGCGCTACGGACCCCTCCGGACAACTCGAGAACTACCCCCCGCGCGCGACGGCGTTGTCCCCCCTTTACGCACGGGTTGTCCCCGACTCTTTCCACACGCGTGCTCGTTGTGCTGCTCACGTGGCGTTCTTGACGAGCTGTGTGAGCTCGTTGACCTGATCGAAGATCTGGCGTTTCTCACCCATCAGCTTCTCGATCTTCTGCACTGCGTGGATGACGGTTGTGTGGTCGCTCTTCCCGAATGCCTTCGCGATCTGGGGGAAGCTGAGGTCGGTCAACTCGCGGCAGACGTACATCGCGATCTGGCGAGCAATGACGAGCGGGCGCGTGCGACTGCTCGACAGCAGTTCCTCGCGTGACAGCCCGAAGAGCTTCGTGGTCGCCTCGAGGATGCGCTCGGCGGTGATCACCCGCGGCTGGCGGTCGCTCAGCAGGTCGCCGAGCACGCGCTGGGCGAGCTCGATCGACAGCGGCTCGTTGTAGAGGCTGGTGAAGGCGGAGATGCGGGTGAGGGCGCCTTCGAGCTCGCGGATGTTGTCGGTGATGTGGGTCGCGATGTACTCGAGGACCACGTCGGGGATGAGGGTTGTCTGGCCTTCGGCCTTCTTGCGGAGGATGGCGAGACGGGTCTCGAGGTCGGGCGGCTGGATGTCGGTGACCAGGCCTGACTTGAACCGAGTGCGCAGCCGATCTTCCAGCGCCGGCCAGTCGTCGGGGCGCCGGTCGCTGGAAAGCACCAGTTGGCGGCCGGTTTCGTGGAGCGCGTTGAACGTGTGGAAGAACTCCTCGAGCGTTTCCTTCTTGCCCTCGAAGAACTGGATGTCGTCGACGAGCAGCACGTCGACGCCGCGGTAACGGCGTTTGAACGAGTCGGCCACGCCGGTGCGGATCGAGTCCACGAACTCACTGAGGAACGTCTCGCTCGAGACGTAGCGCACCCGATAGCCGCGGTAGTTCTCGTGGACATAGTGACCGATGGCCTGCAGCAAGTGCGTCTTGCCGAGGCCGGCGTCGCCGTAGACGAACAGCGGGTTGTACGCCAGGCCCGGTCGTTCGGCCACGGTGAGGGCGGCGGCGTGGGCGAAGCGGTTCGACGAGCCGATCACGAATGCGTCGAACGTGTAGCGCGGGTTCAGCGTGTCGCCGGCGCGATGGCTGGCGCGTTCATCGTGCGGTGCCGCGACGGTCGACGTTGTCGATGCATCGTTCGCCCGAGAGAACGTGGTCTCGTCGTCGAGCGCCGGCAGCGCGTCGGCGGCGTCGGGCCGCACTTCGATGTCGATGTCGTACTTCGCGCCGACATCCGCGAGCGCGGCGCGCACCATCTCGAGGTAGCGCGACTCGATGCGTTCCTTCACCCACGGGCTCGGCACCGACAACACGAGCCGATCGTCGTCAATACGCAACGCGCTGGTTTCGGCGAACGACGACAACCAGACCGCTTCAGAGACTTGTTCGCGCAACACCTCGGCGCATGACGTCCACAGGAGCTGCGCATCGCCCACCAGCCTCAACGCCTCCCCTGCTCGGTCCGAGTCCACAAGTACGTCCACACTCTGTGGACAACTACGGGGGAGAAGCGACAGGCTCACGTCCGCTTCGTCCCCATTTCACCACTGAGCGTGGCGGGGACGACGCCCGGCAACTGCGCCATTTCGACGGCAGCGCCGGACCCCACTCCGTCCGTGGCCCGGGCACCGTAGCATCCTGTCCACAGGCATCCAAGGGGTCAATTGCTCGGTTTTTCCTTGCCAGAACTGGGCAGTTCGGCCGGAACGAGTCGGCGGGCGGATTGCCTGTCGACCGTGTTGTCCTCTAGCGTGGCGACCGGCGCGGCACCGGATCGCGCCCTGGTCCGCGCGCCTGGAACGTGCGAACAACGCCATCCTGGCGAGGGCCCTCGCCTGGGCCGCAGAAGAGGGAACAGTGAAGCGCACTTATCAGCCAAACGTCCGCAAACGAGCGAAGCGCCACGGCTTCCGGCACCGCATGTCCACCCGGGCAGGGCGAGCCATCCTCAAGGCGCGCCGCCACAAGGGCCGCCACCGCTTGTCGGCCTGACACGGCACCAAGCGGTGATGCCGTGTCAGCTCCGTTGTCTTCCCGGGCTCGCGCCGTCGGCCGTGTCGGCGACCGGCGCACCTTCGGCGCGCTGCGTCGAGACGGTGCGCGTCATCGATCGGGTCCGATCACGGTGACCGCATTGATCGACGAGACCGCGACCGGCGCGCGGGTGGCGTACGCCGTCGGCCGCGCCGTCGGCGGCGCGGTCGAGCGCAACCGGTTGCGCCGGCGTCTGCGCGCCATCGTGCGTGATGCCGAGCTCGCTCCTGGCGCCTACCTGGTCGCGGTTGCTCCCCCGGCTGTGCGGCTCACCTTCGCCGAGCTCGCCGGCCACGTCACGACGGCGTGCCGCCGGTGACCACCGCTCGCCCCTCGCTGGCCGCCCGTCCGTTGCTGGTCCTCGTGCGGCTGTACCGTCGCCTCACGGCCGGCCGGCCGTCGCCGTGTCGGTTCGATCCGACCTGTTCCACGTACGCAGTCGAGGCGCTCGAGCGCCACGGCGCCGTCAAGGGCTCGTGGCTCACGCTTCGCCGCCTGGTCCGCTGCCACCCGTGGGGTGGCCACGGTTGGGACCCTGTTCCTCCCAACCCTCACGCAAAGGTTGAGAACATATGTTCGTAGCTGTTGACTTCTTTTCGCCGTTTGCCAGAATTTTGGAGTTCTTCTACAAGATCTGGCCTTCGTACGGCGGCGCGATCGCCCTGTTCACGCTGGCGATCATGGTCGTGCTCACGCCGCTGACCCTCAAGGGCACGCGGTCGATGATGGTGCTCCAGGCGCTGCAGCCGGAGATGAAGAAGATCCAGGCGCAGCACAAGGACGATCGGCAGAAGCTCAACGAGGAGCTGCTGAAGTTCTACAAGGAGAACAACATCAACCCGCTGGGCGGGTGTCTGCCGCTGCTGGTGCAGCTGCCGGTCTTCATCATCCTGTACAACGTGTTGCGCGGCTTGACGCACCTCGGCCCGGACGGCAACTTTGCGCCGCAGTACATCAGTAAGACGAGCCAGCTGTACCACGACCTCGCGGTCAGGGATAAGACGCACATGACGTCGTGGGGCATGGACCTCTCGAAGTCCGTGACCAAGGTGATGAGCGAGTCGGGCTTCGGCAAGGCGCTCCCCTACATCATCATGATCGTGCTGGTGGCGCTCACCAGCCTCGTCCAGCAGAAGCAGATCAGCGGACGGAACCCGGCCGCCGCGAGCAACCCGCAGCAGCAGATGCTCATGAAGCTCGGGCCGATCATGCTCACCGGCATCTCGATCATCTACCAGGGCGGCCTGGTCATCTACCTGCTGGTCTCCAACCTGTTCCGGGTGGGCCAGCAGGCGCTGATCTCGCGGACGATCTACAACACGCCCGAGGCGAAGAAGCTCCTGGAGCAGCAGATGAAGGATGCGGAGGAGCGCAAGAAGTCCGGCGCGCCGCAAGGCGGCTTCTTCAAGCAACTCCTCGGCGACGCCGCCCCGCAGGCCAAGCGGGCTGCATCCAACGGCGGCAGCAAGGACACCAAACCGACCGCAGGCAGCAACAAACCCCCGACGGCGAAGAGCAACGGTGGCCGTACGACGCCACCCAAGAGCCGTTCGGCGGCTGCCCGCAAGAAGAAGAAGCGGAAGTAGCGCGCATGGAATGGGTTGAGACAACGGGCAAGACCGTCGAGGAAGCGAAGGAAGCAGCTCTCGACCAGCTGGGCGTGCACGAGGACGACGCCGAGTTCGAGGTGATGGAGGAGCCCCGCACCGGCCTGTTCGGCCGTACCCGCGGGGAAGCGAGGGTCCGCGCCCGGGTGCAGCCCACAAGTCCGCGGCCGAAGGCCGAGCGGGGTAACCGCAGGCGTCGCCGGCCCGAGACGGCAGGACGCCGCTCTGAGCAGGGTGGCGGCGACGAGCGTCCGGCCTCCTCCGAGGACCGGGCCGCGGCGTCGTCGGCGCGGCCCGATGGCCGCACCTCGAGCACGCGGCGCCGGTCGCGCGGCGGTGCTGGCCGCGGTGGTGCCGGCCGCGGTGGCAGCGAGCGAGCGCCCCGCCCCCCCAAGTCCGTCAACGAAAACGATGAGCAGGAAGGAAGCGGCATGGACGCCACTGTGGAGGAGCAGGCTGCGATCATGCGGTCGTTTCTGGAGGGGCTCGTCGATGCCTTCGATCTCGACGCCACCTTCGAGGAGGATCGAGTCGACGAGGACACCATCGAGCTGAAGGTGGTGGGCGACAACCTGGGCCTGCTCATCGGGCCGAAGGGACAGACGTTGCAATCCGTGCAAGAGCTGGCCCGCACGGTCGTGCAGCGCAAGGCGACCGGCACCCACCACGGCCGGGTGCGAATCGACATCGGTGGCTACCGGGAGCGTCGCAAGGAAGCTCTCGCCCGTTTCGCCACGCAAGTCGCGGCTGATGTGGCGGCATCCGGTGTGGCCAAGGCCCTCGAACCAATGCATCCGGCGGATCGCAAGGTCGTCCACGACACCGTGAACGAGATCGACGGCGTGGGCACGACGTCGGAGGGCGAGGAGCCTCGCCGTCGGGTGGTCATCCTGCCCGCCGCTGACACGGCCGCGGCCGCTCCCGCACCCGCTTCCGAAGCCGAAGCCGAAGCCTGAACCAACCCCTCACCACCGTGCTCGAGCGAGCCCGAGGGCTCGGTTTCCTCGGGCCCGGGCCGGTGGTCCAGCATTTGGAGCACGCTGACGGCTTTGCACGCGCTGTCGCGTCACCGATCGACGCCCTGGATCTGGGGAGCGGGGGTGGTCTCCCCGGTCTTGTCCTCGCGGTGCGGTGGGAGGACAGCCGGTGGGTGTTCCTCGATGCCAATACTCGGCGCACGGCATTCCTCGAATCCGCCGTCGGGGAGCTCGACCTCGCTGATCGGGTGACGGTCGTGACCGATCGAGCCGAACGAGCGGCCCGATTGCCTGCGTTGCGGGGGGCATTCGACCTGGTCGTGAGCCGCAGCTTCGGCTCACCCGCCGTCACGGCCGAGTGTGCCTGTGGTTTTCTTCGAGTCGCGGGCCGGCTGGTCGTCAGCGAGCCACCCGGCGAGACGGAAGATCGCTGGCCGGCCGGCCCGTTAGGGGAGCTCGGCCTGGCCGATCGTGGCCGCGCCGGGCCGGTTCGGGTGCTCGAGCAGACCGCGCTCGCCTCGGATCGGTTTCCGCGCCGGGTCGGAGTGCCGGCCAAGCGTCCGCTCTGGTGACGTTCCACGTGGAACGCGTCACCCGAAAGGGCCCGCGTTCCACGTGAAACGGTCGCATGCCTCAAGTAGTCCTTGACCGGACCCCGCCCACGCACCATGATTCGCTCCTGGTGAGCGACGCCCCCTCCGATCTCGTTTCGCGCGGCCAAGCCATCTTCGAGCGGCTCCGAGCCGAGCCTCAAGCACCAGTTGAGCCTTCGCCGCCGCCGGAGCCCGAAACGAGCGACGACGCTGTCGCGATCGAGCCGGAGCCACTCCCCGAGCAGGCGCCGGAGCCCGTGGCCGCCGCCGATCCCCCTGTCGTCGAGCCAGCACCGGCCATCGAAGCCGCCGAACCAGTGGCCGAGCCCGATCCAGCCCGGTTCATCCGGCCGCTGCCCAGAGTCATGGCCATCACCAATCAAAAGGGCGGGGTCGGCAAGACCACCACGGCCGTGAACCTCGGCGCCGCCGTCGCTGACCTCGGCTATCGGGTGCTGGTGGTCGATCTCGATCCGCAGGGCAACGCCACCACCGGCCTTGGCTTGAACACCCGCGACCTGCAATCGTCGATGTACGACGTCATTCTTCATGATGCGTCGATCGACGACTGCATCGAAGCGACCTCCGTACGCAACCTCTTCGTGGCCCCTGCCAGCCTGGACCTGGCGGGCGCGGAGATCGAACTCGTCCCTGCCTTCAGCCGAGAGCTCAAGCTGCGGAAGGCGCTCGAAGACGTCGCGGCCGACTACGACTACGTCTTCATCGACTGCCCGCCCTCGCTCGGCTTGCTCACCGTCAACAGCCTGGCGGCCGCCACGGAAGTGATCGTGCCGATCCAGTGTGAGTATTACGCCCTGGAGGGCTTGGGGCAGCTGCTGCGCAACGTCAACCTGGTGCAGAAGAACCTGAACCAGGCGCTGGAGGTCAGCGCCATCGTGTGTGTCATGTACGACGCTCGCACGAAGCTTTCCGACCAGGTGGTGCAAGAGGTGAGGGCGCATTTCGGCGAGAAGGTGTGCCGCACGATCGTGCCGAGGACGGTGCGGTTGTCCGAGGCGCCCTCGTTCGGACAACCGATCACCGCGTTCGACCCGTCGTCGCGTGGCGCCATCGCGTATCGAGAGCTGGCAAAGGAGATCACTGGTGGCACGCCGCAGCGGACTGGGTAAAGGGCTCGGAGCGCTCATCCCCTCTGAGGTGGCCAGCTCCGATTCGGGTCCGCTGACCCTGCTCGAGCTGCCCGTCAGCGCCATCATCACCAACCCGAACCAGCCTCGAAAGGGTTTCGACGAAGAAGCGCTGGCGTCGCTCACTGCATCGGTGCGGGAACTCGGTGTCTTGCAGCCGGTGCTCGTGCGGCCGTCGGCTGACGACAAGTACGAGCTGATCGCTGGGGAGCGCCGGTGGCGAGCGGCGAAAAGGGCTGGCCTGCCGTCGTTGCCGGCGATCGTGCGCGAGGTGGACGACACCACCTCGCTCGAGCAGGCCCTGGTGGAGAACCTCCACCGCGCCGACCTGAACGCGCTCGAAGAAGCCGCGGCGTACCAGCAGCTCATCGAGGATTTCCATCTCACACACGATCAGGTTGCCGCTCGGGTGGGCAAGAGCCGGGCCGCGGTCAGCAACACACTGCGGCTGTTCCAGCTCCCGCCCGCCATTCAGAAGCTCGTGGCGGACGACCAGCTCTCTGCGGGCCACGCCCGGGCGCTGCTCGGCACCCCCGACCGCGCCTACCAGGAACAGCTTGCCCGCCGAGCGGTGGCTGACAGCCTTTCCGTGCGAGATGTCGAGGAGGCGGTCCGCACCCGCGGTGAGCTGGCCGAGGCCACGGCCGCGCCCGGTGCCACCACCGAGGCGCCCGCGCTCCACAAGCTCCGGGCCCCCGGCCTGCTCGAGCTCGAGGAGCTGTTCTCGCACTACCTCGACACCAGGGTCAGCGTGACCGCCGGTCCCCGGCGCGGCAAGGTCGTGATCGACTTCGCCGACCTGGAGGACCTCGAACGCATCTACCGGAGAATCACCGAGCCCGACAAACTCTCAACTACGAGTTGAGAGTTGAGGTGAACCTCCCCTTCAGCTTGTCCACATCCTGTGCAGAATCCTGTGGGTAGACCGGGCTAGTCAGGGGTTGACAGGGCCCTGCGCCCAGCGGGTGAAGGCCCGGGTCAAGCTTTCGGCGAGCTCCGCGGTGTGCTCGACCACACGTCCAGGTGGACCCACTTCACACACGACGGCGGCCATCCGCGTCTCGCGGAGGATGGGCAGCTGCATGCCGGTCACTTCGCCCGCCGCCGGGAACACGTCGCCGCTGACCTCGTCGAGCACGAGCTCGGCCAGCTGGCGGCCGCCGATGGACTCGAACGCTCGAGCGGCGAAGTAGGCCGTCGAGCAGTGGGCTTCCGCGCACAACGCAAGGGCCAGGAAGGCCTCGGCGTTGAACGCGTTGGCCTCGCCGGCTTGCACCGACTCGTCGGGGTGATGCAGCACCGCCACCACCGCACCAGCTTCGACGAGCGCTCGGCCCACGGCGTCGGCCAGCGCGGCGAGCCCGCCGGTCTCGCCGATCCCGACCCGCCGCCCGTGGAGCTGGCGGGGCGCGTCGAGCAGTTGTTGTGTCTCGCGCACCGAGGCCACCGGCGGCGAACTACCCGCCGGCCGCATGACGCGACGCAGGCTCGCGACCGTGTCAGGGCCGCAGATCCCGTCGATCGTCAGGCCGGCGTTTCGCTGGAACTCCTCGAGGGCGGCGACCGTCCGCGGTCCGAAGATGCCGTCGACCCTGCCGGCGTCGAAGCCGAGCGCGCCGAGGGCCTCTTGGAGCTCGCTGACGTCGTCGCCCCGCAGCATCGGCGCTCGGAGGTACAACAGCCGCGCCCCCAGCCGGTAGCCGGCCTCCACCAACGCGCCCCACGTCTGCGGGCCGCAGATCCCGTCGATGCGCAGCCCTCGCTGCTCCTGGAACTCGCGAACGGCCTGCTCAGTGGCGGTGCTGTAGTGCGCCGCCGGGTCGGCGCTGAGGTCGAAACCCAACCGGGCGAGCCGGCGCTGCACGTCGCGCACAGGTTCGCCGGTGGCACCGGGACGGAGGGGGAGAGGGGTGGTCACAAGCGCGAAACGGCCCGGGTCGAACGCCGACCCGGGCCGTGAAACCTAATCGTTGGTAGCGCGGGAGCGATCAGACGATGAACTCGTCGAGCTCCTGCAAGAGCTGGCCCTTGCCCTTGGCGCCGATCATGCGCTTCACCGGCTCACCGTCGCGGAACACGATCAACGTCGGGATGCTCATCACTTCGAAGCGACGAGCGGCGTCGGGGTTCTCGTCCACGTTGAGCTTGGCAATGCGAACCTTGCCGACGTTCTCGGTGGCGATCTCTTCGAGGATCGGCGAGATCATCTTGCACGGGCCACACCACTCGGCCCAGAAGTCGACGACGAGCACTTCGGCCGCGGCGCCGATCTCTTCGTCGAAGGTGGCGTCGGTCAGGGTGCTGATGCCCTCAGCCATGTGCGTGTGCCTCTCGTTTCATCGATGGATGGGCGAACGGGTCGTTGAACGCTTCCCCACCCTGGCGCATTCCTGACCCGTCAGGTGTGATTTTCGAGCCAGCGTTCGGCGTCGATGGCGGCCATACAGCCCGAGCCGGCGGCCGTGATGGCCTGGCGGTAGACGTGGTCCTGGACGTCGCCGCAGGCGAACACCCCGTCCATGTTGGTCGACGTCTCGCCCTCTCCGAGGCCGGTGATGAGGTAGCCGTTGTCCTCCATGGCCAACTGACCCTTGAACAGGTCGGTGTTCGGCACGTGGCCGATGGCCACGAAGAGACCGCTCACGTCGAGGTCGCTCTGGGCGCCGGTCTGCGTGTCCTGGAGGCGCAGTCCCTCGACCTTCTTGTCGCCGAGCACCTCGTGCACGACGTGGTTCCACAGGAACGAGATCTTGGGATTGGCCTTTGCGCGGTCCTGCATGATCTTCGAGGCCCGCAACTGGTCGCGCCGGTGGATGAGCTTCACGCTCCTCGCGAACTTCGTGAGGAAGGTGGCCTCCTCGAGCGCCGAGTCGCCGCCGCCGACGACGGCGATGTCCTGATCGCGGAAGAAGAAGCCGTCGCACGTGGCGCATGTCGACACGCCGTACCCGATGAGCGGATGCTCGTTCGGCACGTTGAGCATCAGCGACTGCGCGCCGGTCGCGACGATGATCGTCTTGCCCCGGTAGGTCGGCTCGAGGGTGTCGGGATCACCGACCCACACGCCGAACGGCGGTGCCGACAGGTCGACCTTCGACACCTTCACCATGTGGAGCTCTGCCCCGAAGCGCTCCGCCTGTTCGCGGAACCCGGCCATGAGCATCGGACCCATCACGCCGGCCGGAAAGCCTGGGTAGTTCTCGACCTCGGTCGTGAGCATCAGCTGCCCGCCCGGCTGGTCGCTGCTGGATGACGGCTCGCCCTCGAGGACCAACGGCGCCAAGTTGGCCCGGGCCGCGTAGATCGCGGCGGTCAGGCCCGCGGGGCCGGACCCGATGATGATGACGTCACGAACGCCTTCTGCTGCCATTGCCGACTACCCCTCGTTTGATCGGGGCTTGCGCTTGGCCCAGAGCCACAGCGCAGCACCACTGAACACGAGCCCGATCAACAAGTGAGCGGCCCATACATGTTCCTCACCGAACACGGAATCAGGCAGGTAATTGTTCAGCAGCCGGACGAGCAGGATCGACACGAGCACGACGGCCGCGGCGCCGAGGATGGTCGCGAACAGCCCGAACACGATGGCTCGGGCCGCCGTGGTGACAGGGCCGGTGACCTTGTCGCTCGCGGTACCGACGACCTTGACGATCGTGTCGGTGGCCTGCGCGGGCCAGTCGTCGGTGCGCACACGTGTCGTGGAAAGGTCGACCGGGTTCGCCACGGGCGGCAGCGTAGTCTCCGGCAAATGCGGTCTCACCAAGCAGCATGTTCCCCAGGACAGTGAACGTCAGGCCGATCCTGGGGATCGTGTGTGCGGCCGTCGCCTGCGCGCTCGGCGCGCTCATCCTCGGGGAGTACGAGTTCAGCGGCGCGACACCGATCGGTGCCGGGCTGCTGTTCGGCCTGGTGATCTCCGAGATCGTGATCGAGGTCGGCGCGACTCGCTCCCCACTCATCGGCGTGCTCAGCGCGGCATTCGTGGCGGGCGGGCTCGGTTGGGCGGCGTGGGTGTCCTCTGGCGAGGGCCTGCGCCCGTTTCCGACAGGGGCGTGGCTGGCGATGGCGATCGGGGCCGTGGCGGCGGGGGTACGGACCGGAGGCTGGCGGCGACCGCCAGCGGAGATCACACCGGCTGACTGAAGACCTGTGTGCAGCTCGTCGCGTCGGTGACCACGAGCACGAGCGAGCCGTCGGCGATCGTGAACACGTCGATCTGCACCGGGCGATCCTCCAGCACCGCAGTGGCCGCGTACAGCTCCTTCACGGTGTCGGGAGGCGCGGGCACGAGGCATGACGGCGCCACCGTCGTGGGCGCGCTGCCGTCCGCCGCAGAGGCGGCTCCGGGGGGCGTGGTCGCCTGCTTGCGCTGGTCGAACGTCGGGCTGTGGACCTGCGACTGCGTCGCGGCGACGAGCGACGCCCGGTCGGCGAACGAGCCCAACGCCTGACCTCCGACGCTGAAGTTGCTGGCGCCGCCGGCGGTGGCGGACGCCTGCGGGGCCCGTTCGGCCGTCGCCGCGACGCCGGCACCGCTGCCGATCGCCCCGGCGACCGTCTGGAACTTGTCCTCGCTCTGGCTGCCCGCGGCGCGGATCAGGATGCCCACGGCGCCGAGAACGAAGAGCACGGCGGCGGCGATCGAGGCGATTCGCAGGCCTCGCCGGGCGCGGGCGCGGTCGAGGGCCACGACGGTCGACGCGCCCACCGCGGCCGTGATGGCTGTCTCGCGTTGCCCGGTCGCCGGCGGCGTGACCGGGGCGGCCAGCGCTTCCCGGACGGCGCGGAACTCGGTGACACGAGCGAGCAGCCCGGGGTCGTCCTCGACCAGCGCGCGCTCCTCGGCGGTGCTCTCGCCGTCGAGGTAGGCCGACGCCAGTTCGTCCCGGTCGGGGGGGAAGTCACTCATGTCAAAGGTGTCTGACGATCGGAGCCGGGTGACGGGTTCCCGCCGATCCGGGCGGCGAGGAGGGCTCGGCCTCGAGCGATCCGGGATCGGACAGTACCCGGGGGGATGTCGAGCACCTCGGCGATCTCGGCGTAGTCGAGCGTGCAGACGTCTCGCAGGACCACGGCGGCGCGGAACTCGAGCGGGAGCTGCTGCAGGGCGTCGTCGAGGGACAGGCGGGCGACGATCTGCTCGTCGAGGCCGGGCGCGGACCGGTCGGCATCGAACTCGGCGCGATCGTCGTCCTGTTCGACGGGGTCGGGACGCCGGCGCCGGCGACGAAGCTCATCGAGACACGTGTTGGTGGCAACGCGGTACGACCAGGTGGTGAACGCCGCGCGTCCGTCGAAGCGCGGCAGGCCGCGGACGACGGCGATCAGCGCTTCTTGCGTGGCGTCGAGGGCGTCGGCCTGGTTGCCCATGATCCGGCGGCAGAGCGCGAACAACCGGTCGTGATGACGCCGCAACAACAGGTCGAGTGCGTCCCGGTCGCCCGTTCGCGCCGCGGACACGAGCGTCGCGTCGTCGTGGTCCCCCCGGATGACCCGAAGTTAGTTGGCGCCCACGCTGACCTCGGCGATTTGGGTGTGGAACCGACCAGCGTCATCCGGCGAGGTGCCGACGTTCGTGATCCAGATCAGCACCGCGGCGCCTTGGTGGCCCCCCAGGTCGAGCGTGACCGTGCCCGGCGAGATGTTGTCGTTCTGCGCGACGGGGGCACCCCAGGACGCGAGGTCGGACTTCGGGCTGTCAGCGACATAGATCTGAACCGCCCACCCGCTCGTCGGCGAGGTGATCTTCAGGGTTTTGAGCTTCGTCGCCTGCGCGAGCGTGACGTACAACCCGACACCAGGCTTGATCTTGATCGCGGGGTCGTTGTACCCCTGCGTCTGCCAGAACGTGGCCGGGTCGAGGTCTTTCACGTTCCGCGCATCCGCATCGTTCTCGCTCCCGTCACCCGGAGGTGGGTCGAAGGCGACCGCGTCGGCGAGCGTGATCGAGTTCGTCGCAGTCGGGCTGTTGTTCCCGCCGCCACCGATGCCAGGGAGGCTCGGGACACCGCCACCACCGGCGACCAGGACGCCACCGATGATCAACGCGAGCGCGACCACGACGATCACCACCGTCGGGACGAGCCACCCGCGTTCGGTGCGCACGAACGCCGGGGGACCGCCCGTCGGCGTGTGATCGGCCACCCGCGGTGCTTGCGTTGCAACCGTGGCGTCGCCGTCGGCGGCGCGCGCCGGGGTGATCGACAGCGGTTCTGCCGGGGCACCGCGACCGGCAGCGAGCAGCGCGGCGCGGAATGCCGCGGCCGAGGGATAGCGGTCGTCGGGATCGCGGGCCATCGCCCGCAGCACGACGTCTTCCAGCGCCTTCGGCACACCGGCGCGGACGTTGCGCGGGCGCATCGGCTCCTGATGGAGGCGCGCCAGCGCAGTGGCCGCTTCCGTGTCGGCCGCGAACGGGGGTCGGCCGCACAGCGTTTCGTAGAGCACGACCCCGAGCGCGTAGACGTCGGATCGCGCGTCGACGGGCTTGCCCTCGACCTGCTCCGGCGCGAGGTACTTCGCGGTGCCGAGCGTCGTGTTCGTGGTGGTGAGATCGCCGCCGGCCTTCGCGATGCCGAAGTCGGCGACGAGCACACGCCCGTCCGGCGACAGCAGGATGTTCGCCGGCTTGATGTCGCGGTGCACCACTCCGCCCTGATGCGCGGTCTCGAGGGCGTCGGCGACCTCCGCGAGGATCGTGACCGCTTGGCCGGGCTCGAGCCACTTCCGCTCGTCCAGCAGTTCACGAAGCGTGGAACCTTCGACGAGCTCCATCACGATCGCCTGGCAGTCGTCGTCGGCGCAGGTGTCGTAGATCGACACGATCGATGGGTGCGACAGTCGAGCCGCGGCCACCGCCTCGCGCCGGAACCGTGCGACGAACGACTCGTCGGCCGCGAGATGCGGAAACAGCACCTTCACCGCCACGCGGCGGGCAAGCACCTCGTCGGTCGCCTCCCAGACCTGCGCCATGCCCCCAGTGGCGATCAGGCGGTCGAGGCGGTAGCGACCGCCCAGCACGCGTCCAGTGCGCGTGCCGATCGCGGCGTCGTCAGTCAGGTCGCTGCGCCCCGGTGGGCTCCTGCCAGGTCACGCCCATGACCCGGGGCCCGCCGTGTGTACCGATCACTGCTCCGATGAGCGCGATGCGGATCTCGTCGCGCGGGAAACGGGGAGCGAGCATCTCGAGGAATTCGTCCAGGTCTGGCGCTTCGCCATGGCACACAGACAGTCGTTCCACCACGGGCACTTCGAGTAAACGGTCGGCCAGCCATCGCAGCGCCTTTTTTCGCGTGCGCGCCTTGCCGGCCTCCTCGACCTTCCCGGTGCTGACGTCGATCAGCGGCTTGATCGACAGCAGGTTGCCAAGGAGTGCCTGAGCATTGCCGATGCGTCCGCCCTTCTTGAGGTTCTCGAGCGTGTCGAGCGCGCCGAGGACATGCGTGCGCTGTGCCATGTCGTTCACCATCGCGACGATGTCGTCAGCGCTTACGCCATCGCGGGCCGACTCGGCGGCCGCGATGACCTGGGAGCCGAGTCCTCCGGTGATCGAGTGCGAATCGACGACCCTGACGTCGATGGTGTCGGCCACCGCGCGAGCAGCGTTCTGCGCTGACTGGATCGTGGCGGACAGATCAGACGACAGGTTGACGCACACGACCGCGGAGGCACCGTTTTCGGCCGCGCGGCGGAACACCTGCTCGAATGCTCCCGGCGCGGGCGCCGCCGTCTCGGGCAGCTCGGCCGCTTCGTTCAGACGCCGGTAGAACTCGTCGACGCTCAGGTCGACGCGATCGGTGAACTCCTTGTCGCCGAAGCGGATCGACAACGGCACGATGTCGACACCGAGGTGCTCGGCTTCGTCGGCCGTGAGATCGCAGGAGCTGTCGGTGACGATGTGGACGGCAGCCATGGGGACTGCAGGTTAGGTGAGCGGGCGTCTCAGGTCTCAAGCGGCGCCGGGCGGCTCTTGCTCCGCTCGCGCCGGGCGGCGATCACATGGCGCAGCCACCAGACGGCGAGGAACGTGCCCGCCCCGAGCGAGAGGATGAGCCCGACGCCGGAGAAGGCAGTCGATCGCACTGTCACACGCGTACGTCCGATCACGAGATTCCCGTCGGGCGAGGTGAGGGTGATATCGAGAGGGGAGTCGCCTGAGGCGCGAGTGCGCACGTTCAACGAGACGCGAGTGGTCTCCTCCGTGAGGGTCACGTCGACCAGCCCGCTCTCGTGTCCCGGAAGCTCGAGCTTGTCGCCTTGCAGTCGCAACAGGATCTTGACGGGGTACCCGGTCGTGTTGCGGATGGTCAGTGAAACCACGCCGTCGCGTGCCGTGAAGTTGATCGTCTGCCGGGGTGGCGGTTGCACCTTGGCCGCTTCGGCTTGGATGGCGGCTTGGATGGCGTCGAGAGCTGCGCGTTGCTCGGTTGCCGACAGGTCGGCCGAGCCGGCGACCAGCGCGCGTCGCTCGAACTCCGCCGGCCGCGGGTTGTCCGCGGTCACCATCTCGCGATACGAGCCGAGCTCGCTCTCCTCTGTGCGCAATCCGGCCGCGAAATCGGAGAGGTTCGAGAGCGGCGCCGGCGACAACGTGCGAGTGAGCGGGGTGCCTTGACCGGTGGTCTCCCCGCGCGACCCGGCGCGCGGCACCGTTGCGAACAAGGTCGAGAGCGTGACCGGCTGCATGATGCGATTCGTGGCGGGGTCGAGCGCGGTGAGGAGCGCGTCAAGTAGCTGCGGGTCGACGTGTTGGTCCTCGCCGAATGCCACGACCGCCGCGCGCTTGTCGGGAGGATTGTCGAAGTAGAGGACCGCGAGGTCAGCCACGAGATGATTTGCATCGAGGATCGGGTCGCCGGTCTCGCCCGCGTGTGCGCGCAGCGATGCATCGGCCACGGCGGCCCCCACGCCATCGACGCCATTGAGTAAGAACGGCTGGGTCAGCGTCCGGTTGAAGAGCCGCTCGTCCAGTGGCGCCAAGCCCTCCTCGGCCACGACCATCGACTCGACGCCTCGGTCGCGCAGCGATCGTGCGGCCTCCGACGTCATCCGGTCGTCAGCCACGTAGGTCGACGTGTCCGGAGGGGCGACGTGGTCGCGAACGCTGGTGGCGCCGCGGTCGAACGCTCGGAACAGCTCGGGCGCGAGGCCCGACGCCAGCCACTCCGCGGGATGCAGATGCACATACGGCGTGAGCGTCAGCTGCCGCCCGACGACCGCTTTGCGGAGCTCGTCGGCCGTGGACTTCTCCAACGCGTCGAGCGTCTCCGGCGTCGGCGCGATCGTCAGCGGCATTCCCGCGTGCGCTTCGAGGATGGACGCGGTGCTCAGCACCGACTGTGCGTCCGACGCGTCGAGCGCCGTGGTTCCGTCGGCGCGCAGCGCTGGCCGACCGCCGACAGGCAACACGATGGCGACGCCGAGCGGACCGAAGCTCCGACTCAACGGCATCCGCACCATGAAGGAGAGCAGCGAGTCGAGCGCGGAACCCTTGTCGGTGAGGAGGTCGACGGTGATCGGGTACACGCCCTCCGTCTGAAGGTCGCGGGTCGGGACCATGACCACGACGATGCCCGACGCGTCGGGAACCGCGGGAACGACGAGCCCCGACACGCGAGGCCGAACGACCTTGCCGGTCAATGTGGCCTTGAAGTCGGATCGCGTCGGGACGCGGCCCCGGACGTCGACCCGGATCTGTGCACCGACAGGTGCACCGGTCACGCGCAGCCGGATCGTGAGGTCGTCGCCCGGCTCGACGACCGGTGTCTGGCTGACGAGCTGGAGGATGCCGGAACGCGGCTGCGCAGGGGACCGCGGCCGCGCCGCGCTGGGGGGGGAGAGCGCGGCGAGCGCGAAGAGGAGGAGCGCTCCCGCGATCGATCGCCTCATGCGAGAGCGATCTGCAACACCGCCAGGCCGCCGGGTTGCAGGCGGAACCCGAGATGTTCGTACAGCGCCAGCGCTCCGTCGTTGCGTTCCTGGGTGTTGACCATTGCTCGATCAACGCCGCGTCGTTTCATCCACCGCAACCCGTCGGTGGCGAGCGCGCGTCCGAGTCCTTGACGCTGATGCTCGGGATCGACCGCGAGCCGCTGCAAGAAACCGCGCGGCCCGGCGCGTCCCGACACCGCGTAGCCGACGACGTCTTGACCCTCGATGGCGATACGAAAGCGGCTTGATGGTGTCGCGGCGATCGCCTCGTCGAACCCTCCGTCGTCGAGTCGCCAGAACGAATCGAACGAGCGGCCGTCGACCTCGAGCGCCGCCACACGATCGATCCGACGGCCCCGTCGCAACGCGGCCGTGGTTGCGGCCGGAAGATCCATGAGGTCGTGCGCGAGCAGGTGCAGCCGCTCCCGAACCTGGAAGCCGGCCTCGATGAAGCCTCGCGACTCGGCTGGGCCGAGCGCGGCGGTGATCACCTCGCGATACCCGCGCCCGCCCAAGACGTCGCAGCAGCGACGCACGGCATCGACCGCAGCCGGCGCGCCGTCGGCCAACGGCGCGATGTAGGCGATCCGCGCGTCTCCCCGCCACGAGCCGACGCGCAGCCGGTCGGCACCCCAGCGCACGAGGTCGAGGCTCAATCGTGACTCCAGCGCACGGCGGCGAGCGTAGGTCGGTCCACGCCGTGGTGAACGGCGTGCGGGGGTACAGATACCCTCGTCGGTCGTGCCGGTGCTGTTCGCTACCCACGAGCGCTACCTGGAGCACATCGCCGGCGGCCGCCACCCTGAACGCCCTGCTCGGCTCGATGCGGTTCTGGCCGGCGTCGCGGCCGCCGACCTCGGCGAGGCCCTCATCGCGTTCGCCCCTCGCCCCGCGACGCGCGCCGAGGTGACTCGGGTGCACGACGCGTCCTACGTCGAACGTGTCGACCAGTTCTGCCAAGCAGGCGGCGGGCGGCTCGACCCCGACACCGGCGCGAGTTCGGCGTCGTTCGAGGCTGCACTCCTCGCCGCAGGTGCAGGACTCGACGCTGTCGATCGTCTCGACCAGGGTGAAGCCGATGCGGCGTTCTGCGCGGTGCGTCCGCCCGGACATCACGCGCTCGCTGACCGCGCGATGGGCTTCTGCCTGCTCAACAACGTCGCGATCACCGCCGCGGCGCTCGCGGATCGCGGGGAGCGGGTGCTCATCGTCGACTTCGACGCGCATCATGGCAACGGCACGCAGGATCTCTTCTACGGCGACGAGCGCGTCACGTATGTGTCGATGCACGAATGGCCGCTGTTCCCCGGCACGGGCGCGCTCAACGAGACAGGTCGCGGGGATGCCGCCGGCCACACCATCAACTTCCCGTTCCCCGCGGGCACTTCTGGTGACGCGTATCTCGCCGCCGTGGACGACGTCATCGCGCCGTTCGCCGAGACGTGGAGCCCGACCTGGCTGTTGCTCTCTGCTGGCTTCGACGCCCACCGACTCGATCCGCTGACCGACATGGGTCTGGCCAGCGGCGACTACGCGCTGCTCACCGAGCGACTGCTTCCGCTGGTCGGGCCACGCAGAGTGGTCGGATTCCTGGAGGGCGGCTACGACCTCGATGCGCTCGCCGCATCGTCCGGGGCCTGCGTCGCCGCCCTCGCCGGACTCGACTATCGCCCGGAAAAGCCCACCTCCGCCGGCTTGGGGCGAAACGTTGTGGACGCCGCGCTCAAGATCCAGGCCCAAGCGAACGATGGATGAGGTGTACCCAACTCTGAGGATGCACGCGTGGCCGAGCTCCAGGAGCTCCTGCAATACCTGATGGAGATGCGCGGTTCCGACCTCTACGTGAAGGTCGGTTCTCCTCCGCATGTCCGGATCGACGGCCGGCTGCAACCGGCGCCGTTCCCGCCCGTCGACGTGGCCCAGACCGAAGCCCTCGCGGAAGCGATCGTCCCGCCCAGCCGCATCGCCGAGCTCGAGGAGCGCGGGGATCTCGACTACGCACTGAGCGTCTCCGGCGTGGGCCGTTTCCGCGTCCACCTCTACCGGCAGCGCGGTTCGCTGGCGGTCGTGTTCCGGCGCGTCGTCCCCGGCATCCCGTCGTGGGAACGCCTCGGGTTGCCACCGGTCGTGGAACGGCTCGCCACGGAGCAGAGCGGGCTGATACTTGTCACCGGTCCTGCCGGCTCCGGCAAGACCACGACGATCAACGCGCTGATCGACCACATCAATGACAACCGCGCCGCCCACATCATCACGATCGAAGATCCCGTCGAGTACCTCCACACCGACAAGCAGTCGATCATCAGCCAGCGCGAGATCGGCACCGACACGCAAAATCCGGCGGACGCGGTGCGGCGCGCCCTTCGGCAAGGTCCTGATGTGCTCGTGGTCAGCGTGCTGTCCGACTTCGAGACGCTCGAAGCCGTGCTGGCGGCCGCCTCGACCGGGCATCTCGTGCTCGCAACGCTGCCCACCCAGAACGCGGCCGAGACGATCAACCGTGTGATCGACTTCTACCCGCCGCATCAGCAGAAGCAGGCGCGCCACCTTCTGGCGTCGTCGCTGCGAGCGGTCATCAGCCAGCGCCTCTTGGATCGTGCTGACGGTAAGGGACGCACCGCCGCCGTCGAGGTCCTCATCAACACGCCGAAGGTCTACGACTGCATCGTCGACGTCGATCGGGCCAGCGCGCTCGAGCGCATCGTCGCCGAAGGTGAGTACCACGGCATGCAGACGTTCGATCAGGCGCTGTTCACGTTGTTCAAGGACGGCCTCGTGAGCCTGCGCGACGCCCTTGGGGTGGCGACGCAACCGGAAGACCTCCGCATCGCGCTGCAACAAGCCGGTCTCGCCAGCGCGTATTGAGGTACTGGTGCGGTTTTGACCCGCCACTACCTTCTTCTTTGTGATCCAGGAGCGGCTGCGACCCATCCTCGAGGAGACGCGGCCCCTGGCTGAGCGGTTCGCCGCGGCCGGGCACCGCCTGTACCTCGTCGGGGGCATCGTGCGCGACCTGCTCGCGGACCGCCCGCTCGAGCAGCCGGACATCGATCTCACCACTGACGCTCGTCCCGAGGAGACCAAAGCACTCCTGAACGGATGGGCCGACGCGATGTGGACCCAGGGCGAACGCTTCGGCACCATCGGGGCCAAGAAGGGGGACCGGTCGTTCGAGATCACGACCCACCGCGCCGAGGCCTACCACCCGGACTCGCGCAAGCCGGCTGTCGAGTTCGCCGACGCGATCGAAGCCGATCTCTCGCGCCGCGACTTCACCGTGAACGCGATGGCGCTGACGCTGCCGGAGCCTGAACTCGTCGATCCATTCGACGGGCGCACCGACCTGCTTGTGCATCATCGGCTGCGCACGCCGCTGGCGCCGGAGCAGTCGTTCACCGACGACCCGCTGCGGATGCTGCGCGCGGCGCGGTTCATCGCGGGCTATGGCCTACAGCCGGATGACGCCTTGCGGGCAGCGGTCGAACAGCTGCGCCACCGGATGGAGATCGTGTCGGCGGAGCGGATCCGCGACGAGTTGGACAAGCTGATCGTGGTCGACGACCCGTCCGCCGGACTGCGGTTCCTGTACGACACGGGGCTCTTCGACGAGTTCCTGCCGGAGATCCCTGGCCTTCGTCTGGAGCAGGATCCGATCCATCGCCACAAGGACGTGCTCGAGCACACGATCGCCGTGGTCGCGAACGTGGCGCCGCTCAAGCCGGACGGAGGGTCGAACCGGCTCGTGCGACTGGCGGCGTTGTTGCATGACATCGGAAAGCCGAAGACACGCTCGGTCGCGAAGCATGGAGTGACGTTCCACCATCACGAGGTGGTCGGCGCGCGGATGGCCCGCGAGCGGCTCACCGCCTTGCGCTATCCGACCGACGAGGTCGACGCGATCAGCCGGCTCGTGTTCCTCCACCTGCGTTTCCACGGCTACGGCGAAGGCGACCGCGGGTGGACCGACAGCGCGGTGCGCCGCTACGTCCGCGACGCGGGCGACCAACTACGCGACTTGAACGAGCTCACGCGGTGCGACTGCACGACTCGCAACGAGCGGCGCGCGAAGGAGCTCGCCCGACGCATGGATGCGCTCGAGGAGCGCATTGCGCGACTGCGAGAGCAGGAGGAGCTCAACGCCATTCGCCCGGAGCTCGACGGCAACGCCGTGATGCGCGTGCTCGAACTCCCACCCGGACCCGAGGTGGGAGAGGCGATGCGCTGGCTGCTCGAGCTGCGCCTCGACGAAGGTGAGCTCGGTCAGGAAGCAGCGACGCGCCGGCTCAAAGAGTGGTGGAGCGCTCGCTCCTAGATTCCCTGCTTGCGCGCTCGGACGATGAGCGTCGCCGGCACCCAACGCATGGCTTCGGTCCAGTGGCGGCCGCGCGGGGTGGCCTTCAGTGGTTCCGGCTCGAGCACGGTGTCGACGCGGAAGTTGGCGCGGTTCAAGCTGGTGAACAGGTCCGAGATCGTCAACGGATGATCGGTGCCGGTCTCCGCACCGACGACCCACGGGATCGGCGTGCGGTCGAAGTACGAGCGGCGCAGGATCGGCGGGTTCCCGAACGCGTCGACGATGCGGAACGCGGGATGCGGCATCGAAATCACCAGCGGCGCCTCAGGGCGCAGCACGCGGTGCACCTGCCGGAAGACTCGATCGAGGTCGGGCACCGCGCCGAGGGCGTACACGCTGACGGCCACGTCGATCGTGTCAGCCCGCACGAAGGCGAGATCGGCGAGGTCGCCGTGGCGCAGCTCGACCTTCGTCTCTTCGCGCTCGATCAACCGTCGAGCGTGTGCGACCTGCTCCTCGGAATCGTCGACGGCGATGACGCGCGCGCCCTGCTTCGCCATGGCCACGGCATTCGGTCCGCCGCCGCATCCGAGCTCGAGCACGCGCTTGTTCTCGAGGTTGCCGAGCAACTTGAGCTCGGCCTCGCTCGGGATGTCGGGGCCGTATTGGACGATGTCGAGTGACAGGTCGACCCACGCCGGCCACGCGGTGAACGACCGAGCGTTCAGCGCCGCTGGTTCCGTTCGGCCGAGGGTGGATCCAACGGATTCGGCCGAGGTGTACTCACTCACCTCGACAGTGTCTCAGATTCAGCCCTGGATGAACTGCTCCAGTGCGTCGCGGGCCTCTTCGTCGTGCACCTGTACCGGCGGCGACTTCATGAAGTACTGGCAGGCCGGGGTGACCGGACCACCGATGCCGCGGTCTTGGGCCAGCTTGGCGCAGCGCACCGCGTCGATGATGACGCCCGCGGAGTTGGGGGAGTCGTGCACCTCGAGCTTGAGCTCGACCGTGAGGGGCACATCGCCGAAGTTGCGTCCTTCGAGGCGGATGAGAGCCCACTTGCGATCGTCGAGCCACGGCACGTGATCGGACGGACCGATGTGCACGTCGCGGTCGCTGATGCCCTGATCGATCTGGCTGGTGACCGACTGCGTCTTCGAGATCTTCTTGGACTTCAAGCGACTGCGCTCGAGCATGTTCTTGAAGTCCATGTTGCCGCCGAAGTTCAGCTGGTACGTGTGGTCGATCGTGGTGCCACGATCCTCGAACAGTCGAGCGAGCGTGCGGTGCACGATCGTGGCGCCGACTTGGCTCTTGATGTCGTCACCGACGATCGGGACGCCGGCCGCTTCGAACTTGGCGGCCCACTCAGGGTCTGACGCGATGAACACCGGGATGGCGTTGACGAACGCGACGCCCGCGTCGAGGCACGCCTGGGCGTAGTACTTCTGCGCCTGCTCGCTCCCGACAGGGAGGTACGACACGAGCACGTCGGCACGCGAGTCCCTCAGCACCTGGGTGACGTCGACCGGCGCCGCCGGCGACTCCTCGCACGTCTCGCGGTAGAACTCGCCGAAACCGTCGAACGTGGGGGCGCGCTGCACCGTGACCCCGAGATGGGGCACGTCGCTGAACTTGATGGTGTTGTTCTGTCCAGCGAAGATCGCCTTGCTGGTGTCGATGCCCACCTTGTCGGCGTCGACGTCGAACGCCGCAACGAGCTTGATGTCGCGCACGTGATACCCGCCGAGCTCGACGTGCATCAGACCGGGCACGCGCTCTGAAGGATCGGCGTCCTTGTAGAACTCGATGCCCTGGAGCAGCGAGCTCGCACAGTTGCCGATACCGGCGATCGCGAGGCGAATCGGTTGCTTCGTCATGAGGGGGTGTCCTCCATAGCAAGGCCCGACTCGACGGCGATGAGCCGGTCGAGCCAAGCGAGGTCTTGAGACAAGGTGGCGTCGTCGCGCTCGCGCAAGGTGCGGAGGTAGCGATCGAGCGTGCGGTCGGGGCCGCGACGTCGTTCGGCGATGCGAGCGAGCAGCTCCGCTCGACGGCGCTCGAACAGCTCGAGGCGTTGTTCGGAGGGCAGGTACCGGCAGAACGCGACCTTCAACGCAAAGGTGCGCTCGTCGACGGGTTGGGGATCGGTGAGCAGCTCGACGAGCTCGGCCTCGCCCTTCGGGGTGAGGCCGTAGACTTTCTTGCTGCGGCCCCCGGCGCTCGGCAGGTGTCGAGCGCGGAACGCGGCCAGCTCACCCGCCAGCGATCCGCTCGACGGCAGGGCCTTGTCGGTGCGGGTGTTGGCCTCGACCGCCTTGACGAGGCCGGACCGCTCGAGGCGGGCCAGCGCGGGGTAGAGCGACCCGAACGACACCACGCCAGAACGCGCCCCCGGCAGGTCGCCGAGCCGCTTGCGCAGCTCGTACCCGTGGAGTTCCTGCTCCTTGAGGAGCCCGAGGATGGCGAGGTCGATCATGTGGAGATGAGCATAGCGACTCGACGTATCGAATCGATGTATCGAGAATACGCAACCTTGCAAACAATTGCAAGCAGTTTGGGCTCCGGACCCCGCTGCTGCGGGCCAGGTATCGTCTGCCCCCAAGATGTTCAGGCCCGAAGCGATTCGCGGGGTGACCGTCACCCAGCCCGGCACCGTCGATTACCGGTTGGCGCGCCAGGCCCTGATCTCGGAGTTCCGCAAGAAGCGCCTGGCCCGGCACGAGGTGTGCGACGCCCACCCCGAACTGGTGCGGGCGGCCCGCGAGTGCGGTGAGCCGACGTCGATCGGCTGCCCGATCTGCGAGGCCGCCAACGTCGTGCTCGTGTCGTACGTGTTCGGTCCGCGGCTCCCGGCCTTCGGACGGTGCATCACGTCGAAGGACGAGATCACCAAGCTCTCGCGTCGCGCCGACGACCTCACCTGTTATGTCGTCGAGGTGTGTCCCGAGTGCTCGTGGAACCACCTCGCTCGCGCGTTCCCTCTCGGACGCGGCCGCCGCAGCTGACTACTGCACCTCGCGCCCGGGTCCGCGTTCGCGTTCGCACCCCAGACGCACCGACACCTCCGACTCCCCCGACGCCGCAACCGCCGACTGCGCGCCCTCTGTCGCGCGCGATCCCGATACCTCACGCGGTCCTGCTGGCTGCCGCCCTCGCGTCGGCCGCCACGTCGCGCGGTGATGTCGTCGTGCTCACTTTGTTGCTCGGGTTCGGCGCGGGCCGGCGTTCGTCCGGACTGGCCGCAGGGGCCGCGCTCGCAGCAGCACTTGTTCGGTGGGGCTCGCCAGGTCTCGGCGCGATCGCGGGCGCCCAGGCCGTGCTCGGCCCCGCAGGGTGGACCGGCTCGGGCGCGGCGGTGGCGTCGGCGTGGCTCGGCTCGATCGCACTGGTGCTGGCGGCCGTCTCCATCGATCGCTCGAGCACGCTCGTCACCGCCCTGTCGGTTGCACCCTTCGCGGTCGTGGCGGCGGACCTGGTGGTCGGTCCGGCCCCGGGGGGCGCACTCGTGCTGCGCATCGCCGCCAGTGTGATCGCGTGCGCCCTCACGACCGCGCTCGCCCGTTGGCGCACCCTGCCGTGGCTCGCCGTTTCTAGCGGCGTGCTCGCATTGCTCTGCGCGGGTGTCGCTCGATGACGTCGAACGCGTGGGCCGACGCGCTGCTGGTTGCGGTGTTGCTCGCGCCGCTCGCCAGCGTCGTGCTCGCGGTTGCCGTCGCGGTGCCAGCCGAAGATCGACGCTGGACCACCGGTGGCTGTGCACTTGCTGCGGCCGGATCGATCGTGCTGCTCGTGATGGGTCAGCATCCGCACGTCTCGCGACTGGCGCCGGACGACCTCGGGCTGGCGGCGGCCGCTGCAACGGCGCTGCTTGCGGTCGGGGTGCGCGAGTCGGCGCGCACGCCGGTGGTCGCCGCCGCGCTGACGATCATGATCTGTGGCCTCACCGCGGGGTCGCCCGGAAGGCCGTCGACCGTCGCGGCGGTGCTCGCGATGGCGGCGGCGACTGCGTTGGTCACCCTGACGCGCGATTCGGGCCGGCTCACCCTCGCGGCGATCAGCGTCGGCGTCGTGCTGACGGCCGTCGGCGTGCGAGTCGGTGATCGCTCCGGCGCGGTCACGCTCATCGTCGGTACCGCGGTGATCGCCGTGGCGGCGAGCCTGTCCCCTCGACGCGCGGTGAACATGCTCGTGCCGGTGTCGCTGGTGCTCGCCCTGCGCGTCGGACCGCAGCTTGCCGGCACCGCAGAGGCCCGGTGGCTCGCGGTGGCACTCGCCTTGGCTGGTGTGGGGCTCGCCGTGGTGCCCGCGATCCCGCGGTGGCGGGCGACATCGCTCGGCGTTGCCGCCCTGGTGCCGTGGGCGCTCGTCTCGACGATCGGCCCGCTCGCGGGAATGCCTGTGGCGGCGCGTGCGCTCGCCGTCGGCACGGTGCTCGCCTTGACGCTCGGCGGCCCGCTCGCCCTGCTGGCCGCGGCGCCGGGGACGGCGATGGTCGCGTCCGCGCTCGCGGGCGGCGACGGCTGGCCGCGCCCAGTGCTGGCGCTGCTCGCCATCGCCACGGTCATCGGTCTCACCACCGGCTCCTCGCGTCCCGTCGCACCGCGATCGCGTGCGGTCGACGGGGTTGCCGCGTTGGCGGCGTCGTGGTTCGTGCTGCGGCCCACGTCATGGACGTGGACCCGGGTGGAGGGGCTGCAGGCGTACAGCGACGGCACTGTTCTTGCCGCCGCCACCGCGTTGATCGCGGGCGTGGCGCTGGCGATCTCCGGCGCTCACCTCATCCCTGAGCCGATCGCTCCGTGGGTCCTCGCGGACGACGAACACGACTCGCTGCCCCCCGCCCGGGTAGATCTGCTCCTCATGAGCGCCGTTGCCCTGATGGGGATCATCGCAGCCGCGTTGCTACGCTCGGCCCGGCTGTAAGGCCCTCCGCATGCCCACCACCGCCAAGAAGAAGCAGCGACGCCGCCGCGCCCCGCACCCCAACGACCTGAAGCCCAACGGCAAGCGTCGCAGCGTGCTGTGGCGCTGGCGCCGGGGGCTGTTCCTGCTCGGCGTGCTGTTCGTCGCAGGTATCGCCGCGGCCGGCTACTCGCTCGCGCAGATCGAGCTGCCGCCGGAACGCATCCAAGCCCAGACGTCGTTCATCTGCGCGGCCGACGTCACGAGCAACTGCAACGACAGCAACGCCATCGCCAGCCTGCACGGCGAACAGGACCGTGTGAACGTGTCGCTCGATCAAGTCCCTTCGGTGATGATCGACTCGGTGCTCGCCGCCGAGGACCGCACGTTCTTCGACCACGGCGGTGTCGATCCGTGGGGTACGGCCCGGGCGCTCTGGGCTGACCTCCGCAGCCAGGGGAGCACACAGGGCGGCTCGACGATCACGCAGCAGTACGTGAAGAACGTGTACCTGTCGAGTGAACGGACGTTCTCCCGCAAGATCAAGGAAGCGGTGCTGTCGATCAAGCTCGAGCAGGAGTTCACCAAGCAGCAGATCCTCGAGCGCTACCTCAACACCGTGTACTTCGGACGCGGCGCGTACGGCATCGGCGCCGCCGTGCGTACGTACTTCGGGCACGACCTGGCGAGCGTCACGCTGCCGGAAGCCGCGTATCTCGCGGGGCTCATCCGTTCGCCCGAGACCGCGGACGGCGCCAACCCCAAGCAGGTGAACGAAGCGACCTCGCGACGGCGCAGCGTCCTACAGGGATTGCTCGAGACGAAGAAGATCGACCAGGCGCAGTTCGACACGGCCGACAAGACACCCTTCGTCGCCGGTGAGGCGGGCGACCCGAACGCCACGATCATCACGCGCGCGCCCGACCGGCAGGGGTTCGGACCGGTCCAGCACAAGGAGATCGGGACCGAGTACTTCCGTGACTACGTGGTGCAGCAGCTCAAGCAGCACGGCTTCTCCGAAGCGGAGCTCTTCGGCGGCGGGCTGCGCGTGTACACGACCCTCGACCTCGGCATGCAACAAGCGGCGTGGGACGCGGTGACGTCCACGCTCACCCCTGACGACCCGTCGGCCGCGCTCGTCTCACTCGACCCGGATGGCCACGTGAAGGCGATGTTCGGGGGCCGCGACTACACCACCAACCAGGTCAACCTGGCGGTGCGCGGCGGTGGCGGGAGCGGCCGCCAGCCGGGCTCGTCGTTCAAGCCGTTCGTGCTGGCGGAGGCGGTGAAGCAGGGCATCTCGTTGGAGTCGTTGTTCGACGCGCCGAGTGTGGTCGTCATCCCGAAGGGCGACGCCGGCAAGGACTGGACCGTCCGCAACGCCGAGCCGAGCGACGGCGTGTTGAATCTCATCGACGCCACGAAGCATTCGTCGAACACGGTCTTCGCGCAGCTGATGGCCAAGGTGCATCCGGAGACGGTCGTGCCCCTGGCGAAGGAGATGGGCATCACCAACGATCTCCCACCCGTCAACGCGCTCGTGCTCGGTGCAGGCGAGGTGTACCCGCTCGACATGGCCTCGGCCTATTCGACGTTTGCTCATCGCGGTACGCACATACAACCGACGGCGATCATCAAGGTGGTCAGGGCCAACGGCGAAGTCGTGCCGTTCGACCAACCCAGCACGCAACCCTTGACCAAACAGGAGTCGGATCTCGTCACGTTCTGCTTGCAACAGGTGGTACATGGCGGAACCGGAGGCGGCGCGTTCTTCGGAAAGAACATCGCCGGCAAGACGGGTACCACCGACAAGAACCGGGACGCGTGGTTCATCGGCTTCACGCCGAACGGCTACACGACGTCGGTGTGGATGGGATACGAGAACCCGCCCGACGAGCCGACGCGGTTCATGACGAGCGTGCACGGCCGCGTCGTGTTCGGCGGCACGTTCCCGGCGACGATCTGGAACAAGTACATGAAGGCGATCACCGACGGCATGGACGTCGGTTCGTTCACCGATCCGTCGACGTTCCCCGGCAAGGTCTTGAACGCCGATCTCACCACGACGTCGTCGACCGACACGACGTTGGCCGACACGTCGACCTCGGCGACCACCCAGCCGTCCACCACGGACACGACGAAGCCCGACAAGACCACCACCACTGTCGAGCCGACGACGACCAGCGCCTTACCCAATTGACGGTGAAGCACCGAAACTTCTCACCCTGGGCCTACTGGCGGTTGCGAGTCGACAGCGCGACGCCTCCTCCCGTCGTGTCGCGCGAGCGGCTCGTTCAGCTGCTCGGCCGACTGCCCGCACCCGTCGATCCGGACCTCGAAGTACTCGACGTCGAACAGCGCGAGGGCTACCGCGTCGAGCGCGTCGTCTTCGATGCAGAGGCGGCCATGTCCGTGCCGGCCTTGCTCTTCGTCCCCGACGGCGCGGAAGACGGGGAGCCGCGGCCCGCCGTGCTCGCGATCCACGGCCATGGCACCACGAAGGAAACCATCACGTGGCCGCCGCGGCTCGCCGAAGCGGGTCTGGTCGTGCTCGCCCCGGACCTGCGCGGCTTTGGCGAGCGCGCGGACTCCACGCCCGACGACCACTACCACTGCGACGTCGACCTCGTGAACGGGGTGCTCGTCGGCACGACGCCGTTCGCCCAGAACTTGTGGGACATGGCGCGCTGCATCGACGTCTTGCAGTCAATGCCCTATGTCGATCGCGATCGCGTCGGTGCGTGCGGATGGTCATACGGCGGAATCGTCACGTTGTTCCTCGCGGCATGGGACGAACGCGTTGCGGCGGCGCTCGTCAGCTGCGCAGTGGCGTCGATCGCGTCGTCGCACCGGATGCCGTGGAACTTGTGCGGATCACAGGTGCTGCCGGGAATGGCCGACGAGCTCGATCACGCGTCGCTGGTCGCGCTCATCGCCCCGCGCCCCTTGATCGTCGAGAACGCGGAGGACGACCTGACTTTTCCGCTCGACGCGGCGAAGGCCACGCTCGAGCAGGCGACCCCCGCCTACGCCGCCGCTGGTGCGCCCGGTGGCATCCAGCTCTTCGTGATCGACGGCGACCACCGCTTCGATGGCACCGACTCACTTCCCGCTCTCGTTCAGGTGCTTTCGTCGATTTCTTGATGCGGGTAATGGCTGCGGCAGGCGAAGCACCAGTGCTCGATCTCGTCCACGACTTCGACCTTGCCCTCGGTGTCCCACGTCTCCGGCGTCACATAGACGCGGCGCACTGCCACCACCACTTCGTCGTCCCGTCCGCAGGAGTCGCAGCGGCTGGTCCCGAACATCTCTCCGACGGTACAGTTTCGATGGAACTCGCCCGGCAGCCTTGGCGCAGACGTAGCGAGTTCCATCGATAGCCCATCGCCGGCAGCCACGAGGCGCCGGACGCACAAGGAGGCCGCCATGGCCGCATCGATCACCGCACCCTCGGTCCGGGCCCGCAAGGTCCGCGCCGGTAGCGAACCTCTCGTGATGGTCACGGCCTACGACGCGCCGGGGGCGCGCATGGCCGACGCAGCCGGCGTCGACCTGATCCTCGTCGGCGACTCCGTCGCGATGGTCGTCCTGGGCTACGACGACACGTTGCAGGTCACCATCGACGACATGACCCATCACGTGGCCGCCGTGGCCCGGGCTCGTCCCCAGCCGCTGATCGTCGGCGACCTGCCGTGGATGAGCTACCACGTGTCGGTCGAGGAGACCGTGCGCAACGCCGCCAGTCTCGTGCAGGCCGGCGCGCAGGCCGTGAAGCTCGAAGGTGGCCGCAAGCGGCTGCCGATGGTCGAGGTGATCATCGACGCCGAGATCCCGGTGATGGGTCACATCGGCCTCACCCCGCAGTCGATGCACGCCATGGGTGGCTTCAAGGTGCAGGGCCGTGAGGTGTCTGCCGCACTCGCGCTCGTCGACGATGCGAAGGCCCTCGAGGACGCGGGCTGTTTCTCGATCGTGCTCGAAGGCGTGCCTGACGAGGTGGCACGCATGGTCACCGACTCGGTCTCGATCCCGACGATCGGCATCGGCGCCGGACCGCATTGCGACGGCCAGGTCCTCGTCTTTCACGACGTGCTCGGCCTCGAAGATCGGATCATCCCGAAGTTCGTGCGTCGGTACGCCTCGCTCAAGGCCGACGGCATCGCCGCGCTGAGCGAGTTCGCCGCCGATGTGCGCGCCCGGCGATTCCCGGCCGACGAGGAGAGCTACCACCTGGCTGGTGATGTCGCTGAAACGTTGGGGCTCTACGGGGGTGGTAGCAAGACGGCGTGAGGAACGAGCGCCGGCAGCCGGACGAGCGCCAGCGAGTCGGGTGCACTGGGGTGCGGGGGCGGAGCCCCCGGGGACGCGCGGCGTGAGGAACGAGCGCCAGGTCGAGATCCTGCGCTGGGTCATCGGTGTGGTGCTGGTGCTCGGGTTGATCGGCTGCGTCGCGAAAGGGGCGAACAACCCTCCCGACCCCTATCTCTCGGCGCCGAGTCAGGGCCCGGCCAGCCGCACGCGTCTGGCGGGGTTCGGCGAAACGAAGGTGTCGGTCAAGACCGCCGACAAGCTGCTCACCTGGTGCCTGCTCCTGGCGGCCAACAACCAGCAGCGGGCCCGTGGGCTGATGGAGGTGGAGGACACGGCGCTCGGCGGCTACGACGGCATGCTCTTTCGCTTCGACGGCGACGTGACCGAGTCGTTCTGGATGCGCAACACGCCGATGCCGCTGTCGATCGCGTACATCACGAGCGCGGGCCAGGTCATCACGATCGCCGACATGGAGCCCTGCTCGGACAGTCCCGATTGCCGCGACTACCCGGCGTCCGGCCCGTACCACCTCACGATCGAGGTGCCTCAGGGCAACCTGCCGAAGCTCGGCATCGTCGAGGGCGCGACCATCATCGACGACAACGCACCCTGCACGTAGGAGAGGACCGCTCGCTGTCACACCCCCTTCGCACTATTGGACCGTGACCGCTAACCTGGCTCGTCCAATCGAAACCCTGCTCCGCATTCGGCGGGGCTCCGGTGCTGCCGGATCCACAGGGAGGTACTGACTCGCTCATGCGAGCTTACGAACTCATGGTCATTGTCGACGGGACGGCGGACGACGCCGGTGTCGACGCCGCCATCCGCCGCATCGGCGAACAGGTGCAGGCCAAGCAAGGTGAGATCAAGACCACCGAGCGCTGGGGCCGGCGCCGCTTCGCCTACGAGATCGATCACAAGACCGAAGGTTTCTACCTCGTCTTGCAGATCCTGGCCGAGGCAGGCGCGCTCGACGATCTCGAGCGCCAACTGCGGCTCGCGGACGACATCGTCCGCCACAAGCTGATCCGACTGCCCGACCAGGAGGCCGCCCGCCGCGGCCTTCTCGGCGAGCAGGCCCCGGCGCCCGCCGGATGACCTGAGGAGATTCTGAATGCCTGACAACACTGTGACCGTCGTGGGCAACATCACCCGCGATCCCGAGCTGCGCTTCACCCCGGCCGGCCAGGCCGTCGCCTCGTTCGGCATGGCCGTGAACCGCCGGTACCAGAAGGCCGGCGAATGGGTCGAGCAGACGTCGTTCTTCAACGTCACCGCGTGGGGAACGCTGGGTGAGAACGCGTCGAACTCCCTGCACAAGGGAGCGCGCGTGCTCGTCAACGGCCGTCTCGACCAGCGCTCGTGGGAGACGCCAGAGGGCGAGAAGCGGTCGGTCGTCGAGATCGTGGCCGACGAGATCGGCCCCAGCCTGCGCTGGGCCACCGTCGAGGTCACCAAGAACGAGCGCCGCGAGG
>JBEEFW010000118.1:0-4014 GCA_041166385.1 Acidimicrobiaceae bacterium | reverse complement strand
ATCAGCCCTCAGGACACTGCCACGAACCTCCTGAAATCGCTTGCCGGCTAGCTCGGTCGTTCGGGGCGACGACGGGCTCAAGCGCTGTAGTTGGGGCGCGTCGACGCCGGACTACGCCGCGTATCACGATGACGAGTGGGGCCGTCCCATCGTCGACGACGTGCGGATCTACGAGAAGATCTGTCTCGAAGGATTTCAGTCCGGCCTGTCGTGGCTCACGATCCTGCGGAAGCGGGAGAACTTTCGAAGCGCGTTCGCAGGATTCGATCCGCAGGCGGTCGCAACGTTCGGAACGCGCGACATCAAACGCCTCCTGGGCGACGCGGGCATCGTCCGTCACCGCGGCAAGATCGAGGCGACGATCGCCAACGCCCGCGCGACAATCGCGGCCCAGGAGCTTCACGGCTCGCTGGCACGTGTGGTGTGGTCGTTCGAGCCTCGACGGCGAGGCCGTCCGGTGCCGAAAGGGCTTGGCGACATCGAGGCCAAGACGGCGGAGTCGACGGCCCTGTCGAAAGCGTTGAGCAAGCTCGGCTTCCGGTTCGTCGGCCCGACCACGGCCTACGCCGCCATGCAGTCGCTCGGCCTGGTCAACGACCATGTGGCCGGCTGCCACGTGCGCTCAGCGTGCGAGCAGGCTCGACGAGCTATCTCGCCGGGTTGAGGAAGCGCACGCGTTTCGCGACGTGCACGATCGCGACCGAGGCCGCGACGACCAACACCGGTTCGACGGAGACCCGCAATCGCTGCTGGCCGTAGATCATCGCTCCCGTGAGCGTCACCGTCACGATGACCGCGACCAACGGGAGTAGTGGAACGCGGCCGCGGCGGCGGATCAAAAGGAGCCCGTACACCGCGAGCAGCGCGACCGGCAGGTAGGCGATCCATGACAGCAGCTGCCACTTGTAGTTCCTGCTCTCGACCGCTTCGAATCGAGCGCCGTTGATCGGGTCATACAGGCTCCATTGACGCAGGACCCGCAGGGGAGCGACGACCACCGCGAGCCGTCCGATGTGATCGACGATGTAGTGGCGCCCGTCGCGTTGTAGCTCGTTGTTGTAGGCGTTCTCACTCGCGGTTGTCCGATCCTCTCGAATCGTGCATTCGTACGACCACGACCCGAGGATCTCGCCGTAGTACGTCGCGTCGCAGTTCGCGCCGGCGAGCGCCGTGCCGGTCTGCAGCGTGGCGACGGCGGGCGTGCCGAGTCGCGCGTTGTTGCGGATCACCCACGGCGCGACAACGAGACCGGCGACGACGAGCGGTGTGACGGCCAGCAGCGCCCGTCGGCGCCACGGAGCCTTCACCCCGAAGAGCGCGGCGGGCACGACCATGACGATGAGCAACACGACGCCATCGCCCCGCGTGAGGATGGCCGCGCCGGCCAGCAGACCGACCAACGCCCAGCGCAGGGCCGTCGCTCGCTCCATCGCGCGGTAGACGGCGAGGACGCACCCGGCGACGAGTGGGACATAGAGCGTTTCGCTCATGACGGCGGCGTCGACCGCCAGGAAGATCGGATACACCGCGGCGAGTGCCGCGGCGCACAGTCCGACCGCCTTGCCTCCGACTCGCCGACCGAGGTAGCCGATGAGCACCACGGTGAGCACGCCGACGGCACAGCCCGCGAGCTGGAACGTGCGTGCCGAGTCACCGAACGTCCTGTTGACGCCGGCGAGGAACAACGGGTACAGCGGCGGACGAAATGCGGTCGGCACGGAAACTTGGCGGAGGTAGAGGTTCTCGGGATCGACGAATCCCTTGTTCTCGGCGATGCTGCCGCCGACGAGCTGGTACCAGGTCGAGTCCAGGCCCACCTGGAGACGATCGGTGATGGCCAGGACGTACGCGACGCGGATGGCGAGCCCAGCCGCCGAGATGGCCGCCAGCGCCCTCCCGAAGGACACTCGTCGAAGCCGTTCCCGCCAAGAACCCATCGAGCGACGCTAGACAAGATCAGCCGTGATCTCACACCAGACCGCTCGACGTCGTTCTCACTGATGTGACGCTGCCCCCGTTTCAAGCTGTCCTCGACGAGCACCGCCACGGTGTGCATCGGTACCTCGTGGCCGCGGTCGGGACGCATGACGCCAACGACTGCTTCCAGGAGACGATGCTCGCCGCGCTGCGCGCCTATCCGGGGCTCGAACACGGCGAGAATCTCGGCGGCTGGCTCTACACGATCGCGCACCGCAAAGTGATCGACGCAGTGCGAGCCCGCGATCGTCGACCACTGCCGGTCGCTGCGATTCCGGAGCAACGGTTCGAGCTCGCGGACCTCGGCGATGGCCCCGTGTGGGCGGTTGTCGAGGAGCTTCCACCGAAGCAACGCACCGCGGTGCTGCTGCGCCACGCCGCCGACCGACCGTATAGCGAGATCGCCGAAGTGCTGGAGTGCACGGAAGCGGCTGCCCGCCAGAACGTGCGCGCCGGATTGGCGCGTCTGCGAGAGGAGATGAGCCGATGACCAGCGTGGAGGCCGCCACCGCTGCGTTCGTGAAGCGAGCTGAGAAGGAAGGGCTGATCGACGTCGCCTACGCGACCGTCGACACGCCTGTAGGCCCCCTCGGCGTCGCCATCACCGACGCAGGTCTCGTGAAGGTCGCGTTGCAGCCGGGCGAGGAGGACTTCCTCGAGGAGCTGTCCGCGCACGTGTCGCCGCGCATCCTCGAGCAACCGGCGAAGCTCGACGATGTCCGCCGTCAACTCGACGAGTACTTCAACGGCCGGCGCACGACGTTCAGCCTGCAGATCGACTGGCAGCTCTCACGCGGCTTCCGGCAGATGGTGCTGAAGACCTTGTTCTCGCAAGTGCAGTTCGGTGAGGTCGTCAGCTACGGCGAGCTTGCATCCCGCGTCGGTCACCCCAAGGCCAGCCGCGCGGTCGGCACGGCCATGGCGACCAATCCGGTGCCGATCGTCGTGCCGTGCCACCGCGTGTTGCGCACGGGCGGCTCGATCGGCAACTACGGCGGCGGCGTGGAGATGAAGCGTCAGCTCCTCACCCACGAGGGCTCGCTGCTCACCTGATGGGCAAATCCCACTCACGCGTCTACAGATCTGTAGACGCGTGAGTGGGATTTCGTTACGAAGGTGGGCCGAGGATCAGGCAGCCGTTGTGGCCGCCGAAGCCGAAGCTGTTCGACAGGCTGGGGCCGGGTGTCCACGCTCGGGGCTCGTTGAGGACGAGGTCGATCGGGGGCAACGCCGCATCGACCGCCTTGGTGCCGTCGGTCGGTGGAATCAGGCCCTTGGCCATCGACAACACGACGGCCGCGGCCTCGAGTGCCCCCGCCGCGCCGAGTGCGTGCCCGGTGACGCCTTTGGTCGACGTGACGATCGGTCCGGCGGTGCCGAAGAGCTTGGCGATTGCTTCGGCCTCTGCCGCGTCGTTGAGTGGTGTCGACGTTCCGTGCGCGTTGATGTGCACGATGTCGGATGGGGCGAGCCCGGCGTCGGCGAGCGCTTGCTCCATGCACGCGATTGCGCCGGCCCCGCCCGGTGATGGTGCGGTGATGTGGTGCGCGTCGGCATTCGATGCTGCGCCGAGCACTTCGGCGAGGATCGTGGCGCCGCGCGCCTGCGCCGCGCCCCACTCTTCGAGCACGAGCACCGCGGCGCCCTCGCTCATAACGAAGCCGTCGCGTTCGGCGTCGAATGGACGCGACACGCCGGAGTTCGACAGCGCGGTCATGTTGCGGAAGCCGGCCATGCCGGTGATGGTCATCGCCGCTTCGCTTCCGCCGGTGAGGGCGGCATCGCAGCGTCCGTACGCGATCAGGCGAGCGGCATTGCCGATCGCGTGCGTCGCCGCGGCGCACGCGGTCACTGTCGTCTCGCACGGCCCTTGCCACCCGTAACGCATCGAAATCGCGGCGGAAGCCGCGTTCGACATCATCATCGGAACGAGGAACGGCGACACGCGCCGCTCACCCTTTTCGTGGCGCGTGACGATCTGCGTCTCGAGCGTCTCGAGGCCGCCGACGCCGGTGCCGAGCAACACGCCGCCCCGGG
>JBEEFW010000117.1:0-4601 GCA_041166385.1 Acidimicrobiaceae bacterium | reverse complement strand
CCTCGAGGATCTCGCGCGCCTTGGCGCGGTCGCCTTGGGCTGGATCGGGGTCGAAACCGTTGTAGATGACGGTCGCGGGAATGCCTCGGGCGGCGAACTCTTGGCGGGTCAGGTCGTTGATCGTCACGTGCCGCCACGCGGGATCGATCGGCGGCAGCTCGGTCACGTCCGCAAACTGCGCGCGCTGCCACGGCGGGTCGTGGTGGTGCAGCAGGGCCGGCCGCCCGCGCAGCGTCCTGATCACCGCGCGCGCCGCCGGTAGGTTCATCGGGATCGTGCAGAGGTTCTCGACCACGACGAGATCCGCGTCGGACAGCGCGGCGGCGACGTCCGCGTCGGGCGGTGCGACCGTCGCGTGCAGCGCCAACCCCGGCACGCATCGGTCGACCGGGCCCTCGCCCGCAACTGTGACGACGTCGAATCCCAGACCGTTCAGCGCCTGCGCCCACGACGCGGCCACGATCGACACGCCATCGGACAGACCGAGGCGGAACGACACGATCGCGCAGCGCGGCATCGATCGATGACGGTACTCAGCGACCGCGTGCGCGCGGTCATGGACGCGCATTGGCAGCCCGAGGGCTACACGGTGCCGAACGCCGTCACGTATCCGTTCGCATGGCTGTGGGATTCGTGCTTCCACGCCGTGATCTGGGCGGCGCTCGGAGATGGCACGCGGGCATTGACCGAGCTCACGCACGTGTTCCGGTGTCAGGACGAGCACACGGGCTTCGTCCCGCACGTCGACTATGAGCGCGCGCCCGACCACCTTCGCGCCTTCTGGGGACAGCCGGAGTCGTCGACGATCACGCAGCCGCCGATGTACGGCCACGCGATCGCGGAGTTGCAGCGTCGAGGCATCGTCGTGCCGGGTGAATTGGTCGAGCGCGCGGTGGCCGGCGTGCAGTTCTTCCTCGAACACCGGCGCCATCGCTCGGGCCTCATCTCCATCACGCATCCGTGGGAGACGGGCTGCGACGACAGCCCTCGCTTCGACCATTGGGGTGCGGACGACGTCGCTCGTTGGTATGCGGTGAAGGGCGCGCTGGTGGCCGAGCCTGCCGTGGGGACCTTCGATTGCGCTCCGGTCTCGCTCTCCGCGCTCGTGGCGTGGAACGGCGCGCTGCTCGGCATGGACACCGACGACGTGGTCGCGGCTCTCGCGGTGCGCTGGGACGTCGAAGCGCGCACGTGGGTGGACGCGGGTGCCGCCGAACACTCATCCGGACGAGCGCGCACGCTCGAGGGCCTGTTGCCGCTCCTGGTCATCGACCAACCCGGAGCGATCGAGCAGCTCTCCGACGTCGCGGCGTTCGGCGCGCCGTACGGGCCTCGCGGTGTGCATCGCGACGAGCCGTCGTTCGATGGGCGGCGGTATTGGCGCGGCCCGGTGTGGCCGCAGCTCGCTTACCTGCTGTGGCTTGCGGGGGCCGATGTCGCCGAGGCCAGTGTCCTCGGCGCGTCAGTGTCGGGGCTGGCCGAGTACTGGGACGCGGACGACGGAACCGGACTGGGCGCGATTCCCCAGTCGTGGTCCGGGCTGATGCTGTTGATGGAGACCTGACGCCGGCGTTGCCGGCGCACGAGGTGGACGATCACATCGGCGGTCGCGACGGCGATGATGAGATCGCCGAACGACACCACCTGATGGCCCATCGGAATGATGTCGCCGAGCACCCTGATCGAGTCGGCGGGGCGTTCGAGGTGGCGAGCGCCGCGTAGCTCGACGTTGGCGACATCGATCGCCGGCACGACATCGGCGACGACGAGGGCTCGGGCACTCACCGGCATGCCACCGTTCGCCATGATCGCGAACAGGTTCACGCCGAGCCCGATCGTCATCACTCCCATGCCCGTGAGATGCAGGTTGGCAACGCTGAACGCAACCAGCACGGCCAACGAAGCGACGGCGAGCACGACGGCGGGATTGCCGGTCAAGCGTGCCGCGAGGAGTTGGCCCATGACGCCGGTCGCGAGCAAGCCGAGGAGACGAACCCTCGGGCGGGCGAAGCGGGTGGGGCGAGGACGCAATGCGAGCCCGACGACGAGCCCGAGTACGACCGAGCCCACGGTCAACAGCACTGATTCACCGTACCGGCGTGCGAACTACCGTCCGTGTCATGGGGTACGAGTCTCTGCTGTACGACGTGAAGGACCACGTCGCCACGATCACCATCAACCGCCCTGAGCGACGCAATGCCTTGTCGTGGACGGTGATGTCCGAGCTGCGGGCTGCGTTCGAGTCTGCGAAGGCCGACCATGAGGTGCGCGTCGTCACGTTGACCGGTGCGGGCGACAAGGCGTTCTGTGCCGGTGCTGATCTCACCGGCATGCGCGCCGAGGCGGGATGGGCCGAGGTGCACGAGGGGCGGGGCGAGCTCGCACGTCTGTTCCGCACGATGTGGGAGCTCGGCAAGCCGATCGTGGCGCGCGTGCGCGGTTACGCGTTGGCCGGCGGGTTCGGGTTGTGCCTGGCGTGTGACTTGGTCGTCGCCGCCGACGACGCGCAGTTCGGAACGCCGGAAATCGATGTGGGGCTCTGGCCGTTCATGATCACGGTGCCGCTCGTGCGGTCGATGCCGCCGAAGGTCGCGCTCGAGTTGATGATGACCGGCCGGCGCGTGAGCGCAGAGGAAGCCCTGCGTATCGGGTTCGTGAACCGCGTCGTGCCGGTGGACGGGCTCGACGAGGCAGACGCCGAATTGACCGCCACGTTGGCCGCCAAGTCGCCGGCGATCATGAAGCTCGGCCGCGACTCCTTCTTCGCCGTGTGGGACCAACCTGCGGAAGAAGCCCTGCGCCTCCTGCACTCGATGTTGACGATCACATCAGCCACCGAGGACGCGGCCGAGGGAATCGCCGCCTTTGCCGAAAAGCGCAAACCCGAGTGGAAGGGCCGCTAGCTGCAGCCACAAGCAACGAAATCCCACTCAGGCGTCTACAAATCTGTAGACGCCTGAGTGGGATTTGGAAGTCAGAGGCCGAACTTCTGTTTCAGCTGGTCGGCGAAGTCGCCGGACAGGCACTTGTCGAACGCCGCGCCGAACGACTGACGAACGTCCTTCGGCAGCGTCTTGGGATCAGGTGACGTCGACGCGATGCTCGTGAGCGCGTTGCTCGGGATGCGGGCGGTGATCTCGTTGACGAGGCAATCCGCTTGCGCCGACGACACCTTCCCGTTGGCTCCTTGCTGGATCCCGTCAGCCAGGATGCGGGCCATCGACCGGGCGAGCGCCTGATCCGAACCAGACGACACGGCCCCGGTCGAGCCGCTGCTCGATCGACCGGTCGGCGCCTTGTCGTCCGTGCACGCGCCGAGGATCGCGAGTGCCAGCGCCACGACAACGACCCCCCGTCTCATGTGGAAGGCGAGTGTAGGTTCGGCCCATGGCCGACAATCTCCACGACTGGTCTCCGCTCGTCGACGATCTGCAGAGCCGCAAGGACACCGCGCTGGGGATGGGTGGGCCCGATCGCATCGCGCGCCAACGTGAGCTCGGCAAGCTGCCCGTGCGCGAGCGCCTCGACATCCTCCTCGACGAAGGATCGTTCGTCGAGTACGGCGCCCTCGCGGACCACATGGATCCGTCGCTCGCGTCGCGGGGCTCGCTCGCGGCCGACGGCGTCGTCACCGGCATCGGGCGCGTCGATGGTCGGCGCGTTGCGATCATCGCGTACGACTTCACGGTGATGGCCGGATCGATGGGCCAAGTCGGCGAGCAGAAGACCGCCCGCATGCGCGAGATCGTGCTGCGGCAACGGATTCCCCTCGTCTACCTGCTCGATTCCGGCGGCGCCCGCATTCAGTCGACGTCGGGCTCCACGTTCGCCGGGGCGGGCGCGCTGTTCCGCGAGCAGGTGGCCCTCTCCGGCGTCGTGCCGCAGGTGGGCGCAATGCTCGGCCACTGCGCGGCGGGAACGGCCTACATCCCGGCGCTCACCGACTTCGTGCCGATGGTGAAGGGCACGTCGTCCATGGCGCTCGGGGGTCGTCATTTGGTCAAGGCCGCGACGGGCGAAGACGTGACCGAAGAAGAAATGGGCGGCTCGGAGGTCCACAACAAGATCAGCGGCTGCGCCGACCAAGAAGTCGAGTCAGACGCCGAGTGCCTCGAGATGGTGCGCACCTACCTGTCGTTCTTTCCGAGCCACAACCAGGAACCGCCGCCGGTCATCGAGTGCGACGATCCCGTGGACCGGCGAGCGGAGGAGCTCTACGACATCGTGCCGACCGCGCCGCGTCGGGCCTACGACACGAAGAAGGTCATCGCGGCGGTCGTCGACCGTGACCCGAACGGCGGCGCGAACTTCCTCGAGATCAAGCCGCAGTTCGCCCGCAACGTCGTCACCGCCCTCGCTCGCATCGGCGGCCGTCCTGTCGGTGTCGTGGCCAACCAGCCCATGGTTCTCGGTGGGGCGCTCGATGTGAACGCCGCGGACAAGTGCGCCCGCTTCGTCTGGTTGTGCGACGCGTTCGGCATCCCACTGGTGTTCCTGCACGACGTGCCCGGCTTCATCGTCGGATCGGCCGTGGAGAAGCAGGGCATCATCCGCCACGGCGCCAAGATGCTCTTCGCCGTGTCCGAGGCGACGGTGCCGAA
>JBEEFW010000116.1:0-9849 GCA_041166385.1 Acidimicrobiaceae bacterium | reverse complement strand
CTCACGGTGCCGGCGTCCGCTCGCAGCCGCCCGTTGCCGCTGGCGCGGATCCGCCGTGTGCTGGTGCTGCCGAGTCACCGTCCGCTCGACGAGGTGCTCGTCGCGATGCGTCGATCGCGCACCCACGTCGCGGTCGTGGTCGAGCATCAGCACGTGGTCGGGCTGGCGACACTCGAGGACGTGCTCGAAGATCTCGTCGGCGACATCCGCGACGAATCGGATCGCGGGGTCTCGCGGGGCGTCACCGCACGACGGCGGGCTGGGCGATGAACGAGTTGGTCGAACAACTGAGCAAGGTCCTCGATGGCGGCACGATCGAGCACCTCACGCGGCTCTCGGGCGGAGCGTCCCGCGAGACGTGGGCATTCGAGCTCGACGGCGCGCCGCTGATCCTGCAGCGTGAGCGCCCCGGCGCGATGCGCACCGGTGGCGGGATGCGTAGCGAGGCACTGCTGTTGCGGGCCGCGGTGCCCGCAGGGGTGCCGGTTGCGGAGCTTGTCGCGTCGGGTGACGCCGACTCACCGCTCGGCGCGCCATTCATCGTCACCCGTCGGCTCGACGGCGAGACGATCGCCCGCAAGATTTTGCGCGACGACGAGTGGGCCGCAGTACGACCGAAGCTCGCGGCGCAATGCGGTGAGGCGCTCGCGGCGATCCACCGAATCCCGGTCGACGCCGCGCCGGAGCTCGAGCACCAGGATCAGATCGCGCAGTACCGCGACGCGCTCGACGTGCTCGGCGAACCGCATCCGGCCTTCGAGCTGGGCTTCCGCTGGCTCGAGCGGAACCGTCCGCCGTCGGGGCAGGTGGGCGTCGTGCATGGCGACTTCCGCCACGGCAATTTCATCGTCGGACCGGACGGGCTGCGGGCGGTGCTCGACTGGGAGCTCGCCCATCTGGGTGATCCGATGGAAGACCTCGGCTGGCTGTGTGTGAAGGCCTGGCGGTTCGGGGCCCGCCCGCCGGTCGGAGGTTTCGGCGAGTACCACGAGCTGTTCGACGCGTACTCGAAGGCTTCGGGCGTCGATGTCGACCCCGACGCGGTGCACTGGTGGGAGGTGCTGGGCACGTTGAAGTGGGGCGTGATGTGCATCATGCAGGCGTCGACGCACCTCAACGGGTTCAGCCGCTCGGTCGAGCTCGCGGCGATCGGTCGGCGAGTGTGCGAGAACGAACACGACTTGCTGGCGTTGCTTCCATGAGCGAGCCACACGATCGCCCGACGGCGGAGGAGCTCGTGGAAGCAGTGCGCGAGTTCCTCGAGCGCGATGTGATGGCGGCCACGGAGGGACGAGTGCAGTTCCACACGCGCGTCGCGGTGAACGTCCTCGGGATGGTGCAACGCGAGCTGGAGGTGGGACCTGCGCAAGCCGCGGCACACCGTGCGCGGCTCGACGCACTCGGGTTCGCGGACGAAGCCGCGCTGGCCTCGGCGATCCGCGCGGGCGATGTCGACGACCGCTACGACGAGATCAAGACCGCGGTTGCGGCCACCGTCCGCGACAAGCTCACAGTCGCGAACCCGAAGTACCTGGAGAGCTAGGCGCCGACGGCGTGGAAGCCGCCGTCGACGTGGATCATCTCGCCGGTGGTCTTCGGGAACCAGTCCGACAGCAGCGCGACGACCGCACGGCCGACGGCCTCGTAGTCGGCCCGCACGTCCCAGCCGAGCGGCGCTCGTTCGCTCCACACGTCCTCGAACTGCGCGAACGCGGGAATCGACTTGGCGGCGACCGTGCGGATCGGTCCCGCGGCCACGAGGTTGACGCGGATGCCCTGCGGCCCGAGGGTCTTCGCGAGGTACCGCGAGGTGGCTTCGAGGCCGGCCTTGGCGACGCCCATCCAGTCGTAGGCCGGCCACGCCTGGGCGCTGTTGTCGAAGTCGAGGCCGACGATCGAGCCGCCGTTCGGCATCAGCGGCGCGACGATCTCCGCGAGCACCTTGAGCGAGTACGTGGAGATCTGCAACGCGACGGCCACGTCCTCCCACGGCGCTTCGAGGAAGCCGCCACCGAGACAGGAGGCGGGCGCGAACCCGATGGCATGCAACGCGCCGTCAACCGTGCCCCACTTCTCGACCAGTTTCGAACGCGTGGCTTCGACGTGATCGCCATTCGTGACGTCGAGCTCCCACACGTCGGGCTCGGTCGGCAACCGACGAGCCACGCGTTGGGTCAACCCCATCCCGCGGCCGGCGCCCGTCAACACGATCTCCGCGCCTTGCTCTTGCGCGATCCGCGCCGCGGCGAAGGCCAGCGAATCGTCGGTGAGCACACCCGTGACCAGAATTCGTTTGCCGTCGAGCAGACCCATGCGACCTCCGATCGAGCCGGAAGCGGCGACGTTACTTGGCGCTCCTCCACTGGCATCGCAGCCACCCCTCGCCGGTAAGGTCTGCAGTCGTGCGCATCGGCATCCTTGGGGGGACGGGTCCTGCGGGCAGCGCCCTCGCCGCTCGATTGGCATCGGTCGGCTTCGACGTCGTCATCGGTTCACGCTCCGCGGAGCGGGCTGCGGCGACCACTGACGAGCTGCTCTCGAAGTGGTCCGGCCGCAAGCTGCAGATCGAAGCAGCCGACAACTCGGGTGCCGCGGCGGCAGATCTGGTCGTGCTGGCCACACCGTGGGACGGCGCGTCAGAGACCGTGAAGTCCGTCGAGCACATGCTGCACGGCAAGGTCGTGATCTCGATGGCGAATGCGCTCACGCGGATCGGCCGCGAGTTCCAGCCGCTGGTACCGCCGCGCGGCTCGGTGGCCGCGAGCGTGCAGGCCGCCGTGCCGGAGTGTCAGGTGGCGGCCGCGTTCCATCACGTGCCGGCGAAAGAGCTCGGCGACCTCGACCATCCGATCGAGAGCGACGTGCTCATCTGCTCGGACCATCGCCGCGCCACCGACGCCACGATCGAGCTCGTCCGCAAGATCCCGAACATGCGCCCGCTCGATGCCGGCGAACTGTCGCTCGCGACCCCGATCGAGTCGTTCACCGCCGTGTTGCTGCAACTCAACCTGCACTACAAGACGCGGGTCGCCGTGAAGTTCACCGGCATCCCGGAGGGCCTGTGATGCGACCGTGATGCGGCTCTACGACACGGCACGACGAGCGATCGTCCCGTTCGAGCCCGGTCCGGTCGTCACGATGTACACGTGCGGCATCACGCCCTATGACGCCACGCACTTGGGCCACGCGGCCGTGTACGTCACCTACGACGTGTTGCAGCGACGCCTCCGCGACATGGGCCATGACACGAAGGCCGTCCGCAACATCACCGATGTGGACGACTCGATCCTGGCCAAAGCGCGCACACTCGGCGTGCACTATCTCGATCTCGCCGCGGCCGAGACGGCGCGTTTCGACAGCGACATGGCGGCGCTGAACCTCCTGTCGTGCTGGAGTGAGCCCCGCGCCACGTCGGCCATTCCCGACATTCGCGGCTTCATCGGCATGGTCCTCGATCGCGGCCACGCCTATCAGGCCGGCGGCGCGGTGTACTTCGACGTGAGCACGTTCCCTGACTTTGGGTCCGTGTCTCACTACACACAGGAGGAGATGCTCGCCTACGCGGCCGAGCGCGGGGGCAACGTCGACGATCCGTTCAAGCGCAACCCACTCGACTTCGTGCTGTGGCAGCCCTCGCTCGAGGACGAGCCGTCATGGGAGTCGTTGTGGGGACCAGGACGTCCCGGGTGGCACATCGAGTGCTCGGCACTCGCGCTGCGCGAGCTCGGCACGACGATCGACCTCCACGGCGGTGGTTCGGACCTGATCTTCCCGCACCACGAATGCGAGCGAGCGCAGTCAGAGGCCGCGACCGGAGAGCCGTTCGTGCGTCACTGGATGCACCAAGCCATGGTGCGGATGGACGGCGAGAAGATGTCCAAGTCGCTCGGCAACCTCGTGTTCGTATCCGACCTGCTGAAGAAGTGGGACGGCGCCGCGGTGCGCACGATGCTCGTCGAGAACCACTACCGCACGCCGTGGGAGTGGGACGAGACCCGTTTGCCGAGGGCGGCCGACCGGCTCGAGCGCTGGCGGTCGGCGGGGGAGGGCGAGGGCGGTCTCGATACGGCGCGCGCGGCGCTGGACGAGGACCTCGACACGCCCACGGCCGTCGCGGCGATCGACGAGGCCGCCGCCGCCGGCCACGGAGTCTCGAAGGCCGCTGCACTCCTCGGGGTGGACCTGTAACAATCGGACATATGGCAGCTGCCGAAGCGACTGGGGACCAGCGCGAATACGGGCAGCTCTACACGATCGCCAAGCGGGTGCTCACGCCGCTGTTCCGGTTCGGTTGGCGGGTCAAGGTCGAAGGCCTCGCGAACGTGCCGACCGCCGGCCCGGCAATTCTGTGCCCGAACCACACGTCGGTGATCGACTCGTTCATGATGCCGCTCGTGCTCCCACGGCGGATCACGTTCGTCGGCAAGGCCGAATACATGGACGACTGGAAGACGAAGTTCCTGTTCCCGGCGATGGGCATGATCCCGATCGATCGCGCTGGCGGCAACGCGGCCGACCGGGCACTCAACGCCGCCGCCCGTGTGCTCGAGCGGGGCGAGCTGTTCGGCATCTATCCCGAGGGAACTCGTTCACGTGACGGTGTCTTGCACAAGGGCCACACCGGCCCAGCACGGCTCGCGTTGCGGACGGGGGCGCCGATCATCCCCGTCGGCATGCGCGGCACGCGCGACATCCAGCCGCCTGAGGCGAAGTTCCCGAAACCGTTCAAGGTCTGCAGCATCCATTTCGGCGCGCCGGTCAGCCCTGAGCGGTATCGGGACCGCGACGACCACCTCGTCCTCCGGCAGATGATCGACGAGGTGATGTTCTCGATCCGTGAGCTCTCGGGTCAGGAGTACGTCGACACGTACGCAACGAAGAAGGCCGAAGGTCTACCCACCGAGGTCGCGCACATCGAAGGGACCAACGGCCACAGCGACGCGCCGCGTCGCTCGTCGGCCGACGTGCTCAACCCAACGGGCGCGGTCGCAGCACACTGAGATCTCCCGGCGTCACCCGTCCTCGGGGATGGCGTCCCACCACTGGCACCACCATTCGGCACCGACGAGGATCCGCAGCTTCGGGTGCCAGCAATACGAGATGTCGGCCGAGTTCTCGAGGTAGTAGCGACAGTTGTCGCACTTCTCCTCGCCGGATGGGTGCGCCTTGAGCACCGCGTTGTCGGCAAGGTGCCGCAGCTCGATCGCCAGCTTCTCGTCGATCTCTTTCGGCTCGGGCTCCGGGATCACGTAGTCGGACATCGCTGAGATTTACCCCACGGCGCAAGCGTCGACCCAATCAGCGGGTTAAGCGATCGAGGGCGAAGAGCGGCCCGCCTACCCTGAAGGCCCTATGGCAGCGTCCGACCAGATCACGATCCGGCTTCCCGATGGCACGACCAAACCGGTCGCCACCGGGACGACCGCCGGCGAGCTGGCCGCGGAGATCGGGTCGGGTCTCCGCAAGGCCGCGGTGATCGCCAACGTCAACGGCGTCGAGCGTGACCTCGTCTGGCCGCTCGAGGACAACGACGAGGTTGCGATCGTCACGACGAAGGACGACCGCGGGCTCTACACGATCCGCCACTCGACGGCGCACGTGCTGGCGCAGGCCGTGCTCGACCTGTATCCCGGCGCAACCTTCGGCATCGGCCCGCCGGTCGAGGACGGCTTCTACTACGACTTCGAGCTTCCTGGTGGCGAGCACTTCAAGGAGGACGACCTCCCGCGCATCGAAGCCCGCATGCGCGAGATCATCAAGGAGCAGCAGCCGTTCATTCGCGACGAGATCGACGCGGACGCGGCGCGCAACCTGTTCAAGGATCACAAGTACAAACTCGAGATCATCGACGATGCTTCGACAGATCCGATGTCGGCGACGGAGTCAGGCCTCGTGCGCACGTACGAGAACCCCCCTCGGTTCATCGACTTGTGCCGCGGCCCTCACGTCGAGCACACCGGCCGTCATCTCGGGCAGTTCAAGCTCATGCGCGTGGCCGGCGCGTACTGGCGCGGCGACGAGAAGAAGCCGCAACTCCAACGCATCTACGGCACTGCGTGGGCCACCAAGCAACAGCTCGACGATCATCTGCATCGGCTCGAGGAAGCCGCGAAGCGCGATCACCGCAAGCTCGGCCTCGAGCTCGACCTGTTCAGCTTCCCCGAGTCGATCGGGTCGGGGCTGGCCGTGTTCCACCCGAAGGGCGGGCTCATTCGCAAGCTGATGGAGGACCATTCGCGCGAGCGCCACGAAGCCGCGGGCTACGACTTCGTCAACTCGCCGCACATCTCGAAGCGCGACCTGTTCGAGACGTCCGGTCACCTCGGGTTCTATGCCGACGCGATGTTCCCCCCAATGGAGCTCGACGAGGGGCAGCAGTACTACCTCAAGCCGATGAACTGCCCGTTCCACTGTCTGATCTTCGAGAGCCGGCTGCGGTCCTATCGCGAGCTGCCCTTGCGATTCTTCGAGTTCGGTGGGGTGTATCGCTACGAGAAGTCCGGTGTGGTGCACGGGTTGACGCGCGTGCGCGGCATGACGCAGGACGACGCGCACATCTTTTGTGCGCCCGAGCAGATGGCCGCCGAACTCACATCGCTGCTCACCTTCGTACTCGACCTGCTGCGCGACTACGGGCTCGACGACTTCTACCTCGAGCTGTCCACGAAACCCGACGAGAAGGTGATCGGGTCCGACGAGGAATGGGAGGAAGCCACGGAGGCGCTCCGCGCCGTCGGCCAGGGGATGGGGCTCGATCTCGTCGACGATCCCGGCGGCGGCGCGTTCTACGGCCCGAAGATCAGCGTGCAGGCCCGCGACGCCATCGGGCGCACGTGGCAACTCTCGACCATCCAGGTCGACTTCCAAGGACCGCAGCGGTTCGGGCTCGAGTATGTCGGCGCGGACAACGAGCGGCATCGGCCGGTGATGATCCACCGGGCGTTGTTCGGTTCGGTCGAGCGCTTCTTCGCGGTGCTCGTCGAGCACTACGCCGGCGCGTTCCCGGCGTGGCTCGCGCCGGTGCAGGCCCGCGTGTTGCCGGTGAGCGCCGATCACGAGCCGTACGCCATACGGATCGTCGACCGCTTGAAGGCCGACGGGTTCCGAGCCGATATGGTCGAAGCATCGGAAGGGCTCGGCAGCCGCATCCGCAAGGCGAAGATGGAGAAGCTGCCGTACATCCTGGTCGTCGGGAACGACGACGTCGAGCACGGCACGGTCGGCGTTAACGCGCGGGGAAGTGAGCAGCCAGAGCGCGACGTGCCCGTCGACGAGTTCGCTGCCCGCCTTGCCGCGGACGTCGCCGCCCGCCTGTGAGCAACCAGATGGATCGCCTCTGGGCGGGGTGGCGCGGCGAGTACATCGAGGACGTGACCACGAACGACGGTTCGCGCGCGTCCGTGTTCAAGCACATCCTGGAGAGCGGACTCCCCGACGAGGAGACGCACATCGTGTGGCGCGGGCCGCTCACCTTCGCCATCCTCAACCGCTTCCCGTACATCAGCGGCCATCTGTTGGTGATGCCCTACCGCGAGGTGAGCGATCTCGAGGACCTGACCCCTGAGGAGCACCGCGAGCTCTGGTCGACCGTCACCGATGCAGTGCGCGCCATCAAGATCGCGTACCACGCCGATGGCCTGAACATCGGCGTCAACCTTGGCACCGCAGGCGGTGCAGGGGTGCCCGACCACCTGCATGTCCACGTGATGCCGCGGTGGATCGCCGACTCGAACTTCATGACATCGGTCGCCGAGACCCGCGTGCTGTCTGAAGCGCTCCCGGTCACGTGGCACAAATTGCGTGACGCATGGCCGCGCACATGAGAATCGACAGCGTGGACGACCAAGAGCACACCGACGAGCTGCCTGAGGAGCTCGATGCGTCTTCATTCGTCGGTCCGTACATGTTCCCCGACAACAACCGGCGGCGGGTTCCGGCAGTCATGTACCTCGTCATCGGCGTCGGAGCGATCGTCGCGTGGGTCGTGACTCGAAACGGCCAGCCGGTGCTCGTGAACGGCGGTCTGCTGGCCGGCGGTATCGGACTCGTACTGTTCGGCCTCTACTCGTATCAGGCTGGTTTCGATCTCGAGGTCGACGAGCGAGATGCACTCGTGGCCGCGACGCGGACTGTCGGGTTCGCGGTGGGTCATGCATCGGCCCAGCTCGGTTGGCGCGGGCTTCGGAGCCGGCCAACGTGGCGCATCCTCGTGTACTCGAGCGAGGAACCACCGACGAAGCGCGGCCTCGTGCTGGTCGATGGTGTGCGCGGCGATGTCCTCCAGCACTTCGTCGAGGACAATCCGGAGGACTGGACCGAGTTCAACTCCTGATTCTCGAGGCAATAGGCATCGGAAACCGATGCCTATTGCCTCGAGATCGCACGCTCGGCGGCGCGCAGACGGTCGGAACCGGTGCGCACGGCTTCGCGGACGATGTCGAGCGCGGTCATCTTGTGACCTGAGCCGGCCACGATGCCTGTGCGCGTCCACGCGGCGGACGGCACATCGCGGATTGCATCGGCGAGCGCGTTGCATTCCATGGACAGGAACGCGAGCACGTCGTCGACGGACGACGATCCGTCGAAGGCCCATTGCCGCGCGGAGTCGTCGGCCACCGCGGGTATCAACGTGGGCTCGTCCTGAACGAGCACCTGCCGCAGCGCTTCGCCCAGGAGGGCCACTGATCGAGCGACATGGTCGGCGTGCTCGACGGCTTCCTGCGGCAGGTCGTCCGGCTCGACCGACGTGAGTAGTTCGCGAAAGCGCCGCGGATACGAGCGCAGCGCGGCGACGGCGTCATCGGGCGCGAGCCGGGAGAGGTCGAGACCGGGCACGACGACTACCTACCCCGTGCCGCTCGCAGCACACGTCCGACGTCGAGGAGATGATGTTCACCCTCGTGCACGGTGTGCTTGACGACCCACTCGAGCTCGCGGGTGGCGCGCTCGGGGTAGTTGTAGAACATCGTGCGCGCCAGCTGCTCGCCGGACAGTCCCTCGACGAACGCCGCCAGCGCTTCGACGTTCGCCTCGAGCTCGTCGGCGACGGCGCCCGGCTGGAGCCCTTCGTAGTGGCCCGAGGCCACCCGCTCCTCGCCGCGCATCGACGGTGGTTCGAAGTCGTTCTCGACGAGGGCGTGGTCGAGGCGGTCGCGCTGGATCGCGGCGACGTCTCGATAGTGGCACGCGTACTCGAGCGCGGACCACGTGTCGTCGATCGGATGCGCTCGCACCAGCCCGTCGAGGTCTTCGCCCTTGAGCCCACGAGTGAGAGGGATGCGATAGCGCTTGCCGAACGCCCGCAACGCGTCAGGCGCGTCAGCGATCGCGAGCGAATCGAATGAGAATCCGCATTGGGCGCAATCCGTCAGTCTTGTTCCTTCGTGTCGCGCTTCACCCTGTCGACAAGGTGCGACGGCAGGATGTCGTAGTGGTCGTGCGTCGCGGAGAAGCGGCCCCGGCCACCCGTGAGCGATCGCAGGTCGATCGCGTAGCGCATGATCTCCGACGTCGGCACGAGTGCGGACACCGTTTGCTCGCCGTCGCCCGCCGTTTCGGCGCCCTGCACGCGGCCGCGTCGAGCATTCAGATCACCCATCACATCGCCCTGGTACTCGATGGGCACCGTGACCTCGAGGGCAGAGATCGGCTCGAGGAGCACAGGATCGGCCTTGGCCATCGCTTCGCGGATGGCAACCCGTCCCGCGATCTTGAACGCCATCTCCGACGAGTCGACCGCGTGCTGCTTGCCGTCGATGAGCTCGACCTTGATGTCGACGATCGGATGTCCGTACACCCCGCCGTGTGACATCGTTTCCTCGATGCCCTTCTGCACCGCCGGGATGTAGG
>JBEEFW010000115.1:0-23899 GCA_041166385.1 Acidimicrobiaceae bacterium | reverse complement strand
GGGCTGACCGGCAGGAAGAAGCCCCGGCTCACATACGCCTGCATCAGGTCGTGGAGGCTCGTCCCCGCGCTCACGGTGACGACGCCGTCGGCCCCCACCGGTGGTTGCTCCTCGGGAGACACGCTCGTCGCGTCGAGCACGGTCCCGCCCGCGTTTTGCGCGGCGTCGCCGTACGAGCGGCCGAGCCCTCGTGCGATCACGCCGCGTGGGCCGGCATCGAGCACTCCCTTCGCGAGCTCGTCGGGATCCGTCGGCGTGCGGACGTCGGCCGCGCTCGGCATCGCTCGACCCCAGCCCGTGAGTTCCACTCGATCGGTCACGCTCGCTGCGCTCGGTGCCAATCGGCTTGTGCGGAGAGTCCCGTGCGCAGATCGGTGGACGGCTTCCAGTCGAGCAGCGCTCCCGCTCGTTCCACCGTGCCGCCGGTGCGCGCGACATCTCCCGGCTGCGACCCTTGCCGATCGATCAGAGGCGCTTCTCCGGTGACGTCGGTGACGAGCGCGAGGAGATCGCTCATCGTGATCGACGATCCTCCCGCGATGTTGACGACCGTGCCCGGCGCACAGTCGTGATCCGCAGCCGCCAGGTTGGCGAGCACGACGTCGTCGACGTAGGTGAAGTCGCGCACCGCCGAGCCGTCGCCGTACAGCGGGAAGGACTCGCGCGCGAGCGCGGCCGCCAGCAAGCGGTGGATCGCCATGTCGGGACGTTGTCGCGGTCCATAGACGGTGAAGTACCGGAGCGACACCGTCGGCACTCCCCAGTTGGCCGCGTACAGGTTGCACAGGTGCTCGCCGGCCAGCTTCGTCACGCCATAGGGGCTGTGCGGCTGCGGAAGGTCGTCTTCGGTCGTCGGGTACGTCGCGGCATTGCCGTACACCGATGAGCTCGACGCGTAGACCACCTTGGCGCCACCCGTGCGCTTGACGGCCTCGAGCAGACGTTGCGTCGCGAGGATGTTGTGGCCGGCGTAGTCGGCGAAGCCGTCAGACCACGACAACCGCACGCCGGCCTGCGCACTCTGGTGGAACACGATGTCGATGCCGTCGAGCAACGGTTCGATCTCGCAGGTTCGCAGATCGGTCTCGATCAGCTCGAACCGATCCGACCGGCGAGCGGCCGCGAGGTTGGCCTCCTTGTCGGACCGCCCGTAGTACGGCGTGAAGCAGTCGACGGCGAGCACGCGCTCATCGCGTGCCAGCAAGGAATCCGTGAGTGTCGAACCGATGAACCCGGCAGCGCCGGTGACCAACGCGCGCATCGAGTCTGCCTACGACCCGTAGATACCGAGGCTGAACACGACGATCCAGCAGACCCCGATCACCTGCAGCGTCCGGTCGCCCATCACCACGTCTTCCGGTGCGGAGCCCTTGCCTTGGTCGACGAGCAGCGCGTACCGCAGCACGCCCAGCACGAACGGCAGGATCGACAGCTGGTACCAGGGGACGTCGAGGTGCGCTTCCTGCGCCTTCTCGAACGCCCAGATGGAGTAGGCGACGAACACGGTGCCCGACGACACGGAGCGCAGGTACGCGAGGAAGCTGTCGGAGTACTCGCCGAGCGTCGTGCGGATGGCGGCCGCGCTCTCGCCGATCTCCATGCGTTCCGCATGACGCTTGCCGGCCACCATGAAGAGCGAGCCGAACGACGCGACGATGAGGAACCAGTCGGAGATCGGTACGCCGGTGGCCGTCACGCCGGCAACGGCGCGCAGCACGAATCCGGACGCGACCGCGACGATGTCGACGACCGCGACCTCTTTGAGCACGGTCGAGTACAAGGTGGTGATAGCGACGTAGCCCGCGACCGTCACGGCCAGCTCCCAGCGAGCGGCAAACGACAGGCCCACCGCAGACAAGATGAGCACCACGCCGACGACCCGTGCCGTTCGCACGGGGACGTCGCCGGCGGCGACCGGACGGTTGCGCTTCGTGGGGTGGAGCCGGTCGCTCTCGACATCGGCCGCGTCGTTCAGGAAGTACGTGCCGCTCGCCGCGAGGCAGAAGCAGACGAAGGCGATCAGCGTGTGCGCGAGCGCCGTGCCATGCCCGAGTGACCCGTTTGCGCCAGGCGCGGCGAACACGAGCACGTTCTTCGTCCACTGCTTCGGGCGGGCCGTCCGCAGCAGGCCGCGTAGCAGCGATCGATTGGGCTCGGGCGAGTCGACCGGGCGCAGCTCGACCTCCTCGCGAACCATCGCACCAGCGTAAACCGGTCGCGCTACCGGTTCGCGCTGACCTTTCTCCATACGGGGCGAGGCAGATGGCGGAACACGAACGCCACCCAGCGCAGCACCGACGGGACCCAGACGATCTCCTTGCCGGACGCGAGCGCGTCGATGATCGCGTCGGCGACCGCCTCGGGCGTCGTTGCGAACGGCGCGGGATCGAGACCCTTGGTCATCTTCGAATGCACGAATCCCGGACGAACCACCACCACGCGGACGCCACTGCCCGCGAGCGCATCGCCGAGCCCTTGCGCGAACGCGTCGAGTCCGGCTTTCGATGAGCCGTAGACGAAGTTCGACCGGCGAGCGCGCTCTCCTGCGACGGACGACAACACCACGATCGTCCCGTGCCCTTGCTCGCGCAAACAGTGGGCGGCGGCCAAGCCGGACGACACGGCACCGACGTAGTTGGTCGTCACGGCTTCGGCCGCCTCGAGTGGCGCGCTGTCGATGCCTGCTCCGTGACCGAGAACCCCGAAGGCGATGAGCACGAGATCGATGTCGGGGTGGTCGACGAAGCATTGCTCGACCACGGACCGGTGGCTGCTCGGGTTGTTCGCGTCGAATGCGATCGCTTTGGCCGTGGTGGCGCCATCAACCTTCAGTTCGTCGAGCTGCGCGCGCACGGACGATGGCTCGCGGACGCCGAGCACGACCGTGGTGCAGCCGTTGCGGACGAGCTTGCGCATGGTCGTGTGGGCGATCTCCGAGCCTCCGCCGAGGACGAGAGCGGCCTGCACGGCTCCGAGCGCATTCTTCATCGCTACGTAGCGCTCACTTCGCAGTGAGCACTTGCGCGGTGAAGGCCACGAGGATGGCCAGCCCGCACAAGAGGGCGGCGATGATCAAACGACGTGTGCTCATGGCGATTCGCGGCGCACGTTACTCTTGCTCCGTGGGACCGGCGGAACGCAAGCCGTGGCCAAGGCGGCTCCATTCACTGCTCGGGCCTTACCGTTTTGTCGCGACCATGCTGGTCGACGTGGCCATCTGGTCACTGGCGATGATGCTGGCGGCGTTCTTGCGCTACGAGTTCGACTTTCGCCCGGTCCACTGGCAGGACCTCGGCAAGATCCTCCCGATCCTGGCTGTTGTCCACCTCGTGCTCGGCACCTACGAGGGCTTGTACGTCGGTCGCTGGAGCTTCGGCAGCTTCGAGGAAGTCGCCGCGCTGGCCCGTTGTGTGCTCGTGACCGGAGCGTTCATCACGCTGATCGATTGGCAACCCCGCTGGGTGCCGATCAGCGCACCGGCGATCGCGACATCGATCGCGCTGCTCGCGATGGGCGGTGTCCGTTACGGATGGCGACTCGCGCTCGAGCGCCGACGCCGGCCTGACGAGAACGAGGCCTCGCGCATGGTCGTCTTCGGCGCGGGCGAAGGGAGCAATCAGGTCATCACCGGGATGCTGCGCAATCCGTCCAGCCGCTATCTCCCCGTGGCGATCGTCGACGACGACCCGCGCAAGCAGCATCTGCGGATCCGCAGCGTCCCGGTTCGTGGTCGCCGCCAAGACCTTCGTCGCGTCGCGCAGGAGTACGACGCCGACGTCATGCTGATCGCCATCCCGAGTGCCGATGCCGCGCTCGTCCGCGAGCTCTCGGAAGTCGGAGTCGCGGCCGGCCTGCAAGTGCGAGTGCTACCTCCGGTCGGTGAGCTGCTCGACGGTCGAGTCGGCGAGAGCGACATCCGTCCGCTCACGGAGGCCGACCTACTGGGGCGGCGCGAGATCGACACTGACATCGCCGCGATCGCCGACTATCTCTCCGGACGGCGCGTGCTCGTGACTGGGGCCGGTGGGTCGATCGGCGCCGAGCTCTGCCGTCAGGTCGCCCGGTTCACGCCGGCTGCTCTCGCGATGCTCGATCGCGACGAGTCCGCGCTGCAAGCGGTCCAGTTGTCCATCGAAGGGCGAGCGCTCCTCGACTCGCGTCATCTCATCGTGGCCGACCTGCGAGATCGCTCTCGCCTCGAAGAGGTGTTCGCCGAGCATGAGCCGGAAGTCGTCTTCCATGCCGCGGCGCTCAAACATCTCCCGCTCCTGCAGCTGCATCCCGAAGAAGGAGTCAAGACGAACGTGCTCGGCACGTTGAACGTCCTCGAGGTGTCGCTGGCCCACGGGGTGACTCGATTCGTGAACGTCTCGACGGACAAGGCCGCCGACCCGACCAGCGTGCTCGGCTACACGAAGCGGATCACGGAGCGTTTGAGCGCGGCGGCCGACACGCACGGGCGCGGCACCTACATCAGCGTGCGCTTCGGAAATGTGCTCGGGAGCCGCGGTTCGGTGCTGACCACGTTCCGCGCCCAGATCGAGGCCGGAGGCCCGGTCACGGTCACCCACCCCGACGTGTCGCGCTACTTCATGACGATCGAAGAGGCCGTGCAGCTCGTCATCCAAGCCGGCGCCATCGGCGAGGGCGGAGAGGTGCTCGTGCTCGAGATGGGCGATCAGGTACGCATCACCGATCTCGCTCGCCGGCTCATCGAGCAGGCCGACGCTCCGGTGGAGATCGTGTTCACCGGACTCCGCGACGGCGAAAAGGTGCAGGAAGTGTTGGTCGGGCGCGCCGAAGTCAGCGAGCCGACCAGTCACGGTCTCATCAATCGGGTCGCAGTGCCGGCGCTCGGGCTCACCGCACTGCCCCGCCTCGACCGGTCGATGGGCGAGGGTGCCCTCCTCATGGAGCTGCGCAATCTCTGTGTGAACGAGCTCGAGGGCGAGACCACCGCCCACCCGTAGTCGTGGCGGCTCGTCGCCGCTAGTTTCCTCACGTGGCCACAGCTCACCATGACGTCGTGATCATCGGCGGCGGCCCGGGCGGCTATGCCGCGGCGTTGTACGGCGCATCCGCCGGGCTCGACATCGGGATCATCGAGACCAACAAGGTCGGCGGCACCTGTCTGCACGTCGGCTGCATCCCGGCCAAAGAGCTGCTCGAGACGGCGGCGGCGTACCGGCACGTCTCGAATGCCAAGGAGTTCGGGATCCTCACCGATCAGCCCGAACTCGACTGGTCGGTGACGATGGCCCGCAAGCAGAAGGTGATCGACGGATTGTGGAAGGGCCTGCAAGGACTGCTCAAGGGACGCAAGGTCACCACGTACCTCGGTACCGGCACGCTGCACCCGAACAAGACCGTGAAGGTGGGCGGCGGTGAGAGCGGCGACGTCGAGCTGACCGCCGACGCGATCATCCTTGCGTCGGGGTCGGTGCCGCGCACGATTCCGGGATTCGACATCGACGGCAAGCTCGTCGTCACGAGTGACGAGTTGCTCTCGATCGACAAGCTGCCAGGCTCTGCGGTCGTCGTTGGCGGTGGCGCCATCGGCTGTGAGTTCGCCTCGATGATGAGCGACCTCGGCACGAAGGTCACGATCCTCGAAGCGCTGCCGAAAATCCTTCCGGGTGTCGACAAAGACGTCACCCAGGTGCTGTTGAAGTCGTTCAAGCAGCGGGGCATCGACGTACGCACCGGTGTCGCCGTCACGGGACACACGCCCAACAAGAAGGGTGGCGGTACCTCGGTGCAGTTCGGCGACGGCGAGTCGGTCGAGGTCGACCTCGTCGTCATCTCCGTCGGTCGCCGCGCCTACGCCGAGTCGCTCGGCCTCGAAGGGTCGCAGACCGCGGTGGTGGTGAGCGAACGAGGCTTTGTCGAGGTCGACGAGCGCTGTCGCACCGCGGAGGACGGCATCTGGGCGGTGGGCGACCTCGTCGCCACCCCGCAGCTCGCGCACGTCGGCTTCGCCGAAGGCATCGTCGTGATCAAGGACATCCTCGGCGAGGATCCCGTGCCCGTCGACTACGGCAAGGTTCCGCTGTGCATCTACTGCCATCCTGAAGTCGCGTCCGCCGGCCACTCCGAGGAGTCGGCGAAGGAGGCGGGCTTCGACGTGGTGACGTCGAAGCATCGCTACATGGGCAACGGTCGGGCCCTCATCATCGGTGAGGCCGACGGGATCGTGAAGATCATCGCGGAGAAGGATCCACAGACGGGGAACGGCGGCCGAATCCTCGGCGTCCACATGGCCGGACCCTGGGTCACCGAGCAACTCGGTCAGGGGTATCTCGCCGTGAACTGGGAAGCGACGGTTGACGAGGTCGCGCACTTCATCCAGCCGCACCCGACGTTGAGCGAGTTGTTCGGCGAGTCGGTGATGGCGCTGACCGGGAGGAGCCTCCATGGCTGACGTAACGATGCCGCAGCTCGGTGAGACCGTCACCGAGGGCACGATCACGAAGTGGTTCAAGCAGGTCGGCGACGAGGTCAAGGAAGACGAGGTGCTCTTCGAGGTCTCGACGGACAAGGTCGACTCCGAGGTGCCGTCTCCCGTTGCTGGGTATGTCGCGGAGATCCGTGTACCCGAGGGCGAGACCGTCGACGTCGGCGCGGTGCTCGCGGTGATCTCCGACGGACCGCCGTCGGGCGACAGCGCCGGCGATGTGCCTGCGGCCAAGGAAGCGCCGGCTGAGGAGCCCACGCCTGCGGAAGCAGAATCCGAGGCGGCAGAAGACGCCGAGCCCGAAGCAGCCGAGCCCGAAGCAGCCGAGCCCGAGCCCGAGCCGAAGGCGAAGGCCGCGCCCGCGCCCGAGACATCGCAGGCGCCGACGGCAGAAGCGCCACCGACCGAAGCGCCGAGGACCGACGCCGACGGCAAGCTGCTGTCACCCGTCGTGCGCCGGTTGATCTCCGAGCACGGACTCGACCCGGCGCAGATCAAGGGCACGGGCGCGGGTGGCCGCATCACGCGCAACGACGTGCAGGCGCTCATCGAGGCGGCACCGAAGACGGCCGCACCGGCGGCCGCTCCGGCGCGCGAGCGCGCCAAGCCGGAGCCAATCGCGCGCAGCGGCGAGCGCGACACGTCGATCCCGTTCTCGAACATCCGCAAGCGCACGGCCGAGCACATGATCCGTTCGAAGCAGACGTCTGCGCACGTCTACGCGGTCATCGAGGTCGACTACGAAGCGGTCGAACGCGTGCGGCGCGCCGAACGCGAGAACTGGAAGGCCGAGGAAGGCTTCAGCCTCACCTACCTTCCGTTCATCGCACGTGCGGTCGTCGACGCGATTCGCGACTACCCGGAAGTGAACGCGACATTCGGTGAGACCGAGTTGATCGTGCACAACTACGTGAACCTCGGCATCGCCGTCGATCTCGACTTCAAGGGCTTGATGGTGCCGGTCATCCACGACGCGGAGACGAAGCGGTTGCGCGCCATCGCGCGGGAGATCAGTGAGCTCGCGGCGCGTGCTCGGGGCAAGAAGCTCAGCCCAGACGACATCGTCGGTGGCACGTTCACGATCACGAACCCCGGTCCCTACGGCACGCTCGTCACGCTGCCGATCATCAACCAGCCGCAGGTGGCGATCCTGTCCACCGACGGCGTGAAGCGGCGGCCGGTCGTCGTGGATCTTCCAGACGGCAGCGAGGGCATCGCCATCCACTCTGTCGGCAACATCGCGCTCGCCTGGGATCACCGAGCGTTCGACGGCGCCTACGCCACCGCGTTTCTCCGCCAGGTCAAGGAAGACCTCGAGACCCGCGACTGGTCCCAAGAGCTGTGACCCAGGCAAATCCCACTCAGACGTACACAAAAGTGTGTACGTCTGAGTGGGATTTCGAAGGGGTGGCGTGATGTTGCGCGTCCGTTGGCTTGGGCGGGTTCGGTATAGGGATGCGCACGCGTTGCAGCGCGGGCTGTTCACGACCTCGACGGACGACCACCTGTTGTTGCTCGAGCATCCGCACGTGTACACGCTCGGGGTTCGGGCGGACATGGGCAACCTGCTCGTCCCACCCGCGGACGTTGGTGCCGAGCTGGTGCGCGCCGACCGCGGGGGCGACGTCACGTATCACGGGCCCGGGCAACTCGTCGGCTATCCGATCCTCACGGTGCCGGGGAAGCGCGGCGGGGGCATGGCCGACACGGTCGCGTACGTGCGGTCCGTCGAGCAGCTGCTGATCGACACGCTCACCGACCTCGGCGTGCAGCGCGCCGGCCGCCTCGACGGCTATCCGGGCGTGTGGATCGAGGACCGCAAGATCGCCGCGATCGGCGTGAAGCTCAGCCGCGGCCGCACGATGCACGGGTTCGCGCTCAACGTCGCGCCCGACCTCACGTACTTCGATCACATCATTCCGTGCGGCATCACCGACAAATCCGTCACCTCGCTGGCGGCGGAGGGAATCGCGGTCGACATGCACGCCGTCGTCGACGCGGTCACCGCGCGAGCCACGGAGCGATGGGGCGGCGACGGCTGGGAACGGCAAGACGTCGTGTGGAGCACGCCCCACGATCGACCGCTTCGGCTGCTCGGCCGACTCGAGGAGGCCGGCGTCACCGACGGGCTGTCGATCGAGTCCCGCAAGCCTGCGCACGTCAAAGCTCGCCTCCGCATCACCGACGACTACGTCCGCCTGAAGAAGACGATGCGCGACCTCTCGCTCGTCACCGTGTGCGAGGAGGCCGGCTGCCCGAACATCTTCGAGTGCTGGTCCGACGGCACCGCCACCTTCATGATCAACGGGGAGCGCTGCACCCGCGCCTGTGGCTTCTGCCTCGTCGACACGCGCCATCCTTTGCCGATCGACGATGGCGAACCGCATCGCGTGGCCGAGGCGGTCACGCGCATGGGGCTGCGGCACGTGGTCGTCACCGCGGTCGCGCGCGACGATCTCGACGATGGGGGAGCCGCCGCATTCGCGGCGACGATCGCAGCGATTCGTGGGCGGACACCGTCCGTGCGCGTCGAAGTCCTGATTCCTGACTGCAAGGGTCACCCCGAATCGCTGCGCACGATCTTCGACGCCGCCCCCGACGTGCTCAACCACAACATCGAGACGGTCGCCCGCCTGCAGCGGGCCGTGCGTCCCAATGCGTCCTATGCCCGCAGCCTCGCGGTCCTCGCTCGCGCCAAGGCCGCTGGGCTCACGACGAAGTCCGGCCTGATCCTCGGGTTGGGCGAGCGCGAGGACGAGGTGGTTGCGACCCTGGCCGATCTCAGCGCCGTCGGGACCGACATCGTCACGATCGGCCAGTACCTGCGCCCGACGGCGCAGCACCTGCCCGTCGCCCGGTGGTGGAGCCCCGACGAGTTCGCTCGGCTGAAGGTGGCGGGCGAGGCCCTCGGAATCGGACATATCGAGTCATCGGCGTTGACCCGGTCGAGCTATCACGCCGGCGAGGCCGCGAATGTTGCGATTTCGCGTCGGTTTCCCTTGGCACAGAAGGGGGAAACGCGATCCGTGGCGAAGTAGTCCGCTTCCGTAGGGGTCAGTTCAGAGGGGTCCGCCGCACATGTCACGACCGCGATCGCGTATCGCCGCCACCGTTGCCACCGTCGTCACCACGTTCTTGCTCGTCTCGCCTGCGGTGGCGAACGCCGACACGACGTCGCCAGGCTCGTACCACGCCAAGGCCGATGCGACCGCGCTCGCGTTGAGCGTTTTCGGGCAGGGCGTGACCTTCGGGATCACCCACGCCGAGAACGCGTCCGATCCGAAGGCCGCCGCGGCAGGGATCGGGGCATTGATTCCGTCCCTCGACAACCAACAGGCCAAAGCCGCATCGGCCGACGCCAACACGGCGAGCGACGACAAGCCGGAGGAGTGCGGGCCCATCAGCCTGCCGCCGGACGTGCCGGTCGTCGACTTGGTCACCGCCTGTTCTTCCGCGACCGCGCTGGTCGCAAACGGCTTCCCCGGCTCGGTCGGCAACGCAACGGTCGCGGCGATCCACATCGATGCCAACGATCTTCTGGGCAACAGCCTCAACGACATCAACTCGGCGATCACCGAACAGCTGCTTCCCAGCCTCAAAGATGTCTTTGCTGCGGTCGATCAGTCCGGCATCACCGCGGAGGACCTCATCAGCGAGCTGATCGACGCGATCACGGGGGGCGACCTCATTCGAATCACGCTCGGACCGTCGCACTCGACGTCAGGTGCCGATGCGGCGACCGAAACCGCCACCGCGGCGGCGCAGGGAGCGGTCATCGAAGTGTTGCCGCGCGAGGCCCTGGAGCTTGCGCCGGTGCTCACCATCGAGGTCGGCGCGGCCTCCAACACCATCAGCATCGACCGGAACACCGGGCAGGCGACCGTCGCCTATCTGCCGTCGATCGTGACGGCGACGTTCGCGCCTGACATCGCCACCGCGCTGAATCTCGCCACGAATCCGATCTCGGTCGCGCCGGGCCAGAGCCAGTGCCTCGGCCTGCCCGCCCCGCTCGACTCGTGCATCACGGTCGCCGGCGGCACGCAGAGCACCGACGACCAGGGGGTGACCCACGCCAATGCGTCCGGTGTCAGCCTCCACCTGCTGACAGGAGTCGAGGACGGCATCCGCCTCGACCTGGCGGCAACCAGCGTCGAAGGTGTCGGGGCGCTCGAGGCGTCACGCGAAGCGCCGCCGCCCGACCTCGCCCGCACGGGCGGAACGACCGACACGCTGCTCGGTGGCGCGCTGTTCGCAGTGGCTGTTGGCGGAATGGTGGTCGTGCGCCGCTCCCGTTTCTCGACACCAACTCACTCGCCTTCGGCTCGCTCGTAGGTGCTGTCGAACGGCCGCCTGGGCTTCGCCCCAGCGGCGGCTTCGTTCGACCTGGATTCGCCTCGGCGGCCGACGTTCGCAAGCCTCACCTAGCCTGAGGCCGTGCTCAGCGAACGGATCACGCGCGCCCGTTCTCGCATGCGCGAACTCGATGTCGACGTGCTGCTGCTGTCCGTCGGGCCGGACCTGCCGTACCTGACCGGGTACGAGGCGATGCCGCTCGAGCGGCTCACGATGCTCGTGCTACCCGCCGACGGTGACGCGGCGCTGGTCGTGCCGAGGCTCGAGGCCCCGCGCGTCACCGAGCACCCGGAGCTGTTCTCGATCGTCTCGTGGGAGGAGACCGACGACCCTGTGGAGATCGTCGCGGGCATCGCGGGCGCCCCGCGCACGGCGGCGATCGGGGACCGCACGTGGGCGCGCTTTCTCGTCGACCTGCAAGCTCGCATGACCAAGACCGCGTTCCGCAAGGGCAGCGAGGTGATGGGGCCCCTCCGTGCCGTCAAGGACGCGGCCGAGATCGCCGCGCTCCGGCGGGCGGCCGTGGCCGCCGACCGTGTGGCGGCGCAACTGCAACGCGGTGAGATCCCGCTCGTCGGCCGCACCGAAGCCGAGGTGTCGAAGGACATCGGTCGACGCCTCGTGGCCGAAGGACATCGGCGGGTGAACTTCGCGATCGTCGCGGCCGGCCCGAACGCCGCCAGTCCGCATCACGAGCCCGGCGCCTACACGATCAGCGCAGGCGAGGTCGTGCTCTGCGACTTCGGCGGAACCATGTTCCAAGACCACGACGCCGTGGTGAACGGTGTCCCGGGCCACGGTGTCGGCTACTGCTCCGACATCACCCGATGTGTGTGGACCGGAGGCGGCCGGCCTCCGAGCGAAGTGCGCGACGCCTACACGATCCTGCACGAAGCACAGCAGGCCGCGGTTGCGGCCGCCACGGTCGGAACGCCGTGCGAGGACGTCGACGCGGTTGCGCGTCGCATCATCACCGAGGGCGGGTACGGGCCGTACTTCATCCATCGCACCGGTCACGGCATCGGCATCGAGGAACACGAAGACCCGTACATCGTCGGCGGCAACTGCGAGGCACTCGCACCGGGCCACGCGTTCTCCATCGAGCCGGGCATCTACCTGCCGGGCCAGTGGGGAGCTCGGCTCGAAGACATCGTCGTCGCGGCCGAGTCCGGTCCCGACGCACTCAACACCGCCGACCACGGCCTCGTCGTCGTCGACGCCTGACCATCGACAGTCGGTAACGCGTGATCAAGCTCGAGGGCGCGACCGTCCTGTTGCAATGGTCGACCGGCGGCCTGCTCTTCCTCTGGATCACGTCGCGCCGGCGGATGGTCAGCGCCGGCTACGGCTGGCTACTGCGGTCGATCTACCTGGTGATGGCCGCCGCGGCTGCGGCGATCGGGGTTCGGGTCGACGCGCTTCCGGTGCGCGACGTGGCATCGGCGTTGGTCGCCGTGGCCGCGGCCGTCGCGCTGGCCGTGTCGGTCGACCGGCGCCGCGACGGTGTCGCCGCATTTCCGGCGCACCTCGATCTGATCGCGCCGACCATCGGGGCCGTCGGCCTCATCGCCGCGGGCGTGCACGCGGGTGATCCCGCGCTGCTGTCCGTCGTGCGCACACTCGTCGGCGCCGCTTTCCTCGGGTGCGTGTCCGACGCCATGTTGCTCGGGCACTGGTACCTGGTGCAGCCGGGTCTGTCGCGTGGCCCTTTGCTCGAGATGGTGCGCTGGGTCGGGATCGTGTGGCCGCTCGAAGTGGCGTCGCTGCTGTGGCCGACGGGCATGGTGTCGGTGTTGAACGGGTCGATCGACGACGGCTACGCCGGACTGCTCGGCTGGTTCTGGGTCGCCTGTGCGGTCACGACGATCGCGTTGGTCGTCGTCACGCGGGCCGCGCTAAAGGAACGTGCCTACTCCGCCGTCATGGCCGCCACCGGACTCCTCTACCTCGCCATCCTCACGGGGTTCGGCACGGACCTCGTCGCGCGAGCTGTGCTGGCGCGATGAGCCGGCGAGGAGTGCGACGCCCAAACCGAGCAGTGTGATCGGCCACAGCCACCGCAGCGCGTCGGCCAGCTGATCGGATCCGACCGACAGGCCGTAGATCCCGACCCCGATGAACAGCAGCCCGGAGACGAGGCCGGTGACGTTGGCGTCATGCCGCCGCATCGCTGACTCTCACCTCCCCGATGCCGACCTGGACGTCGAGCACGATCCTGGGAGGGTTCTCGCCTCCCGCTGGCACGGTGGCGTCTCGATCGACACGGATGCCGCCCTCGCGCTGGTCGACGAGGCGAAGCTCGCCCATGCCGGCATGTCCGTGGACCTCGACGGTCGCGTCGCGCGGGATCGTCACGCGCAGCGAGCCGATGCCGACGGTCGCCTTGACGGTGTGCACGCTGCCGCGATCGAGCCTGAGGTGGGTGAGGTCGAGGCGCAGCTCACCCATGCCGAGGTGGTACTCGTCGTGCAGGTCGGCAAGCGTGAGCGGTGTGGCGCGTTGATCGCCGATGCCGCCGGTGATCGGCACGTCGACGACGGTGCTGACCGACATGAGGCCGACGAGCACGAGGCCGATCGGGATGAGCACGAAGCTGCGTCCGAACCACGTGCTGACCACGAGCGCGGCCCCGACGATGAGCAACCCCGCGGCGAACACGTAGGTCGGCTCGACGGTGTTGCCCGCGGCGAGCAGCAACCCGACGACGCCACCGCCGACGAACAGCAGTCCGAACGTGAGCGCCCCGAGTCCGCCGCGCCGCTTGGGGCGAGGGCGAGGTGATTCCGGCGCCGATTCCTGTGTGAGTGGGATGTCTGCAGGTGGCGCAAGCGGCGGGTCGCTTCGTCCCGTGAATCCGGGGGACAAGAGGTAGAGGCCGCCGATGATGAGCAGCACGGCGAACAGTCCGTGCCCTCCGGCCCACCAGACGGGCCGCAGGAGCGACGAGATGGCAATGGCGATGAGGACGAATCCCGCGATGCGCCCCCAGCGATGCTCGCGCAGGATGCGCTCGCCGATGCTCGTGGTCTCGTCCTCTTCGGGGATGAGCAGCCACGCGGCGGCGTAGGCGATGACGCCGGCGCCGCCGAAGAACGTGATCACCACGAACACGATGCGTACGAGGATCGGGTCGATACCGAAGTGATCGGCGATGCCCTTGCACACTCCGGCGATCAACCTGCCCTCAGAGCGCCGCACCAAGCGGGGCGCGGTGGTCGATTGCGGTTCCATGGGCCTCATCTTCGGGTCGCGCGGCCATCCCGACAATCGGGGATGACCCCGACACTCTCGGGGTGATGTCCCATGGTCGGTCCCGGAGGCCTGTGGAATCATCGACGACGTGGGCAAACGCGCGCACTGGCATCGCTTCCGCATCACCACGATGCAGCGCGGGTCAGATCGCGCGATCGCTGGCGTCTCCAGCGGTGTGGCCGAGGCGCTGCGCGTCGATCCGATCATCGTGCGCGTCGGCTTCGTCGTCCTGGCCGTGGCGGGCGGTTTGGGGATTCCCCTCTACCTGGGGCTGTGGTGGCTCATGCCGGGCCCCGACGGCGAGCACGGGGCGGAGGGCAACCGCATCGGCAGGCTCGATCTGCACCGCGGCGACCTGCGGCAGCCGCTGGCCATCGGTCTCATCGTCGCGGGAACGGTGTTGCTGTTGCGCAACGTCGGGCCTTGGTTCAGTGATGCGGTCGTGTGGCCGCTCACGCTCGCCGGCTTCGGCGTGGCCGTCCTGTGGGCGAAATCCGACGACACGGAGCGCGCCCGGTTGACGCAGGTCGCGGGACGGCCGTTCCAGGTCGTGCTCGGCGGGCGGCAAGGTGTGCTGCGCCTCGGAGTCGGTGCGGTCCTCGTGTTCGCCGGCATCGTCGCCTTCCTCGCCGCCAACGACGCGTTGGGCGCCGCGCGGCAAGTCGGGTTGGCGATGGTCGTGACCATCGCCGGCCTGGCCGTCATCCTGGGTCCATGGATCCGACGTCTGCTTGCCGACCTCAGCGAGGAACGGCGCGAGCGCATTCGTTCGGAGGAGCGGGCCGAGGTTGCCGCCCACCTGCACGACTCGGTGTTGCAGACACTCGCGCTCATCCAGCGCAACGCCGATCGTCCTCGTCAGCTGGCGTTGCTCGCCCGTCGTCAGGAGCGCGAGCTGCGTTCTTGGTTGTACGGCGACCGGCTGGCGATGGCGAACGGGCACAACGGCACGCTGGCGGCCGCAGTTGATGCGATGGTTGCGGAAGTGGAGGAGTTGCACGGCATCGAGGTGGAGGTCGTCACCGTCGGCGAGTGCGGTGTCGACGCGCGTGTCGAATCGCTGTTGCAGGCGGCCCGCGAGGCTGCAGTGAACGCCGCCAAGCACGCAGGTGTCGAGACCGTGTCGCTGTACGTCGAAGCCGAGCCGGATCGGCTCTCCGCGTTCGTGCGCGACCGCGGCTGCGGCTTCGACACAGCCCTCGTTTCCGAGGATCGACGCGGGATCGCCGAGTCGATTCGTCAACGCATGGCGCGCAACGGTGGCTCGGCGGTCATCACGTCGACAGCGGGCGAAGGCACCGAAGTCGCGCTGGAGCTCAAGCGCCTGTGACGACCCGCGTGTTCTTGGTCGACGACCACCGGCTGTTCCTCTCGGGCGTGCAGGCCGAGTTGGCGGCGCGTGTCGATGTCGTCGGTACGGCCACGGAGGTCAACGAGGCCGTCGGCGCGATCCGCGACACGCAGCCCGACGTGGTGCTGGTCGATGTGCACCTCCCCGGTGGTGGTGGCAAGGCGATCATCGAGTCGGTGCTGCGCACGCATCCCGACACGAAGTTTCTCGCGCTGTCGGTGTCGGATGCGGCGGAGGACGTGATCGCCGTCATCCGCGCGGGGGCTCGCGGCTACGTCACGAAGTCGATCGGCCCTGACGAGCTGGCCGACGCCGTGCGCCGCGTGCACGAGGGTGATGCGGTGTTCAGCCCGCGCCTCGCGGGGTTCGTATTGGACGCGTTCGCCGGCGAACCCGTGGTGGCCACCGCCTCCGCCGAGGCCCGTGACGATCCCGAGCTCGACAAGCTCACCGCCCGCGAGCGCGACGTCCTACGGCTGATCGCTCGCGGCTACACGTACAAGGAGATCGCGCGGCGGCTCGAGATCTCGGTGAAGACGGTGGAAACCCATGTGTCCGCCGTCCTGCGCAAGCTCCAGCTGTCCACCCGCCACGAGCTCACCCGTTGGGCCAGTGACCGCGGCGTCGTGTGATCAACGACCATTCGTGCCGGTCACTGCCCGAATCACGTCGTGCTGCTCTGACTCCTGCAGGTCGTTGAAGAAGGGAAGGCGGACCAGCCGATCGGACACCCACTCCGTCACCGGCAGCTGACCCGGTTGACCGCCGAACGCGAGGCCCATCGGTGACAAGTGCAGAGGCAGGTAGTGGAACACGGACAGGATCCCTTGATCACGGAGACGAGCGATGAGCGCATCGCGCTCTGTCGGCTCGGACAACACGAGGTGGTACGAGCCATGGGCCGCCTCGCAATGGTCGGGAACCGTCGGCTGGCGCACACCGTTGGCGGTCGCCCAGTCGGCCAGCTCGACGTGATAGCGCTCCCAGATGGCACGGCGGCGGGCTCGGATGCTGGCTCGCTGCTCGAGTTGGGCCCACAGGAACGCGGCAAGGATGTCCGACGGCAGATAGCTCGAGCCGATGTCACGCCACGTGTACTTGTCGACGAGTCCACGAAAGAATTGGCTGCGGTCGGTGCCCTTCTCTCTCACGATCTCGGCGCGCGCTGACAGCTCGGGAGCATTGATCACCAGCGCGCCACCCTCGCCGCAGGAGAAGCTCTTTGTCTCATGGAAGCTCTGGCAGGCCAGCGCACCGAATGAGCCGAGAGGCCGACCCTTGTAGCTTCCGAACAGGCCGAGGGCGTTGTCCTCGACGACGACGGCGTGCGCCGCATGTGCGACCGTCATGATCTCGTCCATCTCGCAACCAACGCCGGCGTAGTGCACGGGAACCACGACCTTCGTTCGATCGGTGATCGCATCACCAAGCAGGTGCTCATCGAGATTCAGCGTGTCCTCTCGAACATCGACGAACACGGGCGTCGCACCGCGCAGCACGAAGGCGTTGGCGGTTGATACGAACGTGAACGACGGCAGAATGACCTCGTCGCCGGAGCCGACGTTGGTGAGGATGGCCGCCAACTCGAGTGCGTGGGTGCCAGAGGTGGTGAGCAGTGCCTGGTGCGCGGACAGCTCGTCCTCCAGGATCGCCTGGGCGCGCTGTGTGAAGGTGCCGTCACCGGACAGGTGCCCGAGGCGACCGAGCTCGGCGACGAGGTCGCCTTCAAGGCCCGTGAGGTACGGCTTGTTGAACGGGATCCGGTACACGGTCATCGGACGGCTACGCGTGATCCGCCCAGCGATGCAGCCACAGGCCGATTGCCGATGGCTGGAAACCCATCCGCTGATAGAGCCGTTGGGCCGCCAATGCGGCTGCGCTCGTGACAACCGTGGCCGTCAGGCAGCCTTCGGCGGCGAACCATTCGAGTGCGGCCGCCACGAGAACATGCCCGCCACCGCGCCCGCGTGCCGACTCGTCGATGCCCACCAACGAGATGGATCCAGCCTTCGAATCGACGCTCGCGGTGAGGTAGCCGACCACCTCGCCGTCCGCGACGGCTACCAGAGCGAGGCCGTTCGAGGCGACATCGCGTTCGATCCAGCGCTCGTAGAGCGCGCCGGCTCGTGAGCGCAATGGCGGGTCGACCGTGAAGCGCGTGCCCGTGTGGACCCGCGCGGCGATCGCGCAGAGCCGGGGCACGTCGTCCGAGGTGGCTGAACGAATGGTGAGCTCCGAGGTTCGATCCGCGACTGGAGCCGAGGCGATGTCGATCGAGAGTTCGATGCGGACGTCGACGACGGTGAACCCGGCAAGTTGTGCCTGTAGCAGGGAGTCGCCGTCCGCGGCGTCGCACAGGTACGACAGCAACTGCACGTGATGACTGTCCGTCCAGTAATCCAGTTCCGCCGCGAGCTCCTGGGTGAAGGGGCCCTCCCGCACGCGAGCGATGCGGATGTTCCAGTGCTCGGAGTCCCATTCGAGAAGTCGCGCGGGTGCCTGCGCATTCACGTCGCTTGTTCCTCCTCATCGCCAGCAACGGTCCGCACGAGGTACGGCGGTTGCGTGGTGACGGTCAGAAAGATCCGGGCGAGATACTCGCCGATCACGCCGATGGCGAAAAGCGTGGCTCCGGAGAAGATCGCAGTGATCGACGCGAGGAACGCGAAGCCGGGCACTGGTCGTCCCGTCACGGTGACAGTGCCCAGCACGTAGACGAGCACACCCACTCCGACGATCGTGAACACGAAACCGATGACGCTGGCCAACCGGAGGGGCCAGACGCTGAATCCAGTGAGCATGTTCAAGGTGTGGCGAACGAGCTTGCCGAAGGTGTAATTCGAGCTGCCGACCGTCCTCGCGTCGTGGCGCACCGTGACGGTCGTGAAACGCGTTGTACCCCACGACAGCAGGACGTCCAACGACACATATGGGGCTCGGAATTCTTGGAAGCTCCCGCGCAAGTCGGTGCGGAACGCTCTGAAGGCGGAAACAGAACGGGCGATGCGAGCGTCGGCCGCTTTGGCCATTGCCACTTTGGTGATCCGCGATGACACGTTCCGCAACACACCGTGAGGCAGCTCCGATGGTGTCCCGTAGACAACGTCCGCACCCTGTTCGAGTGCGGCGAGCAGCTGAGGGATCTCTTCGGGCGGGTGCTGTAGGTCGTCGTCCATCGTGACCGTTACCGCAAAACGAGCTTCGCGGAGACCCGCGAGCAGCGCGTTGTGCTGGCCGAAGTTCCTCGACAATCGCAACGCACGAACGAACCGATGGGACTCGGCGAGCTCCGCGCACCGCCGCCACGTCGAGTCGCGGCTTCCGTCGTCGACGAGCACGATCTCGAATGGTTCGGACCCAGCGCCCAGCACCGCCGCGATGCCCTCCACGAGCGGCGGCAGGGTTTCGTCGCTGTTGAAGACCGGGATGACGACAGAGACCCCAGCGGGGAGCACAACCGGCGCGCTCACGAGTGCACCGTCATCGCGGAACAGCCTCGCAGAGGAGCGAGGTGCCCGTGGGCAAACGGCCACGACGGGCTACGACCCGAACTTCCTGACGCAGCATTCGGTACAGCACGGCGTTGAGCGGAGAACTCACCCGCAGCTCAGCCGCGACGAGCTCAGCGGCGTGTGCGAACGTGGTCGTCGTGTGCCGGCGCCGTCGCACACGCGCCGCGGCATACAGGATCGTCATGAAGGGCGTGACGTAGCGAACCTCGAACCCGGAGCGGCCGAGGACCGCAGTCAAGCTCTCCGCGGTGTAGCGGCGTCGGTGCCCGGAGGCCTCGTCGAAGTCACTCCACAATCTTGGGTGCGCGGGCACGGTGAGGAGCAAGCGGCCCGATGGGTCGAGGGCCGCGCGCATCGAGCTGAGAGCTTCTTCGTCATCGTCCAGATGCTCGATCACGTCGAATGCACCAATCACGTCGATGCCGGGGCGGACGGCAAGCCGCGCCACGTCGCACACCGCGGTCGGTGCCTTCGTTCGTGCGTGGGCGGTGGTCGCGCCCTCGACAAAGCGCTCGAGACCGAACACGTGAGTGTGCGGGAATGCGTGAACCAACGCGTCGAGCACGCCGCCGTTGCCGCAGCCCACCTCGACTATCCGGCTTCCACGCGCCAGCCGTGGCCATCCCGATGCAACTGCCGCGACGATGATCTCGCGCCGAGCGCGGTACCAGAAATGAGTGTCCTCTGCGGTTGCGGTCGCCGTGAGCAGCGACGGGTCATAGCCCACGGTCAGGCTGCTCCGTCTGGACGGCCGCCACCGGCGCGGCGCAGGACGCCCAGGCCATCAGCGCGGCCGCGACGAGCGCGGTCGCGATCCATGGTGCCCAACCCAGCGGAGGGTGCCATTTGCTGTTGCCGAGGAACCACTGATCGCCGTTGACCCCGACTGCGTAACGACGAGCGGCGGTCCACAGCGACAGGACGTGCACGGCTGCGATGGCTGTGACACCGCCGACACATGCGCGGCGGCCCCATGGGTTTGGGTTCGGGACGCGTCGATCGATCAGTATCGCGGCAACGAGTGGGAGGGCCATCACGACGGGGAGCGTCCAGCGACCCTGGGAGCCCGACTCGACGGGATATGCGATGAGAACCGCAACTCCGATCATCGCCGCGACGCTCGTGAACGCGATCGCGGCAAGCAGCGCGCGAGCCTTCGTCCCGGCGCAGGCCATGCCCGCGACGATCAGCAGCAGCGCGAGCAATGACCACACGACGTACGCCGCGTCTGGCAGCCAGGTGTCGAGCCAGCCAAAGACTCCTATCTGCTCACGAACTTGATCGCCCATGTCATAGAACGCCGTGCGAATGAACGACCCGAGTCGTCCGCTCGCTTGTCGTGGCCGGGGTTGCACGAACACTTGCCAAGCGAGCGACGCGGACATCGCGACGCCGACAGCTGCGACATAGGTCAATGCCCAGCGTCGTACCGACGTCAGCTGAGCTCGTATCGAGCGCAGTCCGATCGAGACGAGCGCGGTGCCATCGAACGCAAGCAGCCATGCCGGACCGATGCTGCGAGCGGCGGCAAGCACGACTCCGCTCAACAACAGGCCGCGCCGCACCGGTCGGCTGAGGCGTCCCTCACGGAACCACTCCAACAGCGCGACGAGATGACAGAACGCCGCGGCGATCTCGGGGCCACTCGACGAGAACGTCGCGGCGCTGAAGAGTGCCATCGGCGTCAACGCCAGGGCCGCACCCAGCCATCGCACCGGCCCGGCCGTACGGCCGAGGAGCCGAATCCCGGTGGCGAGTAGGACCAGGCTGCCCAGCAGGTTTGCGAGACGAGCGAGGAAGAGCGCCCGAGTCGGTGTGGTTGCGGGTACCGCGAGCACGGCGGCCGCGCCATACACAAACGGCTGGTAGGTGCCGTTGTAGCTGATCGGCACCGAGCGAGGTGCGCTGGTGGTGCCCTCCACGCCCAACCGCGCGATCAGAAGCCGGATGTCGACTCCCTGCGCCAACGCAGGATCGCGGCCGGCCAGCTGCTCGGGAGGTAGGTCGAAAGGTGCGAGAGGCTCGTCCTCGAGGCACGACGCGTCGAGCCCCGCATCGAACGCAAAGCAGGGGATCAGTGCAGGCGGGTACTGCCGTGCGGGAAGGTCAACCGTGCGTGTCAGCTGCCGGTACCACTGTTCCAGGAAGGTGCTCGCCTCGTACCCGTAGTCGGGCGTTCGGCCCAACACGTGGCCATGCGCTGTGCTCAATCCCAACGCGAGCGACGACGGCTCGTCCGGAGACGCCCAGGGAGGTGTCGTGGCCAGCCATGTGATCCCGAAGAGGGAGTACGCCACGACGAGGATCAGCCATGAGGGTGCGCTTCGCCGCCGGCGCCACACCCGAGCGTTGCGACTGGTGGCGTGAGGGGTCATAGGCACGAGGAGGCCTGTCAGCCCGGGGGCCGACTATACGAAACCTGCTACAGGCGGACGCAGACCAGGCGACAACTATTGTCCCCATCGTGGGCCGGCTCGCCATGCGTCCGGCTCGATCTGCGAGCCCAACTGTCACCGGAGTGCTCGAGGGATACCAGCCGGCGCTTGTCGCTCTGGTGGCAGCCTTCGCCGCGCTGATCGTCGGCTATCGCATGCGGGGCTTCTTTCCGGACGATGCCTTGATCACCCTTCGGTTCGCGCGGAACCTGGAGCGGGGAGACGGCTGGACGTACAACGTCGGGACCAACACCGCCAACGGCGCGACCAGTCCCGCGTACACGGCGGCGATCGCGTTGCTATCGATCCCGATGCGGACCGCCACGCATGCCGCCGATCTTCTGTTCGTCACGTCGCTCGCGGCCATCGCCGGCTTCCTCACCGCGATCTTCAAACGCGCGGACGCGCTGTGGGTTGGCGCCGCTGCCGCCGTGTTGGTGCTCGCGTGTGCCGGGCTGCTCGACACCAAGGGGCTCGAGAGCCTGCCGTTTCTCGCCATCGTGTGCGCCGTCCTGTGGGCATACGCGCGAGAGCGGGACGTCGCGCTCGGGGCGTTCTGCGCACTGCTGGTGCTGGTCCGGGGGGAGGGCGCGCTCCTCGTTCTCGTCATCCTCGCCCAAGCAGGGGTTGTGAGGAAGAGGCCGCCCGTCAAGGCGATGGTTACCGGAGCGCTCGTCGGGTTGCCCTGGGTCGTCTACTCGCTCGTCACGTTCGGTTCGGTGCTGCCCGACACGCTCGAGGCCAAGGTCGCGCAGGGGCAATCCGGTTACTGGGGTCATGGTCGCATCTTCCTACGCGGGTTCTTCGACCTGGCCGACCCGTTGGGCTACAGGACATGGCTGTACGTGGTCGCTCCGCTGGCGGTCGCCGGCCTGGTGCGAGGACTCGCCGACCGACGCCTGCGCCGGATCGTCGCGCCCCTCGTGATCGCGACCGCGCTGCACACGATGGCCTACGGGCTGGTCTTCAACGTGCCGGCGTACTACTGGTACTACGCGTGGGAGCTGTTCACGCTTGCCCTCCTCGCGGCCATCGCCGTCGACTGGTTTCTCGATCGCCTGACCACTGCGGCGCGCGGCAGCGCTCCTCGAATCGCGATAGCGCTGCTTGCAGGAACGGTCGTGGCCGCCTCGAGGTCGCCCGTCTACACGAGGGCGACCAATGCCCACTACGTGGCCATGGGTGAATGGCTCGCGTCCAACACGCCATCCAACGCTCGGATCGCCGCGACGGAGATCGGCACGATCGGATGGGTCTCCGACCGGCCCATCGTCGACTATCTGGGTCTGCTCGACACGACGTCGATCGCGGAGGTGCGGCGCGTCGATTTCGTGTCGTGGCTCGAGCGAACAGAGCCCGACTATTGGGTGGTGCACAGCCCTCGTTGGGACTTCGAGGTCGCGCTCGACCAGCCCTGGTTCACCGTTGCGTACCATCCGGTCTACGTGACCGACTTGATCGCGGGCGAGTACCGGCTGATCGTCTACCAACGAGTCACGTCCATCGCGACCGCTCGAGCCGCGGTCTCGAGCGGCTGAGACTCGTTGCGTCGACGATCACGTCGCCTGACAACCCAACAGGCGGGACCATCGGCGCGATTTCGCGGTGCTGCACCACGATTGTGGCACGAGGCGCTGGCGACCAGGCACACTTGTGTTCATGCCCAGAGCCATATGGAGTGGGTCGATCAGCTTCGGGCTGGTCAACATCCCGGTCAAGCTCTTCAACGCGGTGTCCCGGAAGTCGGTGTCGTTCAATCAGATCGACAGCCGCACCGGGGCCCGGATCAAGTACCAGAAGGTGTCGGGAGCCGACGGCTCCGAGGTGCCCAACGACGTCATCGTGAAGGGCTACGAGCTGCCGTCCGGCGAGTACGTCCTCATCAACGATGACGAGCTGGCCACCCTCGACCCCGAAGCGGTGCGCTCCATCGACATCGAGGAGTTTGTCGACCTCGCCGAGATCGACCCGATCTTCTACGACTCGGCCTACTACCTCGCTCCGGACAAGGCGACCATCAAGCCGTACGCGTTGCTGGCGGAGGCGATGGAGCGGTCGCAGAAGGTGGGCATCGCTCGCTTCGTGATGCGGTCGAAGCAGTACCTCGCGGCGGTGCGTCCGAAGGACGGCAAGCTGCTCTTGTCGACGATGGTCTACGCCGACGAGGTCAACGACACCGAAGGCATCTCCGAGCTCGACGGCGTCGGCAAGATCGACGTGAACGATCGAGAGCTGGCGATGGCCGAGCAACTCATCGAGTCGCTTTCGGCCGACTTCGAACCCGGCAAGTTCGAGGACACGTACCGCAACCGCGTGCTCGAGCTGATCGAGCGCAAGGCGGCGGGCGAGACCGAGATCGTGTCAGCGCCACAACCGGTGAGTCCGGACAAGGTGGTCGACCTGATGGCGGCCCTGGAGGCCAGCGTGAAGGCGGCGAAGGAGACTCGCAAACGCCACCCGACAAGCAGGCCCGCCGACGAGAAGCCGGCTGACGGCGAGGCCGCTGCACCCGCGAAGAAGTCGGCAGCCAAGAAGGCAGCGG
>JBEEFW010000114.1:0-17531 GCA_041166385.1 Acidimicrobiaceae bacterium | reverse complement strand
CTCCCGGCACCACTCCTGCACCTCCGGGAGCAGCTCGGCGTACGAGTCGAAGAGGCGGTCCATCTCCCCCACGTACCGGGTGCCGAGGGGCGAGGCGAGGATCGCCGGGTCGCGGTAGAAGCGGTAGCGGCCGCCGAGCCGGGTGTCGTACGCGATGTAGCGCGTCGACTGCTCGAGGTAGCTCATCAGGCGGCCCCACTCGAGGACCTTCGTCAGCAGGTTCGACGACTGCTCACAGGCGAGGTGCACCCCGCCGAGTTGGGCCACCGAGTCGTCGCCGTATTCGAAGAACACCCGGTCGTACAGCTCCTCGGCCCGGCGCAGTCCGACGGTGGCGTCGACGGTTTGGTCGCCCGAGATGTCGAGGTCACCGACGAACTCGTCGAGGAACAGCCGGCGCAGGCTCTTGGCCGACCGGCTGTACCGAGCGAAGAGGGCGCCCTTCACCACCTCGGGCAGGTTGACCAGCGCAAACACCGGGCCGTCGAGGTTCGTGAAGTACCGCCGGAGGATGTCTGCCTCGTCGGGTTCGAAGTCCTCCGCCACGTACACAGTCATGCGTTTGGCAACTTACCCGGACAGCTGAGCACGCTCGCGGACGGCAGATCCGCGCGCTCAGCGCCTTCTTTCTGCTACGGAATCGGCGAACTCGGCCTTGGCCTGGGCGAGGAGATCAGGCTGCAGCCAGAGGTCCGCGACGGTCATCGCCATCGCCTTCGCACCGTCGATGACCGCTTGGTCGCCGTCGGCGGAGGCCGTGTACTCGGCGAACTCCGGCGTGTGGATCGACAAGTGCGACGGTGCGACCTTGATCATCGGATGGATCGACGGCACGACGTAGGACACGTTGCCCATGTCGGTGCTGCCGACGACGTTCTCCCCAACGACCGACGGATCGAGCAGCGTGCGTCCGGTGGCCGCGGCGTTCGCCGTGTACAAGTCGAGCATCGTGTGATTGTCGACCATGTCGGCGTACGCAGGGTCTTGCCACTCGATCTCCATCTCGCAGGCCGCGGCCAGCGCGCCGGCCTCCAAGCAGGCGACAACGCGCGGCTTGAGTTTCTCGAGCGACTTCAACGTCGGCGATCGCACGTACCACTCGGCGGACGCGAACCTTGGCACGATGTTCGGCTTGTCGCCGCCGTTGGTGATGATGCCGTGGATACGTTCGTTCGGCTTGATGTGTTGCCGCAGCGCGGCGATGTTCATGTAGCCGAGGATCGCGGCGTCGAGCGCGTTGCGCCCCTTGTGCGGGAACGCCGCCGCGTGCGCGGCCTCGCCGTGATACTGCACTTTCATCTGATGGATCGCGATCACATTCATGAACGCCAGATCGGTCCCCGCAGGATGCACCATCATCGCGGCATCGACGCCTTCGAAGGCGCCCCGCTGCGCGAGCAGCTCCTTGCCGCCGCCCCCTTCCTCGGCAGGCGTGCCCAGGATGACAACGCGCCCTCCGAGCTCGTCCGCGAGCGCCGCCGCGGCCACGCCCGCTCCGAGCCCGGCCGTGCCGATGATGTTGTGACCGCACGCGTGCCCGATGCCGGGGAGCGCGTCGTACTCGCACAACACCGCGATGGTCGGCCCGTCGCCGGTGCCGGCCCGAGCGATGAACGCCGTGTCGAGATCGAACGCATGCCGCTCGACGTCGATGTGCTCGGCCTCGAGCAATCCCGTCAACAGGTCGTGCGCGAAATGCTCCTCGTAACACAGCTCCGGGTGGTCGTGGATCTGATGCGAGGCATCGATGAGGACGTCGGCCCGCTTGTCGACCTCGGCTGCCAGGCGTTCCTTCACCGCTTCCAGGTCGGTCATGCCGTCTGGTCTACACGACGCACACGAGCGCATCCGGTTCGATCCGGATGCTGAGCGACTGGGCTGGACCGACCAGCTCGCCGTCGAGCCAGACGTCGAGTCCGGCCGCATCGACTTGGACCGCCGCGACCCGACGCTGCTTGATGTCGGGATGCGGGAGGTGGGTGCCCGTCGCCAGCCGCGATCGCGCCTTCATGCGCTCGCCGAGCGACATCGTCACGTCGAACGTGTCGAGCAGCCCGTCGTTCGGGTGACTGCGGGGTGCGACGTCCCAGTGGTCGAGGAACTCTGCGTTCATCGCCGCATAGATGCGGCCTCGCCACCACCGCTTACGGGCGACGAGGTGAGCGACGAACCAGTGCAAGCGGCCGTCGATGAGCACGGCGCCGAGATCGACCGGCAGATGGACCGCCTCGTTCGAGCGCAGCCGGGCCTCGTCACCTGCTCCCCCGACCGTGCGGCACAGGTCGCCTCCGAGCAGACCCAACGGGGGTACCGCGTCGCCCGCTCGCCGGGCACGTTCCACGATGGTGCGCGCTTCGGCATCGCTGTGAACGGTGACGCCGTCTGCGGGCAGCGGACCGGGACGGCCCCACGCCTGACCCTTCTCAATCGTCATGCAGCTCCTCCTCGAGGAGGACCTCCGGTTCGTCGTCGTCGACCCCGGTGCCAACGACGGATGACGCCGCGATCACTCCCCGGAAGCAGCGCTCGGCCGCCTGGTTCGCAGAGTGGCGCGTCGCGTCGACGGGTGCGGCGTCGCCCACCTGACGCAAGAGATCGATCAGTTGCTTCATGTTGCGGACGAAGTCGCCGCCGGACAGGTCCTCGTCCTCGAGCACACCGTCGAGCTCGCCTCCGGCGGCCCACGCGTGCGCCAGCGCAACGAAACCGGGATCGGGCAGGCGCGTCTGGGACAACGCCGCCTCGTGTTCATCGGCGTTGAGCTCACGCGCGACGCGTTCGATCTCGCCGTAGCGCTCGCGGGTCTTCCCGGACGGAAACCACGGGGGAGGCGGCGGGCTCGAGCTGCGGTGCTCGTACGTGAACACCGACACCATCCCGGCCATCGACGCGGGTTCGAGGTCGTCGAGCAGCCCGGAATGCAGCGCTTCTGCGAGCAGCAGGTCGCACTCATGGTAGAGGTGCGCCAGTCGCTGCCCCTTCTCGGTCAGCGCCCATCCGTCGAGATAGCCCCACGCTTCGAGCACCCGCAGGACGCGATCGAAGTGGCGCGCCAACGATCCGGTCTCACCTTTGACCCGTCGCTGGAGGTCGTCCACCTCCGCCTGCGCGCGGCGGGCTTGGGCGATCCCCCGGAGGTGGCGGTCACGGTCGGGACAACGGGCGACCGGGTGCGCGTCCGCTTCCGCAAGTGCACGGGAATGCTCGGCCGTGCCGCGCCGCGGTGGTCGTGACCGTGCCGGCCCGCGCAGACGCGCCTGCTGCAAGCGACGCGCGACCTGCTGTTGAAACGCGTGGTTGTTCGGCGCATACGGCGTCGGAAGTTCGATCTGCCCGAGCACCTCGGGCGGTGAGTCGAAGTCGGCGGCATCGAGCGTCAGCAGCTTGCGGTCAGCCGTGACCACCTTGAGGCGCGACTCGTCGCGGCGATTGGCGAAGCTCAACACCGCAGCGCGGCCGCCGCGTCGGCCCGCGCTGATCTCGATCACGTCGCCCGGTCGTAGGCGAGCCAGTGCCTCGGCCACCTGACCCCGCGGCGAGACGACCTCGCGGCGCGCATCTTCCGCCTTGTCGAGGAGGCGCCGGTACTCAGCAACGTCGCCCCGATCACACCTTGCTTCGATCAGCAGCGCGTCGAGGGCGGCGCGCCGCTTGTCGAGACGCGTCTCGAGCCGCACGATCGAACGGTCGGTCTGATACTGCGCGAACGACAGGTTCAACAGGTGGTGCGCGTCGGCCGGCTCATAGCGCTGCACCAAGTTGGCCGCCATGTTGTAGGTGGGGCGGAATGCAGACGTGAGCCGGAAGGACCGGCTCGACGCGAGCGATGCCACCTGTTCGAACGGCACGAACGGTGACCACAGCACCACGGCGTACCCGACGGGATCCAGTCCGCGTCGGCCGGCGCGGCCGGTGAGCTGCGTGTACTCCCCCGGCGTGAGGAACTCGTGGCGCTCGCCCGTGAACTTCGACAGCTTCTCGATCACGACCGTTCTCGCCGGCATGTTGATGCCGAGTGCCAGCGTCTCGGTCGCGAACACGACCTTCACCAGGCCCTGCGCGAAGCACGCTTCGACGGCTTCCTTGAACGGCGGCACCATCCCCGCGTGGTGCGACGCGATTCCCAGCTCGAGCGCGTTGAGCCAGCGGTCGTAGCCGAGCACAGCGAGGTCGTCGTCGGAAAGCGACTCGACATGATGCTCGGCGATCGCGCGGATCCGCGGTCGCTCGTCGGGATCGGCGAGGCGCAGACCCGCACTCACACAGGCGTCGACCGCGTCGTCGCACGCGGCGCGGCTGAAGATGAAGAAGATCGCCGGTAACAAGTCCTCGTCCGACAAGCGCTCCACGACCTCGACCCGGCGCGGCGTGAAGAAGCGCCGCCGTGGCCGTCCGCGAATCCGCGGATCGCGCAATGACTCCGCGTCGAGTCGGCTCGCTTCCGGGTTGGGCCGGCCGTCGACCAGAGTCGGCAACAGGTGCAGCTCAGGTGACGAGCGATCGCCGACGCAATAGAGGTTCTCGAGGTCGACGGGGCGCTTGTCCTCGATGATGGCCGCGGTCGGCCCCCGCACGGTGGAGATCCAGTCGGCCAGCTCCTCAGCGTTCGACACCGTCGCCGACAGGCACACGAGGTGCACCTCGGCGGGCAGGTGGAGGATCACCTCCTCCCACACGGGTCCGCGGTACGTGTCCTGGAGGTAATGCACCTCGTCGAGGACCACGAACCGGAGGGCCTCGAGCGCGGGCGACGCCGCGTAGATCATGTTGCGCAGCACCTCGGTCGTCATGACGACGATCGGCGCGCTGCCGTTGACCGCGTTGTCGCCTGTCAGCAGACCGACACGATCGAGGCCATACCGGCGAACGAGGTCGCCGTACTTCTGGTTCGACAGCGCCTTGATCGGGGCCGTGTAGAAGACCTTGCCGCCCGAAGCCAGCGCCAGCGCGACGGCGTACTCGGCCACGACGGTCTTGCCCGACCCGGTGGGCGCGGCGACCAGCACGGACTGACCCGCATCGAGCGCATCGAAGGCCTGGACCTGGAAGTCGTCGAGGGTGAAGTCGTAGCCCGCGCCCAGCGAATCGCGGACTTCACTCATCCGGTCTTGGCAGCCGCGCGTCCACGACGGCGGTCGCGCACCATCCCGAACAACACAGCGACGCCGTAGAACAACCAGAGGGGAACCGACAGCGCCAGCATCGAGAACGGATCGTTGCTGGGTGTGGCCACCGCGACGACGACTGCGACCGCCACGATCGCGTGCCGCCAGTACTTGCGCAGCGTCGCGTTCTTCACGATGCCCGCCAACTGCAAAAAGATCAGCAGGATCGGGAACTCGAAACAGATACCGAACGCCAGCATCATGTAGGCGATCAGTTGGAAGTATTTGTCCGCCGTGTACGCCTGCGTGATGTTGCTGCCGCCGATGTCGGCCAACCAGCTGAGGGCCTTCGGCAGGGTCCAGTACGCGATCGATGCGCCCATCACGAACAGCGTGATGGCAGATCCGATGAACGGCAGCGCGTAACGCCGCTCGTGGCGATACAAGCCGGGTGAGACGAACTGCCAGATCTGCCAGAGGATCACGGGCATCGCCAGCGCTATGGCGACGTACGCGGTCAGCTTGATGCGGATCGCGAAGCCCTCGAGCGGGCCAGTCACCAACAGGTCGCCACCGGAGATGCTCTTGGAGGCAATCTCCCGGTACGGGTGTAACAAGAACCGGAACACCACCGGATAGAGGAACCATCCGGCGACCGCTCCGACCGCAACCGCGACACAACTCCAGATGATTCGCTTGCGGAGCTCGACGAGGTGCTCCATCAAGCTCATCTGACCTTCGCCGGCTGCTCCAGCCGGAAGTGCTTCAGTACTCATTGCGAATAGGGGCTACGCGGCCGAGTCGTCGGGCTGGGATTGCGTGGTCTCCGGCTGCGGCTCGTCCCGCTTCACGGTCTCCAACGGAGGTCGCGTGGCCTCGTCCATCGCCGACCGCATCTCGCTCTGGAAGCCGCTCGACATCCGCCGTAGCTCACCCATCACGTTGCCGATCTTGCGGGCGGTCTCCGGGAGCTTGTCGGGCCCCAGCACGATGAGGGCGATGAGCAGGATGACCAAAAGCTCTCCTGCGCCGACATTGAACATAGGACGAACCTACTGGTCGACCCGACTTCCATCGGGGCGGGATCGGATGCGGTCGATGGTGGCTCGGGTGATGTCGGCCTCCTGCCGCAGGTCGACGAGCGCCGATCGGAGCTCGTCCAGCTGGCTGCACTCGTCCCGCAGGTCGATCGTCGCCCCCGCGGTCTTCCGCAGGGTGGCCGAGATGAGGACGGCCCCAGCAGCCAGGAAGAGAAGAGAGGCAATCCAGAGGACGCTCACGCCCCGCGAACTTACCCACTCCGAGGGTGAGGAAACGAGCCCGGCGCCAAGCGTCCGGGAACGACGAGGCAGAACTACTTGCGGATCATCTCCACGACGGTGTCGAACCAGTCGTCACGCTCGAGCAGCTCGTGAAAATCGAGCAGATCGTCGTGGTTGATCCGATCGCCGAATCGGGGCTCGAACAGCTCGGCCGGCAGCCGCCACGTGGACAGCTCCACACCGGACGCCACGAGGAGATCGACGATGCGGGGCTCGGCCGGTTTGACGACGGCCATCGTGCAATGGGGGCAACGGAAGTGGTACGAGCCTGCGTTGTCCTCGATGCACACACGGACATGGACGTCGGCGGTCGTGAGTTCCACGTCCCCGCAATCCACGCATGTGGCTCGAATCGTTGCCATGCCCAAGGCCTCCTGCCCGCTGTCTCGCCTACTCCATCGGCAATATCCATCGTCGTCATTACTGTTTGCCGACTCAATAGGTCGCTCGTCCCTTTCCGTGCTCCGCACATAGCCCGAATTGCCCATACCCGTCATGACCCTTTCCTTCCCGTCGCTACGCCTCCCGCCGATCGCGTTCGCCCACCGCGGTGCTCGTGCCCATGCCCGCGAGAACACCCTCGAGGCGTTCGTTCTTGCTCGTCGCCTCGGCGCAACAGGAATCGAGAGCGACGTGTGGTGCACGGCCGATGGAATCGCCGTGCTCGACCACGACGGCGTCGTCGGCTCCCGGCTGCGCCGTCGGCCGATCAGCGAGTTGCCGAGGGCCGCGCTGCCGTCGCACATCCCAGAGCTCGCGGATCTCTACACGGAATGTGGCACCGACTTCGAGCTGTCGCTCGACGTGAAGGACGCCAACGCCGCGGCGGCAACTGTTGCCGTCACGCGCGATGCGGGCGGCGATGCGTCAGAACGCCTGTGGCTGTGCCATCACAACTGGCACCAGTTGGAGGAATGGCGCACGCAGTTTCCTGACGTGCGCCTCGTGGACTCCACGAGGCTGCGGTACATGCGCAACGGCCCTGAACGCCGTGCCGCGCAACTGTCCGAAGCCGGTATCGACGCGGTCAACCTGCACGAGTCGGATTGGACCGGCGGACTCACCACGCTGTTCCATCGCTTCGACCTGCTCACATTCGGATGGGACGCGCAGTTCGACCGCGTGCTCGACAATCTCCTGTCGATGGGCATCGACGGCGTGTACTCCGATCATGTCGACCGGATGATGGAAGCCGTCGCACGACTCGAGGCGCGCTAGATGCCACCGATCGAGCCAGGAGGCCACACGCGGACGAACGCTCGACCAACGATCAGGCTCTCGGGAATCGGTCCGAACTTGTTGCTCGCGCTCGAGTTGATGCGGTTGTCACCGAGCACGAACACATCACCCTTGGGCACGCGGATGCAGGGCGCCGAGAACGTGTCGAAGACCGGAGTGACCACATTCGCCGCAAGGTAGGGCTCCGCCAGCTGCTGGCCGTTGACGAAGAGGTGCCCGGCCCGGCTCTCGACCGTCTCGCCACCGACGGCGACCACGCGTTTGATGAGGTCGTGGATCTCCTCCTGATTCTTCGGCGGCGTGATCGTGACCGGCGACCCGTCACAGCCGTCGACCGTCTGGACGTTCGTCGACGGTCGCTCGAACACGACGATGTCACTTCGATGGACGTCGTGGAGTTTGTAGCTGAGCTTGTTCACCAGCACCCGGTCGCCCACCTTCAGCGTCGGTTCCATCGACGGTGACGGGATGTAGAACGCCTGGAACAGGAACGTCTTGATGATGATTGCGACGAGCAGCGCACCCGCCACGACGATGATCCACTCCATCGCGTTGCGGCGCGAGTTGTGGCGCCGCCGGGCTCGGCGGACGCCAGGCGTCTCCGGGTCGACGCTCTCGGGTTTGATGTCGTCGACGGCAGTTTCGTCCGGAGTCACGGCGCGCCGAGGGTAGCCCGACTAGTAGCGCGCGAGGACGCGCTGTGCCGCTTCGTGCGCGCAGTTCGACAAACCGTTGTCGCCGGCCACATCGACGACGCGCGCTCGAGGGCCCAGGCGCAGCAACAAACGTTCCAGCCATGGTCGTGCCGAGATCGCCAGGGTGACGCGGAGGCGACCCTCTTCCCCCGCCTCGACGGCCTCGACCGGATACACCTCGACCACCCATCCCGCGTCCGGCTCGAGCTCGAGCACGACGCGCGGATCGTCGGCCCGCGCCTCGAAGAGACCGAGGCTGCGTCGCTCTTCGGGCGGTTCGAACGTCTCGTCGAGGACGTCGATCTCGAGCACCCGATCCACTCGGAAGAGCCGCTCCTCCTCCCGGAGATGGTCATAGCCGACCAGATACCACTGACCGTGGTCTGCGTACACCCGATACGGATCGATGTCTCGAGTCGTGTGCTCGTCGCGGCCGTGCACGTAGTAGTCGATGCGCACCCGCCGGCGGCCGGCGCTCGCTTGCTGCAGCGTGCCGAGCACCGCCGCCGACGCGTAACCGAGGTCGACGTCGATCATGTCGTCGGCCGCGACGCCGAGCGTGGCCGCCACCTTCGCGATCCCGCGAGCCAGCGGGCCCTCGGGATCGGCGCCCGGGACGGCCAGCAGGCTGGCGCCGGCAGCGACGAGGCCGAGCGCCTCCTCCGGCGTGAGCCGGAGTGCGCGATCGAACGACGGCGACATGTGGACCCACACGCGGCCGTCTTCCACGACGATGTCGAACAGATCGCCGGGCGAGTACGGCGGGATGCCCACCATCGAGACGAGCGCGACGTCGCTCAACAGGTCTTCGGTGTCCAGCGCGAACCGCTCGCACACCTCCTCGACCGTGGGCCCTTCGCGCGCCGCGACCCATGGCAGCAGCGCCAGGAGGCGCTTCAGCCGATCGCTCGCCGTGAGACGACTCACAGCTGGCCCAACCATTGGATGATGTCGTCACGCAGCTCCGGCGGGCCGAGCACTTCCGCGTGCTCGAGGAAGCCGAGGACGAACGAGCGGAAGCCATCGACGTTCGTGACGGCCATCTCGAGCACCACCGAGCCGTCGTCGCGCTCCTCCGTGACCGTGTCCGCGCCGGCCTCACCGATCGCGATGGCGGCCTGTTGTCCGTCGATGAGCACGCGCGCCATCAACGGATTGCCCTCGCCCAATTGCCACGGTTCGACACGTGCCCCGGGAACGCCGGTCGACGGTCGTTCGAATCCGTGCCGCTCGCCGGCCACGACCTCGCCACCGATGCGGTCGACCCGAAAGTTGCGCTCGTCGTCGCGCAGGTGGTCGTAGCCGCTGACGTACCAGTGGTCGCGTTGGAAGTCGAGGCGGTACGGATCGACCGTGCGCTCAGCATCGCGATACGTGAACGTCACCGGCTTGCGCTCGTTGGCCGCATCCCACAGCACCACGAGCCGCCGGTCGACGGGGATCGCCGTGACCTCGGGCCCTGCGTCGGTCGCTTCGGAGTCCGCGGCAAGCCCGCCCAGCTTCCAGAGTCCGCCCGCGCCGTCGATCCCGTCGAGCCGCACGGTCGACGCGGCCAAGTGCAGGGCCGCGAGCTCGTCTGGTTCCAACCCGGGATCCCGCAGGTAGTACTGGTCCTTCGGGATGCGATAGCCGGTCTCCGGTGGGTCGGTTCCGTCGATCTCGCTCACCACGAGCGGTATCCCCATCTCGCGGAGGTCGTCCTTGTCGCGCTCGAACGTGCGACGGAACGCCGACTTCTCATCGGGATAGCCGTAGACCCGCTTGGCGATCTGCGCCGCCGACAGCGGGCGGGGCGTTTCGAGCAACGCGGCCGTGAGGTTGAGCAGCCGCTCGAGCTTCTCCGATGAAGGCATCCGGTGACCCGAGCTACAGCGACGCGATGAGCTTCTCGACGCGCTCGTCGCGGGACTTGAACGGGTCCTTGCACAACACCGTGCGTTGCGCCTGGTCGTTGAGCTTCAAGTGCACCCAGTCGACGGTGTAGTCGCGCTTGCGCTCCTTCGCCCGTCGGATGAACTCACCGCGGAGCCGAGCACGCGTGGTCTGCGGAGGCTCGTCGACCGCGAGGTCGATGGCTTCGTCGGTGCACATGCGATCGACCATGCCGCGCGCCTGCATGCGGTAGAAGAGCCCTCGCTCGCGATTGACGTCGTGATATTGGAGGTCGACGAGCGCGACCCGCGGCGATGCCAGGGGCAGATCGTGCTTGTCGCGGTAGGCCTCGATCAGGTTGTGCTTGATGACCCAGTCGCACTCGCGGTCGAGCTTGAACGGGTCGCTCTCGAGCGTCGTGAGGCAGTGCTCCCACATCTCGAGCGCCTGCTGCTCGAGCGGCGAGAGACCCTTTGTCTCGGCGTACCGCATCGCCCGGTTCAGGTATTCGCCTTGGATCTCGAGGGCGCTCAGCTCACGACCGTTGGCCAGCCGTACCCGCCGCGTGCAGGTCATGTCGTGGCTGATCTCGCGGATGGCCCTGATCGGGTTCTCGAGCGTCATGTCGCGCAGCACGACTGAGGGGTCCTCGAGCATGCGCAGCAGGATCGACGTGGCGCCGACCTTTAGGAACGTGGCGTACTCGCTCATGTTCGAGTCGCCGACGATCACATGGAGACGGCGGTAGCGCTCGGCGTCGGCGTGCGGCTCGTCACGCGTGTTGATGATCGGCCGACTTCGAGTGGTGGCCGATGACACGCCTTCCCAGATGTGCTCGGCGCGTTGGCTGATGCAGAACATCGCGCCTCTCGCCGTTTGCAGCACCTTGCCCGCACCCGCGTAGATCTGGCGGGAGACGAAGAACGGGATCAGCACCTCGGCGTAATGCCCGAAGTCGTCGCGTCGCGACGTGAGGTAGTTCTCGTGGCAGCCGTAGCTGTTGCCGGCCGAGTCGGTGTTGTTCTTGAAGAGGTAGATGACCCCGCGGATGCCCTCTTCACGAAGACGCTGCTCGGCCGAGGCGAGCAGTTGCTCGAGGATGCGCTCGCCCGCCTTGTCGTGCACGACCAGGTCGGCGATCGAATCGCACTCCGGCGTCGCGTATTCGGGGTGCGAGCCGACGTCGAGATACAACCGGGCGCCGTTGGCCAAGAAGACGTTGGAGCTGCGCCCCCACGAGACCACGCGGCGGAACAGGTAGCGAGCCACCTCGTCGGGACTGAGCCGTCGCTGGCCGCGCAGGGTGCACGTGACGCCGTACTCATTTTCCAGGCCGAAGATGCGGCGTTCCATCGCTGCGGCGAGGCTACCGGCGCGCGCCGGGTACCGTTCGGGACGGTGCCTCAGCTCAAGATGGTTTGGCTGATGACAGCGGCCAACGCCATGGAAGCTCGGATCATTGCGGCCCGGCTCGGAGCCGAGGGAATCGTGTGGGAGTTCCGAGGATCGGTCGACGGGCCGCTCGCGCTCGGATCAGTCGAAGTGCTGGTCGACGCAGACGGGTTCGAGTCCGCCAAAGAGCTGCTGTCGCTCGACGACGGCGATGTCCGCGAGGGGCGAGAGGTGCGCGAGACAACCGGACGCGACGTGCTGTGGGCCCTCCTGGCTCTCGTGGCCCTGGCCCTGTTCGCCATCGCTCGGATGGCCTCGCAGGTCTGACTATTCGTACTGCAAGGCGGTGAGCACCTCGATGCGCGAGGTGCGCCACGCGGGCCATGCGGCGCCGAGCACGGCAACCACGACGGCGACGATGGAGTAGATGATCGCGCTCGCCGGATCGACGATGAACGGCTCCTTGAAGCCGATCAAGACGGGCGCGACGAGCAGCAGCCCGCCGTACATCGGCAACGCCACGAGCACGCCGACGACCGCGCCGACGACCGCAACGAGCACGGCCTCGAACAACACCATGCCAGCGAGTTCCTTGGGTTGCATTCCGACCGCAGCCAGGAGACCGAGCTCGCGCTGCCGTTGCACGCCGACCAGGAGCAGGGTCGACAGGACCGCGACGAATGCGGTGGCGAGCAGGGCGCGCTGCAACGCCCAGAACGACGCCAGCTGACCCTCGATGCCTTTCGAGATGTCGTCGGCCAACTCCTTCGCCGTCTGCACGCGGAGGTCTGGGTCGATGTTGGCGGCCTTGATGTCGGCCGCGAGTTGCGTCGCTGACACGCCGGGTTTGGGAATCGCGTTGAAGCCGGACACCGGCTGCGGGCCGAATAGCCGCTCGAGGAGCGCGTACGACATCTGCACGTTGCTGCCGCCGAAGTCGCCGTCCTGTTGGACGCCCAGCACCTTGAGATTCACGACACCAGTGGGCGTGTCGAGGTGGAGCGTTCCTCCCGCGCGTAGACCCCTTCGCCGGGCGAGCCCTGGTCCGATCAGCACCTCGCCCGCCTCGAACCGCGCCCGGTCATTCGAACCGTTGAGAATCTCCGCGCGGAGGAACGGATCTTGGAAAGCGCCGACCCCGATCAGACTGGTGGTCTCGTGGCCGACGACAACGAAGGCGCCGCGGTTGATGTGGTCGACGCTGGGAAGGCGCGTGACCGCGTCGATCGTCGCGGGCGAGAGCTTGGCATCGATGTTGTAGGTGTTGTTCGGCTCGAGGCTCGAGACCGCGACGCCCCTCAAGTTCTCGGTGAGGTCGTCGGTGATCGCCTGGCGAACGGCCACCGTGTAGCTCCCGGTGATGAATGCGACACCCACTGCCATTCCGAGGGCGACGGCCATCACGCCCGTGCGTCCGGGCTCCCGTGTGAGGTTGGCGAGCGCCAGGCGCCGCGCCGCGTTGTGCCCCGCCAGGCGCCGCCCGACCAATCGCAGGACCAGTGGCGCCAACGCCGCGGTCAACAGCGTGCACGTGGCCACCGCGACGACGAATGCGATCGGCGCGAGGGCGGCCTGCCACTGTTCGAGCGCGCCGTTGCTCTGCGAGATGACGCACCCATCGATGGCAACCACCGTCAACGCCGAGAAGACGAGGGCGCGCTTGGCCGTCGACCTCACCGATGTCTCGTCGCGTAGATCGCGGTTCGAGAGCTCGGCGGCGATGTCGATGCGACGGGCCCGCCGTGCGGGACGGAACGCTGCAAACAATGCGACCACGACCCCGAGCAGCGCGGAGAACAGGAAGGTGCTCGGCGGCGCGTGCACAGTGAGGTTGATGCCGGCGGCGCGTTCGGTGAACGTGTTCAGGGACGACGTGATCGGGCCGGCAACGAGGATGCCGCCGAACGCGCCCAGCACCCCGCCTACGAGCCCCAGCACCCCCGCCTCGATCAGCGTGCCGCCGACGATCACGCGCGAGGTACCTCCGAGGGCGCTGACGATGGCAAGTTGACGGCGCCGTTCCTCCACCGACAGGGAAACCGTGTTGTAGACGAGCACCGCCCCGATCGCGAGGCCGAGCATCGCAATCAGACTGAACAAGGGCACGAACGAGATGAGGAGCACGCCGATGACGGGAGGCGGATCGTCGACGCCGAGCACGCCGTTGACCGGGCCGGCGGCAACCTCGAGCCGCTGCCGGAGCTCGTCGAGGTCGACGCCCGGCTTCGGTTGCACGTAGATCACGTCGATGAGACCTGCCCGGGCGAAGAGCGCCTGCGCCCGGGCCATCGGCATCACGATCGCCGCGCCGCCGTTCATGGAGTCGAGCCCAGAGAGTCTCGGCGCGCCGTCGAGTGGGATGCGTCCGACATCGGTGCGGAGCACCGCGCCCGCGCCCAGCGACGTAGCGAGCGACTCGGCCACGAACGGAGGCCCATCCGCCGCAGCGGCGGCGAGCGCGTCGTCGCTACAGCCAAACGAGCCAACGATCGCTTCGATCCGGCAGTCGATGCCGAACGCGAGGACGGGTGTCTCGTGATCGTGCGCGTCCTCGACCAGCGTGACCGCCTGGATGAGGGGGATGGCCGCCGCAACTCCTTCGGTGTTCGCGATGGCCTCGGTGACGCGCTGGTCGAGCCCGCCTCGTGAGGTCGCGCCAATCACCCGCAGTTCCGTCGGCCCGGCCAGCTTGCGGCTCTGCTCACTCACCGAGGCATTGATGCTCCCGACGAGGATCACCAGCGAGATCGCGAGCGCCACGCCCGCGGCAACGCTCACCGCCGCGATGATCGCCCGCAACGGATGCAAGCGCAGCCGCCGCAAGGCGAGGATCCGGATGAGTTTCACCTCAACCCTCTTCGAGTCGGCCGTCGCGCAGGGTGTGCACCCGGGGCGCCTGCGCCGCGACGTCGCGGTCGTGCGTGACGATCACCAACGCGGCGCCGGATTCGACGACCTGCTCCGAGAGCAGGGCGAGAACCGCCTCGCTCGTCGCGGAGTCGAGGTTGCCGGTGGGTTCGTCGGCCAGGATCACCTGCGGGTGGGCGACGAGCGCGCGGGCGATGGCGGCCCGTTGCAACTCGCCACCTGACAACTCCCCGGGCAGGTGCGAGGCGCGGTGCGCGATGCCAACGCGTTCGAGGAGGTCACTCGTACGTCCGTTGCTCTTGACGCCGTCGAGCAGCAGTGGGAGCTCGATGTTCTCGGTGACCGTGAGCGTCGGGATGAGATGGAAGAACTGAAAGACGAACCCGACCTCGCGGCGGCGCAGCTTCGCTCGCTCGCCAATCGACATCGTCGCGAGATCACGGTCGCCGAGCAGGATGCGGCCGCTGTCGGGTTGGTCGAGGCCACCAGCGAGGTGCAGCAGCGTCGACTTGCCGGAACCGCTCGGCCCGATCAGCGCGACGAACTCGCCGGCCTCGATGCTCAGGTCGACGCCGTCGAGTGCGACGACCTCTTCCGTGCCGCGGTGAAACCGCTTCGACACGCCCTCAAAGCGCAACAGTGCCATCGACCCCCCAGAGGCTTGGCTGTTGCGGCGACGTTAGCTGGGGGCGTTCGCGCACTCAGTGGTCATTTGTCACTCTGCTGCGGGCGCGGTGGGCGTGGGAACGAGCGCGGTGAGCTCGTCGCCCTCGATGCGTCGGAAGGCGCGTCGACCGTTGGTGCGGCTGAGGATCGCAACTTCGAGATCGTCGGCGCTCAACGTGCGCTCCTCCCCCGCGAGCGAAGCGACCGAGACACCGATGCCGTCGCCGAGGCTCATCCCCTCACGCCACAACGACTCGATGCGCTCGGTGATGGCGTCGGCTTCCCCACCGAGAACGCTGAACTTGTTCTCGTCCATCACGGTGCCGTCGTACAGGATGTGGAAGAGCTGATCGTGTGAGCCGCCGTCGGGGGTCGCGACCTCAGCCACCAGGATCTCGACCTCGAGCGGCTTGATCTCGTGGGTGAACACCTGGTTGAGGATCTGGGCGTACGCGTTGGCGAGGCCGCGGGCGTCGACGTCTTCGCGGCTGAACGAATAGCCCTTGAGATCGGCATGGCGGACGCCGGCGATGCGCAGCTGCTCGAACTCGCTGTACCGGCCGACGCCTGCGAACGCGATGCGGTCGTAGATCTCGCTGACCTTGCGCAACGTGTTCGACGGGTTCTCGGCGACGATGAGGATGCCGTCCTCGAAGCGGACCGCGATGAGCGCTCGACCGCGAGCGATGCCCTTGCGCGCATAGTCGGCGCGGTCCTTCATCACCTGTTCTGGGGCGACGTAGAACGGCATGCTCATGCGGTTTCACCGCCCGTGATCGTGGGAGCGTCGCCGACGGCCGTCGTGCTCTCAGGGGTCGACAGCCGGTCGACGAGTTGACGGAACCGATCGGCGATCTCGTCGTCGAGCACCTTCTCGAACCCGTGGTCGGTGATCGTGGCCATCGTCGGATAGATGCCGCGCACGAGATCGGGACCGCCGGTGGCGGAGTCTTCGTCCGCCGCGTTGAACAGTGCCGAGATCGCGAGGTCGATCGTCTCTTCGCGGTTCAGGCTGTCGCGATAGCCGAGTTTGATGACGGTGCCCGCGTGCAGGCTGCCCGAGCCGGTGGTGGCGAAGTTGGTCTCCTCGTATCGCCCGCCGGTCACGTCGTACTGGAACAGCCGTCCCTGGCGTCGCCGGGTGTCGTAGCCGGCGAACAGCGGGACGACGACGAGGCCTTGCATCGCCGCTGGGAGATTGCTGCGCACCATGCCGGAGAGTTGGTTCGCTTTGCCTTCCAGGCTGAGCTCGTTGCCCTCGACCTTCTCGTAGTGCTCGAGCTGCAGTTGGAAGAGCTTCACCATGTCCATCGCCGGACCGGCGGCGCCCGCGATCGCGACGCCACTGTGGCGGTCGGCGGCGTACACCTTCTCCATCGTGCGATGGCTGATGAGGTTGCCGCTGGTGGCGCGCCGGTCGCCGGCCATCACCACACCATCGGCGTACCGGATGGCGACGACGGTCGTGCCGTGCGTGATCTGGATGCGGTCCTTCATGTCCGTATCGGACACGTGGGGCGGACTGCCGGTGCGACGCAGCAACTCTGCGAAGCTCGGCCCAGGATCGTCAGAGGCCGAAAAGATCGGAAGCGTCATTGGCACGGCACGCTACCGGCTCTGCCTAGAACAGCGAATCGCCGTCCTGCTTGCGGCGTCGGCGGTCGACTCGTTTGACGATAGGAAGCGTCTCGTCGCACGCGGCACGCTCGAGGTACGCGATCGCCATCCGCAGCCGTTCCACGCTGTCCCCGAACTGACCGAGCCCGCCATTGCAGTTGAAGCACAACATTCCTCGGATTCGGCCGGTGAGGTGGTCATGATCAACGTGCTCCGGTACCCCTACGCCGCAGATTGCGCATAGACCGCCCTGTTCCGCGATGAGCGCGTCAACTTCCGACGCCCCAATGCCGTAGCGGCGAGTGAGGTGGTAGTGGCGCGAACCGCCGTAGAGGCGCTCTCTCGTCTCCCTGCACCGAGCGTTGTGGCAGGGCTTGCAATAGGCGTGGCGACCGTCGCGGCATCGCTTGTTACGAGGGAAGTCCTCTAGTGGCTTCGTCTCGCCGCAGTCTGCGCAACGCTTCATCCCACCATTCTGACGGTGGGGTATGACACTGAAATGTGTCAGAAAGCCAGTAAATCGACCACGCTAGGTGGTCACTGGCCTCCTTTCTGTACGTAGCTTTTTACGAACTCTTCCGCATTGGACTCCAGCACCTCGTCGATTTCGTCCAGCAAATCGTCGAGTTCGGCCTTGATCTTCTCGCCGGACTCCGATGTCGCAGGGGCCTCTTCGACGACCTCGTCCTGCTTCTGCGGCGCCGGCTTCTTCTTCTGCTCTCGCTCTGCCATCGGGTCAGCTCACACTCCACATC
>JBEEFW010000113.1:0-13197 GCA_041166385.1 Acidimicrobiaceae bacterium | reverse complement strand
GATCGAACCCTTCCGATTCCCACTCGGGTGTGGTGCCAACGACCACGACGGCCACATCCGCCCGCTCGGCGGCCGCCACGGCACGCGACTGCGCGTCGGCAGACAGCTGAGCGCGGCACCCGATCTTCACGGCATAGACCCCGTTGACGCCTTCGCTCGTGTACTCGATGAGCACGTCGACCGGCCGGCCGCCCTCGAGCTCGACCTCGGCAAGCCGCTCCTCGCTTCCGAAGCCGAAGTACATGTTCCGGTCGCGAGGCAACGGGTCCGCAATGCCGTCGATCACGACGCGGCCGCCGACCGACAGTCGGACGCGGCCCGCTTGCACCAGCGAGAACACATACGAGCCGGTGACCGGCGGCTCGAACGTGCCGGTGGCGCGAATCGAGAAGGGCTCGGGCACTCCGGGAGGCGCCCCCAAGTAGAAGATCTCGGCCTTGGGATGATCCATGTGCGCGACGGCATCGGTCGCGCCTTCGGCGACGGCGTCGAGCCCGCTGAAGTAGCTGGCCTGCAGTGGGATCGCCAACGTGGGCACCGTGCGATCGATGCTCACGCCGGGCTCGTACACGATCTCCACGCGAGCACCGAACCGCTCGCGGAGCGCATCGAGCGGCGTCATCCGGTAGGCGGGCGTGACGCTTGCGGAGCCGCCGCCCATCATCACGGCACGGTCGGCGTTGGGCCCGATGACCGCCACGCGGGCGACCGTCGCGGGATCGACCGGGAGCGCGCCGTCGTTCTGCAGCAGGACGATGGCACCCGCGGCCGCCTCTCGCGCCAGCGCCCGATCTTCGGGTGCGTCCACCGACGTGGCGAGATCCTCCGACACCTCACCGAACGCGCCGATTCGAGCGAACGTCGTCAGCAGGCGGCGCACCTGTGCGTCGAGCACGGATTCCTCGAGGTCGCCGGCCCGCACTGCGTCGGCCAGCGCTGACCCCATCGCTCGCGCCGGGCCCGGCATCTCCAGGTCGAGGCCGGCCCGCGCCGACTCCGTCGACGTCGCCGCGTACCAGTCGCTCAGCACGAAGCCGTCGAACCCCCACTCGCCGCGGAGGATGTCGAAGAGGTCGGCACGCTCGCCGCACCACTCTCCGTTGAGCCGGTTGTAGCTCGTCATCAAGCCGAGCGAACCACCGTCGCGAATCGCCATCTCGAACGGCACGAGGTAGATCTCCCGCAGGGTGCGCTCGTCGATGACCGAGCTCATCGACATGCGCTCGAACTCGGCCTCGTTGCCGACGAAGTGCTTCACGGTCGTCGCAATTCCTTGCGACTGCGCGCCGCGTATGAACGCGGCAGCCAGTGCCCCGGAGTGCAGGGGATCCTCGGAGTAACACTCGAAGTTGCGTCCGGCGAGCGGCGAGCGGTGGATGTTGACGGTCGGAGCGAGGAGCACTCGGCACGCGCGCCGACGAGTCTCGACCCCGAGCAGCGCGCCGACCCGTTCGATCAGGTCGGTGTCCCACGTCGCGCCGAGCGCGGCACCGCAGGGAACGCACACCGCCGTGGTCGCACTCTCTCCCGGCAACGATGCGCCCCGCGCGCCGTTCGGCCCGTCGCTCACGCGCACCTTCGGGATGCTCAGCCGCTCGATGCCGACGGTCGACCACAGGTCGTCGCCGGCGGTCAGCGCGGCCTTCTCGTCGAGTGTGAGCTCCTTGACCCATGCTTCGATGTCAGGCATTCGCCACCAGTTCTCGGTCGAGGTCGGCTATCTGTGTGGCCCCGAGCAGCGCCATGACACGGCGCATGTCGTCGTCCAGCAGGGCAAGGACGTGATCGACGCCCCGCTCGCCCGCGGCCCCGAGCCCGTACAGATAGGCACGCCCGGCCATGCACGCGCGGGCGCCGAGGCAAACGGCCTTCACGATGTCGCTCCCCCTCCGCACGCCGCCGTCGCAGATGATCTCCACGCGGTCGCCGACCGCGTCGGCGACCGGCGCGACCAGATCGAGGATCGCCGGGGCCGAATCGAGCTGCCGGCCACCGTGATTCGACAATGCGATCGCCTCGACACCCGCGTCGGCCGCCAGCCGTGCGTCGTCGACGGTCTGGATGCCCTTGATGACGATCGGCCCGTTCCACACGGAGCGCATCCATTCGACGTCGGCCCACGACAGGCTCCGATCGAACTGCGAGCTCACTTGCGCGGCGAGCGACACCGCCGTGTCGCCGTCGCCCACGCTGCTGCCGACCACATTGGCGAAGCGGATCGGCTCGGCGCGCACGAACGCCCAGGTCCACGCGGGATGCACGAGGCCGTCGGCGAGCGTTCCGAGACCGATCTTCGGCGGCAACGTGAACCCGCGGCGCACGTCGCGCTCGCGGCGGCCCAGCACGGCGGTGTCGACGGTCAGCACGAGGGCCTCGTACCCGGCGGTGGCGGCTCGGTCGATCATGTCCTTCACAAGACCGCGATCCCGCCACACGTAGACCTGGAACCACTTGCGGCCCGCGCTGACGGCGGCGACCTCCTCGATCGAGCGGGTCGCCATGGTGGAGAGGGTGTACGGCAGCTCTGCCCGCTCGGCCGCTCGCGCGACGGCCAGCTCTCCTTGCGGATCGGCGATGCGAGTGAAGCCGGTTGGTGCGAGCACGAGTGGAAATGCAAGTGGGCGGCCGAGCAGAGTCGTCGACGGATCGACGTTGCCGACGTCGCGCAACACGCGAGGACGGAACGTGCGTCGAGCGAACGCGTCGCTGTTCGCGGCCAGCGTGCGTTCGTCCTCGGCGCCTCCGTCGATGTAGTCGAACACGCCCCGTGGAAGCCGACGGCGCGCGATCGTGCGCAAATCGTCGATGTTGGCCGTGCGGGCGAGCCGGCGCGTGGTGGCGTCGAGCTCGAATCGCCGGAAGTGCAGGACCGACCGGAGCGTGTCGATCATCGACGAGCGCAGATCAGTTGGATGCGCCGAACCGAAGCGGGAGACGAGCGGGACCCCAGATGCCTACGGTCGCCGCCTTCCATTCGATGACACCGTCGATCTCGATGTCGGGCATGCGCTGCGCGAGGAGCGGAAGGGCCTCCTGCAGCTCCGCGCGTGCGAGCGAGGCACCAAGGCAGAAATGAATGCCGGAGCCGAACGTCATCTGCGGTGTGGACCGCTCGTGGGTGATGTCGAAGGCGTCGGGATCTTCCCAAGCGTGGTCGTCGAAGTTCGCGCCGGCGAGGCTCGTCGCCACGAGCGTGCCCTTCGGAAAGAGCACCTCGCGGTACTCGATGTCTTCCGACGCGATGCGCGCCGTGCCCCGCACCGCGCCGAGGTACCGCATGCTCTCCTCGACGGCACGGTGCGCGAGCTCGGGTCGTTCCCCGAGCAGCGCCCACTGCTCGGGGTACTGCGCGAACAACGCCACGCTGCACGCCAGCTGGTTTCTCGTGGTGTCGGTGCCGGCCATGAGCACCGCCTCCGCCAAGCCGATGAGGTCTTCGGTGGACAGCCGGTCGCCCTCGGCCTCGATGGCGATCAGCTCGCTCAGCAGATCGTCGGCCGGATGTGAGCGGCGCTCGTCGACCATGGCGGCGACGTAGGCGTCGAGCTCGTTCGATGCCGCGTCGATCAGTGGCATGTCGTTGACGAGGTCGTTGTTGAAGATCCGGAAGATGTCGGTGGCCCAGTTCGAGAACAGCTTCCAGTCCTCCTTCGGCGCACCCAGCAGCTCGCAGATGATCGGGATCGGGTACGGCTCGCAGACGTCGCCCACGAGCTCACAGCGACCGGAATCGGCGACGGCATCGACCAGGCCGCCGATGACGTCGCGCATGAACGGCCGGAGGCGGTCGGCGGATTTTGGTGTGAAGGCGCCGGCGACCAGCCGGCGCAGCCGGGAGTGCTCCTCGCCTTCGAGCGACAGGATCGAACGCTCGCGACGGGCCATGAACTCACCCGTGTCTTCGGTGAAGCCCGCCATCTGCGTGATCATCGCCAACGCCGAGTGGAAGCGGCGATCGCGCAGGATGGCGGTGACATCTTCGTGCCGGCTCACCACATAACCCATCGGCGTGCGGGCCAGCCAGTGCTGTTCCCGGGCCGCGGCAAACACCGCCATCGCTTCGTCGCGTTCGAGATCGATCAGTTCGATCTCGGGCAGGTCCAGGTCGTGGACGGAGATGGTCACCGCGCCATGCTGCCACGCCGCCCGCACGCAAGCCCGTCCTCAGGGAACGCCGCCGAGCACGCGCTCGCCGTTGATCTCGACGCCCTCGGCCCGCAGCCGCCGGCGCTGGTCGTTTCGATTCGGCGCCGCCAACCACCCGCCCGTGCGCACGACGCGCCACCACGGCACGTCGTGACCGTGCTCGGCCAGGAAAGCCCCCACCGCTCGAGCACACCGGGGGTTGCCGCTGCGCCGGGCGACCTCGCGATACGACACCACTTCGCCCGGTTGCAGCGCACCGACCACCTGACGGAAGCGCTCCTGCAGCGGGGTCATCTTGTGCGGACGAGAGGATTTGAACCTCCACCCGGTTGCCCGGACCAGCACCTCAAGCTGGCGTGTCTACCTGATTCCACCACGTCCGCGGGGCCGCTCACCGTAGCGCGACAGGTAGTCGTCGACGAACGGGTGGCGCGCGCCGGCGGGGTCGGAATACTTCGCTGGACGATGTATCGGTGGCCGGAGTAGTGTTCAGCCCATGAACTCTGTGGAAGATGTCGACCGTTGGGAGTCGTTCGCTCGATCGCTCCTGTTGCTGATCATGGGCGTCGTCGGTGTGGTGTTGATCATCGCGTTGCTCGCGATGCCGTCGGCCAACGCCGCCGGGGGCTGTGGCGGCGGCTGAGGCACGCGCCTGGCTCCTCGGCACGCTCCTCGTGACGGCCGGCGGGATTGCCGCGGCGATCGCGTTGGCCCCGCCGGAATCGGCCCCGTCTGGTCGCGTCCTGAGCTGGCTGCTGTTCGTCGGCTCGTCGGTCCATGTGGCGGCCAGCGGATGCCTCCTCGCAGTTCCTGAGGTTCGGGCGCATGCGGCGCAACACCGATCGAGATACGTGTGGTCACCACTCGCGCTGGGCCTCGGCGGCGCACTCGCGGCCGGAGCAATGTCGCCGCGATCGCTCGAGTGGGTGTTGCTCGCGTTCTTCGCCTGGCAGTTCGATCACTTCCAGAGGCAGAACCTCGGTCTCGCTGCGCTCGCCGCTTCGTCACAGCGCGTGCGCAGCCTCAGCCACGGCGAGCGGGCGGCGCTGCTGCTCGCCGGACGGGCCGCGGCGGTCGCGATCCTCGCCCGCCCGCGGTTCCTCGGCCTCAGCATCGAGCCCGGCGTGGACGTGCTGATCCCGGTGGCGGCGTTGGTGTACGCGCTGGCGGCGATCGCCGGCGTCCGGGCGCTGCTCTCCAGGAGCTCCGACCAGCGACCGGGTGCGGTCGTCGCGATGTACGGCCTGACGTTCGCGTTTTGGCTGCCCGTCTTCGTCTTCTCATCGCCGTACGCGGCGGTTGGCGGTCTCGTCATCGCGCACGGCCTGCAATACCTGCTGTTGACGACGCTCGTCGCTCTCGGCCAGCCACGCGACGGTCAGCGACCTCGCACGCTCGCCTCCGCCGGGGTCGTGGCGGTGATGGGAGGCGGGCTGCTCAGCGCCGTGTCGCACCTGCACTCCTCCGGCCCCTCGACGAGATGGCTGTACGGCGCCTACCTCGGACTCGTCGCCTCCCACTTCGTGGTCGACGCCGGGCTGTGGCGCCTGCGAGACGCGTTCCCCCGCCGGTTCCTCGCCGCCCGCCTGCCGTACCTGGTTCCGAGCGGTAGATCGGTCACCGATATAGGCTCGACGCCATGAGCACAAAGCGGCGCGCCGGACACGATCCCACGGTCGAGGCGCTCTCGGCCTTCGGCCGGTACGCAGGTTCCGCCACCCTCATCCTGTCCAGTCTGGCCGAGGGTCCGAAACACGGCTACGCGCTCACCAAGGACATCGAGGCGTTCGCGGCCGTCCGGCTGGCGCCGGGCACGTTGTACGAGGCCTTGTCTCGACTCGAAGGACAGGGCCTGATCGAGGCGCTCGAGAGTGATGACCGCCGGCGCCCGTACCAGATCACACCCGGTGGGGCCGCCGCACTGAAGGCGCACCTCGCCGCACAGCGTCACGTCGCCAACATCGGGCTGCGCCGGCTCACGCGGAACGTCGGTCTCGCATGACCATCAGCGCCGACCGGCACGAGCGTCATGCCCGTCGGCTCATGCGGTCCTACCCACCGATGTGGCGCGAGCGGTACGGAGACGAGTTCGTCGAACTGTTGGTGCAGGATCTCGACGAACGCCGCCGCGTGTTGCCGGTAACCGCCGACGTGTTGCGCGGCGGGATGGTCGCGCGATTGCGGGAAGCCGGAATTGGCGAGACGGCACTCGGTGCCGCGGAACAACCCGACGCGAGCATGAGGACGCTCGTGTGGTCGCTGGCCACGGGCTTCCTGGTCGGGGTCGCGATGTGGTCGCAGCTCGCGATTGGCTGGCGTTGGGAACCGCCCAACGGCACCGCGGTCGCCGTGGCGATGGTGTCGATGTCCGCGGCCGTGGCGGTCTTGTGCACGCTGGCCGTCCTGGCGACCGTTCCGATCTCGTGGGCGGTGGGGCGGTCGCTGACGCGCGGCAACGCCGCGCTGTTCCGCCCGGTTGTGCTCACAATGGGCAGCTGTGTGTTGCTACTGATCGGATGTCGCCACTTCGCCGGAGGCTGGCCCGGCACAGGTGGCCACGAGTGGAACCACCAAGGACTCGTGCCGGCCGGCGTCGCGTCATTCGGCTGGGCGGCAACTCGCGGGCTCACGGCGTACTGGGCGCATCCCGCGGCCCTGGCCAGCTTTCCCGTTGTCGAGGTGCTGTGGATGCTGGCGAGTCCGCTTGCACTCGTGGGCCTCGTCACCGGTTCGGTCCGCATCGTGCGCCACGTCGAGTTGTCGCGTCGCGTGTTGCGCTACGAGATCACACTGGCGGTCGTCGCAGTTGCGGTCACCCTCGCGTTCTTCGCGGGCGCGGGTCTATGGGTGCTCGACAACGGCACGCCGGGGCCAACGGGCATCTACCGCGTCGGCATGATCGATGTCGTCGGTCTCGCCGCAATGGCGGGGGCGTGCGGAGTCGCCTTCCGCGCCGCGTTCCGAGCGCGCGATGCGCTCCGGAGCAGCTGCTAACCCGAGATCCAGACGCGGTCCCCGGCGAATGTGCCATTGACGGTCACCGCGAGGTCTCGCACTCGCTTTGCGACGACCGACTTCGTGCGGAACTGGGCGATGGGCACGATTGGCGCGAGCGCCATGATCTGCTGCTCTGCCTGCTGATACATCGCCTGACGCGCACTCGCGTCGGGGGTCGAGCGGGCCGTCTGGACGAGCTGATCGATCGCCGGGGCGGTGAATCCCGTGGCGTTGTCGCGCGAGCCGGACAGGAACAGCGGGACGAGATACGCGTCGGCGGACGGATACATGCCGATGACACCGAGCCGGAAGAGCTGCTGCTGTCCGCTCACCGCGAACAGGTCGTACTGCCCGGGATCGCCGCCGGGCTCCTTGGGCCGCTTCGTGACGTTGATACCGACCGCGGCAAGGTTGGTCGCGATCGAACCGGCGACGGCTTCCTCGCCGGTGCCGGTGAAGTAGTCGAGGTTGAACGTGGGGATGTTCCCGTCGGGAAACGCCGCCGCCAGCAGCGCCTTGGCACCGTCGGGGCTGTACTTGCACGGCTCGCCGCACGGGTCGTCGGCGTGGCCGGCAACGCCCGCGGGCACGACGCCGTTGAGAACGTCGGCGATGCCGGGGTACACGGCCTTCACGATCGCGGCGCGGTCGATCGCCTTCACGATCGCCTGACGGAAACGCACGTCGGCGAACGTGGGATCGAGCAGGTTGAACGCGTAGAACAGCTCGGCATCGAAGGGACGGAATCCACCCGACCCGAACCGCTGCGCCGCATCCTCGGCGCGGTCGTTCGGCACGACGCTCCAGTCGAGCTGCTCGGCGATGAAGGCGTCGTACGCCTTGCCGATGTTGGCGGCGTCGTACTCGTGCAACTCGATGGCGTCGAGGTACGCCCCGCCCTGTGTGGCTCGCACGAGCTTCACCGTGTCGCCCTGTGCGCCGGCGAACGAGAACGGTCCGCTCGACACGGGCGCGGCGGCGAACACCGGCGCCACCGCCTCCACTGCCTCCTTGGGCACCACGCCGAACTCGGGTGCCGACAGCAGCTCGGGCAGGATGGCGCTCGGCGTGTCGAGGTCGATGGCCACCGTCTGATCGTTGACGACACGCACCCCGGTGAGGTCGGCGGCCGCACCCGTCGCGTATGGAGTGAACCCCGTGATCTGGTCGATGCGCAGCGCGGCGAGTGAGGTGTCGCCGAGCTTGGCCACGCGTTCGAGCGAGTACTTCACGTCGGCGGCGGTGATCGTGCGGCCGTTGCTGAATCGGGCATCGGCGCGCAGCGTGAACTGCCACGACTTCTGATCAGCGATTGGCGTCCACGACGTCGCGATCGCCGGCGACGCCGAGACGGCGTTGTCGTCGACTCGCGTGAGGCCGTCGAAGAGCAGGTCCGCGACGAGCAGCTCGCTCTGCGAACCCGGCGAGATCTGCGACGGATCAAGGGTCTTCGGTCGCTCGATCCCCACCCGGAGCGTCCCGCCGACCACGGGGGTGTCGCTGCTCACGCCTGAGGAGTTCGCTGCGCCCGGTTTCTTCGAGTCGCTGCATCCCGCCAAGAGCGCGACGGCGACGCACGCGGCAGCGCAGCGGCGCAACGATGCCCGCACTACGAGAGGAGCAGACCGAAGCCGACGGTGGTGAACGCGAAGATCAGCGCGGCGACCACCGTGATGCGGTCGAGGTTCCGCTCGACCACGGTCGAACCGGCTGCCGTGGCGCCGATGCTGCCGCCGAACATGTCGGACAACCCGCCACCCTTCCCGCTGTGGAGCAGCACGAGGAAGATGAGGAGCAGGCCGTCGGCGACGTGGACGAGACCGACCCAGAAGATCAGCTTGGTGATGGGCAGGGCGGCAAGCATGGCGGGCTGTCAGGGTAGACGACGCTCAGATGACTTCAGCCACTTCGGCGAAGTGGCAGGCCACGGGATGCCCCTGGCCCCGATCGATCAGCTCCGGTTCCTGCTCGGCGCAGATGTCCTGCGCCTTCCAGCACCGCGTGCGAAACCGACAGCCGCTCGGAGGGTTCGCCGGCGATGGCACGTCGCCCTCGAGGACGATCCGGCGCCGCTCGCGCTCGCGCTTCGGGTCCGGAATCGGCACGGCGGAGAGCAGCGCCTGCGTGTACGGATGCGACGGCTGCTCGTAGATCTCGTCGCGTGTGCCGATCTCGACGATCTTGCCGAGGTACATGACCGCAACGGAGTCGCAGATGTGGCGCACCACGGAGAGGTCGTGCGCGACGAACAGGTACGCGAGCCCGAGCTCGTCCTGCAGCTCTTCGAGCAGGTTGATCACACCGGCCTGGATCGAGACGTCGAGCGCAGACACCGGCTCGTCGAGCACGAGCAGATCCGGTTCGAGGGCCAGCGAGCGAGCGATGCCGATGCGCTGCCGCTGGCCACCGGAGAACTCGTGGGGATACCGGTTGACGTGCTCGGGGTTGAGGCCGACGAGCGCCATCAGCTCCTTGATGCGCTTGAGCCCACCCTTCTTGTAGATGCCATGCACCCGCATCGGGTCGGCGATGATCGCGTGGACCGTCATGCGCGGATTGAGCGACGCATACGGGTCTTGGAAGACGATCTGCATCTTGCGCCGCTGGCGCCGCAGGTCGCGCCCGCCCAGTGTGAGCACGTCGACGCCGTCGAAGCGCACCGACCCCGACGTGGCCGGGAGGAGGCGGACGAGACACCGAGCGGTTGTCGACTTCCCGCAGCCGGACTCCCCGACCAGTCCGAGCGTCTCGCCGCGCCGCACGGTGAACCCGACGCCGCTCACCGCGTGCACCGCGCCGACCTGCCGCCGCAGGATGCCTGCGCGGATCGGGAACTCCTTGACGAGATCGACGACCTCCAACAGCACGTCGCCGTGCGTGGCCGGCTTCGTGACCGGGGGCGAGGGTGCTTCCGTGCTCACGACGTGACCTCATCGCCCGTGGGCAACGCCACGTCGAGAAATGTCTCGGCGTAGTGGCACGCGGCGAAGTGCGTCGATGCAGAGCCGACCATGCGGAACTCGGGTCGTTCCGTGTCGCATGGACCCGGAACGTTCGCGTGCTCGCAGCGTGGATGGAACGGGCAGCCCGATGGCACGTGGATCAGCGACGGTGGCTGGCCCTTGATACGGAAGAGGGGCTCACCCTCGCTGCCGACGTCGAGCCGCGGCAGCGATGCGAGCAGCCCGCGCGTGTACGGGTGGCAGGGCTCGTAGAAGATGTTGTCGACGCTGCTCATCTCTGCTTGGCGACCCGCGTACATCACCAGCACGCGGTCGGCCATCCCCGCGACGACACCGAGGTCGTGCGTGATGAGGATGATCGCGGAGCGGGTGCGATCCTGGATGCGCTCGAGCACCTCGAGCACTTGCGCCTGGATCGTGACGTCGAGTGCGGTGGTGGGCTCGTCGGCGATCAACACCTGCGGGTCGTTGGCGATCGTCATCGCGATCATCGCCCGCTGACGCATACCGCCGGAGAACTCATGCGGATACTGGTCGGCGCGCTCCTTCGGGCTCGGGATGCCGACGAGGTCGAGCAGCTCGACGACCCGCTCCCGCACCTCGGACTTCGACCGGTCGTGATGGGTCGTGATCGCCTCGGCGATCTGGTTGCCGACGGTGTACACGGGGTTGAGCGAGGCCAAGGCGTCTTGGAACACCATGGCGATCTCCTCACCGCGCAGCTTCTGCAGCTCCTTCTCGTGCAGCCCGAGCAGGTTCTGACCTCGGAGGTACACGGCGCCGGAGATCTTGGCGTACCGGGGCAGCAGGCCCAGAGCCGCCATCGACGTGACGCTCTTGCCCGAGCCCGACTCCCCGACGATGCCCAGCACCTCGTTCTCGAACACATCGAAGCTGATGCCGTCGACCGCCTTCACGACACCGTCGTCGGTCGGGAACTCGACCTTCAGGTCGCGTACGGACAGCACCGCGCCGTCCGGTAGTGACGGTGGAGCGACGGTCTCGAGGTCGAGCACTTCGGCTGATGTCGCGTCGGTCATCAGTGCGAGTGACCTGACTGCGGATCGAAGGCGTCGCGCAGACCGTCGCCGAGGAAGTTCACGGCCAGCACGGTCAGTAACAGCAGCAAGCCCGGGAAGTAGATCAAGTACGCCGTCTTCGTTCCGACCGCACTCTCCGACGCGTTCAGCATGTTGCCCCAGGAGACGTCGGGCAGCTGGATGCCGAACCCGAGGAACGAGAGCGTGGACTCCGCCAGGATGGCGTACCCGACGACGAGCGTCGTGTTGACGACGATCGGCCCGACCATGTTCGGGATGATGTGGCGCACGATGATGCGTCGGCTCGACGCGCCAGAGGCTCGCGCGGCCTCGACGTACTCCTTCTCCTTCACGGACAACATCAAGCCGCGAGTGACGCGAGCGATCGTCTGCCAGAACAGGAACGAAAGGATGACGACCATGAGCACCGTCGTCGAGAGCTTGCCGATGATCGGAAACTCCTTGTCCTGCAGTCCCTTCTGCGCCATCGCCGCGAGCGCGATTCCGGGGATGATGAGGAACAGGTCGGTGACGCGCATCAGGAGCTGGTCGATCCAGCGGCCGAAGTAGCCGGCGATCGAGCCGACTGCAGTCCCGACGACCGTCGAGATCACCGCGACGAAGAAGCCCACCGCCAGCGATACGCGTCCGGCGTAGATGATGCGCGACAACTGGTCTCGTCCGAGCTCGTCGGTGCCGAACCAGTGCTGCGCGTTCGGCGCGATGTTCGCATCCTTCAAGGGCAGCGGTGACGGGTTCGGGTCATAGGGAGCAAAGGTGCCCGCGAAGATGACGATGACGTACAAGGCGAGCAAAACAGCCAGCGCGAAGACGGCCATCTTGTGCCGCACGAACCGCCGCCGGAACAGCTGCCACTGCGATCGAGCTTCCGGTTCAGCGATGCCGGCAATGAGCTCGGCGTCGCTCGAGGCCGCGGAGACCGCAGTCACCGCCGAGGGCTCGACGACCTCGGCTTCCGGCTTGTCGTCGGCAATTGTCATCTGAGCCGGATCCTCGGGTCGAGCACGCCGTACAACACATCGGCGAGCAGGTTGAACACGATGATGAAGACGGCAGCCGTGATCATCCACGGCAACAGCACGTTGGTGTCACCGTTGGCCAGCGCGCTCACGAAGAGCCGGCCCATGCCGGGGATCGAGAAGATCTGCTCGGTGATGAGCAGCCCTCCGAACAGCGCGCCGATGTCGACCGCCATCACGGTGACGAGGGGGATCAGCGCATTGCGCAGGCCGTGCTTCACGATCACCTTGCGTCGGGGCACACCCTTTGCGCGGGCTGTGCGGATGTAGTCCGACGACATGACGTCGAGCATCGAGGAGCGCTGGTAGCGGCTCCACGATGCGATGATCTGGACGGTCAGCGTCAACACGGGAAGCGCGAGGTGACGCAGGTAGTCGGGCGTGCCCGTGCCGCACCCGCCGTGGTAGCCGATGGAGCAGAACACGGGTTCGTCCAGGCCGAACGTCTTCGGAATCGTGAACGCAAAGAACTGGATCGCGATCAAGCCGAACCAGAAGGGTGGCATCGATAAACCTACGAACGACAGGCCTGTGAACGTGTAGTCCAGGACGGAGTACTGCCGTATCGCGCTGTACACGCCGATACCGATGGCGATCAATGCGGAGACGAACACCCCTGCTGAGATCAGTTGGAGCGTGTTGCCGAACGCATCCTTCAGATCGTCGGTCACCGGTCGCCCACTGACGACGCTCTCCCCCAAATCAGCGTGCACGAAGCTGTTCAGCCAGTGGCCGTACTGCTCCGGCAGCGCAGCCTTTGTGCAGACGAGCACGCGGTCGTCGCCCACTTCGTGGCACGGCTGCTTGTAGATCCCGATGCGTAGTCCTTCTCGGGTGGCCGCGCTCTTGTCGCGTAGCTGGCTGAACCGCGCGAGCGGATCCGTCGTCTCGTGCACGAAGACGAACACGAGGATCGACGCGATGAACAGCACAGGGATCGAATAGAGCAACCGGCGCACTACGAACGTCAGCATCGGCAAACCGTCTCTCGGTCGGTAGCAGAGAAGGGGG
>JBEEFW010000112.1:0-12387 GCA_041166385.1 Acidimicrobiaceae bacterium | reverse complement strand
GGGTTGGAAGCCTCGTCAGAAAGTGAGCCACCCGTGTCCCACATGGTCAGTTACCGCAGCTCAGACGGGAAGCAGAGCTACCACCAGACCGACGAGCTGAGCGATGCGATGCAGTACGTCGAGCATCTGCGCAACGCCGAAGGTGTCGAGCACGCTCGCATCTTCAAGTTGGAGGAGCTCAGCTTCGAGTACCGCCCGTACTACCGGGTCGAGTTGGCGTCGGTGTTGCCGCCGCCGCCCGCAGTCATGCCCACCGAGAGCGAATGGCTGAGCCCGACGCCCGAGGTCACCGAGACGCCCGCCGCCGAGGACGCCGATCCTCTCGCCGCGGCGTGGTCGGTCAGCGAGCGCAGTGAGCCGGCCGACGGCGAGTCCGTCGGTGCCGGCATGGGCCGCAAGGGCCTCTTCGGCCGCTGACCCTTCGAACTCGGGGTCGTTGCGGCGGCTATGGCCGCCGCAACTACCCCAAGTTGGTCACTGCACGGCGCTGCGGAGCGCACTGAGCAGAACCGCGCCCCCGATCACGATCACCAACGCGGCGACCACGCCGAGGACGGTGAGCATCACGATCAACACGAACGCGGACCGAATGCGGCGGGACACCGGCACGCGCTCCACCTCGGTCGTGGGCCCCCACACCGTCTCGGTGACTGGACCGACATGACGTGCGACCACGCGTTCCGCCGCCGGCGTGGCAGGCTTGTCGGGCTTTGGTGCCGCACCGATCGCGATTCGGCTCGCGAGGAACAAGGCGGTGCCGACCACGACGAGGCTGATGACGAACGTGAACAACCTTCACACGATCGTAGACGGGCCTCCCGACCTCCCCGATTCCCTCGAACCGCCGCGGCCGCGCCGCAGCTGGCTGCGCCGGTGGTGGTGGCTCGTCGCCATCCTCACCGTGGTCGCAACGGTCGGCGGGGTGATCGTGTGGTCGGTCACGACGTACGTCCCCTACGTCATCGAGTCGCCGGGCAACCTGTACACGACCGGCGATCGCGTCAGCGTCGAAGGTGCCACGGCCTATCCGACCGTCGACAAGATCAACCTCGTCACGGTGAGCCTCGATACGCGGGTGACCCGCTTCGAGAAGTTCGTCGCCGAGCACGACAGCGACGACCTGGTGCTGCCTGCGCAGCAGATCCTTCAGAACCAAACCCCCGCGCAGAACGATGCACTGAACGCGCTGCTCATGAGCCAGTCGAAGGACGAGGCCGTGCTCGTCGCACTCCAGAGGCTTGGCTACGACGTGCATCCGACGCAGTCGGGGGCGGTCGTGGTGGAAACCGTGCCAGGGGCTCCGGCCGACGGGGTGATCAATGTCGCCGAGACCATCGTCGCCCTCGACGGACAGCCCGTGATCAGCCGCAACGACTTGATCGCCAAGCTGGGAGCGCGCAAACCAGGCGAACGCCTGAGCGTCACCCTCGAAGCCGCGGCCGACCGCGCCCAGCGCACTGTGGAGCTCACGCTTGCCGAGAACCCCGACAAGCCCGGCGTCGGGTTCCTCGGCGTCGGGGCCCAGGATCGGCTCGATTATCCCGACCTCCCCGTGAAGGTGACCGTCAACTCCGGTGCCATCGGCGGACCGAGCGCCGGCCTGGCGTTCACCCTCGGCATCCTCGACATCTTGACGCCCGGCGATCTGACCGGCGGCAAGGAGGTCGCGGCCACCGGCACCATCGCGCCGGACGGGACGATCGGGGAGATCGGCGGGATCGAGAGCAAGGTCGGCACCGTCTCGCGCGGCCACGTGCGGTACTTCCTCGTGCCGGTCGAAGACGCGCCGGCGGCCCAGGCCCACGCCCCCAACGACGTCCAGATCGTCCCCGTGCACACCCTCGACGACGCCTTGAATTTCCTTGCCACGATTGGGGGGTCGGGGCTTCCGCCGGTTTCTGCCCCGGCAGGCTCCTGAAGACTCCCCCGTTGGGGCAGAATTCGGTCACTTCAGCTCCACTCGTGCCGATGCAGCATTCGATGACCTCTCCGAGTCGGCTCACCCAGACGATGGGTGAGACCGAGGGCCCGCGGTTCTGAATGTCGACCGCCGGCGCACAGTTGCAGTTCGGTGCGGAGTTCGCCGTTTTCCTCGTCGCGCTCGCGGGATTGTCGTTCGTATTGCTGCGCGCCGAGCTGCTCGTCGAAGGGGCGCTGCAGCGGTTCGGACTCGCGGCCGGACTCGGTTGCATCGGGGCCTCCGCGTTCCTGCACGGCTCGCTCGTCGTCGACAACCCGAACAGCGCGCAACTCGTCGGGCTGCGCGTCGCTGGCGTCGTGCTCCTCGCGATCGCGCCGATGGGCTGGCGCGCCGGTGAGGCCGGAAAGCTCTGGTTGTGGGCCGGCATCGTCGCGCTCGCGCTCTCTGAAGCCGCGCTCCGCGGCGACAGTCCGACATTGGGCAACTGGTTGCGCGTCGCCGGCGCGCTCGGCTTGGGCGCGGCGTTCCTCGGCGCGGGCCGTCATTCGATTCCGACACGTGTCGCGGCGAGCTCGGCGGCGATGTTGCTCGCGGTCGTGCTGGCGGTCGCGCTCGCGTTGTCGGTCGTCATCTCGAACAACGTCGAGCGCGAAGCGATTCGCCGCTTCAGCGCGGAGGCGGGTGCCGAAGCCGATGTCGCGGAGGGCCAAGGCGCGCAGGCGCTGACCGACGCGACCTTCATCGCCTCCGGGTTGCCGAGGGCCACCGGCGCCTCCGACGCACTCGGCACCCTCAGCGACGACGGGGCGACCGACGAGCAGAAGCAAAATGCCGCGAGCCAGATGACATCGGTGCTCACACTGTTCGGGTCGACCTTCAAGGAGATCGACCCGCGTATCGGCCCCCTCGTCTTGGTCAGGAACGGAGCCGTTCTCGCGGCGACCGATGGCCTCAGTGCCGCGGACGCAATCCAACTCGCCGGGGGGGATGTCGTCACCCAGGCAACGGCTGCGGTGAAGCCTCGGCAGTCGCTCTTCGTCACGAACGGAGCCGAACCGAGGCTGTTCGCGATCGCGGCGACCCCTGTCGGTGTTGGAGACGTCACCTTCGTCCTCGTCGTCACCTCACAGCTCGACGACAGTTACTTGCAAGAGCACCTGACGCGCAGCAACACCGAAATCGCCGGGTACGGACTCACGATCGCGACGCGCGAAGCGGTCCTGGCGCACACCGGCGAGCAGCCGTCGTTGGCGGCGACGCTCGACGTGAGCCGCCGCACGCTCGATGGCGCCACCAACCCCAACATCGACAGCGGTGGTCGTTTCCTCGTCGGGCGCTCGATCGTTCCCGCGGAGTCGGCCGTTGCCGCGGTGATGGTGTCGGTGCCGTCGGGCTTCGTCGCTGGCACTCGCGAAGACCTGTTCCGTCTGCTCTTTGTCGTCGCCCTCATCGCGACGCTGGTCGCGCTGGTGCTCGCCGCCATCGTCGGCGAACGCATCGGCTCGGGATTGCGGCGCCTCACCGTCGCTGCCGGCCAACTCCAGGGCGGTGACCTGCACGCCTCCGCGGGCCTTGCCACCGAGGACGAGCTCGGCGTGCTCTCGGTCGCCTTCGACTCGATGACAGATTCGATCCGCGGCATGACCGCCGACCTGCGGCAAGCGGCGCAGGACGAAGCCGAGTTGCGCGGCCGGCTCGAGGCAGTGGTCGGTGGCATGACCGAGGCCTTGTTCGCGGTCAACGAGAACGGCGAGATCACCGACTTCAACACCGCGGCGGAAGAGCTGTGCGACATCCCCGCCCGCAAGGCCATCGGTCGTCCCGTGCGCCAGATCGTTCGGCTCGTCGCGCCCGATGGCACTGACCTCACCCCGCGGCTCGAGCGTCCGGTGCTCGAAGAGTGGTCGGATGGGGCCAGCCTCGTCCAGCCGTCGGGCACCGAGATCCCGGTTGCGGTGTCGGCGGGAACGCTGCGTGGCGTCGACAACGAAGTGGTCGGATCCGTCTTCTTGATGCGCGACATGCGTCGCGAGCAAGAGGTCGAACGGATGAAGACCGAGTTCCTGGCCAACATCAGCCATGAGCTGCGCACGCCGCTCACGCCCATCAAGGGCTACGCGGGCATGCTCCGCAACCGCACGGTCGACGAGAAGCGCGTGAAGGAGTTCGCCGCGGAGATCGAGACCGGCGTGGATCAGCTCGAGCGGGTCGTCGATCAGCTCGTGAACTTCGCCACGATGGTCGCCGGTCGGCTCGACCTACGAACCGAACCGGTGAAGCCGAAGGACGTCCTCGACTCGGCTGTCTCCCGTTGGGGCCAGCGGCTCGACGACAAACACACGATCAAGCGCCGCGTCGCGAGGGGCGTGCCGACCGTCGTCGTCGACCGCCGGTATCTCGAGCAGTCCCTCGACGAGCTCATCGACAACGCTGTGAAGTACTCGCCGTCCGGCGGCAACGTGCTGCTCACCGCGACGATGTCGCAGAACGGCAAGGGTGACGTCGTGCAGCTCACCGTCGCCGACAGCGGCGTCGGGATCGCCCCCGAGCGGATCGACGCGATCTTCGAGGACTTCTCGCAAGGTGATGCCTCGGCCACACGGCGCTTCGGTGGGCTGGGTCTCGGCCTCGCGATGGTCGGCCGCATCGTACGGGCGCACGGTGGTGACCTGAAGTGCACATCGGTTCCGGGCAAGGGCACACAGTTCACGATCAGCCTGCCGGTGACGAAGTGATAGAGGAGCTCGCCGGTCGCCCGGCCACGCGCCGGATTGTCATCGCGTCGATCGCCGTGTTGCTCTTCGCCGGCGTCGTCGCGATCGCGACGCGGGATGGCGGCGGTGTCGGTGACGCGCGGTTGACGACGAAAGGGCGCGCGCTGATCACCGCGTTGAACGGACAGCGGCGCACGGTCACCGGAACGGTCGCACTCCATCGAGGCGAGAGCGTCGAAGCCGTCGACGGTGCCATGACGGTGGAGCTGCCAGATGGTTCGACCGTGGAAGGGCGCCCGAGCTTCAAGAGCAGCGACCCGACGCGCCTGAAGATCGCACAGCCCGTCGAGCTCCTGGCCGGCGATCTTCTCGTTGTCGCGTCGCAGAGCACCGACGTCGACGCCGGCGGCAACCGCGTACATCTCGACACCATCGACGGACCCAGCGCGGCGCGCGTGTCGCGTTCGCTCGCCGTCGGCGCCGCCGTGTATCGTGGATCGGCGACGTTGGATTCGGCCGGGCAAGCGCGCACGGTTCCCGCGCTCCGCGCCATCGAGGTGTCGGCGCTCGGCCGCCCGCCGACGTCGGCGAGCCCGCTCAAAGTCGACGAGAGCAACACCGATCCGTGGGATCGCCGCTTCCTCGCCGAGGCGATCGACCTCGGGCACACGCTGTCCAGCTACGCCAACGTGTATGCGAGCACGCTCGGCGGAAACGGCGTGACCATCGGCGTGTACAAGGAGCAATTCAAGGCGCTGGCCGACGACGCCGAGTTCACGCCCGCGGTCCTCGCGTCGTCACCCCACAACACCGGCGAGACGTTCATCGGCGCGGCGATCGCCAGCCTCAGCCGTCGCGGCTCGATCGCGGACCGGTGGCGCGACGTCTTCAGCTTCTACGACGCCGGTGCGAACTGGGGCTTCGTTGCGCTCGACCAAGGCGTGGCGACCGAGCCACTCCTGTCGGCAATCCAGGACGCGCTGAACAGCGCTCCGCTCGGGTTCGCGCTGGCGGCGCAGAACCCACCGACGTCGGCGACGACGACGCCACCCGGAACCGGACCCACGACCACCCTGACGACGAACCCCGGCGGACCGACGACGACGCCACCGACGACACCGCCGGCCACGACGATCGTGCCGCCCACCGGCTCACCGGTGGTCGACGGAATCGTCAAGACCGTGAACGACCTGCTGGGCGGTCTCCCCGGGGGTGGCCCACCGGGCGGCTAGCCCGTCATACGATCAACGTGATGTCTTCCGAGAGCGACGCTGAGAGTCGTGCAGCGCGCGTCGGTCCTGATGCCGTAGCTCGCACGACATTTCCGACGAGTTTTCGCGGTTACGACCCCGATCACGTACGCGTCTTCCTCGAACACATCGCTGCCGAGCTGCGCGAGGCCCGTGATCGCGAGGCGGCGCTGCGCACCGAGCTGGAGGCAGCCGAGGCCCGGGCCGAGGCGGCGTCGCATCCTGACGAAGCGCAGCTGACCGCCAGCCTTGGCGAGGAGACCGTGCGGGTGCTGCTCGCGGCACGCGAGGCCGCCACCGAGATCAGGTCGAAGGGGGAGGAGAGCGTCGCCCGGCTGCTGCGGGAAGCGCAGGACGAAGCCACCCGGATGAAGAGCGAGGCCGAGACGATCCTCGGTCAGCGCACGCAGGAGGCAGAAGAGGCCGCCGCGGCGATCCGCGCGGCCGAGGAGGCCGAGCTCGCGACCGCGCTGGCCGAGGGCGAGGCGGCCGTGGTCGAACTGCTCGCCGCCGGCGAAGCCGCCGCCGAAGAAGCCAAGGCCAACGTCGAACGGATCCACGCGACCGCACAGACCGAAGCCGACGAGGTGCTCGAGACGGCGCGCGCCCAGGCGCGCGAGATGGTCGACGAAGCGCTGCTCGTGCGCAAGCGCGTGCTCGAGGATCTGTCGCGCAAGCGTAAAGCGGCGCGCATCCAGCTCGAGCGCTTGCAAGGAGGGCGCGAGCGCCTGCTCGAGTCGTACGACATCGTCCGCCGCACGCTCGAGGAAGCTACGAACGAGTTGAAGGGTTCGTTGAAAGCGGCGAAGCAGGTGGCCGACGCCGCCGCCCGCCGCGTCGAAGCGGAGCCAGAGGCCACCGCCGAGCAACTCGAAGCCGAGGTCGAAGCGGCGCGCGACGCCGGATTGCCGCTCGTCGAGGACGAGCCCGAGCTCGAGGACTTCGACGAGCAACTGCCCGAGGGTGAGATGGTGCCGATCGAGCCGTCGGCCGACTTCGAAGAAGTGCGGGTGATCGAGGAGCCGGAGACGCAGCCCGACATCGTCGTGGTGGTCGACGCCGAGATCGTCGAGGACGTGGTCGAGGTGGCCGTGGTCGAGGTCGTGGAGGTTGTCGAGGAAATCGATGACGACGAGGAGACCGAGGCCACCGACGTCGATGTCGACGATCTGTTCGCCCGCATCCGGGCCGCTCGCGCCGCGGAGACAGCGCGAGCTCACGAAGTGCTCGCCGACGAGCCGGCGATGCCGACGGCCGCGGAGGAGCAGTCGGATGAGGAGCCCGTCGATGTCGAGGGCGACGTCGCCAGCGTGGATGAACCGGCCGCAGACGCTGGAGACGATGTCGCGCCCGCACCTCCGGCACCCGACGATCAGGCGCTGCTCGAACGGCGTGATGCCACGACCGACGCCGCCGAGCAGAAGGCGGCCCGCAAGCTCAAGCGAGTGCTGGCCGACGAACAGAACGAAGTGCTCGACCGGCTGCGGCGCAACGCCAAGGCGAAGCTGGCCGACCTGCTCCCGTCGCCGAAGGAGCACGCCAGTCGCTACGCCGAGGCCGCAAGCGACGCGCTGAGCGACGCCGCGCAGGCGGGGGCGTCCTTCTACGGGGACAACGACACCGCCACATCGGTCGACATGCTGGCGAACGAGCTCGGCGAGGCGCTGGCCCTCCCGCTACGCGAGCGCGTGTCGGCGTCGCTCCGCGAGGCGGCGGGCGACGACGAGGCGCTCGCCGACGGCGTGCGCGCCGCGTACCGCGACTGGAAGACGCATCGCATCGGCATGCAGACCCGCGACACCGTGTTCGCGGCGTTCAACCTCGGGCTCTACGAGGCCACCCCGCCGGAGACGCCCCAGCGCTGGCTCGTCGACGACGGCGGGTCGCCGTGCCCGGACGCCGAGGACAACTCGCTGGCCGGGCTCGTGGTCAAGGGCGAGCCGTACCCGACCGGACACTGCTTTCCGCCGGCCCACCCGGGCTGCCGCTGTCTGTTGGTACCGGCACCTCACTAAGGTTCCCGGCACATGCGCGCCGGTGACGACATGCCCCGTGGGGAGCCCCGCGCGCCACGAGCGCGTCGTCCGGGCCGGGGTCGCGTCTTTCTCGTCATCGTCGCCGTCGGGTTGTTCCTGCTGGTCACGACCCTGCGCAGCATCGCGTCCTTCTACACCGACTACCTGTGGTTCCAGTCGATCCACCAGACGGGCGTGTGGCGCGGGGTGCTCGGCACGAAGCTCACGCTGGCGTTCGTCTTCATCGGGATCTTCTTCCTCCTGTTGTGGGTCAACCTCCTCATCGCCGATCGCCTCGCGCCGAAGTTCCGTCCCGCAGGCCCTGAAGAAGAATTGATCGAGCGATATCACGAGCTCGTCGGCCGGCGCACCGGCTTGGTGCGCATCGCCGTGTCGTTCCTGTTCGCCGTGATCGCCGGGGCCGGAGCGTCGGGGCACTGGCAGGACTGGTTGCTGTTCCGCAACTACGTGGCGTTCAACATCGAAGACCCGCAGTTCCACAAGGACGTCGGGTTCTACGTCTTCCAGCTGCCGTTCCTGTCGTTCCTCGTCGGCTGGTTCTTCGCCGCCTTCGTGATCGTGTTGATCGTGAGCGCCGTCGCCCATTACCTCAACGGCGGCATCCGAGTGCAGACGCCCTTCCAGCGGGTCACGCCGCAGGTGAAGGCGCACCTGTCGGTGTTGCTCGCGGTGATCGCGCTGGTGAAGGCGGCGGGCTACTACGTGCAGCAGTACTCGCTCAGCGTGTCGACCCGGGGCACGGTCGACGGGCCGACCTACACCGACGTGCACACGCAGCTACCGGCGATCCGGTTGCTGATGGTGATCTCGCTCTTCTCGGTGGCGCTGTTCCTCTACAACATCTTCCGCCGTGGCTGGGTGTTGCCCGTGCTCGGTGTCGGCCTGTGGGCGTTCGTGGCTGTGGTCGCGGGGACGATCGTGCCGACGCTCGTGCAGAAGTTCCAGGTCGAGCCGTCCGAGTCGACCAAGGAAGCGACGTACATCGACCGCAACATCAAGGCGACACGCGCCGCGATGAACCTGAGCAACGTCGCGACGAGCACTTTCGCGAACGACAACCAACTCACCACGACGAACGTGCTGGCGAACCAAGACACGATCGACAACGTCCGGCTGTGGGATCCGAACATCATGCCGGACACGTATCGCGCGCTGCAGTCGCTGAAGCCCTTCTACAAGATCGAAGACGTCGACGTCGATCGCTACATGCTGAACGGCAACCTCACGCAGGTCGTGCTGTCAGCCCGTGAGCTGAACTCCGGTGGCGTGCCCCAGCAGTCGTGGGAAGGCACGCACCTCGCGTTCACGCACGGGTTCGGCATGGTCCTGTCGAGCTCGAGCAAGCAGACCAGCAATGGCCAGCCCGATCTGTTGATTCAGGGCATCCCGATCACGAACCAAACCGACATCAAGCTCGATCGTCCGGGAATCTATTTCGGACAGCGGCTCGACGGGTACGTCGTGGTGAACTCGAAGCGCGAAGAGATCGACTTCGAAGACACCGCCGGCCGGAACGCGACGACGACCTACACGGGCGCCGACGGCGTCAAGATGGACTCGTGGATCAAGCGGGCCGCGTTCGCGCTGCGCTTCGGTGACTTCAACCCGCTCGTGTCCGGCAACGTCACGAGTTCGTCGCGAATCCTCATCAACCGCGACATCAACGCGCGGCTCGAGGCGATCGCCCCGTTCCTGACGTTCGATGCCGATCCGTATCCGGTGATCATCGACGGCAAGGTGCAGTGGGTCGTCGATGGCTACACGACGACGGATCGCTACCCGTACGCACAGCGGGCGGTCTCCGACGCGAACAGTTCGCTCAAGGGACGCTTCAACTACGTGCGCAACTCGGTGAAGGCCGTGATCGACGCGTACGACGGCACGACGACGCTGTACGTCGTCGATCACAACGACCCCATCATTCGGGCGTATCAGAAGGCGTTCCCCACGCTGTTCTCCACGACCGAGCCGAGCAACGAGCTGCGGGCCCACTTCCGCTACCCCGAAGACATCTTCCGCGTGCAGACGAACATGTGGGGCCGGTACCACCTGGACAACACCGACGACTTCTACACGCAGGGTCCCGCGTGGTCGGTCGCGCCCGACCCCGGCACCGCGGTGCAGACGGCGGCGTCCAACACGACAGCCACCACCGTGCAGACCGACACGCCACCGCCGGCGTCCGGCGGGATCGCGCCGTACTACCAGCTGATGCGTCTGCCAGGTGAGACGGACCAACGCTTCAGCCTCCTGCGCCCCTTCGTGCCGACGAAGGGCAACGGCAAGCAGATGACGGCCTTCATGGTCGCGAAGAGCGACCCGGAGCACTATGGCGAGTTGGTCACGTTCGTCATGCCCGGTGATCGATTGCCGCCGTCGCCCACGCTGGTCGCGAGCACGATGAGCTCGGACCCGACGGTGTCCTCCCTACAGACGCTGCTCGGTATCAACACGGGCGGATCGATCTTGCGCTTCGGCAACCTTCTGATCGTTCCGGTCGAGCACTCGCTGTTGTACATACGTCCGGTGTACGTGCAGGCGGCGGGGGAGAACAACCCACCGCTGCTGCGAAAGGTCGTGGTCGAGTTCAACGACCAGGTGTCGGTGGCCGACACGCTCGCGCAGGCGCTCAAGCAGTTCTCGCGGTTCTCCGACCTGCCGGTCCAGGGCGCGACGACGCCGGTGACCCCGACGAATCCGGAGACTCCGACCGCGACGCTGACGGCGCAGCAGCTGTTGGACCGTGCGTTGCAAGAGTTCGCCGACGCCGACGCTGCTCTGCGCAACGGGGACCTCGCCGGCTTCCAGACCAAGTACAAGCAGGCCCAGGCCGACGTCGATGAAGCCAACCGCATCCTCAGCGGCGCGGGCTCATCGAGCACGACTACCACGTCGAGCTCGACCACCACGACGCTGTCCGGGGCTTCCGCGTAGCCCTCGCGCTTTGCGAAATTGCGTCGCCCAACCCCTCATGCGGTGGTCAGGCGACGCAAGAACGCCCGGTTGGCCGCTTCCGGCACCGCTGGTAACGTGTCTGGTCCGCCGCGGGGTGGAGCAGTCTGGTAGCTCGTCGGGCTCATAACCCGAAGGTCGCGGGTTCAAATCCCGCCCCCGCCACCAATCGAAGCATCAGCTTCCAGAGGCCTCCCCAGCCGGGGAGGCCTCCTTCGTTCCGAGGATGAAGGAGGCTCGATGCCTACAACGTTCCCTGCCGACGATGACTTCGACGCGCGACGCCTCGTCAAGCACCTTTTTCGCGTATTGGACGAGCCGCCAGCGCGGCTGTGGTGACTGATGCCGAGTACAACGATGGCCGATGAGCGATTCGCGCGCCTTCCCGATCAAGTCACGCTCAGCCGCGACGAAGTCGCTGTTGTGCTCTTTGCCCTCGACGTTGTCGAGGACGTCACGGTGGGTCTGGTGGAGGCCACGAAGGTTCGCCAAGCCGTCGTGCTGCTCACAGGCAAGCTTTGGCCCGAGCTCGGCGGTCTCCTTGATGACGACAACTAGCCTGGTGTCGTGGTCGAGCTCATGACCGGTGGTCTGCGAAGTCCCGAAGTGGCGCGTCGGCTCGGCCTTGACGGTGACGATGTGTATCGCCTTCTCTTCGCTGGCGAGATCCACGGCGGACCGGGGCGAGACGGGCTCGTGTACTTCAGCGAGGTGTCGGTCGAGGCGTACCTCGAGCGCTACGGCTACGGGACCTTGTCAGACAAACTGGCAATTGATCCCCAACCACCGGGATCGTCGGGCTCATAACTCGACGCGCTCCGGTGATCGGCGTCGTCCTCCTCGTCGTGGAAATCAGGTCGGTCCGGTGGCGATCAAGACCCCAACGACCACAGACGCGGCTGCCGTCCCGGTGGCCCAGCCGAGGCCCGCGCTCTCGAGGCGGGCCCCGGCGATAGCGCCGCCGAGCATGACCCCGATGCTGGCGACTCGCCGGGTGAGCCGCGGGTTGTCACCACCGGCGAGCGCGGAGTCCGACGCGATGCCGGTGATGGTGAGGGTGAGCACCGTGGTCGTGATGTCTGCGATGGCCAGGCGGCGAACGACCGCGTTCTGCACGCCCATGCCCGTGCCGAGCAGCACAAGCAGCGCCCACCGGCCGCCGCCGGCCGCCGGCGTGTCGACGGTGGTGGCCACGATCGCGGCAGCCATCAGCGCGACGATCTCCACCGCGAACGCGCGGCGCGCGTCTCGAACGTGTGCGCCCGGTCGCACGAGCACACCGCCGAGCAAGGCACCGGCCATGAACGCGATCAGCGCGACCAAGCTGGCCCCGATGGAGAAGCCGGCAGCGCCGCCCAGCGCGAAGCCGAGGAACACGACGCTGCCGGTCATGTTGGCGGTGAATACATGGCCGAGGCCGAGCACGCTGGCGGCGTCGATGATGCCGGTGGCGGCGGTGAGCACGAGCAGCCCGACGATCGTGCGACGCGGCACGGGCGGCGCGCCAGCCTGCG
>JBEEFW010000111.1:0-4944 GCA_041166385.1 Acidimicrobiaceae bacterium | reverse complement strand
TCCGACGAGTCGACCGCGTGCTGCTTGCCGTCGATGAGCTCGACCTTGATGTCGACGATCGGATGTCCGTACACCCCGCCGTGTGACATCGTTTCCTCGATGCCCTTCTGCACCGCCGGGATGTAGGGCTTCGCGATCGCCCCGCCGACGATCTTGTCGACGAACTCGAATCCCCCGCCGCGAGGCATCGGCTCGACGTTGATGAAGCACACGCCGTACTGGCCGTGCCCGCCGGACTGCTTCTTGTGCTTGCCCTCCACGTTGGCCGCGCTGCCATTGATGGTCTCGCGGTAGGCGACGCGCACGTCTTCGGTGTCGACGTCGACGCTGAACTTGCGGGCGAGCTTCTCAAGCGTGATCTGTAGATGCGTCTCGCCGGTGCCGCGCAGCAACGTCTGGTGCGTTTCCTCGTTGCGGTCGACGACGAGCGCGGGGTCTTCCTCTTGGAGGCGATGCAGGGCGTTGGCGAGCTTGTCCTCGTCGGCCGCGGTGCGAGCGAGGATCGCGATGGCGAGCACGGGCGGGGGAGTGATCACCGGCGGGACGGTGACCGGCTTGCCCTTCGGCGCCAGCGTGTCGCCCGTGGCGGTCGCGGAGAGCTTGGCGACCGCGGCGATGTCGCCGGCGGGGATCTCGGTGAGCTGGTCTTGCTCCTTGCCCCGCAGGGTGAACAGGCCGTGGAGGCGCTCATCGGTGCCAGAGCGCGTGTTGAAGAGATGGTCGTCGGGGCGGATCGTGCCTGACAGGACCTTGAACAATGAGATGTGGCCGACGTACGGGTCGGCGATCGTCTTGAACACGATCGCGAGCGGATCGCCGCTCGGATCCGGCGCCACCTCGACGGTGGTGTCGCCCGCCCTGACCGTGACCGGTGGACGGTCGCCCGGCGCCGGACCGATCTCGCAGATGAAGTCGGCCAGGCGGTCGATGGCGATGTCGTTGGTGGCCGAGCCAACGGTCACGGGGAACACAGAGGCCTCGGCCACGCCCTTGGCCAGCGTGTGCTCGAGTTCCTCGACGGTGATCTCGTCGCCACCGAGATAGCGCTCGAGCAACTCGTCGTCGGCCACGACGATGCCCTCGACCAGGTTGTCGTGGACCTCGTGCTCGAGCGCCGCGAGGTCGTCCGGCACGTCGCCGTGGGTGACCGTGCCGCCGTCGTACAGATACGCCGTATCCGTCAGCAGGTCGGCCACCCCGTGGAAGGCGGTCTCCTCACCGATCGGCAGCTCGAGCGGGGCGACGCCCGCGCCAAACCGTTCGCGCAGCTGATCCAGCGTGCGCTCGAAGCTCGCCCGCTCCCGGTCGAGCTTGTTGATGAAGATCATGCGGGGCACGCCGAGCTCGGCGGCGAGCTTCCAGGCGGCATAGGTCTGCACCTCGACGCCCTCGACCGCGCTCACCACGAAGATCGCCAGGTCAGCGACTCGCAGGGCCGCGTGTACGTCGCCGATGAAGTCGGCGTAGCCCGGACAGTCGATGAGATTGATCTTGTGGTCTTTCCACTCGAACGGGGCCAGCGCGAGCGACAGCGAGAGGTTGCGTTTCTGCTCCTCGGGGTCGAAGTCGCAGACGGTGCTGCCGTCCTCGACTCGACCCATCCGGGTGATCGCACCCGCCTTGTGGAGAAGGGCCTCGGCCAACGTGGTCTTCCCTGACCCGCCGTGGCCTACGAGAGCGACGTTGCGGATCTTCTCGGGCGGAAAGCGCTTCACGGAACCCCCGGGTCAGTCGTTGACGTGGCTGGTCACACTATCCATTGGGGTTGGCCGCGGGTTTGGGATCTCGCTCGTCGGGAAGGGCCGCTGGTAGCGTTTGCAAGAGTTCGCACGGCCCCCCGTGCCCCCGGGAGTCACTGCATGTTCGACAAGCGACTCCGTCCGAGCGTGGAGCAGAAGCTCCGCCCGGTCGGCGCCAACCTTCGCAAGAGCGGCATCAAGGCCGACCACCTCACGCTGTTGGGCATGGTCATGGCGGTGGGTGCGGCGATCGCCATCGCCAACGGTGCGCTGCGCGCCGGCTTCCTGCTGCTCGCGCTCACGGCCGTTCCTGACGTCCTTGACGGAGCGGTCGCCAAGGCCTCCGGCACCGCCTCGCCGCGGGGCGCGTTCTTCGATTCAGTCGCCGACCGTGTCACAGATGCCCTTCTCCTCGGTGGGGTTGCGTGGTACCTCGAGGACCGGCACGGCGGCCACATCGCGATGCTGCCGCTCGCGGTGCTGGCGCTGTCGATGCTCATCTCTTACGAGCGCGCCAAGGCCGAATCGCTCGGCTTCGATGCCCGTGGCGGTTTGATGGAGCGGGCCGAGCGCATCATCGCCCTCGGTCTCGGCCTCTTGTTCGAAGGCCTCCTCATTCCGGTGCTGTGGGTGATGCTGGTGCTCACCACGTTCACCGCGGTGCAGCGATTCCTGCGGGTGTGGAACCAGGCCACGCCCACCCGCTCCCGCCAATCGGCGGCATGGCGGTCGCGGCGCGTGATGCGACCCTCGAGTGAGCGCACGCGGATGCGGCGCGAGCGCTGGGCCGCGGCGCGAGAAGCCCGTCGCCGCAGTCGCTGACCTTCAGCCCAGGCCGACAACGTGAATCGGGCGGTAGCCCTCTTCAAAATCGGCAGCGCCGTCGCGCGCGCCATGCCGCCGATCGTGGCCGACGGGATGGCGCGTGTCGCGGGATTCGGCGCGGCCCACGTCTCTCCCGAGCGCCGCGCCCAGGTGGAACGCAATCTGCGTCGTGTGTACGGCCCCGACTTCGGCGGTGTCCGACTGCGGCGGGCCGTCGACGAGACGTTCGAGTCCTACGCACGCTATTGGGCCGAGTCGTTTCGGCTGCCGGGCACGACCGTGGCCAAACTCGACGCCGGCATGCGCCACGAGGGCATCGAGCACCTCGATGCCGCGCTGGCCGGCGGTCGTGGCGCGATCCTCGCGATCCCGCATCTCGGCGGATGGGAGTGGGCGGGCTTCTGGGAAGCAACCGTGCGCGGGCATCCGATGACCGTCGTGGTCGAGATGCTCGATCCGCCCGAGCTGTTCGAGTGGTTCGTCGACCTGCGGCGGTCGTTCGGCATGCACGTCGTGCCTCTCGGACCCGATGCCGCCGGCGCGGTGGTGCGGGCGCTCAAGGACAACCACATCGTGTGCTTGTTGTGCGATCGCGACATCGGTGGCGGTGGCATCGAGGTCGACTTCTTCGGTGAACGGACGCGCCTACCAGCAGGTCCGGCAACGCTCGCGCTGCGCACTGGCGCGCCACTGATCCCGACCGCCGCCTATTTCCGAGGGCGCGGCCATCTCGGTGTGTGCCGTCCACCGATCCCGATCGAGCGCGAGGGCAAGCTGCGGGAGGACGTCACCCGCATCACGCAACTCGTCGCGAACGAGCTCGAGGCGTTGATCCGCTTCGCCCCCGAACAATGGCATTTGATGCAGCCGAACTGGCCGAGCGACTACGAAGCCGCCGGCAAGGGCGCACTACCGTGAGCGCAATGCGAGTAGGGCTGGTCTGCCCCTACAGCCTCACGACACCCGGTGGTGTCCAAGGCCAAGTGCTCGGCCTGGCGCGCTCGCTGCGCAATCTCGGACACGACGCACGCGTGCTCGGCCCCTGTGACGGCCCGCCTCCGGATGCCGGCGTCACCCCGCTGGGACGATCCGTGCCGACTGCCGCCAACGGATCGGTCGCGCCGATCGCGCCGGATCCGTCGGCGCAGCTGCGCACGATCCGCGCGCTGCGCGACGAAGGGTTCGACGTGCTGAATCTGCACGAGCCTCTGGTGCCCGGCCCATGCATGACCTCGATCCTGTTCCGCAACGCTCCACTCCTCGGCACGTTCCACGCCGCCGGTGGGAGCGCCGCCTACCGCTACCTGAATCGCGGCGTGCGCTGGTTGGCCTCGCGGCTCGATCATCGATGCGCGGTGTCGGTCGACGCTCGACAGATGGCCCACGACGCATTGGGCGGGGAGTACACCCTGCTGTTCAACGGCATCGAGGTCGACCGGTTCGCCAAGGCGTCGCCGTGGCCGACTGACGGACCGACGATCTTCTTCGTTGGGCGCCACGAGCCGCGCAAGGGCCTGGCGGTGCTGCTCGAGGCGATGCGTTCGCTGCCGGGCGACACCCACCTGTGGGTCGCCGGTGAAGGTCCAGAGACCACGGCGCTCCAGGCGGTGCACGGCGGTGATGCGCGGATCGAGTGGCTCGGTCGCATCGACGACGATGAGAAGGCGTCTCGGCTGCGGGGTGCAGACGTTTTCTGCGCGCCGTCGTTGCGAGGCGAGTCGTTCGGTGTCGTGCTGCTCGAAGGCATGGCCGCACAGACTCCGGTGGTCGCCAGCGATCTGCCCGGCTATCACAACGTGGCGCGGTCAGGCGCCGATGCGATCCTCGTGCCGCCCGGCCAGGTCGACGCGCTGGCCGACGCTCTGGCGAAGGTGCTGGAGAACCCAACCTGCGCAGAGCGCCTCGTCGCTTCGGGCCAGGAGCGGGCCGAGGAGTTCTCGATGGACAACCTCGCCGCCCAGTACGTCGAGCTGTACCAGAAGCTGGCCTGAAAACGAGCGGAGGGGCCCCGCTGGAGATCGGGCCCCTCCGTCGTTTTGCCCCCGTGCATTGCATGAGTGCTGTGACGTTTGGTGTGTCGAAAGCTGCGACGTACTGCTTGTGATGCGTCTGTGCTGCGTCGCGGTGGCTGTGTCCACTTTGCGGCAATCTTCCCGCCGGCACCATGGCCCACAAGGACCCTTTCCTCTAGCAAATTGTGACTAGTCCCGGGCCGATCCGGGGGCGACGATGGCACCCGGTACGATGCCCCCGTGCTTCCGCTCATCATCATTTTGGTGATCGTCGTGGTGCTGGTCCTCGTGGTGATCGGCTCGTACAACGGTCTCGTCAAGCTGCGCAACCGGGTGGACAACGCCTGGGCGCAGATCGACGTCCAGCT
>JBEEFW010000110.1:0-30702 GCA_041166385.1 Acidimicrobiaceae bacterium | reverse complement strand
ACTGTCGCCGTCCGCCGCGGCACATGGATCGATGTGCTGCTGGTGGCAGCCGGTCTCTGGTGCATCACCAGCGGATGGCCCGCAGTCGCCGTTCCCTTGGCCGCGCTGGGACTCGTGCTGCCAGTCGTCCGCTGGTTCGGTGAACGACGCGGCAGCGTTCGAAGCGTCGGCCATCTGGTGCCGGCCGCGCTGATGGACGGCCACGCCGCGGTGCTGGCCACCGCGACGTTGACCGGCGTGTCGGATCCCGCCGACGTCATCGAGACCGCTGACGACATGGTGCTCGAGGTGGCGGCGGTCTTGGCGGGTCGCCCGCCTCGTGGAGCGGCGCAGCGCCGATTCGTCGAGGCTCGAACACAGGTGATGAACAGCACCGCCGCGGAGCTGCGCGAGCGTCATCAGGCATGGACGGAAGCGATCGCTGAGGTCGACTCGATTGCGGCGGGCATCGCGCTGCCTTCGGTCGTGCCGGAGACTCGAGATGGAATCCTCGTGCGAGTCCTGGTCGTCGCGTTGTTCCCGTTCTTTGCCGTGTGGGATCTGGTGCGGCTCACGGGGCGCGGCGCGCGCGGTCTGTATGACGGCGTGGCGCTCCGCCTCCGCACCACGGCGCGCCTGATCACCGTGGCGGTGCGCGGGGCCGGCTCGCTTGCGCTGCGGGTCATCGAGCAGTGGCGCGACCTTCGTGCGCGAATCGTCATCGCGGCTCGGGAGGCGCGTCACCGGTTCTTGTCGATACGCGTGCGAGTACGCATCCGCCTCCGGCATGCACGACGCCGATTTCGCCTCACCCGTTAGTGCTACGTACCGCGCCGCCGGCAACGTTTGGGCGTCTGGTCGTCGTGAGGACGATGCAACGCCCAAACGTTCAGCCCGGCCGGCAACGTTTGGGCGTCTGGTCGTCGTGAGGACGATGAATCGCCCAAACGTTCAACGCGGCGGTGCCAGGCGGCGAAGGAGACCCGTTGCGGCGGCGGGATCGGTGAGGTCGACGACCGCCTGGATCGGCGACGGCACTACCGCGCGCAGCGCCGTCTCGTTCGGCGTTCCCTTCGTGGGCAGGCCGGTCGTGAGGACGGCGATCGATGCGTCGGGCGCGAAGGCCTGCAGCGCGGCGGCGCGGCCGAGGGTGCGCCACAGCACGTCGGCGCGCCGTAGTCCGGTCGGCCCGCTGGTGAATCCGCCGGCGACGAGGAACCACCACCGCTGACCGGTGGCGTCGGTCGCGGCAAGGTCGACGGCGACGGGTGCACCGCGCGCCGGCTTGCGGTCGACGACGACATCAACGAACCCGGCGCGCTCGACCAGGCGCGCCGCGACCTTTCCGGCCTGCTCGGACGGCGGCTCGATCGGAAGGGAGACGCGCTCGGCGGCCACGCGGGCCCGCGCCCCTTCGACGTAGGCGGCGGCGGTGTCGTAGCCGATGAAGTGCCTTCCGGTGCGTACGGCCGCGACCGCAGCAGAGCCGGCGCCCATGAACGGATCGAGCACGAGCTCGCCGGCGAACGTGTAGAGCTCGATGAGTCGTTGCGGCAGCTCGACGGGGAACGGCGCGGGATGGCCGACGCGCTTCGCCGACTCCGCGGGCAGGTCCCAGACGTCGAGCGTCGCGTCCATGAACTCGTCGGGCCCGATAGTGGCTTCGCCACCATGCGCCCGGTCGAAGCGGCCTTTGCTCGCGATCACGACCCGTTCGGTGAGGTCGCGCAGCGTCGGGTTCGTCGGGCTTCGGAATGAGCCCCATGCGCAACTCCCGCTCGCCCCGACCGCCTTGCGCCAGACGATCTCACCGCGCAGCAGCAGTCGCAGCCGATCTTGGAGGATCGTGGTGACGTCGGCGGCCAGCGAACGGAACGGTCGGCGACCGAGGTTCGCAACGTTCACCGCGATGCGTCCACCGGGTTCGAGCACGCGTACGCACTCGGCGAACACGTCCTCGAGCATCTGCAGGTACTCGATGTACGAGCCGGGGATGTGACCCTCGCCGAGCGCCGCTTCGTACTCCTTGCCGGCGAAATACGGCGGCGACGTGACCACCAGCGCGACGGACGCGTCGGCGACGTCGGTCATGTCGCGGCTGTCGCCGACGATGATCTCGTCGACCAGCTTCGGCTCGTTGACGGTCGAGTCCTTCGAGATCTCCGGCGGGATGAACCGCGCGTAGAACGCCGACGAATCGTGGCCCTCGCGTTTCGAGACCCCGAACGCCGAGGTCGCGGTCGGACGACGCTTTGCCACCCGCAGAGATTACGGCAGGGTCAGGATCTCGGGGCCGTTGTCGGTGATGGCGATCGTGTGCTCGAAGTGGGCGGACAATGCACCGTCGGCGGTCATCACGCTCCACCCGTCGTCGAGCACCTTGGTCTTGTGGGTCCCGGCATTGACCATGGGCTCGATGGCGAACACCATCCCGGGCTTCAGCTTCGGCCCCTTGCCGGGGTCTCCGTAGTTCGGCACGCCCGGCTTCTCGTGCATGGCGGTGCCGATGGCGTGGCCCTCGTAGCCGCGGACGACCGAGAATCCCGCGTCCTCCGCGACGACCTGCACCGCGTGCCCGATGTCCGACAGCCGGTTGCCCTCGACCATCTGCGCGATCGCCGCGTGCAGCGACGCCTCCGTCACGTCCATCAGCCGCTGCGCTTCCGGATCGACCTGTCCGACGCCCGCGGTGAACGCGGCATCGCCGTGCCAGCCCTCGATGATCGCCCCACAGTCGATGCCGATGATGTCGCCGTCTTTCAGCCGGTACGAGCCGGGGATGCCGTGCACGATCATGTCGTTCGGCGACGTGCAGATGACCGCGGGGAACCCGTGGTAGTTGAGGAAGTTCGACTTCGCTGACCGCCGATCGAGTACATCGCGCGCCACCCGATCGAGCTCGAGGGTGGTGACACCGGGACGGATCGCCGCGCGTACCTTGTCGTGCATCTCGGCGACGACACGGCCGGCGGCGCGCATCTTCTTCAACTGGTCGCTGGTCTTGCGGACGGTGGCGGTGCTCATCGGTCAGACCTCATCCGACAACGGCCCCTCGACCGCGCGACTCGATGGCGTGCACGATGCGCTGCGTCACCTCGTCGGCTGAGCCAATGCCATTGACCGCGACGAGCACGCGCAAGCTTTCGAAGTAGGCGATGAGCGGCTCGGTCTCCTTGCTGTAGAGATCGAGGCGCTTTCGGACTGCGTCGGGGGTGTCGTCCTCGCGGTGCACGACATCGCCCCCGCACACATCGCAAATCCAGTCGTACCGCGGCGGCGCCTGCACGGAGTAGTTGGTGCCGCAGTCGACGCACACCCGCCGGTTCGAGATGCGCAGTAACACCACGTCTTCCGGCACCTCGAGGTCGATCGCGAGGTCGATCGGCGCTTCCACGGTGAGTTCGGCCAGGGCTTTCGCCTGGCCCACGGTTCGCGGGAAACCGTCGAGGATGTAGCCGCGGGTCCGCGTGTCGTCCTTCTCCAATCGCTCGCCGACGACCCCGATGATGATGTCGTCGGGCAGGAGATCACCCCGAGACATGTACTCCTGGGCCTTGCGGCCGAAGTCGGTCCCCTCCTTGAACGCCGCGCGCAGGATGTCGCCCGTCGAGATGTGCGGGACGATGTAATGGCGCGCAAGACGCGTGCATTGGGTGCCCTTGCCCGCCCCCTGCCTTCCCAGGATCACGAGACGGACTCCGGGTATCACGCCGTGTCCCCCATCCCGGCTACCGCCCCGCCGCCCGCCCTGATGCGGCGACGGCGACGACGGCGCCGCCAGTGAGCTTCACTTCAGGAAACCTTCGTAGTTGCGCATCATGAGCTGGCTGTCGATCTGCTTCATCGTCTCGAGCGCGACACCGACCGCGATGAGCACGGTCGTGCCGGCAAACGGGAAGTTCTGGATGTTGGCGACGGCCAGCATCACCGCAGGCAACAGCGCAATCGCCGTGATGAACAGCGCGCCCGGAAGCGTGATGCGCGAGACGATCTTTCCGAGATAGCGCTCGGTCTGCGGCCCCGGACGGATGCCGGGGATGAAGCCGCCCTGCTTGCGAATCGTGTCGGCCTGCTGGTGAGGGTCGAACGTGATGAGTGTGTAGAAGTACGTGAAGCCGATGATCAACAGGCCGTACAGCACGATGTGGCCGATGTCGCTCTGTTTGATCACGTGGTCGTTGATGAACCGTTGCACGTTGGCGCCCCACCCGTCGGCGGGCAGGACGTTGCCGGCGATCACCGGCAGGTAGAGCACCGAGCTGGCGAAGATGATCGGGATCACACCCGCCTGGTTGACCTTGAGCGGGATGTACGTCGACTGTCCGCCGTACATGCGTCGGCCGACGACCCGTTTCGCGAACTGTACGGGTATTCGTCGTTGGCCCTGTTCGACGAACACGATCCCGATGAGGATCACGATGCCGACACCGATCAGAATGAGCAGCCAGGCGAGACCCTTCTCCGCCTTGATCTGGCCACCGCTCGCGGGCATCGTCGAGACGACCGAGGCGAAGATCAGCAGCGACATGCCGTTGCCGATGCCGCGCTGGGTGATGAGCTCACCCATCCACATGAGCAACGCCGTGCCCGCGACGAGCGTGAGCACCACAAGGCTGATACGAGGGAGATTGAAGTTCTGGTCGCCACCGAACAGGTCGAGGCCAGTCGTGTTGTTGACGCGGCCAAACCCGCCGCCGCCATTGTGGAACAGGTACGACAGGCCGAAGGACTGCACCAGCGCGATGGCGATCGTGAGGTAGCGCGTCCACTGGGTGATCTTGCGCTGGCCGACCGCGCCCTGCTGCTGCCACTGCTCGAGCTTCGGGATCACCACCGTGAGGATCTGCATGATGATCGAGCTCGTGATGTACGGCATGATCCCGAGCGCGAACACCGCGAACTGGGTGAGCGCGCCACCGGAGAAGAGCTGGAGGAAGCTGAGCACCCCGCCGTTCTTGGCCTCGTCCTGGAGCGCCTTGACGGCGGAAAGGTCGATTCCGGGCACCGGGACGTGCGACCCAAGCCGGTAGATGGCGAGCATCAGCAACGTGAACAGGATCTTGTTCCGCAGGTCCGGAACTCGGAACATGTTCTTGAGGCTCGAGAGCAACGGGACGTCTCCGTTCGGCCGCTAGGGAGCGGGATTACCGGTTGGTGTGGGCGTTGCCTTTTACCGGCGGCCGGCCATTGCCGAACGGCGGCGGAAGGACCGTCACGCTACCCCCCGCTGCAGTGATGGCGCTTTCGGCCGACTTGGAGAATGCATGGGCACTGACGTTGACCTTGCGCTTGAGCTCGCCGCGCCCGAGCACCTTCACCAGCGCACCCTTGTGCGTGAGACCCTTGGAGTGCAGCGCTTCCGGGGTCACGTCGGAGAAACCGGACGCCTCGATGATGTCGAGGTTGATCGCTTGGTACTCGACGCGGAACGGGTTGTTGAAGCCCTTCAGCTTCGGCACACGCATGTGCAGCGGCATCTGGCCGCCTTCGAAGTTCATCTTGATGTGCCCGCGTGCCGCCTGACCCTTCGTGCCTCGACCAGCGGTCTTGCCTCGACGTCCGGCCGTACCACGCCCGACGCGAATGCCCTTCGTGTTCGAGCCGGCAGGCGGCTTCAGGTCGTGAACCTTCATCAGACTTCCTCGACCTTCACGAGGTGCGGAACCTTGGCGACCATGCCGCGGATCTCCGGACGGTCGGGCAGGGTGTTGGACTTGCCGATCCGGCCGAGACCGAGCGCGCGGAGCGTGCCCCGCTGCTTCGGTTTGGCCCCGATACCCGACCGGGTCTGCGTCACCTTGAGCTCGGCCATGGCTACTACTTGACCTCGGTGTATTCGACCGGGCCGCGCTGGCTCTCGCGGTAGGCGTTGAGCAGGCCCTTCGGCACGAACTCTTCCGGCGACAGACCGCGTAGACGGGCAACCTCGTCGGGGCGCTTGAGCGCCTTGAGCCCGGCGATGGTGGCGCGAGCGACGTTGATGTGGTTGGCAGAGCCGAGCGACTTGCAGAGCACGTCGTGGATCCCGGCCTCTTCGAGGATGGCCCGTGCCGCGCCGCCGGCGATGACGCCGGTACCGGGGGCAGCCGGCTTCATCAACACTCGTCCGGCACCTTCGCGTCCGATCACTGGATGAGTGATGGTCGAGCCCGCCAGTGCGACGTTGAACAGGTTCTTCCGCGCTTCCTCGGTGCCCTTCTGGATGGCCAGCGGCACTTCCTTGGCCTTGCCGTAGCCCAGACCGACACGACCGTTGCCGTCACCGATCACCACGAGCGCGGTGAAGCTGAAGCGCCGACCGCCCTTGACGACCTTGGCGACGCGGTTGATGTTGATCACCCGCGACTCGCGCAGGTTGGCGTCACCTGAGTTGCGCGGGTTGCTCTGCTCCCTGTCGCGATCGCGATCGCGTTCTGCCATCAGAATTCCAATCCGTTTTCTCGTGCTGCGTCAGCGAGGTCGGCCACGCGACCGTGGTACATGAACCCGCCCCGATCGAAGACGACCTTTGAAACACCCGCGGCCTTGGCCCGCTCGGCGACGAGTGTGCCGATCTTCTTGGCGGCGTCGCGGTTGCCGGTGGCGCCCGAACGCAGATCGGCCTCGGTCGTCGACGCGGCCGCGAGCGTGCGCCCCGCGACATCGTCGATGACCTGCGCGGTGATGTGATTGTTCGAGCGGAACACGGCCAGACGCGGACGGTCGGCGGTGCCCCGCACCTTCTTGCGGACGCGGCGATGACGCCGGAGCCGCAGTTCTCGGACCTTGTGAGCGGTGGCCATGACTACTTGCCTGTCTTTCCGGCTTTGCGCTGCACGCGCTCGCCGGCGTAGCGGACGCCCTTGCCCTTGTAGGGCTCGGGCTTGCGGATCTTGCGGATGTTCGCCGCGACCTGGCCGACGGCTTCCTTGTCGATGCCCTTCACCGAGATGCGCGTCGGCTGCGGCACTTCGAACTCGATGCCAGGCGGCGCCTCGACGCGCACGGGGTGGCTGAAGCCGAGCGCGAGCTCGATGGCGTTGGAGCCCTGCGCCGTGGCGCGGTAGCCGACGCCGACGATCTCGAGCTCCTTGACGAAGCCCTGAGTGACGCCAACGACCATGTTGTTGACAAGCGAGCGAGTGAGGCCGTGCTGGGCGCGGTTGTGACGCTCGTCATCGGGTCGTTCGACGAGCAGCTCGCCGTCGTCCTGACGCACCGTGATGACGCCGGGGATGTCGCGGTCGAGCGAGCCCTTCGGGCCCGCGACGGTGATGTGGCGGTCCGCGATGGTGACCGTCACGCCGGAAGGTACGGGGATGGGGGCTTTACCGATTCGAGACATGGTTCAGGTCACCAGACGTAGCAGAGGATCTCGCCGCCGACGCCCACTTTGCGGGCCTCGCGGTCGGTCAGGAGGCCGCGGCTGGTGGAGACCACGGCAACGCCGAGGCCACCGAGCACGCGGGGGATCTTGTCGGCCGCCGAGTAGACGCGCAGGCCGGGCTTGCTCACGCGGCGCAGACCCGAGATCGTGCGCTGCCGCTCGGGCGAGTACTTCATGTTCACGGTGAGCACGCGTCCGGGGCGGCCGGCGTCGTCGGCCACTTCGAAGCCCTCGATGTAGCCCTCCTTCTGGAGGATGGCGGCCAGCGCCTCCTTCTTCTTGGAGGACGGCATGCGCACTTGGTCGTGCATCGCCACGTTGGCGTTGCGCACGCGGGTGAGCATGTCGGCAATGGGGTCGGTCATCATCGGGCGCTCACCTCCTCACCAACTCGCTTTCGTGACACCAGGGATCTCGCCCGCGTGGACGAGCTCGCGAAGGCAGATACGGCAGAGCCCGAACTTGCGGTACACCGACTTCGGGCGGCCACAACGACGGCACCGGGTGTACGCGCGCACCTTGAACTTGGGCTTGCGCTGCTGCTTCTCGATGAGTGCTTTTTTCGCCATGCTTATTGCTGACCTTCTCTGCGGAATGGGAAACCGAAGGCGTCGAGCAACGCCTTGCCTTCGGCATCAGTACGTGCCGTGGTGACGATCGTGATGTGCATGCCGCGCGTCACGTCGACTCGGTCGTAGTCGATCTCCGGGAAGATCAACTGCTCCGTGACACCGAACGTGTAGTTGCCGCTGCCGTCGAACGTGGTGGGCAGGCCGCGGAAGTCGCGGATTCGAGGAACCGCGATGCTGATCAGCCGATCGAGGAACTCCCACATGCGGTCGCCGCGCAGCGTGACCTTGGCCCCGATGGGGTTGCCCTCGCGGAGCTTGAAGCCGGCGATCGACTTCTTCGCCTTGGTCACGATCGGCTTCTGGCCGGCGATGATCTCGAGATCGCGCACGGCCGCCTCGAGCAGGCTGGCCTGCTGCACGGCGGCGCCAACACCCATGTTGAGCACGATCTTCTCGAGGCGCGGAACCTGCATGATGTTGTCGAGCGCGAGCGAGTCCTTGAGCTGCGCGCGGATCTCGTCCACGTAGCGCTGCTTGAGGCGGGGCACCGGCACCGCGGTCTTGGTCTCCGTGGCGGTCATGAAAGATCTGCTCCGCATTTCTTGCAGACACGCGTCTTGGAGCCGTCGGCATTGAACGTGTAGCCGACGCGCGTCGGGTGACCCTTCGGGCACAGCACCGCGACGTTGGAGGCGTCGAGCGGCATGTCGCGATCGATGATGCCGCCCTGCATCGTGGAACGGGTCGCCTTCTGGTGCTTCTTGGCCACGTTCACGCCGTCGACGATCACGCGCCCCTTGGCCGGGATGACGCGGGTGACGTTGCCTTCCTTGCCGCGGTCCTTCCCCGACAGCACACGGACGCGGTCACCCTTCTTGATTCGCAAACCAGACATCACAAGACCTCGGGGGCGAGGGAGACGATGCGCATGAACTTCTTGTCGCGCAGTTCACGACCGACTGGGCCGAAGATGCGCGTGCCGCGCGGCTGCTGTTGATCGTTGATGAGCACGGCGGCGTTCTCGTCGAAACGGATGTAGCTGCCGTCGGGACGGCGCTTCTCCTTCTTCACGCGGACGACAACGCACTTGACCACGTCGCCGCGCTTGACTGCTGCGCCCGGGATGGCGTCTTTGACAGTCGCGACGAAGATGTCGCCGATCGAGGCGTAACGCCGTTTCGAGCCCCCGAGCACCTTGATGCACAGGACCTCTTTGGCGCCGCTGTTGTCGGCCACCCGAAGGCGGGACTCTTGCTGGATCATGTCAGCGAGCCCTCTCGAGCACTTCGACCAGGCGCCAGCGCTTCAGCTTCGACAGCGGCTTGGTCTCTTGCACACGGACGCGGTCGCCGACGTTGAGGTCGTTCTTCTCGTCGTGGACGTACAGCTTCTTCGTGCGCTGCAGCGTCTTGCGGTAGAGCGGATGGCGCACGCGATCGACGACGGACACGACGGCCGTCTTGTCCATGGACGCGGAGAGCACGGTGCCCTCACGGAGCTTCCTCGGGTTCGGTCGGGTTTCGGTTTCTTCAGCCATCGGCCTTCTCCACTGCTGCATTGGTGAGCGCCTCGTGCGCCGCGATCTCGCGGGCTCGCAGCTCGGTGTTGATGCGGGCGATCTCCCGCTTGAGCTCGGGGAGCCGGGAGTAGTTGTCGAGCTGACCCGTCACGTGCTGGAAGCGCAGGTTGAACAGCTCCTGCTTCGTCTCGGCCAGCCGGTCGATGAGCGCGTCGTCACCGAGGTCGCGCACCTCGGCTGCTTTCTGCGACACCACTAGAACGACTCCTCACGCGTGACGAAGCGCGCCTTGATCGGCAGCTTCTGGATGGCCCGCTCGAGCGCCTCGCGGGCCACGACCTTGTCCGGGTACGAAAGCTCGAACATGATGCGACCGGGACGAACGACGGCGACCCAACGTTCGGGGTTGCCCTTGCCCGAACCCATGCGCGTCTCAGCAGGCTTCTCGGTGACCGGCTTGTCGGGGAAGATGTTGATCCAGACCTTGCCGCCACGCTTGATGTGACGGGTCATGGCGATACGGGCGGCCTCGATCTGGCGGGCGGTGATCCAGCCCGGCTCGAGGGCCTGGATGCCGTACTCGCCGAAGACGACCTCGGTGCCGCCCTTCGACGGACCCCGACGGCGGCCCCGCTGCGTCTTGCGGTGCTTGACCTTGCGCGGCATCAACATCAGTCGGAGTCCCCACCATGGAACTTCGGCGCCTCGTGGTGCTGGCGCGTGCGGCGCTCGATGTCTTCCTCTTCTGCGAGGAGGCGCTCGAGCTCGGGGTCGGCTTCCTTGACGAGTGGGGTGGCCTCGACCTCGGCATCACCGGGCGATTCGGCGCGGCGGCGCGCCGCAGCCGACGACACGACCTTGCGGGGCGTCTGCCCAGAGGTCTCGCCGACTGCCATCGCGGCCTCGCGGCTGATCTTGTCTTCCACCGAGGTCTTGTACGGGAGGATGTCGCCCTTGTAGATCCAGACCTTCACGCCGATGCGGCCGGCGGTGGTACGGGCTTCGCGGAACCCGTAGTCGATGTCGGCGCGCAGTGTGTGCAACGGCACGCGACCCTCGCGGTACCACTCGGTGCGGCTCATCTCGGCGCCACCGAGGCGGCCGGAGCACTGCACGCGGATGCCCTGCGCTCCCGCCTTCTGTGCGTTCTGCACGGCGCGCTTCATCGCGCGCCGGAAGGCGACGCGACCGGCGAGCTGGTCGGCGACACCTTGCGCGATGAGCGCGGCGTCGAGCTCGGGCTGCTTGATCTCCTGGATGTTGAGCTGCACCTTGTTGTTGCTGGTGATCTTGGCGAGGCCGGCGCGCAGGCGATCGGCTTCCGAGCCGCGACGGCCGATGACAATGCCGGGACGCGCGGTGTGCACGTCGACGCGGAGGCGATCACGCGTGCGCTCGACCTCGACGCGGCTGATCGCGGCATGCGGCAGCTCGGTCATCAGGTAGTTGCGGATCTGCCAGTCCTCGATGACGTACTCGCGGTATTCCTTGCGATCGGCGAACCAGCGCGACTTCCAATCGGTGGTGACGCCCAGGCGGAACCCGTAGGGATTGACCTTCTGGCCCATCTACTTCTCTTCCTTGTCGGCGTCCGTTGGCTCGGCATCCGTGGTTTCGGTCTCGGCTTCGGCTTCGGCGTCGACATCGGGGGCGTCGGTCTCGGCGTCCTCGGCGGGGATCGCCTTCTCCGCGGCTTCGTCGATCCCAGCCTGCGCCTGCTCGATCGTCTCGTCGACGTCGTGCGCGTCCTCTTCGTGGTCGTGGTCGTGGTCGTGCTCTTCGACCGCCTGCTCGCGCTGGCGGCTCTTGGCCACGCGCTGGCGGCGCGACTCGGTCGCGGCCTGTGCTCGACGGCGGCCGCGTCCGGCACCGGCCGGTGAGGCGGCTTCGGCCCGGCGACGGCGCTCGAGCTGCTCTTCGCTGAGGCGGCTGACGATGATCGTGATGTGGCAGGTGCGCTTGCGGATTCGCGTCGCGCGCCCTCGGGCTCGCGGGCGCCAGCGCTTCAGCGTGGGACCCTCGTCGGCGAAGCACGCCGAGACGAACAGCTCTGTGGCATCGATGCCGTCGTTGTTCTCCGCGTTGGCCATCGCCGAGGCGAGGCACTTGCGGATGACGATCGCCGCGTCGCGCTCCGCGAACTGCAAGATCTCGTCGGCCTGCTGCACTTCCTTGTCGCGGATCAGGTCGAGCACCTGGCGGGCCTTGTACGCAGACATGCGCACGTAGCGCGCCTGGGCGCGCGTTCCCGGCCGCTCGTTCGTCTTCACCCCGAAAGCCGGCATGACTAGCGACGACCTCGCACGGCCTTCTCCTGGCCAGCGTGGTACCGGAATGTGCGGGTCGGCGCGAACTCGCCGAGCTTGTGGCCGACCATCGACTCGGTGACGTACACGGGCACGTGCTTGCGGCCGTCGTGGACCGCGATGGTGTGACCGACCATGTCGGGGATCACGGTCGAGCGACGGCTCCAGGTCTTGATGACCTTCTTCTCGCCCCTCGTGTTGAGCTCGTCGACCTTCTTCAACAGATGGTCGTCGACGAACGGACCCTTCTTCAGCGAACGCGGCATGTCGTTATCTCCTTGAACCGCGCGTGCGCCGGCGGCGGACGATCAACTTCTGGGATTCCTTGTTCTTGTTGCGGGTGCGGCCTTCGGGCTTGCCCCACGGCGACACCGGATGGCGTCCGCCGGAGCTCTTGCCCTCGCCACCGCCGAGCGGATGGTCGACCGGGTTCATCGCGACACCGCGGGTCTGCGGTCGTACGCCCTTCCAGCGGTTGCGGCCGGCTTTGCCGATCTTGATCAGCTCGGCTTCGGCGTTGCCGACCTCACCGACGGTCGCCCGGCAGTCGATCGGCACGCGACGCATCTCGGTGGACGGCAGGCGCAGCGTGGCGAAATCGCCTTCCTTGGCCACGAGCTGCACGCTCGCGCCGGCGCTGCGCGCCATCTTCCCGCCTGCGCCGGGCTTGAGCTCGACGTTGTGGATGACGGTACCGACGGGGATGTAGCGCAACGCCAAGGCGTTGCCGGGACGGATCTCGGAGCCCTGACCCGACTGCAACAGGTCGCCGACGGCTGCGCCCTTCGGGGCGAGGATGTAGCGCTTCTCGCCGTCGAGGTAGTGCAGCAGCAGGATCCGACAGTTGCGGTTCGGGTCGTACTCGACCGCGGCGACCTTGGCGGGCACACCGTCTTTCGTGCGCTTGAAGTCGACGATGCGGTACTGCTGCTTGTGGCCGCCGCCCTTGTGGCGAGCGGTCTTGCGACCGTAGGAGTTCCGGCCGCCTGTGCGCGGCTTGGGCGCGAGCAACGAGCGCTCGGGCTTGTCCTTGGTGATCTCCGAGAAGTCGGAGACGGTCTGGAATCGGCGGCCGGGGCTGGTGGGTTTGCGCTTGCGAAGGGCCACGTCAGCCTCCCTCGAACAGGTCGATGCGGTCGTCGGGATGCAACGTGACGATCGCTCGCTTGGTGTTGGCGCGGGTACCGAACGTGTACGAGCGGCGGTTGCGCTTGCGCTTGCCCTTGCGGTTCAGCGTGTTCACCTTCAGCACGCGCACGCTGAAGATCGCTTCGATTGCGTCGTGGATCTGCGGCTTCGTCGCGTCGGGCTGCACACGGAACGTGTAGACGTTCTTCTCGAGCAACGCGTACGACTTCTCCGACACGATCGGCTCGATGATCAGATCGCGGGGATCCTTCATTCCTCTTCATCTCCCGTCGGCTCCGGGCGTCGCTGCGCTCCTGCCTCCGCCGACTGCGCCTCGTCGCTTGCGCTTCCCTCGGCGCGCGGCGCTTTCACTGCCGTTTCGGTCTCGGGCACCGCGCCGGGCAGTGTCGCCTTCGTGAAGACCACGTAGTCAGACACGAGCACGTCGTACGCGTTCAGCTCACGCGTGTAGAGGCAATGCACCGTGTCGCCGAGGTTGCGGAAGCTCTTCCACACGGCATCGTCCTCGTCGCCGAGCACGAGCAGGAGCTTGCCCTGCAGCTTCAGTGTGTCGAGCGCGGCCAGCGCGTCCTTCGTCTTGGGCTCGTCGATGCCCCACGAGTCGATCACGATGACCTTGTCGTCGGCGGCCCGATCAGAGAGGGCCGAGCAGAGCGCGAGACGCACCATCTTCTTGGGAGTGCGCTGCGCATAGCTGCGGGGCGAAGGGCCGAGGGCCACACCGCCGCCACGCCAATGCGGCGCGCGGATCGAACCCTGACGAGCGCGACCGGTGCCCTTCTGGCGCCACGGCTTGGCCCCACCGCCGCGCACCTGAGCGCGGGTCTTGGTGTGCTGTGAACCGGCGCGCCGTGCGGCCAGCTGCGCGGTCACGACCTGATGCATCACCGCGATGTTCGGCTGCACGCCGAAGATCTCAGGATTGAGCTTCGCGTCGACCTTTTTCACGGCTTCAGCGCCTTCACCGCGTCGCGGATCACGACGAGGCCGCCGTTCGGGCCGGGAACCGCACCCTTCACGAGGAGGAGGTTGCGCTCGACATCAGCCGACACGACTTCGAGATTCAGCGTGGTGACCTTCTGGCCACCCATCTTCCCGGCCATCCGCGTGCCCTTGAAGACGCGAGCCGGGGTGGCGCACTGGCCGATCGCACCGGGCGCGCGGTGGGTGCGGTGCACACCGTGGCCCGCACCCATGCCGGAGAAGCCATGACGCTTCATGACACCGGCGGTGCCCTTGCCCTTGCTCACCGCGGTGACGTCGACGCGTTCACCGTTCTCGAGCACATCGACCTTCAGCTCTTGCCCCACTTCGAAGCCACTCACGTCGTCGAGGCGCAGCTCGACCACACGAGAACCGGCCTCGACCCCAGCCTTGTCGAAGTGACCGGCCTCCGGCTTGTTCAGCCGTCGAGGGTTCGCCCGCCCGAACGTGACCTGCACGGCGCTGTAGCCGTCGCGCTCGGTGGTCTTGATCTGTACAACGCGAAGGGGCGCGACTCTGACCACGGTGACCGGAACGACGCGGTTGTCGTCGCTCCACACCTGAGTCATGCCGACTTTCTCGCCGACGATCGCTTTCGTTGCCATTCCTGGCCTGGCCTTCCGAGTTCACAACGACGCTCCGCTCGGGCGGACCCGGCGGAGCGTCAGTTCGGTTTTGCTGCGGGGTCCCTGCCGAAGGGCAGGCCGACGCAGACGTCGATTACAAGTGGACAGGAGACCCTACCGGCTCTTCCGACCTCCGTCCAAGGCGACTACCACTCGAAATTGCGCTGGTTGACCACCGCATGAGGGGCTGGGCGGCGCAATTTCGAAGCGGGAGGTCAGAAACCTTCGAGGTTGAGGCGGCGGGCGGTGTCGATGACCTCGCTGACCACGGATTCGACCCGGCCGGTGGCCCGGTCGTCGAGGCCGGCCTTGACCTCTTCGGAGTTGAGCGCACAGTAGTCAGGGGCGACCCAGGCTCCCAGCGAGCGGGCCACGATCGACATGTTGTTGAGCGTGTTCAGGGCCGCCATCGCCCCGCCAGCCAGCGCGAACAGGCCGACGACGTCGCCCTTCATCGGCTCCTTGGCGAGGTGGTCGAACAGGTTCTTCAGCCCGCCGGTCATGCCGCTGTGGTACTCGGGCGACACCCACATGTGGGCGTGGATCTCGGCCACGCGCTGCTGCCACGCCACCGAACGGGGATCGTCCCAGGCGAGCGTGCCGTCGTTGACGGGCAGGTCGGCCTCGGCCGGATGCGTGAAGTCGACCTCGACGCCGTGCGTGCCCGCCATCTCACAGAGCTTCGAAGCGAGGATGAAGCAACTCGAATCCTCGCGGCTGATCGCGGAGACCACCATGATCTTCATCGGCCGCCGACAGTACCGGAAAGCGCCGCTTCGGCACGGGCCAACGCACGGGCCGTCTCGGCCACGAGATACGGCGATCCGAACGTCTCGGCATCGGCCAGCGCCTGCGCAACGAGCCTGGCGCCCTCAGGGTCACCGGCGAGAGCTTGGGCCTCGCCCTCGATCGCATCGGCGCTCACTCGTTCGCGCCGGGCCGCCGCTCGATCGAGCCGTAAGCGACCGGCCACGGCGAGGCGGCGGGCCTCGTCCCCATCCCCCGCGGCGAGTGCGGCCCGAGCCCGGGTGAGCTCCAGCCGAGCTTCGAGCCGCCACCCCAGCCACGGATCCCGCTGCAGCAGCTCGGCGAGCTGACCGAGCGGACCATCTGCGCTGTCGCCGCGATCGAGCGCGGCGCGCGCCAGCGTGAGGTAGGCGTCCGCCGCGGCGTCGACCGCCACCGACCGCTCCGTCGCCAGCGCAACCGCGGCCGTCGCCAACGAGCAGGCCTGGTCGAGATCGCCGCGCTCACGCCACAACTCGGCAAGCGCGGCCCGTACACCGACGGCCACAGACGGATCGCCGCGCTCGTCAGCGCGGGCCAGCAGGGGCGCGGCCAACTCGAGCGCGGCGTCGCCGTTACCGGCCTCGACGTCGGACGCCACGAGCCAGCGGCCACACAGGTCGGCCAAGAACCAGTACTGGTGCTTCCACGAGAGCTCGAGCGCACGCCGCAGCGAGATGCGGGCGTCGGCGGGCTTGCCCTCCCACAACCACAGCACGCCGTTCACCAACAGCGCCCGCGCCTCCGTGAACGCGTCGCCGACGCCACGCGCCTCCGACGCCGCGCCATCGACGGCGTCGAACGCCACCATGAGCTTGCCGGCCACGCCTGCCGAGAACGCGCGCGAGACGGCGACTCCGGCGCGCAGCGCAGTGGCCAGCGGATCGGGGATCTCGCCGCCGTCGGCCAGTTCCTGCGCACGCACGAGATGGTGACCAGCACCGGTCGGATCCCCGGCGATCGTCACGTACCAGCCAACGCGCTCTTCGACCGCGGCCTCCTCGCCGGCGTCGCCAACCGCGCGCCGTAGATCGACGGCGGAACGGAGATCGTCGAGGCCGCCTCGATCACCGAGCATGAGGCGCGCCACGCCGAGGTGTTCGAGGAACCATGCGGCATCGCCATCGCTGACCGCTCCCGGTTCGCGGGTTCGGATCCCCAGCGCGCGACGCGCTCGATCCGCAGTACCGGCGACGCTGTGTGAGGCCTCGGCGTACTCCACGGCGGTGCGGAGGTACGGGATCGCGAGCTCGGGCTCGTCTGAGAGCTCGTAGTGCGACGCGATCAGTTCCACGTTGTCGTCGGCGTGCTCGGGCTCCAGCGCGAGCAGCGAGTCGGCCACCGCTCGATGCAGCCGCGGTCGCCGCCGCCGCAAGATGCTCTCGTAGGCGACCTCGCGCACCACATGACTGCGGAACGTCCAAAACTCGTCGCCCTCCTCCGGAGCGACGATCAGCTCGGCCGCGGCCAGCTCGGCCAACGACGCCTGCAACGCGTCGGGCATCGTCGCGACGGCTCCCAACAGCCGCTCACTGAAGCGCAGGCCGATGACGGCGGCGTCCTGCAACGCGATGCGAGCGTTCGTGGCGACTCGATCCATGCGCGCTTCGACGAGCTCCGCGACGGAGCTCGGGATCTCCAGCGTGTCGGGATCGCCGGTGAGCTTGTACGAGCCGTCGGCCGACTGCGTGACGACGTCGCAGTCGATGAGCGACAGCGCGATCTCCTCGGCGAACTCAGGATTGCCGTCGGCTTGATACGCGAGCCGGGCGCGTTGTTCGCGTGAGAGCACGCCGGGCAGCAGGCCGTCGAACAATGCGGCGACGTCGTCATCGTCGAGGGGCGGCAGCCGCACCGTGATCAGCTCGTCGTCGCCATCGGTCGCGGCATCGAAGTGAGCCGGTGCCTGTCGCGCGAGGAAGATCCACAGCGCGGGATCCGTTCGAGTCGCCCGCGAGAGGTAGCGGAGCAGTTCGAGCGAGCCGCGGTCCGCCGAGTCGATGTCGTCGAGCACGATCAACAACGGCTGGCGTTCCGCCGCTGCGCGCAACAGGCGGGCGAAGGTCAGCTCGAAGTCGGGAGGCAGCGCGACGCCGCCTCTGAGCACCGCACCGACGACATCACGGTCCGCGCCCTCAGGAAATGCGTCGAGGTGGCGGACGAACGCCTCCGTCAACAAGCCGAGGGGTTGCTCGCCGACGACTCGGGCCGAGCCGTGAATCGTGCGAACCTCCCCTACCGAGTCGACGAGCTCCTGGAGCAGGCGCGACTTCCCGACACCGGGCTCTCCCACAAGCACCACGGACGTGCCGTTGCCGCCTGCCGTGTCCGCGGCCAACGACTTCAGCTGCTCCAGCTCGGCTGATCGTGCGACGAACGGCGCCCGCAAGCGACCGTGCTCGCCGCGCTCCTCGGGTGCAAGCTCACCGACCACGTTGAAGGCGGCGACGGGCTGCTCCTTGCCCTTCACCTCGAAGGCGCCGCGGTCTTCCAGGCGGAAGTCGCGGCGCAACCGGCGTGCGGTCTCGGACGAGACGAAGATCTCCCCGCGCTGGGCAATGTTCATCAGCCGCGACGCAGTGTTGATCGTGTCGCCCATCACGCCGAACTGCGACCCGTCGCCGACCGTGCCGGCGATGACGATGCCGGTGTTGATGCCGGCGTGCATGCCGATCGGCGGGAGGTCTGGACGGGCGGCGGCCTTCTCGTTGAGTGTCTGGTTGATCTCGAGCGCGCTGCGTGCGGCGCGTTGCGGCTCGTCGTCGTGCGCTATCGGTGCACCGAAGATCGCGCAGACCGCGTCACCGATGAACTTCTCGATGTAGCCGTCCTGGCGGTTGATGATCGCGGCCACGGCCGACATCGCGTCCTTCATCACGAGCTGGAACTCTTCGGCGTCGAGATGCTCCGAGAGCTCGGTGAACCCCGACACGTCCGCGAACAGCACGGTCACGTTCCGGCGCTCGCCCTCGACCAGCCCGAGCCGCTGCCACAACTGGTCGTCGCGCGTCGCGTCCAGCGGCCCGATCGCGCCTTGCAGGTCGCTGGCGTCGACGCCGACCTTCTCAGCGATGCGGGCGAGCAACTCGCCCTGTTGGCGGACGACGGCGGTCAGCTCGGCCAGCGCGGCCGCGACGGCGTCGGCGTCGGTCATCTCATCACGAGACGGCTTCGAGCCCTCGGCCGTCGACCCAGCCCTCCCAGCCGTTCTCCGCGGTCACGTGGGCCCAGCTCCCCCGCTGCTCGACCACGGCGACCTCGAGGTTCCCCGGCAGCTGCGCGGTCGCAGGTGCACTCGGGTCCGGCTCGGCCCAGGCCGACAGTCCGGCGGCAGGGACGCGATGCGTCGGTCGCCAGTCCGATCCGCTCGGCTCCGCTTCTTCACGGGCAAGGAACCCGATGCCGCCCGCGCCCTTAGCTGACTTGGCCCGAGCGGCGTCGGCCTGCATGTACGAGTCGACCCGGGCGAGCAGCTCGTTGTCTTCGGCGGCGCTGCGCGCTGCTCCGGCGACGAAGTCTTCGGCGCTCAACTCGAGCACCACGCAGTCGCTCAAGGCCCGCACCGACGCGGTGCGGGCCGACCGCCGGAGGATCGCGGTCTCACCGAACGACTGTCCGGGCCCGAACTGGTTGATCACGTCTTCCCGCCGCGCGGTGCCGGTGTCGACGGTCTGACTGACCTCGACGTTGCCGTCCTTGACGACGTAGAAGTGGGTCGCGGGCTCGCCTTGCTCGATGATCGTGTCGCCCGCCTTGTACTTCTTCTCGACGAACTGTGAGGCGAGGTCCTTCGAGGTGCCCAGATCGAGCCCGCGGAAGGTGCGTTGGATGTAGCCGCCGGACTCGCCCCAGAGCATCTCGATCGGATTGAGCGGTTCGTCCGCGGGCCACCGCTTGTCGACGAACGGCGAGCCGACGATCGTGAAGAGGAAGAAGCCGAATGCGGCAATCGCGGAGAGGATCAGTACGACGACGAGCACCTCGAGGGGCGTCGAGGACAGCTTCACGACGTCGACGTTGAATCCGACCGTCACGACGCGCACCGTACCGCGCTGAGACCGTCAACGAGAGGCGCACGCGGAGTCGCCTCGCGTGTGGAAACATCCGGGCAGTGGCAGGCGGCCCCTTTCAGATCCGGTCGAAGAAGTGGGACATCGGCATCCTCATTGGATCGCTCGCCCTGCTCGTCGTCGGATTCGGCGGACTCTTCGCGCTCCAGAAGATCGACAGCGCGGGCAATCCGACGCTGTTGTTCATCGTCTTCCTCGGAATCCTCACGTTCGCGGGCTTCGCCGGACCGGGAATCGTCTACGTGCTGCGCAAGCGCAACACGTGGGTCAAGGCGAAGCTGCCCGGCGGGACGATGGCGTGGGTTCGCTCACACCTCTATCTCCCGGTGCTCGCGCTGGTCGCTGCGTACGTGCATGCCAGCATCGTGCCGTTCCGGGCGCACCTGTCCTCCGGCAAGCTCCTCCTCGTCCTCGGCGTGCTGGTGTCGATCGCCGGGATGGCCCGCCACCATCTGATCGGCGTGCAGAAGGCCGCGCTCAACGTCAACGTGGCGATCAGCAAGCTCACGAGTGGCCAGCCTCGGAACTTCCGCCGGCTGGTGGCCGACTTCACCGACACGGCGCGGCCGATCGGCGAGATCGATGCCGAGATGGCGCAGTTCCCGCCCGACCTCCAGGAGCGGTGGGCGAAGATCAAGGCGCTGCGCGTGGAGGTCGACAAGCACTTCCCCCGCACCGGCGGTCAGACCACTCACGTGCGCAGCTACAAGTTGTGGCGCGCGCTCCACCCGCCGCTGACGATCATCTTGTTCGTGGTGCTCGGCTACCACATGTGGGACGTGCTGGGCGGCACCAACCCGTTCAACAGCGACAAGGGACAGGAGTTCGTGGCGGCGTCGTCGTGCGCCGGCTGTCACTCGAAGGAGTACGCCGAGTGGGGCACGACGGCCATGGCCCACGCGCAGACGTCGACCATCACGGTTGCGCAGCTCCCGGTGACGCTGGCGAGGAACCGTCTCCTCGCGGACCAGGGCGAGGTGGCGGCGAACAACCTGAACCCTGACAAGCCGACGAACCAGGACGACCTGTTCAACGCCACTGCCAAGGTCTGCATCACGTGCCACTCGCCGGTCGGTGCGAGCTTCGTCACCAATCCTGACGGGCTGTATCCGCTCGGCGAGACCGACACCGCCGGCGTGAAGGCGAAGGGCACGGCCGTCGAGGGCGGCGGCAGTGCCGTGCAGTCCGACGGCGTCGGGTGTCAGACATGCCACGGCACGAGCAAGCCTCCGACCGAGCTCCAGGCCGCATTCGGTCCGCTGAACACCGAGACAGCGTCGCTCGGCGGGTTCGGCACCGTGTTCGCTCCGCTGTTCGAGAATCCCAACCCGCTTCCGCAGCGCATCCACGGCATCGGTCAGGGTGACGACAACTTCTGGAACGACCCGATCCGTGTGAGCCAGGTCTGCGGTGCATGCCACAACGTGAAGGTCGACCTGCAGGGTGACGGGCTCGCCACCGATCCAAACGCGGATCCGACCGACCCGACCGCGCCGCAGACGACCTTCGACGGCCTCGACGTGAGCGCCGTTCCGATCACCGACGCCGCCACCGCCGCCGATCACGACCTGAACCGGAACCTTCAGCTCGACGAGAACGAGGCGGACGCGACCAAAGACGTCGTGCTGCAGACCACGTACGACGAGTGGCAGGACTACGTCGCATTCTTCGACGCGCAAGGCGGGTTCAAGGATCGCTACAGCTCCGACAACCTCGCCGAGTTCGCGAACCCATTGGAGGCCCCGCTCGGCTGCTCCGACTGCCACATGCCGCTCGAGTCGAAGGACCACCCGACCGCGGCGGTGGTCGACCATGCACCCGGCTTCTTGCCGATCCCCGAGCGCGACTACCACACGCACACGTTCGTCGGCGTCGACTACGACTTGAACCCGGAGCGGTACAAGGAACCGGGGCTCCCCGCCAACGCGATCGACAAGGTGCTGTCCGAACGCGAAGCACTCGTGCGCAGCGCCGTCGCGTTGCAGGTCGACGTGGCGAAGGATACGAACGGGCAGCCGACTGGGCTGTTCGATGCGACGAACAGCCCAGCCTTGGCGACGCAGAACGGCCAGCAAGGCCGCCTCGTCACGTACGCCGTGCAGGTCCGCAACAACCTGCTCGCGCACACCTTCCCCACCGGCTTCGCGTTCGCTCGACAGTTCTGGCTCGAGGTGTCCGCGACCACGAAGGACGGCAAGCCGGTCTGCTTGTCGAGCCCGTTCGTCGACGCGCAGGGCAATCTCCCAGTGGCCACGCCGTGTGCCTCCGGAGTCCTCGGCACCGACACCGCCACGAGCCCGGACGAGGCGATCCAGAAGGCGAAGGACGGTCCGACGGCCAAGGACGTCGAACTGGATCTCCGGCAGTGCGACTCGGCTGCGGTTGCCACTGCGCTGGGCTTCAATATCGACACGCTCAAGGCGAACAAGGGCACCGATGCGGCGTCCGGCATCACGCTCCCCAACCTCGATGTGAGCTTCAGCAAGCCGTTCCCGGCGGACGACTGCGATCCGTGGCTGTCGAACTTCCAGAAGATCCTCACCGACGGCGACCCGAACCAGGAGGGCACGAAGAAGGAGGTCGCGTTCCAGTCGTTCGTGCCGAACCTCGTGCAGATCCGAGGCCGGGTGGCGACGGGCGATCTCATGAAGGACCTCCAGCCGGTGCGCCTCGATCCGGCCACGGGCGAGCGGCAGGACACGGGGACGTTCGACTACACGTTCTTCGTCCCCGACAACCTCAACATCACGTCGCCGGACGACATCGTGGTGACGGCGAAGATGCGCCTGCGCCACCTGCCTCCGTACTTCGTCGAGGGGCTCGCGCAGGAGCAGAAGGACATCCTCGAACTCGGTTTCAACGTGCCCGAGGGGTCGCGGATCTTCGATGACGAGAACCACCGCAACCGTCTCGAGGACCTGATGTCGCACATGACCGTCACCGAGGTCGGCGCGGCATCCAGCCCCGACACCGCGGGCACCGCGGTCGAGACCATCGGCTGCGACAAGGGCGCGCAGAACGTGCCGGGTGGATCGATCTTCGACTGCCGGAACGGCGACACCCCGCAATTCACCGTGAAGGGGACAGGGTTCGCGACGGACGGCGGCTCGGCGCTGCCGGCGGGGCATCCATCGCTGGAGCGCCAGTCGGCCCGCAGCGACACCGGGCGCCACGCGTTGGGCAGTGCGGTCGCGTTTGCGCTCATCACCCCCATCGGGTGGTGGCGGTTGCGCCGTCGCCGCCGCTAGTGCCCATCCAGCCGCTCGGTGCGGACGGATCCGTTCCGTTCGACGACGCGTCCGCTCGGCGCTGGACGGATCGCACGCTGCTCGTGGTGATCGCCGTTGCTGCTCTCCTGCTCGCGGCGCTCGTGGCCGGCTTCGTGATCGTCAACGGCCATGACGCCAAGGGCGACGCCACGGCGCCACGGTCGACGACCCCGGCAACGACGCAAGACGGGCGCGACCTGTCGCAGGTGAGCAACGACGAGATGGAGACGGTCGTCGCCGCCAACCCCGATGTCGTCCCGATGCGACTCGCCTTGGTCGAGCGCTACCTCGTGGCGGCCGACCAGGAACAAGGCATCGACGGCAAGAAGACGCAGCTCGAGCGAGCACGATTCCACGCCGGTGAAGCGGCGGCCCGGGCCACGACGACCGCGGATCAGGCGCGCGCGTTGCGCTATCTCGGTTGGACAACCGCGTTGCTCACCGATCCTGCCAAGGGTGCTGGGCTCGTCGAGCAGAGTCTGGTGAAGGAACCCGGCAATCCCGACGCGCTGTGGTTCCTGGCCACCATTCGCTTCGACAAGCTCAACGACGCGGCCGCGGCGAAGCCGCTGCTCGAGGAACTGCTCGCCACGCCGGTCGACGACGCGCAACGGCAAGCGGTCCAGACCAAACTCGACAAAGTGAACGCCGCCCTCATGGGCGCACCCACGAACTCGTAGCAACCGCGGCCGCGGCTGATGCGGAGGTTGTTCAGTGGCGACCGGAGGTCGTCGCCGTTGACTCGAGCGGAAAGGTTTCCTTTCCGCTCGAAGAGCAGAGCGTTAGCTCTTGCTCTTCGCCCAGGTCTGGCCGAGGGACGACTGATTTTCGTCGGAGTTGCTCGTGTCCATGTGCATGTACGCGATCTCGTTCGCGTCGAGGCGCCAGTAGTGCGTGTGCATCGCGCTGTCCCCGAGGAACGGGTAGCGCGACTTGAACAGCTCACCGGCGTGGGTCTCTTCGTCGCCGTCGAGCTCGGTGACGGGACCCTCGATCTGCAGACCCTTCGACTGCTTCCAGTCCTTGGGCATCTCCGACACCGCGATCTCCGCGATCGGGTTCTCCTTCAGATTGCGATCGGTCTCAGAGTCGGGAGGCGCAGAGAAGTAGATCTTCTTGCCCTCGCACGCGTAGAACATCGGCGACACGTGAGGATTGCCACCAAGGCTGCAGGTTCCGAGGAACAGCAGCTCGTGGGTCTTCAGGTATTCCATCGCAGCTTCGTCGGACATAGCAGGATCCTCCACCGTTCGGACTGCAAGCCGGCAGAGATTATCCGCCGTTGGCCCCCGCGGTGACAGGTACGCGAAGGAACCGAATCGAGTTCACGAGCTCGCCACGAACGACGTCCAGATCGTCCGCATTCGCCGCGCTCACGATGACCACCCGAACCACGTCGTCCGTGCCGACCGAGCCGGTGATCCGAACCTTGTCCCCCAGCGAGTTGGTGCCGGTGACGCTCGTCGTCACGAGCGTCACGTCGATCCCTTCCACCGTGCGTCCGAGCAATTCCTCGCCGGCCTCGGGCGGCCCGTCGGCGGTGATGCCTTGCTGCTGAATCGCACTCTGGATGGTCGCGTTCAGCAACGTCGTGCCATCGGCGCCCGAGCCGGCGCCAATGGGGAAGCTGAACACGAGGACGAACTGGGCCGAGTCCGTGGGGTTCGCGAACGCCAGTGAGCCCGGCTCGAACGTCACGGGCGGTGGCTTCCAGTCGTCCGGATGGCACATCGTGAAACCGACGTCCTCACCGCCGTCGACGATCAAGGTGCCGAGTGGGCTGTCATCGAAGTGCTGGTCCGCAGAGGCGAGGAGATCGCGACCGGCATAGACCTCGACCCGGTAGTCGCCGCCGGGGAGGCAGTCGCCGTTCTCGACGGGCTCGGTCTCCAGTCGCGCGCCGCCGGTCAGCGTGGCGCGGTCCAGAGGAAACACCTGCTCGAAGGGGCCCTGCCCGTTCCGGTCGAGGGGACGGAAGTACCACACGTTCGCAAGCGGGGTGTTCGTGTCGAAACCTTCAGCGTTGTACGAGGCGAAGAGCCGGAATCGATCGGTCCGGATCTCGACGTCGCTGACGGACGCGTCGGCGGGCGCCCCGTCGGGAATCGGGTCGCGGCTGTCCAGGATGGGCGCCTCGGCCGCGGCCAGCAGACCCTTCATCTGCTGCGCGAGGTCCTTGCGGTCGGGCGTGCGGTCGACCGCGATCTCGAGGTCGGTGCGGGCCGCGGCGATGATCTGCAATCGCAGCCCGTTGTCCTGCTCCTCGCGCAAGAGCTCGATACCTCGCTCGTACGTCTGCAGCGCGCCGGACTCGTCGCCCTGGCCGACCTGTGCGACCCCCAGGTTGAAGACGAGAGGCGGGAACTGGTCGTTGCCGTCGAGCGCTTGCTGCGACAGATCCGCGGCGCGGTCGTACTCGCCCAGCGTGAAGTGGAAGAAGCCGACGTCGCTGAGCAGCGACGCACCTCCTTCGCCCAACGAGATCGCTTTCTCGCCGGCGTCGATGGCCCGCCTCGTGGCGTCGGCATCCGAGAGACTCTGGAACTGGTTCCCTGCTGAGCTCGACGCGCCGGCCTGGAATTCCGCATCGGCCAGGCGGGCGAACGCCGCGCCGAAGTCGGGGCTGTCGGCGATGGCGTCGCGGTACTTGTCGATGGCGCCCTTCGGGTCGCCGCTCGACGCCAAGGCCTGCCCTTCGGCCGTGAGATTGATGGCCTTCGGCGTGACCTGCGAGATGCTGCTCGTCGTGATCAGTAGTGACCACCCGAGACAGACGATCGCGACCGCCACGCCTGGAACTGCGAGGAAGTAGCGGCCGCGGCCGGTGACGGTCAGCGACAGGCCGATGAGGAAGAGGCCGACCGCGAGCACGGTCAGCAAGGCGACGTACGAGTCGGCTTTGTTCCCGTAGTCGTTCGCCTTGTTGGCGAACACCTTCTGCGTGAGCCGGGCTTCGTCAGGCGCTGTCTGCAACTGACTGTCGAGCGCGACCGCGGCTTGATCGTCTGCAAGCTGCGTCGCCTTGCCGATGGCGTCGCGCAGTTCCGTCCATCGGTTGCTCTCGCTCCCGTAGAACGACGCCTGGGTGCTGTCGAGCGTCGAGCGCTGACGAGCGGCGGCTACGAGATGACGCCGCTCGAGGAGCTGCCGCTGGACGAACACGCGGTAGTCGAACCGAAACTCGGTCGAGGCGCCGACCTGCTGGCCAAAGCCCTTGATCGACGCGATCTGCGCTTCGCGGGCGGCGTTGTCTTCTAGGTTCGAGTTCGACTCGTGGAGGTAGGCGACCACCGCTCCGAACAATGTGATCAGCACGACCGCGAGCGCCAGCCGTCGACGGAACGTCGGCGCGTCCTCATCGACCTCGAGCTCTGGTGCTTCGACGTCAGGCATCGTCAGTCACCCGCCAGCGCGATGCCGGCGGATAGGACGTAGATGACGACCGCGACAGATGCGATCCACGGCCGCGCCCGCGCGTTCTTGGTGATGGTCGCGATGGTGAGCAGCACCACCGCGAGGACCAGCGGGATCGTCCAACCTTCGAGCCGTTGGCTGCGCCGGCGGAAGTCCGTCGCTTGGGCGACGGTTTGCTCAGGGTTCACCTTCGCGGCCTGATCGTCGTTGCGCCGCAGGTCGGCCCGGCGCTGGTCGATGAGGAACTCCGTCGGCAGGCCGGTGGCGTCGTCGATCTGCGCGTACTCCGTGCTGAATGTGAGCGACGCCAGATCGTTGGCCACTTCGCGACGCACGCCGGCTTCGTCGCGGGCCTGCGCGGCTTGGACGGGCAGGCCCGCCGACAGCAACTGGTCGGCTTGCGCATCGAGGAGCTGCGCGTTGGTCAGATCCTCTTTGTACTGCTGGAAGGCCTGCTGTTCATCGCGCAGCTGCGTCTCGACGTTGGCATTGCTCTGTTCCTGGAGCACGGTCTCGGCCACTGCCTGCCGGTCGCGGTCGGTCGCCTTCTCGCCCAGCTGGGACGACTTCCATGTGATGACCGCACCGGTCACCGAGACGAGACCGATCAGTACGGCGATCACCAACTTCGCGTCGACGCGCTGCAGGCGGGCCATCCGCCGCTCGCGCACACCCTCCCACGAAGGAACGACGGCGTCGGTCACGAAAAGCTGCCGACGAGGACGGAGCCCACAACGACCGGTACCGCCGCCTCGTCGTCTGGCGTGATGGTCTGCATGACGATCTGAACGATGAACGACTGGTCCGCGGGCGTCGCGAAGATGATCAGTACCGAGCCTGCCCCTCGGCATCCAGTGAGCCGCTGGAATCGGCCCGTGAACTCACCATCGCTGGTCGTGCCCAGATCAGCGGGATAGCTGCCGCGCTGCTGAGGCGTGCACACGTCGACTGCGGGACCGCCGGCCACGCCGTCGGCTTCCGGCGGCTGCGTCATGAAGTGGTCCAGCAACGCATCGAGGTTGTCCGGGTTGTTGAGCCCATTCGCCTCGACGCCGAACACATCGATCTGCACACCCGGATGGGTGAACGTGCCGTCGACGAACTGATCGACCGAAGGAGCAACGCGCAGTCGCGGTTCGCCGTTGTTCAGCTGCACCGGAAAGACGTCGGTCCAGTCGCTGGGCACGAAGACCTCGACCTCACCGTTGTCGAACGCCTCGTTCACGGTGACGAACCCGGCCGGAGCGACGTCGGACGCCACATCCGAACTCGCGCTCGACGTGGTCGTCGCTCTGCGCTTCGCCGTCGTCGTCGTCACCGAACTCGCGGCGTTCGTCTTGTCGCTTCCACCGCGCGTGAGCAGCACCGCCGCGATGAGCACAACGACGAGGGCAACACCGATGCCGATGAACAGCGGCGCGCGCGACTTCGAGGCCGCGCTCGCGGGCGGCCCTCCGGGCGGTGGCCCTCCCGCGGGCGGTCCTCCTGATGGCGGGCCCTTCGCAGCGGGTGGCCCGCTCGCGGCTGCTGCAGGGGGCGGGGGCGGCACCGCCGGCGCCGCCTCCCACACCGTTGGGAGCCGGGTGTCCGGCGTCATCACGGTCAGGTCGGTGATCGGCAGACCCAGCGCGACTTCAGCCTGCTGTAGCGCCCGGCCGAACGCCTGCATGCTCGGATAGCGCTCCGCCGGAGTCTTGCTGAGCGCCTTGTGCACGACGTCGGCCGCGGCGGCCGGCACGCCCTTCCCCTTGAGATCGGCCGGCGGGTCGGTAGCGATGCGCTTGATCACGGGGACCACCGACGTGTCGCTCGGACGTACGAAGGCCGCTTCTCCGGCCAACAGCCGGTACAGCGTCGCGGCCAGCGAGTACTGATCGGTCGCCGGCGTGAGGTACTGCCCGTCGAGCTGTTCGGGCGAGGCGTGCTCGAGATCGCGCGGATCTCCGGTGGCGGCGATGCTCGCACCGGTCAACGTCACGAGCCCGACATCAATGACCCCCGGCTCGCCGTTGTCGCCCAGGATGACGTTGGTCGCGCGGAGGTCGCCGTGCACGACACCACCGCGGTGCACGGACTCGAGCGCGCCGGCGGCGCGCACACCGAGGCGCAGCACTTCCGGTCCGGTCATCGGCGGCGGCGCCGCGGCGCGATCGGCGGCCGTCGTCGCACTCGTCATTTCCGTGACGACGAACTCCTCGCCTCCTGACGTGGTTCCGTGGCCGTACACCGAGACGAGATTCGGATGGCTGGCGAGCTCGACGAGTACGTCCTGTTCTGCGGCGAAGCGCTCCACGACGGACGGCGGGCGGCCGGCGGCATGTACCACCTTGATGAGCACCTGACGGCCCGACCCCGTGTCGGTGACTCGATATGTCGTGTACGCCGTGCTCCGGGCCACCTCGACCACATCGGCGATCCCGGGGATCCCGAGATCGATGTCGCTCACGGGAACTTGACCACGTTGAACGACGACGTGACCGCGTCGACGCCCGCGTCGTCGGGAGGGTTGCCGAAGTGCACTTCCATCAGAAGGGTGAAGGTGAGGTCGGCGTTGGTCGCGGCGACGATGATGATGTCGCCGCCGCCGTTGCAGCCCGTCAGGCTCTCGACGCGTCCGGCGGCCAGACCGGTTCCGTTGGGCGTGAAGTCGTCGCGCGTGCCGCGGGTGCACAACGTGTCGAGCGTGCTGCCCTGGCGGTCGAGCGTCACCAGTCGGTCGAGTGCCGCGTCCAAGTCGGATGGATCGATTGTGTCCGGAGCGAACACGGCGAAGTCGATGCCCGGCTGCAAGAACGTCGTGCCTTGGAACTCGGCGATGTCGGTCGACGCTTGGAGCTCGGGGGTGCCGTTCGGGTTCGCCGCTGTCCGACGATCCGTCCACGACGTCGGCACGTTGACCTCGAGCTGACCGCCGTCGTTCGTCAGCAGCTCCGTGCTGGCGCCGGCCGGCGGAAGGGTCGTGTCCGTCGTCTCCGGCCCGGTGGTCGTCGTTGCGCGCGTGGTGGTGGTCGTCGGGCTGACGACGACCTTCGAGCCGCTGTCGCGCGTCGCAAAGAACGCGATCGCCGCGATGACCAGTACGACTGCGATGGCCGCGACGACGAGTGGTGTGCGGTTCGCGGGCGGCGTTGCCGACGTCGTTGGTGCCGTCGCGGTGGTCGGTGGCGGCGGTATGGCCGCGGCTGGTGTCACCCGTCGGGCCGGAGCGGTGCGCGCGGGGGGCGCGCCGAGCATCGTCATCTCTGTCATCGGAAGGCCGAGCGCCACCTGCGCCTGCTGGAGCGAGCGGCCGAGGTCCTGCGCGGTCTGGTACCGCTCCGCCGGGTCTTTGGCCATCGCCTTGGTGATGGCGTCGACGACCGGCGCGGGCACGTTCTTCGCGCCGAGATCGGGCAGCGGATCGGACGCGATGCGCTTGATCACCGGGATGATCGACTGTTCACCTGGCCGGACGTACGCGGGCAGCCCGGCGAACAGCGTGTACAGCGCGGAGGTGAGCGAGTAGAGGTCGCTCCCCGCGGACGCCGGCTCACCGTCGAGCAGCTCCGGCGCAACGTGGGCCAGGTCGGCTGGATCGGTGACGTCGGCGGCATTCGGGCGCACGAGTGTGACCACGCCGAAGTCCGCCAGCAACGGCTCGCCCTGGGGCGAGATCATCATGTCGTCCGGCCGCAGGTCGCCGTGCACGACCCCCGCACGGTGGGCCGATTCGAGTGCACCGGCCAGACGCACGCCCAGGCTGAGGATGTCGGGCCCGGTCATCGGTGTCGGGCCACGAAGGCGGTCCCCGATCGACGACCCGCCCGCGATCTCGCCGGTGACGATGTAGGGCATGCCCGTCTCGCTCCAGCCGTGGCCGAGCACGACGACGATGTTCGGATGGCCGAGCGCGGCCATCGCCGCCTGTTCGCGCTCGAAGCGCTCGGGCAGCCCTGGCCAGTCGCGGCCAGCGTTGAGGAGCTTGATGACGACGGACTGGCCCGTGGCGATGTCGCGCACGCGGTACGTGGTGTGCGACGCCGACCGACCGATCTCGTCGATGCTGTCGATCCCCGGGATCCCGAGATAGATCCCTTCGCTTCCGCCTTCGCTCACGCTGTTCCCTCCACCAAGGGAGGCACTCTAAACGAGCACCGAAAGGTGCGAGTTGAAGGTCGACTGCCACGAACGGTGAACGCGGCGCACAGCGGGAAGTACGGCGCAGCCGTTTGGGGGTGCGGGGGCTTTCCCCCGCAGAGAGGTCGTCGATCCGGCTTTGCCGGTCGACGACCATGAGTGCCGCCCGCAGGGCGGCGCCGTTGACTCGCCCGAACAGAGCGAAGCGAGTGAGGGCGAAGGTTTACGCCTGTTGGATCTTGATCTCGATGTCGACGCCGGCTGGGAGTTCGAGTCGCTGGAGCGAGTCGACGGTCTTCGGGCTCGGCTCGAGGATGTCGAGCAGGCGCTTGTGCACACGCATCTCGAAGTGCTCGCGGCTGTCCTTGTCCTTGTGCGGTGAGCGGATGACCGTGTAGCGGTGCTTCTCGGTGGGCAGGGGGATCGGCCCACGCACGTTGGCCTGGGTCCGCACGACGGTCTCGACGATCTTGCGCGTCGACTGGTCGATGATCTCGTGGTCGTACGCCTTCAGGCGGATACGAATCTTCTGCTTGTCAGCCATCT
>JBEEFW010000109.1:0-5694 GCA_041166385.1 Acidimicrobiaceae bacterium | reverse complement strand
TCCGTGCGATGGCGATGCACGTACCAGTCAGGCGACAGGCCGTGATCGGCCATGGCTTCTTCCCACAGTCCGAGGTTGAAGTGCTCGGACCACTCCTGGAACACGCCGCCGCCGCGCCAGACCTGCTCGATCACCGGTCCGAGGCGGCGATCACCTCGCGACGCCAGCCCCTCGATGAGCGTTGCCTTCGGGTCGTGCCACTTGAGCTGCACGCCCCGGTCACGGCGAAGGGCGTCGCGCAGCAGGTTCACCTTGCGGGTCAGCTCGACGACGGTGTTCTGTCCGAACCACTGGAACGGTGTGAACGGCTTCGGCACGAATCCACCGACGGAGATCGTCACCGACGCACCCTTGTGGTACTTCTTGCCGATCTCGACGCACTTGCGAGCGAGTTCGGCGATACCGAGCGTGTCTTCGTCGGTCTCCGTGGGCCGCCCTGGGTGGAAGTAGAGCTTCATCCGGCGCCAGCCCTGCGAGTACGCGGACTCGACGGCGCCGAAGAGATCCTCCTCGGTGATGAGCTTGTTGATGACCTGACGCATGCGCCACGAGCCCGCTTCGGGCGCGAACGTGAGACCGGTGCGTCGCGCCTTTTGGATCTGCGCCGCGATGCCGACGGTGAACGCGTCAACGCGCAGGCTCGGGAGGCTCACGCTCACGTTGTCCTCGCCGGCAGTGTCGGCGACCACGCGCTCGATGCCCGAGAAATCCGCAGTCGACAGCGAGGTGAGCGCGACTTCGTCGTAGCCGGTGCGCTTCAGCCCGGACGTGATCATGTGGCGCACTTGATCGGCGGGACGCTCGCGCACCGGCCGCGTGATCATGCCGGCTTGGCAGAATCGGCAGCCGCGCGTGCAACCGCGGAAGACCTCGACGTTGAGGCGGTCGTGCACGACTTCGGTCAACGGAACCAGTTGGTTCTTTGGATACGGCCAATCGCCGAGGTCTGCGATCGTGCGCTTCTCGACGGGAATCGGAGCATCCTCCGAGGTGACCGACGCGATGCGTCCGTCGTCGAAGTACGTGACGTCGTACAGCGCGGGGACGTACACGCCGGGAATACGCGCCAACGCGCGCAGCACGTCTCGGCGGTCGCGCCGATCGCGCTTCCATGCGCCGACCACTTCGGTGATCTCCGACACCACCTCTTCGCCGTCGCCGAGCACGGCGAAGTCGAGGAAGTCCGCCAGCGGCTCAGGGTTGTAGGTGCAATGACCGCCTGCGCCGATCAGCGGATGCTCCGGACGGCGATCGGCAGCTCGCACCGGCACACCGGCGAGGTCGATGCAGTTGAGCACGTTCGTGTACACGAGCTCCGCGGAGAGATTGAAGGCAAAGATGTCGAATTCGCCGGCGGGACGATGGGTGTCGACGGAGAACAGCGGCAGCCCGTTCGCTCGCAGCAGCGTCTCGAGATCGGTCCACGGGGCGTACGTCCGCTCGGCCACCGCGTCAGGGCGCTCGTTGAGGATCTCGTAGAGGATCTGCAGGCCCTGGTTGGGCAGCCCGATCTCATACGTGTCGGGGTAGGCCAGGAGCCAGGACACCTTGGTGTCCGAGTGCTCAGGCGTTTGCGCCCCGTCTTCACAGCCGATGTAGCGCGCCGGCTTCTGCACTCGGGCGAGCAGCGGCTCCAGCTGCGTCCACATCGACGTCATGACCGGCAAGAGACTACCGATGGGTCAGGCGAATCTCCGCATGTGGACGTTGAGGACGAGGCCGAGGGCGAAGAACTCGGCAATCGTCGACGATCCGCCGTAGGACACCAACGGCAGCGGAATCCCGGTCACCGGCATGATCCCCATGGTCATCCCGACGTTCTCGAAGATCTGGAACATGAAGAGTGACAGCACTCCGACGCACACGAGCATCCCGAACTCATCGCGCGCGAGTTGCGCGGTGCGCCAGACCCTCCAGGCGATGATGCTGAACAGCGCGAGCAGCGAGGCCGAACCGACGAACCCGAGTTGCTCACCCACCGCGGTGAAGATGAAGTCGGTGTGTTGCTCCGGCACGTTCTGCAAGCGGGTCTGATTGCCCTTGAACAGCCCCGCGCCGAACGTCCCGCCCGCGCCGATCGTGATCTTCGATTGGTTCTGGTTGTACGTCTCCTGGATCAGCCCCTCGTCCTGATGAGTGAACGACGTGAGCCGGTCCTTCTGGTACTGCGCCAGGATGCTCGAGTTCAACAGGATCGTCGCGCCCAGCACGGCCACCAGCACGAGCGCGACGAGGTGCCTCGCGCGAGCACCGGCGATCAACAGCACTCCGGCGGTGACCACCAACAGGACGAGGGCAGTACCGAGGTCCGGTTGCAACATGATCAGCAGCAGCGGCAAACCGGCAATCGTCAGGAGAATGATGAGCCGGCGACGATCGACCTCCCCGTAGAACTGCGACGCCACGTTCGCAATTGCCAAGATCAAGCCGAGCTTCGCGAACTCGGATGGCTGGAGTTGGAACGTGCCCACCTGGAACCACGACTGCGCGCCGTTGCTCTTCGAGCCGATCGGTGACACGACGATCAGCAGGAGTGCGCAGGCGGCGCCGTAGAACAACAGCGCCCAATCGCGGAAGTGGCGATAGTCGATCATGACGGTGACCGCGAGCACCACCGCACCGATCAAGACGTACAGCCCCTGCTTCTCCAGGAACGTCAACGAGTACGGCGGCACCGGTCCGCGGGTTGCGGAGTACACCATCAACGCTCCGAGGCACGACACCGCGACGACGCAGCCGACGAGCACGAGGTCGAGGTGCCTCCAGGCCGCTGACGGATTGCGGCGCAATGTGCTCGCGGGGCTGCGCGGGATCGTCGGGCGCGGAACCGTGACGGCCATCAGTCGGGGCTTCCGTTCGAGTTGTCGACGGCGCCCGCCAATGGCGCGGAGAGCACACCGCCGGGCCCGACGGTCGGCGCGTTCGCGGGATCCGCGAGCGCCTGGAAGACGCGCCGGATGACGGGCGCGGCTGCCGTTGCACCGAAGCCGGATTCCTCGAGTACGGCGACGCCGACGTACTGCGGCGCGTCGAAGGGCGCGATGCCCACGAAGAGTGCGGTGTCCTGCTTGTCCTGGACCTGTGCCGTTCCGGTCTTGCCGGCAACCTGCCAGTTCGGGAACGAACGGAACGCGCCGAATGCCGTACCCTCCGACGAGTTCACGGCGCCGAGGAGCCCTTGCATGATCGGGTCGCGGAACTCGGCGGGCATGGCCACCTGGTGCAGCACGCGCGGCTCGATGGCCCGGACGACCTCATTGGTGCCGCCCTTCGTGATCTTGATCGCGATGTTGGGCGAGTACAGCGTGCCGCCGTTGGCCAGCGTGCTGTAGGCGTAGGCCAGCTGTAACGGCGTGGCCGTGACCGTGTTCTGCCCGATCGCGAGCTGCACGTTGTCGCCGGTGTACCAGTCGCCGTAGGGCCACGCGTCCGGGTTTGCGTCGTGGAGTGCCTTCTTCTCGCCCGGCGTGAGCACGTAGCCCTTCTGCTCGTCGAGCGGGATGCCCGTCCCCGTTCCGAAGCCGAGATCCTTCGCGGCGTCCTGGATGGGGTCGCCGAAGGTGCTGCGGTCGGTCCAGAACTGGCCGCCGAGTTGGTAGAAGTACACGTCGCTGGAGACGGTGAGTGCGCGCGACAGATTCACGCGACCGTGAGCCGTTCCTCCGGAGTTCAGGAAGCTGCACTGCTCGATCGCGCCCACGCATCCGGGAACGACATACCGGCCGCCGTCGTTGATCGTCGTCGCCGGCGTGATCACACCGGTGCGCAATCCGGCCAGGGCCGTCGCGAGCTTGAACGTCGAGCCCGGGGCGTACTGGCCCTGGAGCGCACGGTTGTTCAGCGGGAAGTAGTTCGCAGGATCATTGAGGACATCCCACGAGGCGGTCGGGATCGGCCGTGTGAAGTCCGCCGGGTTGTAGTCGGGATACGACGCCATCGCGATCACCTGTCCGCTGTTCGGGTCGAGAATGACGGCAGAACCAGCGGGCGATTGGTTGTAGGAGCCATCCTTGTTGCGACGGTTGGCCGCGTTCACGAGTTCGTCGTGCAGGGCCTGCTCGGTGATGGCTTGCACGTTGGCGTCGATCGACAGGTACACGTCGTTGCCGGGAACGGGTGGTGTGTAGTCGAGCTCGCGGATCGTGTTGCCCCCCGCGTCGATCTCGAGCTTTCGTACGCCGGGCGTACCGCGGAGCTCGTCTTCGTAGGTGCGCTCTGTGCCCGTCTTGCCGATCTCGTCTCCGGGCGTATACGGCTTCGGGCTGTTTGCCTTCGCGTCGAGTTCTTCCTGTGTGGCCGCTCCGACGTAGCCGAGAAGGTGCGACGCCGTGCGCCCGAGCGGATAGGACCGCACGGTCGTCTGCGCAACAGACACCACGTTGCCGAAGTCGTCGTGATGCTCCGCGAGGTACAGCAGGCCCGGCTTCGGAAAGTCGTCCGCGACGGGCACCGGTGTGTACGGGCTGTAGCGCTTGTCCTCGAGGCGCGCTTCGAGAAAGGCCACCGTCACGTCTTGCTGCGTGTAGCGGGTCAACTCGGTTGCGAGCCGACCGAGGATCGCGGCGCGCTCTTCGGGATGTTTCTTGGCGTCGGGCAAGTTCTTCTTGTCGACGGTGACGACGACAGAGATGCGGTTGTCGACGATCACCACACCGTTGCGGTCGAAGATGCGACCCCGCGGTGCCTCCTCGAGGATCTCGCGTGTCTGGATCGCTTGGGCTTGCAGCTTCAGCTGCGTCGTGGCCATCACCTGCAGGTACCAGAGGCGGGCGAACAACGCGGCGAACAACGAAACGATGACGATCCCGAGAATCCCCAACCGCAACCGCGGGTTGTCCTGATTCATGTCGGCACCAAGCGACCGCTACGGGTGACGACGGGCATCGACCAGCGAACGACCCGCATCATCGGGAGTACGAGCGCGGCGTTGATCACGGCGACAACCGCGCAGATCGTCAACAGGTGACGGTCGAAGAGACCCTCGAGCCCGAGGAACTTTCCTACGACCGCCAGCGTGACGACACCGAGCACGCTTGCGCCGAAGGCGGTGAGCACCGGTATCCACCACGCGGCGCGCAACACCCCGGCTTGCGCCATGCCGACGATGTAGCCGACAAGCGTGTAGCCGAGTGCGAAGAAACCGGTCGGGGTGCCGTGTACGACGAGATCGAGCGCCAGGCCCGCCGCGAAGCCGACGATCGCCCCGCGGTCACGACCGCCGCTGATGCCGGCTGCGATCGGCAGCAGCAGCATGATGTCGCCCTTGGCACCGAAGATGTCGAGGTCGGCGAACAGCGATGTCTGCAACGTCAGCAGGACGAAGAGCACGAAGGCCGGACGCGTGTACCTCACTGCGGCGGTTCCCAGAGCAGCACCTTCACGAAGGTAAGCCGTCCGAGGTCGGCCAAGGGGGTCACCGTCAATACTTGGAAGAGCTGCCCGGCGGAGAGGTCGACCTTCGAGACCCGTCCGATCGGGATGCCCCCGGGGAAGGTCGCTCGGTCCTCGCCGCTCGTGCTCACCAACTCGTCCGGCGGCACCACCACCTTCGGCTCGACGGCGCTATCGATGACGAGCGGGTTGCCGTCGCCCTGGCCGTGGAGCAATCCGGTCTCGTTGGAGCTCAGCAGGCGCACCCCGACCACGATGTCGGGATCGGTCAGCAGCTTGATCACGCTGCGGCCGCTCTGCACC
>JBEEFW010000108.1:0-3670 GCA_041166385.1 Acidimicrobiaceae bacterium | reverse complement strand
TGTACGCGAGCGAGTTTCTCCCGAGCGTCGGGAACGGCACGATGAAGCGCGTTGCCAATCCGACGCTGAACCTCGCGAGCGGGTTCAGCGCCACCACCGCAAACGCCTCGGTGATCGGCTTTCCCGTAACACCTCTCGCCACCCTGGTGAGCAGCGCCAACTCCATCCTGACGTCGGTGATCTTCCCGGCTCTGCAGGACACCATCGTGCCGAAGATCACGAACGCCTTCGGGGTCGAGCTGGGCGGCGCCGACGTGGGCACCTTCGACATCCACTGCGTGGGTCCGGCCCTCATCAAGTAGGGCCGTAGCCTGCGGGCGGTGACGACCGGCAGCGATCCGTTTCCCCTCGGCCGCCTCGTCTACCTCTACATCGGTACGAACGACATCGCCGCGGACCTTGCGTGGTACGACGAGGCGCTCGGCGGCGACTTGGTCTGGCGCTTCGAAGCATTCGGAGCCGACGTCGCCGCGTTGCGCGTCGGGCCGGAGGGGTCACCGCTCGTCGTGCTCGCGGACCATCGTCCGGTCCCGAGCTGCCTGCCGATCTGGGCCGTGCGCTCGCTCGCCGTGACGAGCGAGTGGCTGCACGCAACGGGCTGGCTCGACAGCGCGGTACGAGTCGGCGTGCCCGACGGACCGTGCCTCGTCCTGCACGATCCCAGCGGCAACGAGATCGCGCTACTGCAACAGGACCGCCCCGACGCGATGACCTCCGCGTATCAGGACATGACCAACCCAAGGCGCCGCTGATCGAGCCTCGCCCTGTTGGCTGTCGCAGCCCGGGGGGCCTTCACTGTCACACCCGGTCACTAGCGTTTTCGCGTGCACTCTGACGCCAAAGTCCGCGAGGTGTTTGCCTTGCTGCGCGAGGGACTTTCACAGGCGGAGATTGCTCGACGAGCCGGCGTCTCACGGGAGCGCGTGAGAGCGTGGGAACGCGAAGGGCTCGCGACCACTTTGGCGTCGCCAATGAGGAGTGTCGGCGCGCGGGAGCCTCACGACATAGACCAGTGCGACGCGATGCTCGAGGTCCCGATTGCTCCGTACGTGTACCTGCTGGGGCAGTACCTCGGGGACGGCTGCATCTCGACCCAGGGTCGCGGCCATCCTCGGCTACGCATCAGCACCTGTAACGACTATCCGCTCATCAGTTCGGAATGCATCGCCGCCATCAATGCCGTCGCACCGTCGGCGAATGTCTGTGTGATTCAGAGCGTGGGCTGCGCTGAGGTCGCCGCGTCGTCGATGCATTGGCCTTGCCTCTTCCCGCAGCACGGCCTCGGGGTGAAGCACAAGCGAGCGATCACGCTCGACTCCTGGCAGCGGCGGTACGCCCTCGAGATCCGCCCCGACCTCCTCGTGCGTGGCCTCATTCATTCGGACGGGTGTCGAGCGATGAATCGCGTCTTGACCCGAGGCAAGCGCTACGAGTACCTGCGCTACTTCTTCAACAACGAGTCCGCTGACATCCGATGGCTATTCATTGACGCCTGCTCTCGCCTCGGCGTCGATGCTCGCCACAACAATCGGAACTCGGTCTCCGTGGCCCGACGGGCGAGCGTCGCCACCCTCGAGAAAATCGTTGGGCCAAAGCGCTGAGTGAGTGCCCCGGGAGGGATTCGAACCCTCACTTGATGGGTTTTGAATCCATTTCCTCTGCCGTTGGGATACCGGGGCGAACTTGAAAGCCTAATCTCGGCTCCGTGAGCGAGAAGCGTCCCAAACGGCTTCGGAGGTTGCTGTCGCTCGGCGCGTTGGTGGCCGCGATCGCGGCGTTCCGGAGCCGCAAGCTCGCCGCCGAGGAAGCGAAGTTCGACCGATAGTTACCCATCGGTAGTCGCGCTTCACGCAACCGCGACAGAACTGAAACCTTCTCGGGCGACCCTGAGTCGAATGCTGCGTCTCGTACCCCGCGGAGCCACACCCCAGATGACAATCGCCTTCACCTTTCCTGGGCAGGGAGCCCAGAAGCCCGGCATGGGCCTGCCCTGGCGCGAGCACGAGTCGTGGGAGCTCGTCGAGGAAGCGTCGGAGGCCTCCGGTCGCGACGTCGCCCATCTGCTGCTCGAGGCCGGTGCCGAGGAGCTCACCCAGACCCGCAACTCCCAGCTCGCGACGTACGTCCTCAGCCTCATCGTCCTCGACGCCGTCGAGATGCTCGGCCTCGAGCCGTCGGTGGCCGCCGGCCACAGCCTCGGCGAGTACAGCGCTCTGACCTGCGCAGGGGCCCTCGATTTCGCTGACGGCGTCCGTCTGGTCGCCGAACGCGGCGAGGCCATGCAGGTGGCGGCCGACGAGCGACCCGGCGCGATGGCGGCCGTCCTCGGACTCGATGACGACAAGGTCGAGGTGGCGTGCATGCGGGCTGCCGCCGACGTCTGGGCCGCCAACTTCAATGCGCCGGGCAACGTCGTGATCGCTGGCGACCCCGAGGCCATCGCCGCCGCCTCCAAGATCGCCAAGGACCTCGGAGCGTCCAAGGTCCTTCCCCTCAAGGTCGGGGGCGCCTTCCACACCCCCCTGATGGCACCCGCTCGCGATCGGCTGCGCAAGGCGCTGTCCGAGGTGCAGTTCCGCGAGATGGAAGTGCCGGTGATCGCCAACGTCGACGCTGTCGCCCACGAAGACCCCGCCGAATGGCCCGGCCTCCTCGTCGCGCAGCTCTGCAGCCCGGTCAGCTGGCGGCAGACGTTGCACGTCCTCGAGCTGCGGAACGTCCTCACGATCGTGGAGCTCGGCCCTGGCACCGTGCTCGCGGGCACGGTGAAGCGCACACTCGACGGCACTCGCGCCATCTCGGTGGGGACCCCGGACGACCTCGACACGCTGCTCGAGCGCATCGAAGGCGAGTCGGCCGCGACCCATCACGAGGGCGAGCATCTCTTCATGACCGAACGCGTGGTGGTGAGTCCCGCCGCCGGGCTCTTCGAGCCCTCGCCCGATCTCGATCCTGGCCAGCGGATCGAAGCCGGCGACCTGCTCGGCACGGTCGGCGATGCCGAAGTGCGCTCGCCGTTCTCCGGTCGCATCGAGGGCGTACTCGCCCACCTCGGCGAGCGCGTCAAGTCGCGCCAGCCGATTGCCAGGCTCCGCACAGCATGAGGACCGCAAGGGTCGCGGGATGGGGCACCGCGCTGCCAGAGAAGGTCGTGACGAACGACGACCTCGCCGCCGTGCTCGACACGAGCGATGCGTGGATTCAGGAGCGCAGCGGCATCCGTGAGCGGCGCATCGGCGGTACGACGTCCGGTCTCGCGATCGAAGCGGGTCAAGCCGCGCTCGACCACGCCGGCATCGCCGCGAAGGACGTCGACCTGCTCGTGCTGTGCACCTCGACACCGGATCAGCAACTGCCCGCGACCGCGTCGACGGTGCAACATGCCCTCGGGCTGACCTGCGGCGCGTTCGACCTCAACGCCGCGTGCTCGGGATTCGTCTACGGCCTCGTGACCGCGTACCAGTTCATCGCCGGCGGCGGCGTCGAGCGGGTCCTGCTGATCGGCAGCGAGACGATGTCGCGCATCATCGACTGGGACGAACGCACCACCGCAGTGCTGTTCGGAGACGGCGCCGGCGCGCTCGTCCTCGAATCCGGAGAGGGCGAGCCGGCGCTGCTGGGGTGGGACCTCGGGAGCGATGGCTCCCTCCGCTCAATTCTCGACGCCGAC
>JBEEFW010000107.1:0-40786 GCA_041166385.1 Acidimicrobiaceae bacterium | reverse complement strand
TGCGCCCTCGACGCCCATGGCACGGTCTTGGCCGAAGCGGGCCGGAAGCCCGGGTGGTTCGTGGCCACCGTCGCGCACGAGGCCACCGCTGCCTGGCGCCGGGAGTTCCCATTGGACAGCCAGGTGGTGGTCGGCTCCTGATGCTCACCTGGTCCCGGCCCGACGGCCCGCCCCTCGCCCTCGCCGCGCCCGACGCGGTGATCGTCGGCTACGCGGGCCGGGACGCCGCCGCGGTGGAGGCCCACGTCCGCGAACTGGCCGAGCACGGCGTGGCCCCGCCGGTGGAAGTCCCCGCGCTCTGGGAGATCCCCGGATCGCTGGTGTCGCAGGCCCCGTCGCTGGCGGCACGGCCGGGAGCCACCTCGGGTGAGGTAGAACCGGTGCTCGTGCTCACCGCCGACGGGTGGTTCCTCACCGTGGGCAGCGACCACACCGACCGGGAGATGGAGGCGACGTCGATGGTCGCGGCCAAGCGGGCGTGCCCGAAGATGGTGGGCGGCGCGTGCGTGGCCCTCGAACCCTTGGCTCGGGACTGGGACGCCGTCGAGCTGTCGTCCGAGATCAGGGTCGGCGGCCGCTGGCTGGCCTACCAGCGCGGGATGCTGGCCCAGTTGCGGCCCCTCGCCTGGTACCGCGAGCGGTTCGCGGGGCGGGAGAACGTGGTCGTCTTCTGCGGCACCGTGCCCACGGTCGACGCCTTGCGCACGGACGCCAATGCCTTCCGCGGCCGGCTGTGGGCCCCGTCGGGCGCGGAACTGACCGTCGAGTACGAGGTGGTGGGCGCATGACGGCCCGCGCCGCGGTGACTCGACTGCCGAACATCCAGCAGGCCAGCCTGGCCCAGCGGGCCTATGCCGAGTTGAAGCAGGCCATCCTCGACGGGGACATGGCGCCCGGTGCCGCCCTGGCCGAGGTCGAGCTGGCCGACGCGCTTGGCATCTCCCGCACGCCAGTGCGAGAGGCCCTCGCCCTCTTGCGGCGGGACGGGCTGGTGGACGCCGTCCCCGGCGGCGGCAACGTGGTGCACACCCTCACCGCCCACGAGGTACGCGAGCTGTTCCTCCTGCGCGAGGCAGTGGAGTCGCTGGCCGTGCGCGAACTGGCGGCCAGCCACCGGCGGCCCGAGGCGGTCGACGCCATCCAGCGCGTGCTGGACGACCAGCAGCAGGCCTATCGCCGCCGGGACGTGGCCGCCTTCCTCGACGCCGACGAGCGCTTCCACGTGGCCATCTGCCAGGAGGCGGGCCTCCCCCAGGCCGCGGGCATGCTCGTCGCCCTGCGGGACAAGATGCGTCAGGCAGGCCTGGCCGCGGTCACCCAGCCGCGGCGGATGCCGGTGGTACTGCGGGAGCACCAGGCCATCGTCGAGGCCCTCCGGCGCCGCCCCCGGTCAGAGGCCGTCGCCGCCCTGGTGCGCCATCTGGGTGCGACCCGAGACGCCCTGGCCAAGAGCAGGCCCGCCCCCTCGCCCTAGCGAGGCGTGCGGTCGCTTCGCAGGCTCAGTCGAAGCGGCCGCCGCCCTTTTCGACATCGCCCGCGCTGCGCTTCTCGGTGGCGGCCGCGGCAATCCGGTCGCCCACCGCCTTGTCGATGTTGCGCCAGTAGTCGAAGGCCCGCTGGAGGATGTCGTCCCGACGAATGCCGGCGAGGGCGCCGGAGACCGTGTCGACCAGGCGGTCGCGCTGCTCGTCGGAGAACACCTCGTTGAGCATGGTCCTCGCCTGCCCGTAGTCGTCGTCCTCGGCGTGCAGCGTGTACGCGGCGCGCACCATCTCGCCGTCGGCGGCCCACACCGCGTGCTCGGCGTACGTGTTGGTGTCGGCCGCGGGCGCGCCGTCGACGGAGTTCGGGTAGTACACCGGGTCGGTCACGTTCTCGACGCGCATGGGCCCGTCCTTGGAGTAACTGCGCACGGCGGACCGAGGGCGGTTGACCGGGATCTGCTGATAGTTGACGCCCAGCCGAGCGCGATGGGCGTCGGCATAGGAGAACCCCCGAGCGAGCAGCATCTTGTCCGGCGACAGGCCTGTGCCGGGCACGATGTTGTTGGGCTGGAAGGCGGCCTGCTCCATCTCGGTGTGAAAGTCGGTGACGTTGCGGTTGAGCGTGAGCGTGCCGACGTCGATGAGGGGATAGTCGCCGTGCGGCCACACCTTGGTGAGGTCGAACGGGTTGAACCGATACGTCTTGGCCTCTTCGAAGGGCATGATCTGCATCTTGAGCGTCCAACTCGGAAAGTCGCCGCGGTCGATGGCGAAGTAGAGGTCCCTCTGGTGGAAGTCACCGTCCTCGCCCGCGATGCGATCGGCCTCGGCCTGCGTCAGACACTCGACGCCCTGGTTGGACTTGAAGTGGTACTTGACCCAGAACCGCTCCCCCGTCGCGTTGACCCACATGTAGGTGTGCGAGGAGTAGCCGTTCATGTGCCGCCAGTTCTGCGGGATGCCGCGGTCGCCCATCAGCCAAGTCACGATGTGGGCGGACTCGGGCGAGAGCGTCCAGAAGTCCCACTGCATGTCGGCGTCGCGGAGGTTGTTGGCCGCGAGTCGCTTCTGCGAACGGATGAAGTTCTGAAACTTCATTGGATCGCGGATGAAGAAGATCGGCGTGTTGTTCCCGACGATGTCGAGGTTGCCCTCCGACGTGTAGAACTTGACCGCGAATCCGCGCGGATCCCGCCATGTATCAGGAGACCCACGCTCTCCGGCCACCGACGAGAACCGCAGGACCAGCTCGGTCTCGGTGCCGGGCTGGAACACGGCCGCCTTCGTGTACGGGCTGACATCGTGGGTGACGGAGAACGTGCCGAAGGCGCCTCCGCCCTTCGCGTGCGGCTGCCGCTCGGGGATGCGCTCGCGGTTGAAGTTGGCCATCTGCTCGATCAGGTAGAAGTCCTGGAGCAGAATCGGACCGTCGGGCCCGATCGTCAGCGAGTGCTCCTGGCTGGCGACGGGGTTGCCCGCGTCGGTGGTGGTCGGTGGCCGGTTCGACGAGTCCTGTGTCATCGTCGCTCCTTCATCTCTTGTGGTTTCTCTTGCGGCGCGGCGCCCTTGCGGCGTCGTGCGTTGCTGTCCTTCTTCTCCCGGGCCTTCTGGCACGCCGGGCACGTGCCCCAATAGACGACCTCAGCTTCGTCGACATCGAACCCGAGGGCGTCCTTCGGCTCGAGGCACGGCACGCTGCCGACCGCGCAGTCGACGTCGGCGACGGCACCGCATACTCGGCACACGAGATGGTGGTGATTGTCAGCGACGCGCAGCTCGTACAGCGCCGGAGCCCGCGCCGGTTCAATCCGGCGCACGATCCCCGCGTCGGTGCAGATCCGCAGCACGTCGTAGACGCCCTGGGCCGACACCGCGCCGTGTTCGCTGCGCACCGTCTCGAACACCACGTCAGCGGGAACGTGCGGCCGGGCCGCCAGCGCCCGCAGCACCATCACGCGAGGGGCAGTCACCCGGAGCCCGGCTCCCCGCAGCAGATCGTCCGGCGAGGTGGGCATCACACATTTAGACTTTCACCAGTTTTGGACTCAGTCAAGTTGTCGCAGGAAAGTCGAGCCAGCCTTCAACCGGATGCCGAGCTCGGCCGCGACGACTCCGCCGTTTTGGGCACCTTTTTCCACCGCCACGGTTCATTTTGGTGCCCAAAACGTTGGGCCGCCGGTCCTCGTCGATCGCCGTCGTCACGGCTCACCAAGCTCGAAGCCTGTCAATCGCTCCTTCAGCCGATGACGCGGAGCTGCGCGGGACTCGTGGGAACAGCCGTGCTCTTGATGCCTGCGAGGGCGGTGGCGGTGGCTTCGTCGGCGGGCAGCCAGGTGACAAGTCGTTGCTCGTCGATGTCATCGGGGAGGAGGAGCACTTCGTAGTTGAGGTGCAGTCGGCCGAGGTCGGGGTGCACGATGTGGGTCGTACCTCGTCGCTTCTCTGTCGTCGCGAAAACCGCCCAGCGGTCGGTGAAGTCCGGTGCGGCGCGAAGTTCGTCCATCAGCGCGACGAAGCCTTCGTCGTCGCCCCAGCGGTTGGTGGCGGCGCGCAGGCGGCTGACCTGTTCGTCGGCAGCGGCGACCCAGTCGGGATAGACCGTTCGCGCGCTCGGGTGCAGGAACACGTGGCGGGCGAGATTCGGTTCGGCCTCGTCGAGCATTCCGAGCGGCCGGACGAGTAGCCCCCACGCCTCATTCCATGCGAGCACAGCGTTGGCCGGGCCGGCCACGAACGCGGGCGTCGTGCCCAGTCCTTCGAGAAGCGCCTTTACCGTCGGCGCCACCGCGCGAGCCAAGGGGCGGGGGGCCGGGCACAGTTCCGCGGTTTGGCTGACCATGGCCAGCGTGTACAGCTCTCGGCGTTGTCCGTCGTCGAGGCGCAGGGCGTCGGCCAGCGCGGCGAGCACGCTCGGCGACGGCTTCGTGTCGCGGCCCTGCTCGAGACGCACGAGGTAGTCGATGCTGACGCCCGCCAGTGTCGCCACTTCTTCGCGGCGCAGACCTGGCGTTCGCCGACGACCATTGTCGGGCAATCCGACATCGCTCGGTTGCAGCTGCTCGCGGCGAGCGCGGAGGAACTCGGCCACCGTCGTCACACCAACAGCATGCCGCGTGAACCGGCGAATCACCCTGGCCCCGTCAGTACCAGGATCAGCCCGGCCTTCTCCGCCGGGCGGGCTGCGTGGATGATGCCCCCATGACCACCACCCCCGCCACCGTTGCGCTGCCCCTGGCTCCCGGCCACTGGGCGGTCGACACCAACCACTCCTCGATCGGGTTCACCATCCGCCACCTCGGCGTGTCCAAGGTGCGAGGGCGGTTCACCCGCTTCGACGCCGAGGTCATCATCGGCGAGACGCTCGACACGACCACGGTCACCGCCACTATCGACGTGGCATCGATCGACACCGCCAACGCCGACCGCGATGCACACGTGCTGTCGCCCGACATCATCGACGTCGTCAAGCGTCCGACCATGGAGTTCCGTTCCACACGGGTCCTGGGCGCCGGATCGGAGTATCAGGTCGATGGAGATCTGACCATCGGCGACGTGACGCGCCCGGTCGTCCTCGCCGTCGAGCTCGGTGGCATCGAGAACTTCCCGGGTGGCCCCCGCCACGCCGGCTTCGAGGCCACCACCGAGATCCGGCGCAAGGACTTCGGCATCGACATCGCGATGCCGCCTGGCATCAGCGCGGTCGCGCTCGGCGACGTGGTGAAGATCGAGCTCGACCTCCAGCTGCTCGAGCCCACCAGCTGACCGCGCGGTCCGCTTCCCGCCGAGCGGACCGTGAGACGAAGGCCCCGTGATGCGCACACGCCGCGGGGCCTTCGTCGCGTAGAGAGGAGGAACGATGACCAGCAATGAGATCGAGTTCGGATTGGACACGTTCGCCTTCGTGTCGGTCGACGAGGACGGTCAACCCGTCAGCGGCGACGTCGTGATCCGCAACACCATCGAGGAGGCCGTCCTCGCCGACGCCGTCGGGATCGACTCGTTCAACATCGGCGAGCACTACCGACCCGAGATGATGGACTCCGCCGGTCACGTGATGCTGGCCGCGATCGCGAGCCGAACCAAACGCATCCGACTCGGCACGAGTGTGACCGTGCTGAGCACACAGGACCCCGTGCGGGTGTACACGGAGTTCGCGACCCTCGACGCGGTGTCGAACGGTCGCGCCCAACTCATCGTCGGACGAGGCTCGCTCACTGACTCCTTTCCGCTCTTCGGGTTCGACCTCGCCGACTACGAGACGCTGTTCGAGGAGAAGCTCGACCTGCTCACGCGCCTGCTCCGGGACCAACCTGTCACGTGGTCGGGCACGTCCCGATCGCCGCTCGTCGATCAATATGTGAGTCCTCGTCTCCCGGAGGGACACCTCCCCACTTGGGTGGGTGTGGGTGGCAGTCCGCAGTCGGTGATCCGGGCGGCTCGGTACGGGCTACCCCTCATGCTGGCGATCATCGGCGGGCACCCGAGCCGATTCGCCCCCTACATCGAGCTCTACAAACGCGCGCTCGAGGAGTTCGGACACCCGCCGCAATCCGTTGGCGTGCACTCGCTCGGGTACGTGGCCAAGACAGATCAGGAGGCGATCGACATTCAATTTCCGTACTGGAACGAGACGCTCGAGGCGGCCTCGCGTGAGCGCGGATGGGCGCCACCGACGATGAGCACATTCCGCGACGAGATCGCCAACGGATCCCTGTACGTCGGCTCGCCCGAGACCGTCGCGAAGAAGCTCGCGACAAACATTCGGTTACTCGGGCTCAGTCGATTCGACCTGGCCTACGCCGTCGGAGCAGTGCCCCACCAACAGAGGATGGCGACGATCGAGTTCTACGGACAAGAGGTGATTCCCCGGGTTCGAAAGCTGCTCGAAGGCGCACCGCCGCTGGTCACGGCGTCGTCTGGGTCCCGACTTTCAGATCCTTGAACGGCATGTCGCGATCGACCTGCGGCTCCTTCGGTAGGCCGAGCACGCGCTCGCCGATGATGTTGCGTTGCACCTCGTCGGTGCCTCCGGCGATGCGCGATGCGGGTGCGGAGAGGACACTGAGGGACCAACGCGACTCGCGCGGGTTGTCGCTCTCCCACGCCTGACCACCGGCGCCAGCGATGACGATGCCGAGGTCGGATGTTCGCCGCGCCAGCAGCGCACCGGCGAGCTTGGCGATGGAGCCTTCGGGGCCTGGCGCCTTGCCGGCCTTCACGGCGGCACGGGTGCGTTGGCCGATGTAGCCCATGATCTGTGTGCGGATGTAGACGTCGGCAATTCCCTGACGGACCACAGCGTCATCGAGCACGCCACGCCGGCGGGCCAGGTCGACGAGCGGCTTGACGCCGACGTTTCGTCCACCGCCACCACCCGAGCCGATGGCGACGCGCTCGTTCATCAGCATCGCGATCGCGCAACGCCACCCGTCGTCGACGTCACCGATGCGATTCGCGTCCGGAATGCGCACGTCGGTGAAGAACACCTCGTTGAATCCAGATCCACCATTCATCTGCCGTAGCGGCCGGATATCCACGCCCGGTGCTTTGAAGTCGATGATGAACATCGTGATGCCGCGGTGCTTCGGGTTCTCCGGATTCGTGCGGGCGATGACGGCGCCGAAGTCGGAGATCTGCGCGCCGGTGGTCCATACCTTCTGCCCGTTGAGGATCCACTCGTCGCCGTCGCGGTCGGCGCGCATCTGCAGGCTGGCGACATCGGAGCCGGCCCCGGGCTCGGAGAACAGCTGCGACCAGATCTCCTCGCCCCGCAAGGCCTTCGCCACGTAACGCTCGCGCTGGTCGTCGGTTCCGAACTCGATCATCGTCGGGATCACCATGCCCAAGCCGATGATGTACGCGGTCGTCGGGAGCTCGTAGCCGACCGCCTCCTCGTTGAAGACGCGCTGGTGCTCGGGTGTGAGCCCTTGGCCCCACGGCTTCGGCCAGGTGAGCCCCGCGAGGCCGGCGTCGGCGAGCGCTGCTTGGAACGTCTTCTGTGTCGGGACGTCGGCGACGGTCGCCTCGAAGCCCGTCCCTTCCTCGTCACCGCGCGCCGCGCGCTCCGGCGCGTGCTCGGCCAGGAACGATCGCACCTTCTGCCGGAACGTCGCCAGCTCGGGTATCTCGGTCACTTCGCGCTCATCGGTCGCAGTCATCGGCCCTCCCATCCGGCGAGATCCTTGCCGTCCATCCCTGCCGGCGCACGGGTCCGGCCCAATAGGTCGCGTACGACATCGTTCACCGCAGCCGGATCGTCGACGGCTGAGGCGGTGGGCCCCCGATGCCAGCCCTCGGCGACCGCCAGCATCTGGCCCGAGGCTTCGAACACCCGCCCGGTGATGCCGGCCGATTGCGGGCTGGCGAGCCACGTGCACAGCGGCGCGATCCACCGCGGTGCCATCGCGGCCTTGGCCTCCTCGTTGGCCTGGCCCATGCCGAGATCCTCGGTGAGCCGCGTGAGCGCGCCTGGCGCGATCGCATTCACCGTCACGCCGTAGCGCTGCAGCTCGAGGGCGGCGATGAACGTGAAGCCGGCGATGCCTTGCTTCGCCGCGCCGTAGTTGGTCTGACCAGGATTTCCGTAGATACCCGACACCGACGTGGTGTTGATGATGCGCGCGTCGTTCGTCTCGCCGGCTTTCGACCGCTCGCGCCAGTAGGCCGCGGCGTGATGGGCGGGCGCGAACGTGCCCTTGAGGTGGACCTTGATGACGAGGTCCCATTCCTCCTCAGTCATGTTGGTGAGCATTCGATCGCGCAGGATGCCGGCGTTGTTGACGAGGACGTCGAGGCCGCCGAAGGTGTCGATCGCCTGGTGGATCATCTCCTTCGCGGCAGCAAAGTCGCCGACATCCGCGCCGTTCACCGCCGCTTCGCCACCCATCGCCGTGATCTCGTCGACGACCTGCTGCGCCGGGCTGGCGTCGGCCCCGGTCCCGTCGCGCGCCCCGCCGAGATCGTTCACGATCACCTTGGCGCCTTCCTCCGCGAGCATCAGCGCGTACTCGCGTCCAATGCCCCGGCCCGCGCCGGTGACGATGGCCACCCGCCCTTCGCACATGCCTGTCACGACTTGTTCTCCTTGTTGGCTGGCGAGCTCACGTGAGCTCTTGGTTTGTCAACACGAGCGTGGCGGCGGCGGCGAACATCCCGCCGACTCCGTGTGTCACGCTCACTTCGACACCGGGAACCTGCGCCGGAGCGGTGCCTCGCAGCTGCCGCACTGACTCCTGGATGGCGAACATCCCGTACATGCCGGTGTGGGTGTACGACAGTCCCCCGCCGTTCGTGTTCATCGGCAAGGATCCGCCCGGAGCGGTGTTGCCCGCGGCGATGAAGGGGCCGGCCTCGCCGCGGCGCACGAAGCCGAGATCCTCGAGCCCGTAGATCGGGAGATGTGCGAAGGCGTCGTACACCATCAAGTGATCGACATCGCTGTGCGTGATCCCCGCCTCCGCGAACGCGAGGCGACCCGACGCGCGAAACGCCGCGGACGTCGTGAAGTCGTCCATCTGCGAGATCATCGCGGGCCCGACGGCCTCTCCCGCACCGGCAACGTGGACGGGCGAGTGGGCGAGGTTCATGTCTCGAGCACGGTCGACCGAGGTGATGACCAACGCACCGCCGCCGTCGGTGACCAGGCAGCACTCCAGGAGATGCATGGGATACGCGATGAGCTTCGAGGCGAGCACGTCTTCGACAGTGATCGGCTCCCGCATCATCGCCCGCGGATTCATCGTCGCCCACTGCCGCTGGACCACCGCAACCGAAGCGAGCTGTTCGTGGGTGAGCCCGAACTCCTTCATGTAGCGGACGACACCGATCGGGAACATCGTCGGAGGACCGCTGATGCCGTAGGGCGCCTCGAACTGGAGCGCGAGCGCGCTACCGGGGCCGCGAGCGCCGGTGACGCCAACCCTCGACCGACCCGACTGACCATGAGTGACGAGCACGGTGGACGCCATGCCGCTGGCGATCGCCGCCATGGCGTGACGGACGTGCACGAGAAACGAACAGCCGCCGACGCTCGTGCCGTCGATATAGGTGGGCGTGATCCTGAGCTGCTGCGCGACCAACGTGGGATAGCCGCCGATGCCGGCGACACCATCGATGTCCGACACGTCGATGCCGCAATCGGCGATCGCGTTCCGAGCGGCGTCGAGATGCAACGACAGCTCGGACATGTGCGGAATGCGTCCGATCTCGGACGTCTCGGCCGCACCGACGATCGCGACCCCTCCGCGGGCACTCACTGGTCCGCGGGTCCGAACACTGGCACCTGCACCCCGTCGCCGCGCGGCTCGAACCTCACCCGCAGCTCCATGTCGAGCACGAGATGGTCGGGCGTGTTCGGGATGCCGGTGATGTTCGACATCATGCGCGGACCCTCGTCGAGTTCGACGATGGCGATCGCGTACGGAACATCGTCCTCGAAGCCCGGCGCGGCTCGGTGGGAGATCACGTAGGTGTGGAGACGACCGCGACCGCTGGCGACACGCCATTCGACGTCGTCAGAGAGACAGCGGGGGCAGTAGGGCGACGGAGGGAAGTACGCGGCGTCGCAGGGCCGGCACCACTGCAGTGTCAACACGCCGTCGCGGCACCCGTGCCAGAAGGGCTCTGTCTCCGGTGTGGGTTGGGGCGCGAGCTTGCCCCGGCTCGGCGTCACGACATCAACTCGGCGGGAGGAGCACGGGCTTGACAACCTCGCCGCTCAGCGATGCGTTCTCCGCGCGGTTGATGTCCTCGAGCGGGAAGGTCTCGATGAGTCGGTCGAACGGGAATTGGCCGTCGCGCCACAGTGAGATCAGACGCGGGATGAGCTCCTGCGGAATCGCGCCACCCTCGAGGATTCCGGACACCGTCTTACCGACAAGGGCGATGGGGTCGAGCACCAGTGGTTCGCTTTGGATACCCACGAGCCCGCAGTGGCCGGCCATGCGCAGCGCGGCGACCGCGTTGGTGATGACCGCGACGTTGCCGGTGGTGTCGAACGTGTAGTCCGCGCCGCCGCCGCTCACCGCGAGAATCTGCTCCACGACGTCGGCCGCATTCCCGTCGATGATGTGGGTGGCACCGAGCTCGGTGGCGAGCTCGAGCCGGTGACGGTGGATGTCCACCGCGATGATCGTCGACGCGCCCGCGACGCGAGCGGCCATGATCGCGGCAAGGCCAACCGCGCCGGCGCCGAACACCGCGATGCTCGTGTCGGGCTGCACGTCGAGGGCCACGAGCACCGAGCCGGCCCCTGTGAGCAGGCCGCAACCGAGGGGCCCGAGCAGTTCGAGGGGAAGGTCGCGGTCGACCACCACGACGTTGCGGGCACCGGCTATGCAGTGGGTCGCAAAGGACGACTGCCCGAACCAGCGCGACGAGATCTCGTTGCCGTCGCGATCGGTGACGCCGGTGGAGCCATCGAGGTTGCGCCCGAGCAGGTTCCGGAGCAGGAACGTGTCGCAGTAGGACGGTTGGCCGCGCTGACAGTTGCGACACACGCCGCACGAGGCGAAGGAGAGCACGACGTGGTCGCCGATCGTGATGCCGTCGACGTCAGCACCGACGGCTTCGACGACACCGCTGCCTTCGTGGCCGGTGATGATGGGCGGCGGCGAGAAGGAGACAGGGCTGCGAGGCAAGACGTCGGTGTGACACATGCCCGCGCCGACGACCCGTACCAGGATCTCTCCCGGTCCCGGGGCAGCCAACTCGACTTCCTCGATGCCGTACTCGCCGTCAGCCTGTCGCAACACGGCCGCCGTGATCTTCATGGATAGAACTCCGGGTGGCACACCACGGGGCTCAGCGCATCCGATACGTGACGGGAAGATGCTTCAGTCCGCCGACGAACACAGTCGCTGACCGCGACGGTTCACCCGCGAGCTCGAGATCGCCGACGCGCGCAAGGAGCTCTTCGAAGAAGATCCGGAGCTCGAGGCGAGCGAGGTGCGCGCCCAGACAGAAGTGGACGCCGTAGCCGAACGCGACCTGCTTGTTGTCCGGCCGCCCGACGTCGAAGCGGAACGGATCTTCGAACACGTCCTCGTCGCGATTGGCCGACAGGTAGGCGAGGTAGACGGAGTCACCCGCGGGGATCGTCACGTCTCCGACGATGCGATCCTCGGTCGCCGTGCGCATGAACTCCTTGACCGGAGTCACCCAGCGGATCATCTCCTCGACTGCGTTCGCGCCGAGCGATGGATCGTCGCGGAGCCGCGCGAGCTGATCGGGGTGACGCAGCAGGGCCTCGAGCCCGCCGGCGATCGACGAGCTCGTGGTGTCGTGCCCCGCGGTCGCGATGATCACGTAGTACGACGCCGTGTCGAAGTCATTGAGCGGTTGGCCGTCGATGGTCGCGTTGGCGATGACCGAGGCGAGGTCGTCTGTCGGATTCGCGCGGCGGTCGGCAGTCAGCGCGACGAAGTACTGGAAGAAGTCGAGCATGACGGCCATCTGCTCCTGCGGATCGCGGGAGCGGCTGAGTTCCTCGTCGTCGGCGCCGAACGCCTCGGTGGTGAGCTGCAGGATCCTCGGGAAGTCGTCCTCGGGCAGGCCGAGGATCGACAGGATGACGTGGAGCGGAAACCCGACCGCCACCTCTTGCACGAAGTCGCACGACCCGCCGAGTTCGGCCATGTGGTCGATGTAGCTGACCGCGAGTTCGCGAATGCGATCCTCGAGCGAGCGGATACGGCCGGGCAGGAACCAGCTCGACGTGATGCCGCGGACGGCCTTGTGATCGGGATCGTCCATGTGGATCAGCGTGCGCAGCATCTGTCCGCCGCCGTTCGCCGCCGCCCTGGCCTCGATCTCGGCCGGCACGAGCAGCGGGCGTGGCGCGTTGAGGAAGTGCTCGTTGTCGCGCTCGACATCCAGCACGTCGGCATGCCGCGTGATCGCCCAGAAGGGTCGGTAGCGCTCGGAGTCCACGCGCACCACCGGGTGCTCGCGTCGCAGCACGCTGCACGCGGCGTGGAACCGTTCCTCGTCGGCGTACGCGGTCGGGTCCACGAAGACCCTGGTGAGATCGGTCAGGTCGGTCAGGCTCACGGCGTCCCCTTCCTAGCGACCTTCATACAGTAAGTTATGTTACTGTATTGCGCAAGAGCGAGGGAGCGGCACCCGCATGCGCCAGAGCAAAGACGACTACTACCGCACCGCGCTGGAGCTGCTCGCCGAGGGCGGCGCGGATGCGCTGACGATGGCGAGCTTGTGCGCACGGCTCGGCGTCACGACCGGAAGCTTCTACGCGCACTTCGCCGGCATCCGCGAGTTCCACACCGCCTTTCTCGAGCAGTGGGCGGAGGGACGCGTCTATCAGCTCAAGGAGCAGGTGTTCGCCACGCCCGACGCCTTCGAACGGATCGGTCTGCTCCGGCGCATCGCGGTCGCCGTCAATCATGAGGCGGAGAGCGCGATCCGCGGCTGGGCGCGCACCAATCCCGTCGTCGCCGAGTTCCAGCGCCGCGTCGACACTGTCCGCGAAGAAGTGCTCGTGCAGGCGTTCCTCGACATCGGCATCGACAAGAAGGAAGCGCGCGTACTCGCCCGTATCGGACTCACGATCCTCGTCGGCACGCAACAGATCGAGGAGAAGGTCGATCGCAAGCGGCTCGACACCCTTCTGACCGAATACCAACAGTGGCTGGAGTCCCGACGATGAATCAGGAAGAGCGGAAGGCGTTCGTTGCGAGCCATCGCACGGCGATGTTCGGATTCGCCCGCAAGAACGACGGCCCCGCGATGTCGATCGTGTACTACGTCATGGACGGCGACGACATCTTGGTGTCGACGATGTCGGAACGCGGCAAGGCGAAGGCGGTCGGGCGCAATCCGAAGGTCTCCCTTGCCGTCCTCGACGAGCAGTGGCCGCCCACGTACCTCCTCGTGTACGGCGACGCACGGATCGAGACCGACGTCGATGCCACGACAGATCTGAGCATGCGGATCGCCGCCGTGATGGCGGGTGAGCCGATGCCAGAGGAGGTGCGACCCGCCGTCCGCCAGGGCACCATCGACGAGGGGCGCGTGGTGATCCGGATCACCCCGTACGGAACGTTCGAAACGCCGCCGCGGCACGTGCGCTCGGTCGACGACCTCGACGGGCTCACTCACTGGACGAGCTCGGTCCTCCCGTGGACGTGACCCCCGCAGTCAACGCTCGATGACGCGGATCGGCTTTCCGTCGAGGAATGCGGCGATGTCCTCCACGATGTGGTCGTAGAAGATGCGGTAGCAGTCGTTGGTGACGTACCCGATGTGCGGCGTGGCAACGACATTTGGGAGCCGTCGATACGGGTGGTCGGGTAGGAGGGGTTCGACCTCGAACGCATCAAGTCCGGCGCCCGCGATGACATCCCGCTCGAGCGCGTCGATGAGCGCTGCGTCGTCGATGATCGGCCCGCGCGACGTGTTCACGAGGATCGCCGTCGGTTTCATGAGTGCGAGTTCGGGCGCGCCGACGAGGTGGCGGGTGCGGTCGGACAGCACGAGGTGGATGCTCACGACGTCGGCGGTGCGGAAGAGTTCGTCCTTCTCCACGCGCTCGGCGCCGCGCTCGAGGGCCCGTTCGTCGGTGAGGTTGGTGCTCCACGCGATCACGCGCATGCCGAACGCGTTCCCGACGCCGGCCATGAGCGAGCCGATGTTGCCGAGCCCGAGCAGCCCGAGCGTCTTGCCGTTGAGGTCGGAACCGATCGCCTGCTGCCAGCCACCGGCGCGTACCGCGGCGACCTCGTCGGGCAGCCGGCGAGCCACCGCGAGGATCAGCGCCCACGTGAGCTCGGCGGTGTTGCTGACGATGCCCCAGGTGCCGGACACCACGATGCCGAGCTCGCTCGCGGCCGTGAGATCGATCGCGGCATTGCGCGTTCCGGTCGTGACCAGCAAGCGCAGGTCCGGAAGGCGCTCGAGCACGGCTCGCGGGAATGCCGTTCGCTCGCGCATGGCGACGACCACGTCGAAACCGCGCAACCGCTCCACGAGTTGCTCTTCGTCAGCGACATGGTCGGTGAACGAAACGACATCCACCCCCGCAGGCCACTCCACGATCGTCGTCGCGACGTCCTGGTAGTCGTCGAGCACCGCGACCTGCGTCATGATGCGATCCGCCGCTTGATGTCATCGCGCAGCTCGCCCTTGGCGATCTTGCCGCCGGAGGCGCGGGGTAGGTCGTCGACGACGACAAGGTGCTCCGGCCAGACCTCCTTCGACACCCCGCGGTCGGCGAGATACGCGGTGAGGTCGTCGAGATCGAGGTCGGTGTGTTCGGGCCGCAACACGACGTAGGCGCAGACCCGCTCGCCGAACAACTCGTCGGGCGCGGCGACGGCCGCGACGAGGGCGACCGCGGGATGGCTGCCCACCTCGTGCTCGACCTGCGCGGCGCTCACGTTCTTTCCGCCGCGAATGATGAAGTCGGACGCTCGCCCCACGACAGTGAGATAGCCCTCGTCGTCGATCCGCACGATGTCACCGGTGAGCATCCACCCGTCGGGCGTGTACAGCTCGGCGTTGGCGGCCGGATCGTCGAGATAGCCGCGGGACAGCAGCGGCCCCTTGCATCCCGGCTGGCCGTCGCCGAACAGCTTCACATTCATCGACTCGATGACGCGCCCGGCCGTGCGCAATCGGTGCTCGCGATCGTCCTTGGTCGTCGTGCGGCTCAGCGCGCCCGTCTCGTTCGAGCCGTAGAACTGCAGCACGAGCGCGCCGGTGCGGTCTTCGAACTCCGCGGCCCGCCGTTCGGGCACCGCCTCACCACCGGTGAACATGACGCGTAGCGATGCAAAGGCTCGCTCCCGAAATGTCGGAGACTCCAGCAGCATGAGGAACTGCGTGGTCACGGCGGAGACCACGGTGACCCGGTGTTCCTCGATGAGGTCGATCGCGGTCGCCGCGTCGAATCGTGACATGACGATGCACGGCGCGCCGAGGGCCGTCGGCGTCACGTGCGATGTCCAGATACCGAACCCGAAAGGGGTCGGCACGAGGCTCATGAACACGTCGTCCGCCGTGAGCTCGCCGGCGTCGACGGCCAGTTCGTGGAATGCGAACCAGCGCTGCTGATCGTGCACCACGACCTTCGGCAGCCCGGTCGTGCCCGACGTCGAGTTGAGCAGGAACACATCGTCCGCCGCCGGCCACCGAGCGCGGGACGGCGCCTTCCCCGGCCCCAACTCGTTGACATCCGTGACGAGATGCGACGCACCGGTACGGGTCATGAGGTGATCGACCTCACGCTCGCCGGCGCGCGCGCCGATTCCGACCACCACCAGCCCAGCCTTCTCACAAGCAACGAATGAGACGTGAACGGCAGGCCCGTCGGACATCTGAATGCCGACGCGGTCACCAACATTGAGGCCTTGGTCGATCAGCATGCCAGCGAGCTCGCCGGACTGTCGGTCGTAGTCCCGCCACGTCAAACGTTCGTCCTCGCTCGCGAATGCGAGGCCGTCCGGGTTCGCGATGGCGTGGCCCGCGACCAGTTCGGCGATCGTCACCCGGCCGCCGCCCGATCCTTCTGCGAAATCCAGTGCACTACGACACAAAAGTGTGTCGCTCTGCACTGGATTTGGGAGTCCACCCGGCGCAACGCGTCGTGAACGACGCAGCAAGGACGAACGACGTCGGGCGCGTCAACGTCCGGCCGGCTCCTGGTTGAGGCCCTGGCTGCCTTCACCGCGGAAGTCGGCCGTTCCGCGAACTCTTGGCGCGCGTGACGACCGGATGTGTCGCTATCGGCGCCAATAGTGGTCGACCTCGAAGTCTTGGCGCGCTTGGCGACGTTCCATGTCGTTCTGGTACCACAAAGGCGCCTCGGCGCGACCGCCCACCTCGACGCGCGCCGCTCGGCCGCCGCCGTTCTCCCATCGGGTGCTCAGAACGCGTTCGGGTCGGCTTGTACTTCGGGGGGCACCGGATGCCGGTAGAGGTGCGACGCGTTCTCCCACGTGAACTTGCGGATGTCATCGGCGGGGAGTCCACCGATCTCGCGCTCGATCACCGCCTGGGTGTCGGGCCACGTCGAGTCGCAATGCGGGTAGTCGGCCTCGAGCAGGATCTTGTCGACGCCGATTCGCTCGCGCATGGTGAACGCCGAGGGGTCTTCGACCGCGCAGAACCAGAAGTTGCGTTGCATCACTTCCGCCGGCGTGAGCTCGATGCCACTCCACGTGCCGTACATCTCGTGGTAGCGCAGCATGTGGTCGAGCCGGTCGAGGAGTGCCGGCGCCCAACCGATGCCGCCTTCCGACAGGCAGATGCGGATGTCGGGGAACCGCACCGGGATCAGCGAGTACAGCCAGTCGACGGCGGCGTACATGGCGTAGCCGAAGAACAGCACGCCGATCACGTCAGCCGGCGCGTCGTCGGATGTCGACGGCGACGTGCCCGACGAGCCGATGTGCAGGTTGACGACCGTTCCGGTCTCTTCGCAGGCCCGCATCAGTGGGTCCCAGTGGCCGGTGTGCAGTGACGGGAGGCCGAGCGCGTGCGGTCCTTCGGAGAACGTGACGGCCTTGAACCCGCGCTCCGCGTTGCGCCGCACCTCGTCGGCCGCGATCTCGGGGTCGAGGAGGTACGGCAGCTGGCACGGGATGATGCGGCCGGGATAGGTCCCGGCCCACTCTTCGAGGTGCCAGTCGTTCCACGCTCGCATCGTCGCCAGCGCGAGTTCGGGATCGCGCGACACCTGGATGCGCTGGCCGGCGAAACCCGGCAGGAACGACGGGAAGCACAACGACGCGTAGATGCCATTGACGTCCATGTCGCGGATGCGTTCGTGGATGTCCCACGCGCCCTTCCGCATCTCGTCGAAGCGTGCAGGCTCGAAGCTGTACTCGCTCACCGGGCGGCCGACGACGGCGTTGAAGCCGACGTTCGGGATCTCTTCGCCGTCGTACACCCACACCTGCGTTCCATCGTCCTTCTCGACGACCCGCGGGGCGCGCTCGGCGAGTTTCTTCGGGACGCGGCCCTCGAACGCGTGCGGCGGCTCGACGATGTGATCGTCGACCGAGATCACCGTGTACTTCCGAGCGCGGCGCTCCGGCTCGGGCAGGAACGTGACCGTGCCGTCGCGACTCGCGGTCGTGAAGCTGGTGTCGGCCAGGAGATCGTCGAGCTTGGCCATCGCTACTCGAGCACCTCCGGCTGGTCCTCGAGCAGCATCCGCACGGCGCCCGCCCAGTACACGTCGGAGCCGCGTTCGAGCAACGATGCCTTCATCGCCTTCTTGAGGCCCGGCGCGATGGGCGTCGTCGCTTTGCCGAGGAGCATCGAGTCGTATGCCAGCCGGCACATACGGTCGATGCACGCGGCGCGGAACGTCGCCTCTGCGATCGATTCGCCGGTGATCAGCACACCGTGGTTGGCGAGGACGATGACGGATGCGTCACCGATGTGCTCGGCCAGGTCGGCGCCCAGCTCGGGGCTGTCGATCTCACCGGTGTACTCGTCGACGAACGTGAGGTCGCCGTCGAACATCGACCCGGTCTGGTGCACGATCTCCGGCAGCTCCCCCGTCGCCGCCAACAATGTGACGTAGTACGGGTGGTTGTGCACGACGATGCGCGCGTCGTGGCGGCGCTTGTGCAACTCGGTGTGGATGTGGATCGCCGGTGTGACGTCCCAACGGCCTTCGATCACGTTGGCGTCGAAGTCAACGGCGCAGACATCGGATGCCTTCACCTCATCCCACCACAGTCCCCACGGGTTCACCCACACGCTCGCGCCGTCGTCGCGTCGCCAGGTGATATGTCCGGCGATGTGCTCGGAGAATCCGGATCGGGCGAGGATGCGGAACGCGCAGGCCAACGCCTGCGGTTCGGTGAGGTCGACGCCGATGGGCGGCGTGATGCGCGGCGCCCATCGGGCCAGACCGCCGTCGGAGCGCAGCTCGAGAGGGCCAGCCACGGAGCGGAGCTTACGGCCGCAGGTCGGAGCGGACCGGAGCGAGCTCGGCCCATCGTTCGCGTCGGGCCCGATCGGGATCGTCGACGAGTCGTGGCGTCGCGGCAAGCAGCATCGTCGCCCGGCGATCAGTGTCGTATGCCGCCCAGCGTCCGACCTCGTCGCCCGACGGGTCGCCGCCCTGCGCGAAGCCCACCCACGCCGACTGCACCGCCTCGGACAGAGATCGTGCGTCGGGACCGAGCACCTCGGCCCAGCCACCGCGATCGACGCTCCCGAAGGGATAAGGCAGGTCGGCGGCATGGCAGGCGCCGAGCTGAGCTAGCCGTCCCACCAACGGTTCGTCGAACCGGTACACGAAGGTCGTCCCGGTGCTGGCCGTGTGCGCCTCGGCCATCGCATCTGAGGGCCGGCGCATCTCCCCGTCGGTCTGGATCGCCGACCACACATCACACGGCGCCGGCAGGTGCGGATCGGCGTCGTAGAGCGAGACCAGAGACTCCGCAGCGTCCTCAGGTGCGCCGAGTGACGCGAGATAGCGCGCCGTCCGCCGGGTCAACCGGCCGCGATCGAGGTCGACCGCTCTCGGATCGAGGAACATGCGCATCTCGTCGCGCGTCGTTCCGATCAGCAGGTCGACGTCGCTGTGCGCCAGCGCGCTGATGGGTCGGGACGCGACGACGTCACCATCGACGAACGGGTGGAACGGCATCGGCCCCACCGTCTCGAACCCGGCGAGCATTGCCTCGTTCTGCGCAGCGAGCACGCGCTCGACCGGTGCCGACTGCGGATCGCCATCGAGCGCCGCGAGAAATCGCGCGGCGACGGACGCCGCTTGATCGGGAGCAAGCGTGTAGTCCGTCGCGCCGCTCTGCACGATGGCCCGACGGAAAAGGCCGCGTGCCGACGGCATCGCCATGAGGTGCAGGATCGATCCGCCGCCAGCCGACTCGCCGAACACCGTGACGTTGCCGGGGTCGCCGCCGAACGCACCGATGTTGTCGCGCACCCATCGCAGCGCTTCGACCTGATCGAGCAGCCCGCGGTTCGGCGGACATCCCGGCAACGCCGCGAACCCGAGCGCGCCGACGCGGTAGGTGACGGTCACGACGACGACCCCGCGCGCCGCGAGCTGCGTGCCGTCGTACAGCGGTATGGCGGCGCCGCCCGTGACGAATGCGCCGCCCGGCAGCCACACCATCACCGGCGCACCCGATCCGCCGATCGATGACCAGACGTTGAGGTACAGGCAGTCCTCGTCGGTGCGGGCAACCTCGAGGCCGGGAAGGGTCGCGCCGCCCTGGGTCCCGATCGCTGGCTGGGGAGGCGCGGGCGGCATCGACGCCGCGGTCGCATTGCCGGTCCACGGCGGCGCCGGCTGAGGCGCCTGCCACCGCCGCTCTCCGACAGGCGCTTCGGCGTACGGGATGCCGAGGAAGACCGAGGCCGTCACGCGATCACCGGGTCCTCGAGCGTCTTCGACATGGCCAGCCGGGCAATGCCGACGAGGAGTACCGCGAAGAAGGCCAGCTCGACGGGTACCGCCCAGCCGCCTCGAAGCTGTTCGCCGAACATCGTCGCACCGAGGATGGTGGCGGTGGTCGGCCCGAGGGTGGTCGTCGCCGGCAACGCGGCGCCGAGATGGGTCGCGTGGTACGCGCTCTGCTGTAGGAGGAATGCCAGCGGGCCGACCACGATCCACGCGTAGAGGCTCCAGTGCGACAGCAGGTGAGCGGCGCCGAAGTCGTCAGCCGTTGTGGACATCGCTTTGATGAGCGAGTCAGCCGTGCCGAAGCCGAGCCCGGCGAGGATGGCGAACGTGATGCCGCGCCGATCAGGAGTGAGCGTTCTCGCGACGAGAACACCGACGATCATCACGATCGCGAGAGCGCCCAACGGGACGGCCCACGGAACGACGGGAGACGCGTCGGGCTGCTCCTTCGGCGCGGCGACGACAAGGAATCCCGCGAGCCCGGTGACGGTGAGCCCGACCGCCATCCACTCACGCCGTTGCAACGGTCGGCGCGAGACACGAGCTGCGTAGAGGAGCGCGAACACGACCTGCGTCGACCCCAGAGGCTCGACAACGACCAGGCGACCGGTCGCGATCGCGCTCGCGAAGCACAGGAAGCCCCCGAAGGCCATCAGGTTGCCGACGAGCCACGAGCGCCGCCGTGCCAGATGCATGATCAGGCGAGGATCCATCGGCGCGTGGGGGTCCGCGGCGACGGCGACCGCGTGCTGCTTCGCGGAGCCCGTGCCGAGCAACACCGCCGCGACGAGGGCCAGAACGGCAGCGATCATGTCTCGCGCTGCGTCCTGTCGACCCCACCCACTCGGCCAACCCTACGCAGCCGCTTCTCACGGGCGTGATGACCTCGATGGCCTCCGCTGAGGGCGTCCACGTAGTGTCCCGGCGGTGAATCTTCGGCTGGACGGGAAAGTTGGCCTCGTCACGGGCGCATCGAAGGGCATCGGCCTCGCGATTGCACAGGGGCTCGCCGACGCGGGCGCGAGCGTGATGATCAGCTCCCGCAAGGCCGACCAACTCGAAGTTGCGGCGAGCACGATCGTTCCGACTGGTGAAGCACAGACCGCGTGGTTTGCCGCGAACGCCGGCGACGAAGCCGCGCCGACGGCGGCTGTCGCCGCGACGATCGAGCGATTCGGAACGGTCGACATCCTGGTGAACAACGCCGCGACCAATCCCTACATGGGTCCGACGCTGGGGATGAGCGCGTCGCTGATGGACAAGACGCACTCCGTCAACCAGCGCGCCATCGTGCTGTGGACCGCGGCTGCGTGGGAGGCCGCGATGCGAGAGCACGGCGGCTCGGTGATCAACATCGCATCGATCGGTGGCATGCACGTCGATGCGGGCGCGATCGGTTACTACAACGCCACCAAGGCCGCCGTGCTCCATCTCACTCGTCAGCTGGCGAACGAGCTCGCGCCGCAGGTGCGGATCAACGCGATCGCGCCGGGGTTGGTGAAGACCGACTTCGCGCGCGCGTTGTGGGAGCCGAACGAAGCCGCATCGGCCGCCATGATGCCGCTGAAACGGTTGGGTACGCCCGAGGACATCGCGAACGCCGCGGTGTTCCTCGCATCGGATGCGGCGAGCTGGATCACCGGCCAAACACTGGTGGTCGACGGCGGCGCACTCTTGCGATAGCGATCAGTCACGAACAAGCGAGGAGACCCAATGCCGGACGCTTTGATCATCGATGCTTGTCGAACCCCCGCGGGATCGGCAAGCAGGGCAAGGGCGCGCTCGCGCATCTGCATCCGCAGCACCTCGCATCAACGGTGCTGCGCGCGCTGGTCGACCGGAACGGGTTCGACACCGCCGACGTCGACGACGTCATCTGGGGAACGAGCTCACAGGTCTGCGAGCAGAGCGGCGACCTCGGCCGCATGGCCGCGCTCGACGCCGGCTACGACACGCACGCCAGCGGAGTGACCCTCGACCGGTTCTGCGGATCGGGGATCACGAGCACGAACTTCGCCGCCAACGCGGTCATGGCCGGCATGGAACACCTGGTGATCTCGGGCGGGACGGAGATGATGTCGCTCCCGAAGAAGGGACTCCTCCCGATGGGTGCGAACAACGCGCACCTCCAGGAGTTGCACCCTCAACCGCATCAGGGCGTGTGCGCCGACGCGATCGCGTCGCTCGAAGGCATCCCTCGTGAGGCGCTCGACGCGCACGCGGCCGAGTCGCAGGCCCGCGCCGCAAAGGCGATCAAAGAAGGCCGGTTCGAGCGGAGCCTCATCCCGGTCTTCAATCTCGACGGCACCCTCGCGCTCGACCATGAGGAGTTCCCGCGCCCGGGGACGACGGCAGAGTCGCTCGCCGCGCTCGCGCCGTCGTTCGAGGGCGTTGCCGACTACCGGCACACCGAGGACGCGTTGACCTATCGCGAGCTCGTGGCCCGGAAGTACCCGGACCTGAAGGTCGAACACGTTCACCACGCCGGCAACTCGTCCGGCGTCGTCGACGGCGCCGCCGCGATCCTCATCGCGAGCGACGACTACGCGAAGGCGCACGGGCTGCAGGCACGAGCCCGCATCGTGGCCACCGCCAACATGGGTGACGATCCGACGCTCATGCTCAACGCTCCCGTCCCCGCGGCTCGCAAGGTCCTCAAGACGGCCGGTATGACACTCTCCGACATCGACTTGTTCGAGGTCAACGAGGCGTTCGCGGTCGTGTCGGAGAAGTTCATGCGCGACCTCGACCTCGACCGCGACAAGGTCAACGTCAACGGCGGCGCCATGGCCCTCGGCCATCCCATCGGCGCCACGGGCGCCATCCTCATCGGCACCGTCCTCGACGAGCTCGAACGACGCGACCTTCAGTTCGGGCTCATCACCATGTGCGCCGGCGGCGGCATGGCCCCCGCCATCATCATCGAACGGCTCTGAGAAGGCCGCGTCCCGCCCCACGGTCCGTTCAGCCCGGCCGGCTGACCGCCCCGGACGTCGGCGCGGACCGCGCAGGGATCGACGTCGCTCCATCGGCAACGGCTGATCGGTACAAGGCCCGAGCAGACCATCGCATGAGGCCGACCGCGTCGCGCCGGGACAGCCCGGCGACATCGGTCAGCCATGCCAGCGCCTCGATGCCTGTCGCACTCCGAATGGCGAGCGCGAGTCGGTGCACCTGCTTGTCGTCGAAATGGTCACGCATCGGCTCCAGCGCCTCTTCGATCCAACCAATCGCACGCCCTTGGCGCAGTGGTAGCGCGGCGCGCTCGTCGTCGTCCGCTTCGAGGGACAGACGAAGCATCGTGCGCTGTTGCGGCTCGGTCTCGACGATCATCTGCGTGAAGGCCCGGACAACGAGATCGAGGCGCGCTTCGGGATCACTCGGTGGCTCACGCGGCAGCATCGAGGTTGTGGCGGTTTCTGGATGGGCGGCCGCCAGCAGCGCCCGCTGGCTCGAGAAGTACCTGTAGGCGGTGGTACGCGAAATCGACGCGGCTATCGCGGCGTCCTCGACGGTCGGAGAAAGGCCCTGCGCGATGAGGTCGCGTGCCGCACTCACCAGCGCGGCCCGCGTGCGCTGCTTCTGCTGCGTGCGGCCCTCGAGCTCATAGGGCATTGACATGTGCACAGATGGTACCTTACTCTCGTCATGGGACAGAGGTCCCATGACGAGAGTGCGAAAGGGCAAGCGATGACGACAGCCATCCCGGTCATTCGGAACGCAGGCGAAGGGGACCGACGCTGGTTCTACGGCGGCGGCACCCACACCTGGAAGGTCACCACCGAGGAGAGCGGCGGCGCCTTCTTCCTGTTCGAGGACGTGATGGCTCAAGGCAAGATGACCCCGTGGCACTGCCATCCCGACACGGATGAGATGGTCTACGTGCTCGAGGGTGAGATCCTGATGAACGTCGACGGTGACGAGCGCCTCGTCGGCACCGGTGGTGTGTCGATGTCGCCCCGCGGTGTGCCGCACGCCTTCACCGTCGTCTCCGAGTCGGCCCGCCTGCTGTCGTTCCAGACGCCCGGAAGCTCACAAGCCTTCTACTGGAACGCCAGCGAACCCGCGACGAACGAGGGACCGGGTCCGGTGGACTTCGACCGCATCCGCGGTGTTGCCGAGGAGACCGGGGCGACGACGGTGCTCGGTCCCCCTCCCTTCGCGCCGACCTGAGGTCATCGCCCCGGGCAGCTCACGTCACGATGCGCTCGGCGCAAGACCCCACGTGGCTGCGATGGTGACACCCGCCGAGCCGACACCCGTGACCGCGTCGACGGGAACGGCAACGGTCCGGTGTGACCAGAGATGTCCGCTGGCGACGAGCACCGCGGTGATGTGATCGTCGAAGCCCGCAACCAGACCGGCGACATGACCAACGGTGTCGTCACCGACCTGGACCGGAGTTCCGACGCGCAGCGCGGCCTCGCCGTCAGGAGGACAGTCGACCCACACCGAGACGTGCTCGACGCCATTGATGGGGGTGCCCCAGCCTCCGGCTCCGTAGAGCCGCGACGATCCGATGTTGACGACGTCGAGCTCATCGAGCTGGTCGAGGTGGCTGAGGCCCACGTCGTCGTACGCGAGCCTCACGTCACCGGTCGGCTCGACGTTGGCCATGGCCACCGGGACGAGTCGAGCCCCATGACGCTGGTGCGGCGGCGTCACTGCGAGGTGGGTGACGGCTCGCGTGTGGGGATCGACGACGAGAGCGCACACGACCCCGTGCTTGCCGTCGGTCGTCGTGGTCGCAGCGCCGATTTCGTAGCCGCTGGCGTGGATCCGGCTCATTGGACGTCTCCTTCGGAGGAGCGTGTGAGCGTGGCAACCTCTTCGTCGGTGAGCTCGAGTCCCGCCGCGGCGACGTTGTCCTCGAGGTGGGACACCGAGCCGGTTCCGGGAATCACGAGGACGGCAGGTGAGCGGGCGAGCATCCACGCCAGCACCACCTGCCGTGCTGTCGCGCGGTAGCGCTGTGCGATGTCACGAACGACCGGCACGTCATCGGTGTCCTGGATGGGTGCCCACGGAAGGAAGGTGATCCGCTCCTGTTCGCACAGATCGATCAGTGACTCCGAGTCACGATCGGCGACGTTGAAGCGGTTCTGGATCGAGACGATCGGCGTGAGCTGCTGCGCGCGGCGCAGCTGGTCCTCGTTCACGTTGGACAAGCCGATGTGACGGATCTTGCCCTGCTCTTTGAGCTCGACCAGCGCGCCGACGGAGTCTTCGAACGGGACGTCGGGATCGGGACGATGGAACTGGTACAGCGCGATCTGGTCGAGGCGAAGGCGGCGGAGGCTGCCCTCGCACGCGTGCTTGAGGTGTTCGGGTCGGCCGTTGTGAGGCCACACGCCTGGCCCGGTGCGTTCGAGCCCGCCCTTCGTTCCGATCACGAGGTCGTCCGGGTACGGGCTCAACGCTTCCGCGATGAGGGACTCGCTCACTTCGGGACCGTAGGAGTCAGCGGTGTCGATGAAGTTGACGCCGAGATCGACGGCTCGGCGCAAGACGGCCTTGGCCTGCTCGCGATCGGCCGGGTCACCCCAGATGCCCGGTCCGGTGATGCGCATCGCCCCGAAGCCGAGACGGTTCACGGTGAGGTCGCCCCCGAGATCGATGGTGCCGGCGGTGGTCGCAGACCTTGCGTTGGTGTCGTTCATGCCCACAGGATCGCGTTCACACGGCGCGGATGACATCACGCGAGCTGGTAGTCGCTCCACTGAGCTGCAGCGCGCTGTTGATCAGCGCCGTGTGACTGAACGCCTGCGGGATGTTCCCGAGAAAGCGGTGGGCACGAGGGTCGTACTCCTCGGACAGCAGGCCCACGTCGTTGCGCAGCGCGAGCAGCTTCTCGAATCGAGCGGTCGCTTCCGGCGTGCGGCCCATCATTGCCAGCGCCTGCACCATCCAGAACGAGCAGAGCAGGAACGCCCCCTCGCCGGGCGGGAGCCCGTCGAGCTCCTCGCGCTGCCGGTACCGGTTCACGAACCCGTCGACGGTGAGCTCGCGGTCGATGGTCTCGACAGTGCGGACGACTCGCTCGTCGTCGGGGGGAAGGAATCCGACCAAGGGCACCATGAGCAGGCTGGCATCGACCTCGTGGCTGCCGTCGTATTGCACGAACACACCGCGGTCGTCCACGCCGTGCTCGAGGACCCACTGCTTGATGTCCGAACGCAGCGCTCGCCAGCTGTCGACCGGTCCCTCGCCGCCGAGTTCCTCCACGGCGCGCACCGCCCGGTCAGCCGCCACCCACGCCATGACCTTCGAGTGAGTGAAGTGCCGGCGCTCGCCGCGCACCTCCCAAATCCCGTCATCGGGTTCCTTCCACCCACTCTCGAGGAAATCCATCAACGCTTGCTGCAGCGGCCAGGCCTGGTCGTGCGCCGGCAGGTCGGCGGAGGCGCCGTGGTAGAGCGCGTCGAACACCTCTCCGTAGACGTCGAGCTGGTATTGCGTCGCGGCCTGGTTGCCGGAGCGCACGGGGCTCGACCCTTCGTATCCCGGGAGCCAGTCGAGCGTGAGTTCCGGAAGGCGGCGCTCCCCCGCCACGCCGTACATGATCTGGAGCTTGCTCGGCTCACCGGCGACGGCCCGCAGCAGCCAGTCGCGCCATTGCAGAGCCTCGTCGTGATATCCCGCGCCGAGCAGCGCGAGCAGGCTGAACGTCGCGTCACGCAGCCAGCAGTATCGATAGTCCCAGTTGCGCTCGCCGCCGATCCTTTCGGGCAGCGACGTCGTCGCCGCCGCCACGAGACCACCCGTCGGCGCGTACGTCAGGCCTTTCAGCACGGTGAGCGACGAGCGCACGTCGTCGGACCAGTCTCCGTTGTACGTGCACTTCTTCGACCAGGACTTCCACCACCTCTCGGCGGTCGCGACGAGGTGCACCGGCTCACCACTCGGCCGGTACGCGATGTGCGCGGGATGCCAGGTGAGGCTGAAGGGCACGACGTCGCCCTCGCTCACGCTGAAGTCGGCCGTCGACGTCATGTCTCGGCCGGTGACCGTGACTGGCGTCGTGAGTTGCAGCGCATCCGGCCCGCCGATGGCGACGAGCGCGCCGTCGATGTTGCGCACCCACGGCACGACGTGGCCGTAGTCGAAGCGGACGATGAGCTCCATCTGCATGGCGACCCGGCCGCTACGACCTTCGACGAGACGGATCACCTGCAGGTGGTTGTCGCGAGGCGGCATGCAGTCGATGACGGCGACTTCGCCATCGTCCGTCGTGTAGACGGTTTCGAGGACGAGCGTGCCCTCGCGATAGCGACGCGTGACCCGCCGCGGAACACCCTGCGGGGCGAGCAACCAGCGTCCGTGCTTCGAGTCTCCGAGAAGCGCCGCGAAGCACGCGCCGGAATCGAACCGCGGGAACGTGAGCCAGTCAATCGACCCGTCACGGCCGACGAGCGCGGCCGATTCCAAATCCGAGAGAAACGCGTAATCCTCGATTCTCGATGGCACTATGCCGCCTTGTTCGCCGCCGTTGTCGCGTGCGTGAGGTTCGCCCCGGAGCTCGGATCGAATACGTAGATCGAGCGCGCGTCGGCCCAGAGCTCGGCGGTCTTGCCTTCGGTGATGGACGTTGTGGGATCGAGCCGGGCCACGATGTGATCACTGTCGGCGCCCGTGTCCGTACGACCGGAGTCGTGTGCGAGCTCCGCGAGCTCCTGGCTCTGCACCGAGGCACCCTCCAATGTGAAGTAGACGAACACATCGGAGCCCACCGATTCGACGACATCGGCCGTCACCGGGAACGTCACACCGGCATGTGCGAGGTCTTCGGGAATGAGGGCGGCGTCCTCGAAGTTCTCGGGGCGGATCCCGAGGATCACGTCGCGGCTGCGGCCCGTGGCTTCGAGCGCGCGGCGCATCTCGTCGTGGAGCGGGACATCGCCGAGCTTGGCGCGCAGCATCCCTTGCTCGAGTGTGGCGGGCATGAAGTTCATGGCCGGTGAACCGATGAACCCGGCGACGAACAGGTTGACCGGAGACTTGTACAGCTGTTGCGGCGTGCCCACCTGCTGGAGCCGACCACTGCGCATCACCGCGACCCGGTCACCGAGCGTCATGGCCTCGGTCTGGTCGTGGGTCACGTACACGGTCGTCGTGCCGAGCCGCTTCTGCAGCCGCGCCACCACGGTCCGCATCTGGACGCGCAGCTTGGCGTCGAGGTTCGAGAGGGGCTCGTCCATGAGGAACGCCGCCGGATCGCGAACGATCGCGCGCCCCATCGCGACGCGCTGGCGCTGACCGCCGGAGAGGTTTGCGGGCTTGCGATCGAGGTGCTGTGTCAGGTCCAGGATGCGGGCGGCATCGTCGACCTTCTGCTCGATGATGGCCTTCGGAACCTTGGCCAACTTGAGGGCGAACGCCAAGTTCTGGCGCACGGTCATGTGCGGGTAGAGGGCGTAGCTCTGAAAGATCATGGCGATGTCGCGGTCCTTCGGCGCTTGGTTGTTGACCACCTTTCCACCGATGCGCAGTTCACCCTCGGTGATGTCCTCGAGCCCGGCGATCATGTTCAAGGTCGTCGACTTCCCGCAGCCCGATGGCCCGACGAGGATGACGAACTCACCGTCGGCGATCTCCAGGCTGATCTTGTCGACCGCGAGCGCCCCATCCGGATAGCGCTTGCTCACCTTGTCGAGGACGATGTCGGCCATTCGAACTCCTAACCCTTGACGGCGCCGGACGTGAGTCCCGCGACGATGCGTCGTTGGAACAACAACACGAAGACGATGATCGGGATCGTGATGATCACCGAGGCGGCGGCGATCGATCCGGTTGGCGCGGTGAATTGCGAGTCGCCGGTGAAGAACCCGATCGCCGCGGGTACGGTCCGCGCCCGAGTCGTGGACGTCAGCGAGATGGCGAACAAGAAGTCGTTCCAGCAGAGGATGAACACGAGGATCGCCGTCGTGAACATTCCGGGCGCGGCGAGTGGCGCGATGACCCTGGTGAACGCTTGGAAGGGTGAGGCACCGTCCACCTTGGCGGCCTTCTCCAGCTCCCACGGAATCTCCCGGAAGAACGCGGACAGCGTGTAGATCGCGAGCGGCAACCCGAACGTGACGTACGGGATGATGAGACCGGCCCACGTGTCGAACAGTCCGAGAGTTCGCTCGATGTTGAACAACGGGGTCACCAGTGAGATCGCCGGGAACATGGCGATCATGAGCGACAGGCCGATGAGCACGTTCTTGCCTGGGAACCGAAGGCGAGCCACGGCGTAGGCCGCCATCGAGGCGAACCCCACCGCGACCAACGTCGAGATGAGTGCGATGCCGATCGAGTTCACGAGCGAGCGCGTGAACTCCGACGTCTTGAAGATCCCGCTGTAGTTCTGCAACGTCCATTGCTTCGGCCAGAACGAACCGTCGCCGATGGTCGCCGGCGCCTTGAACGACAGCGACACGATCCACAGCACGGGCACGAGCGCCACCACCACGACGACGGTGTTCGCCGTGGCCCAGCCCACCTTCTGTCGCGCGGTGACAGCCATCAGTCCCTCACGTTGGATCCAGGCGCAGCGGCACCGAATCCCTTGATGAACAAGAAGCCGATGATCGCGACGCAGATGAAGATGAGCACCGAGATGGCCGAACCGATGCCGAGGTTCAGCGCCGTGAAGAGGTTGTCGTAGCCGAGGATGGAGACCGATCCCGTGTTGTGGCCCCCACTGGTCAGCACGAAGATGTTGTCGAAGATCCGGAACGCGTCGAGCGACCGGAACAGGAGTGCCACCAGGATCGCGGGCTTCATCAGCGGCAGCGTGACGTAGCGGAACCTCTGCCAGCCCGAGGCACCGTCGACCCTTGCCGCCTTCTGGAGATCTTCCGACACGAGCGCGAGACCGGCCATGAGCAACAGGGCCATGAACGGCGTCGTCTTCCAGACCTCGGCGAGGATGATGACCGCAATCGCCTGCCACCGGTCGGTGAGCGGGACGGCACCACCGGCAAGACTCGACAGGTAGCCGGTACCGGGCGTCCACGCGTACTGCCAGCTGAACGCCGCCACCACGGTGACGATCCCATACGGGATGAGGATCGCGGTGCGCACGAGGCCCCGGCCGAAGATCGTGCGGTGCATCACGATCGCCAGGGCCATCCCCAAGACGAGTTCGATCGCGACGGAGATGACCGCGATGATCATCGTGTTCGTGAGCGCGTCCCACCAGTACGGAGAGGACAGCACGGCGCCGTAGTTCGAGAGACCGACGAACTTCGCCTGACTGGGGAAGCGCAAGTCGTAGCGCTGCACAGACAAGTACAACGCGTACCCGATCGGATAGGCGGTGACCGCGAGCATGATGACCACGGCCGGCGCGCACAGCAGCCAGCCCAGCCGACGCTCGGCGCGCGCATTGTCGGACAGCTTGGAAACGGTCGCGGGCGCTGGTGCGCGGGTCGGTTCGACCGCGACATCGAGCGTGGCCGTCACGGGACGAGTCCCTTCGACGCGAGCGCGTCCTTGAGCTGGCTCACCATGCCGGACTCCGTGCTCTGAGGGTTGATGCTCGACGGCGGCGACACCGAGTGCGCGATCACGATGGACAGGTTCTGGTACGCCGGCGTGAGCGGTCGAACGGCAGCCGTGGCGAGCGATGCCTGAATCTCGGCCGCGAACGGATAGGCGGCGATCAGCGATGGATCGGTGTACAGAGCTGACAGCGACGGCGGGACGCCACCTTTGATCGCGCCGACGAGCTGGTTGTCGCTGTCGCGCAGGCACAATGCCGCTTCGAACGCTAGGTCGGAGTGTTTCGAGTAGGCGCTGACCGCGAGGTTGATGCCGCCGATGGTCACGTGCGCAGGCTGGCCCGCGGTCACGGCGGGCCACGGCGCCCACTTGAAGTTCGGGAAGAGATCCGGCCGGTCGGCCTTCATCGAGGGATAGACGAAGGGGTAGTTGAGCTCGAACGCGGCCGTCCCCGACTCCATCGCCAACCGGTTGTCGTTTTCCTCCTGCACAGACAACGACGGATCCGCGGCGACTGACGTGGCCAGCTGGTGCATCGTCGTGAGCGCGGTGACGGCAGGAGCACCCAACGCCGGCGCGGAGCCATCGGCGGTGAGCACACTGCCTCCTGCGCTGGCGAGCAGGCTGTTGAACCACACCGTGATGCCCTCGTACTGGTTGCCTTGGATCTCGATGTAATGAGGCTTGCCCTGCTGCGCGAGCGCGATCGACATGTTGATCATCTCGTCCCACGTCGTCGGCGGTGTCGGCACGAGGTCGGAGCGGTACCAGAGCAGCTGCGTGTTGCTGTTGAACGGCGCGGCATACAGCTTGCCGTTGTACGTCGCCGTCGCGAGTGGGCCCTGCAGTGTGCCTGTGGTCGCCGCGGTCTGATTGGCGCCCGTCCACTCGAGGATCCAGCCCGCCTGCGCGAACTCGGGAGCCCACGTCACGTCGAGGCCGAGGACATCCATCGAGCTGTCATGCGCGGCCAAGCGGCGTACCAGCTGTTGCCGCTGGCCATCCGCATCCGTGGGGAGCGTCTGGTAGCTGATGTTGTAGCGGCCGCCGCTCGCCGCGTTGCAGGTGTCGATCGCCTGCTGAACGGCGCCCGAACCGTCGGGATAGATGTAGAGGTTGATGGTCGGCGTGGCGCTCGAGGAGGAGCCACCGCCGCACCCGGCGAGCACGAGCCCGATCACCACCATCGCGATGACTGGCAGTGGGTGACGCACCGGCAGCGCTCGAGCGGTCATGGCACGACACTGACAGCACACCGCATCCGCTCACTTCACGCGAGCGAGTAGTCGGAGGCCGGGTCCTCCAGGGCGCGTGTCACGACCGTGACGTCCTGGTCTCCGAGTCCTTGATCGACGACCTGCTGCCACTCGTTCGCGAGGCCGGCGAGGGCAGCAAACTGACCGCCGTCGGCCGCCTCGAGCGCGAGGCGCGCGTCCTTGAGCGCGAGCGACAACGCGAACTGCGCCGAGAACTCGCGCTTGAGGACGCGCTGCAGCTTGGCGTCCTGCCACGGGGACACGAGCGGGCCGCCCCCCAGTGCATCCATCACTGTTTCGGTGACGAGGCCGAACCGATGGGCCAGCGCCACCGAGGCGGCGAGTGCTTCCGACGAGAAGGCGAGCCACGTGTTGGCCACCAGCTTCAGCTGGGATCCAGTCCCCACCGGGCCAACCCAGATCGTCCTCTGACCGATCGCGTGGAACAGGCGCGCGACGCGCTCGTGCACGGCCTCGGGCCCTGACGCGAAGATCGTGAGTTGGCCATGTTCTGCAGGGTCGCTGCTGCCCGACACCGGCGCGTCGAGGAGCGTCACGTCCGGACGCTCGGCTTTCACCATCTCAGCGACTCGCTCGATCCCGGCCACGCCGATCGTGCTCATCTGCACCCAGATCGCATTCGGAGCGAGCGCCGCGAGCATGCCGTGGTCGCGGGCGAGCGAGATCACGGCATCAGCATCGGACACCATCGTGACGACGATCCCGGCACGCGCCGCAGCATCGGCGGCGCTCTCGGCGACCTCGGCACCGCGTTCGGCAAAGTCGCGGGTGGCCGTTGGGTCGCGGTTCCAGACGATTGTCGGGATACCGGCACGCAACGCACTGGACGCGATGCCGTGACCCATCGCGCCGATGCCGAGCACCGCGACCGGCTCGTTGGACTCGTTAGACATCGTGTTTCCTCTTTCCTCGCATGGACCACATCGTCCGTCTGGCGGTGCGGGTCGCACCTCTCGCGACCGAGTAGCGACGGGGCGGTGACAGCACAACTGCGCGGTCGCGTGAGGTCTCGATCAGTGCATGCGCTCACGATGAGTGCATGGCTGCAACCGTCACGTCCGTCGCGCTGCGGCCAGCGGCCCGAGAACCGCATCGCGGGGAACGCTCTGGTTGGCTTCGGGCGGCGGTGTTGGGCGCCGACGACGGAATCGTCTCGGTCGCCAGCATCGCCATCGGCGTCGTCGCGTCCGGTGCGGCGCACACCGCGGTGCTCGCCGCCGCGATCGCGGCACTGGTCGCCGGTGCCATGTCGATGGCGGCCGGCGAATACGTGTCGGTCAGCTCACAGCGCGACACCGAGCTCGGCGACCTCGCCCAAGAGCGCGAGGAGCTCGCGTCCGACCCCGCCGGCGAGGCTCGAGAGCTGGCCGGGATCTACCGGCGGCGAGGGCTCTCGGCGGAGCTCGCCGACCAGGTCGCGGGCGCGCTGATGGCCGCCGACGCTCTCGAGGCCCACGCGCGCGACGAGCTGGGACTGAGTGAGACGACCCGTCCCCGTCCGATGCAGGCGGCCCTGTCCTCCGCGGCCAGCTTCATTCTCGGTGGCGCGCTTCCGGTCATCGCGCTCGTTGTCACACCGCCGGCCGACGCCACCCCATCCGTGATCGTGATTGCGATCACTGCGCTGGCCATCCTCGGAGGAGCCGGCGCGAAGGCAGGCGGCGCGCCCGTCGGCCCGGCGGCGCTGCGGGTGGGAGTCGGAGGCACGCTCGCCATCGCCGTCACCGCCGGCGTCGGTCACCTCTTCGGAGCCGTCGCCGGCTGACGGCGCGGCGCCGGTCGCTAGCGCGCGTCGAGGAACCTGAGCACCGCGAGCACTCGTCGATGTTCTGTGTCGCTGGCCGGCAGTTCCAGCTTGGTGAGGATGCTGCCGACGTGCTTCTCGACCGTTCCCTCGGAGACGAAGATCCGGCGAGCGATGCCCGAATTGGACGCGCCCTCGGCCATCAGGGTGAGCACCTCGCGCTCGCGCGGCGACAAGACGTCGAGGGGATCGCGGCGGCGGCGAGCCATCACGAGCTCCTGCACCAATGACGGGTCGACCACCGAGGCCCCGGTCGTGATCCGCGAGACGGTCTCGACGAACTCCGCGACATCCGTCACCCGGCTCTTCAGCAGGTAGCCGATGCGCTCACCGCCGGCCAACAACTCCATCGCTTCGTCCACCTCGACGTGCGCTGAGAGCACGACGATCGCGGTCTCCGGTAGCTCCTCACGGATGACGCGAGCGGCGTCGAGACCCTCCGTCGTGTGGGTCGGTGGCATCCGGATGTCGATGATTGCCACCGCCGGGTTCGTCGCGCGGACCAGGGCGAGCAACTCGGCTCCGTCTCCTGCTTGGCCGACGACGTCGAACCCCGAACGCTCGAGCAAACTGGCGAGGCCTTCGCGCAGCAGGACATCGTCGTCGGCGAGTACGACTCGAGATGCCGGTTGGCCCTCCGCCACCGCACGAGTATCACACCGTGGCGAAGCGGCGTCCTGCCTCGTGCTCGAGTGCGACTCGCGTGAGCTCGACCCGCGAGCTCACGCCGAGCTTGTTGAAGATCGAGCGCAGGTGGAAACCGACCGTGTGATGCGACAGGAACAGCCGCTCGCCCGCCTCGCGGTTGGTGAGCCCATCCGCGACGAGCTCGATCACGGTGTGTTCGGTGTCCGTGAGGCTCTCCCATCCGAACGACAGGTGACCGTCGCGTTTCCGCGCAGCATCGGCGCTGACGACCTTGAGAGGCTTGAGTCGCAGCACGTCGCCTACCCGCTCTCCTGCGTCGATCAGAGGCTCCGGCTCGACGCTCACTGAGGTGCCGTTGGTGAGCACGATCTCGACGAGTTCGACGTTCGGCCCGCGTGACTGTGTCGCGCACGTTCGCAGCAGCACCTCGTCGTTGGGTCCGACGAGCCGGCCAGCCGCCGCGTTCGTGATCATCGTTCGCTCAGTGAGGAACACGACGGGACCCTTCGCGCGCCGGCGCTGTTGCAGAAATCGATGCAGCATGAGTCGTTCGGAGATCCCGGCGTCGTCGACGAGGCGCAACTCGATCTCCCTCGCCGCGCGGATGGCGAGTGAGAGCATCAACGGGCTCGCGTCGGCGGTCAGCGAGGTCAGGTCGATCACACCCAGAAGGTGGGCAGAGCGGGGATCGAAGATCGGTGCGCCCGAGCACGCCATGCTCGTGAGTGCGTCAGCGAAGTGCTCTTCGCCTTGGACGAGAGCCGGCGCGCCGAGCGCCAGCGCTGTCCCGATGCCGTTGGTGCCGACCCTGTCCTCGGCGTAGACGAATCCAGGCGCGAGCAGAATCTGGTCGAGGCGGGCGCTCAACGTTGCGTCGGCGACACGGCGGTCCACGACGTGCCCTTGGTCGTTCGTGAGGAGAACGCCGACCGGCGCCTCGCGAAGGTCGACCGCGAGCTGGTCGAGCACGGGGCGAGCCGCCCGAACGAGCAACCCGTCGGCGTCCACGTCTGCGTCGAAAGGGACGTCCAAGTGATCGGGCCGCAGCCCGGTGGTCGCGGACCGTTGCCACGAGGCGCCGATCTCCTCTCGAACACCGAGGGCGTCATCGTGCCCCGCCATGACGGCGTCGAGTGCGCCGCGCAGATCGCGCTGCTCGGACCGGAACGTGTCGATGACAAGGCTCATGCTGCAAACCTCGCGCCAGAGATGGTTGCCGTCTGCGCAGCCAGCAGGTATTCCGGAATTCCGGCTAGCTGCAATGCGAACGCTGCCGTGGGTCACCATCCTGGGATCGCTATGACGCTGCGCTTGTTGATCGTTGACGACAACGCCCAATTCCTCGTCGCCTCCCGCTCTCTCCTGACGAGCGAAGGCATCGAAGTCGTGGGCGTCGCGTCGACAACCGGCGAGGCCCTCAGTTGCGTGCGCACGTTGCGACCGGACGCGGCGCTCGTCGACGTCGACCTCGGCGAGGAGAGCGGTTTCGATCTGGCCGAGGCACTGACCGCAGCCACGGACTGGGGGCCGCAGCGGGTGATCTTGACCTCGGCCTATCCCGAGCAGGATCTCGCAGAGCTGATCGAGGCGAGCCCGGCCGTGGGCTTCCTGCCGAAGACACAGCTTTCGGCGAGCGCGATCTTCGACCTCCTCGAACCCGCCGACGAGCCCGACGCCGACTAGCACCGTCCAAATGTGGGCGTAGATCTACGCGCCGATCGGCGGTTGCCAGAACGAGTCGACGTCGCGGCGTCGTACGTCGTCTCCGAGGCGCTCACGGTCACCATGACCGTCGCTGCATGCTGAGGGTCGCATCTCGATGTGGAACACGGGCAGCAATCGCGTGATCTCGAGGACCCGCATGGTGCGGAGACTTGGATCTCGCAGCACGAGCGGGTAGCCATCGCCGCGGGCCGATCGGGCGGCGTCGACCAGAACGACGAGTCCACTGGCGTCGAGCAACGTCACGCGCGACAGGTCGATCACCACCTGAGCGTTCGAACGCTCGCGATGGCGGCACACCTGCACGGCGGCGAGCAGCCGGCGAAGTGTCGGTGACGTCGCCACGTCGACATCACCGCGCACCGAAACGACGGTGGTGCTGTCGGCGCGGTCCGCCACCGCAACGAGAAACCCGCGGTCGCGCGGCACTTACATCCCCTCCGGTGCGGGACCGTGGACGGGGACCGCCGATGTCATTATCCGGTCGATCTCCCACAGGTCGTCATCTTCGAGCTTCACATCCGCTGCGGTGACGCTCTCGTACAGATGATCGGGGGTGCGGGCGCCCATGATCGCGACGTGGATCGCCGGATGGGCCAATGTCCACGCAACGGCCAGCTCTGGGAGCGACAGCTCGCGCTCTGCCGCAAACGCTTCGAGCTCGGCGACAACAGAGAGGTTGGCGGCAAAGGCCTCTCCGGTGAAGTCGGGACTGTGGGAGCGCCAGTCGTCGGGAGCGAAGCTCGTGTCGGGAGTCATCGAGCCGCTGAGGAGGCCGTGGGCCAGAGCGCCATAGATGAGCACGCCCATGTTGTGTTCGGCGCAGAAGGGAAGCAGATCGATGTCGACGTCCTGACGAAACAGGTGGTATGGCGGCTGGACGGCGTCGACGGTGACGAATCGGCGCAGCTGCTCGAGCTGCGCGACGTCGTAGTTCGAGACTCCGACGTAGCGGATCTTGCCCTCCTGGAGGAGCTGGTTGAGCGCCGCGCCGGTCTCGGCCGCCGGCGTCCGGGGATCGGGCCAGTGGACTTGATACAGGTCGATGTAGTCGGTGCGCAGGTGTCGCAAGCTCTCCTCCACTCCCTTGCGAAGCCAAGAGGCGCTGGCATCTCGCGTCGTCCGGTTGCCCTCCTGTCGAAGGCCTCCCTTCGTGGCGATCACGACTTGGTCTCGTCGCCGCGAGGACCAAAGGGCGTCGCCCAGGATCTGCTCCGCCTGACCGAATCCGTAGCCCTGCGCCGTGTCGAAGAAGTTGATCCCGAGGTCGGCAGCGCCAGTGATGGTCCGCGTCGCAGCGTCGACGTCGACGGCTCCCCAGTCTCCGCCGTACGACCACGTCCCGAGGGCGATGGTGGACACCACGAGGTCGGTGCTGCCCAAACGACTTTCACGCATTGACTTCTCCTCTCATCGTTGCGTGCAGCATGAAGAAGCGACCCCCACTTGCACCTCTCGCGATCGCGTAGAGAGCCGGGACGCTGAACTGTTGCTTCGCAACCACCCGCTCAGACCTCACCCAGACCCGGCGACAGGGCCAGCCGTATACGGGGCGAAGGGTTTGCGGGCCGTCTCCGTCGCGATCGGCGGGACGACGAGGAGGCGACCCTCGTCGCGGAGCGCGTTGTGTCGCAGCTGTCGCTCGAAGCGCCAGCCACCGATCGCCCGGCCGGCTGTCACGACCACGCATGCACTGAGGACGGAGAGCACCGAGATCACGAGAATGGTCATGACGCGGCTCGGGGCACCACGGCGACGGGCCGGGCCACGTCGACTCCGACAACCACGTCTTGCATGCGCCACCTCCTGGGGTGTCTCCGTTCGAGCATCCGCCGAGCGGGACCCCAATGACCTCACGCGAACGCGCTGTTCAGCGACGATCGTCGCTGTCTACGCGATCGAGCGATGTGCGACCGACCGGAATCCGCCAACGTCGTGAGTCGTGCAGCAGTTGCTCACCACCACGACTCCCGCGCCCACAGCGGACGATCAGGCGCCGCTCGCGCGAGTCGCCCTCGGGATCGTGCTCGCCGCGCAACTCGTCGTCGTTCTCGACTTCAGCATTGTCAACGTCTCGCTACCTGACCTGATCGCCGGGCTCGGCGTGTCGGAGTCATCGGCGGATTGGGTGGTGACCGCGTACGCGCTGACCTTCGGCGGCTTGCTGATCGTCGGGGGCCGCGCCTGCGACGTGTTCGGCCGGCGCCGGATGCTGCTTGTCGGGCTGACCGTGTTCGGTGTCGCCTCGATGGCGGGCGGCCTCGCTCCGAGCCTGACGCTTCTCATCGTTGCGCGCGCGGTGCAAGGGATGGCCGCCGCGCTCATCGCGCCGGCTGCTCTCTCGACGCTGACGACCAGCTACCAAGAGGGACCGGCCCGGAACCGCGTGCTCGGTTACTACGGCGTCATGGCGTCGGCCGGCTTCGTCGCTGGTCTGGTCGTGGGCGGCGCCCTGGTCGAGACCATCGGCTGGCGGTCCGTGCTCTTCGTCAACGTGCCTCTCTGCGCACTGATGGCATTGGTGGGCGAGCGGACACTGCCTGCCGACGTCGGCGACCTCACCCACCAGGTCAAGCTCGACCTGGCCGGGGGCGTCATGGTCACGGCCGGGATGGCGGGCCTCGTGCTGGCCCCCACCGTCGGTACCAACTCGGGATGGACGTCGCCCGAGTTCGCGGCCTGCCTGCTCGCGAGCGCCGGTCTGATCTACGCCTTCGTGTCACGGCAGCGCCACAGCCGTTCGCCGCTGGTGCCGTTGACGATCTTCCGCCACCGCGCCGTCGTCGTGGGTGACCTCGTGTCCGGCCTGATCGGCGCGTGGAACGCCGGCGAGGTGCTCGTACTGAGCCTCTACTGCCAGCAGGTGCTCGGCTACTCGCCGCTCGTGGCAGGGCTCGTGTCCGTGCCGCAGGGCGTCGGCGGCGTACTGCGTGGCGCCGTCGGTCCGCGGCTGCTCGAACGCATCGGACTCCGGCGCTTCCTGCTCGCGAGCTGCGCGCTGACCGGCGTGAGCCTCTTCTCGTTGTTCCGCTTCCCTGCGACGAGCCAGTATCCGTTGCTCGGACTTGTATTGCTGGGAATCGGGTTCGGTACGACGAGCCTCGTGTACGGCTCCACCGTCGCCGGATCCACTGGCATCGCGAACCACGAGCAAGGCGTCGCCGGCGCCCTCATGAACGCGACTCGCCAGATCGGCGCGGCGCTCGGTGTCGCCGCGATCGCCTCCCTGGTCACCAGCACCGAGGGAGTCGGCGCCGACCCGGCCGGGCTCGCCGCGGATCTTCGCACGGCACTGACGCTCGCCTGCGGTCTCGTGTTGGTGGCCGCGGTCATCAGTCTCGCGGCCCCGCGCCGTGCCGAGATCGCCGAGGGCCGGCCCTTCCGCCGGGCCGACCCTCGGCACTGTCGTTAGTCGGTGGCTTGTTCGAGCGCGGCCTCGACTCGTTTGATTGTCTCGGCATCGAGGTTGGCGTACACGAGCTCGGCGCCAGTGAATCGCGCGGCCTCCTTGACGAGCGCGTCGCGGTCGAGATCCTCGACCAGTAGCGCGACCGTCACGGTGCCGGGCTCGACGGTGTCGCGGAACCACGCCACCCACTCATCGGAGATGCCGATGTCGACGACCTTGGCCGCGACTGCGCCCGTCCCGGCACCAACCGCCAAGCCGGCCACCCACCCGACTGGCCCGCCGAGGATCAAGCCGAACAGTCCGGCCCACATCGCCCCGGACAGCGCCGCGCGCCCCGGCTGCGGATCGGTCGTCTCGTGAACCATCGTCCGGCCGTCATCGGCCTTCGTCACCAACACCGCGTCTCGCAGCGTCAACTCCCCCTTCGCGGCCAGCCCGCCGGCGGCAGTCAGGAACTCCTGGGCGCGAAACCGGTCCTCGAACGAGATACCGACGAGGGTCTGCGGGATCTTGGTGGTCTCAGTGTCATCGGTGCTCATTCCGCAACCGTGTCACGCCTCGCCACTCGGCGCACGACAGAGCAACGTTCGTCACCGAACACGGATTGCAACAAGTGGTCGCGACTACTTGCTCGAGGGAGGTGTGCGATGTCGCTCCGGCGGCAGCATCAGGAGGTCGAACCTCGCGCCCTGAAGGAGATCGCACTCGTGAGCACCAGATCGAAATCCCTGATGTCGGAGCAGACGTGGCCACACGCTCGGGGAACGAGGTCGAGCCTGATCGCCCAGTTCGGCATTGACCGCGCCGACCTCGCCGAATGGGCGCTCACGGTCGGCGATCCTCTCGCCGACGACCTCGTGGCCGACATCCATGACGGGGATCCGCAGGCTCGCCAGGCTGTGCAGCTCGGCATCCGCCACGGGCTCGACTCGCTCGTCGACCCGCCCGATTCCGTCGTGGCGTTCCTGACCGAGACAGAGCGGCTACCCGAGTACGCGGACAGTGAGCTACTCGAGCACGGGTCGGCGCCCTTCTACACAGTGCCGCCAGCCGTGCACCTGATCTCGCTGAGTGCAGGCGCGTTGATCCGGGTGTACGAGTCGCCGTCGATCGCCGAAGTGCTGGCGACCACGGGGCGCCTCGTCGACGGCGCCGGCCGGCGCATCCGTGAGACCGGGAAGTGGGTCGCGACGGCGATGCTGCCCGGATCACTGCGCGCCGGCCAGCCCGGGTACGTCGCCACGCTGCAGGTGCGCATGCTGCACGCCAACATGCGACGGCTCGTGCGCAGCCGCGGATTCGACGAGCTCGCCTACGGCACGCCGATCAACCAGGTCGATCTCGCTCGTACCTGGATGGACTTCACCGTCACATCACTACGGGCCGAGGAGTCGATGGGCTTCGGTCTCACGTCGAGCGAAGCCGCGACGCTGTACCGCTACTGGTGGTTCGTCGGCCATCTACTCGGGATCGACGCGCGGCTGATCGAGGGCATCTCCTCGAACGGGCAGGCCCGTCGGGTCGATGACCTGTTGCAGGCCGTCACCGGCC
>JBEEFW010000106.1:0-68226 GCA_041166385.1 Acidimicrobiaceae bacterium | reverse complement strand
AGATGGTTGCGTGATGGTGGCGACGGCCCGGGATCGGTGCGTCCATGCGCAGCAGTTCGCCCGAGCGGGTGTCGTTGGCGATCGTGGTGACGTAGAGCACGTCACCGTCGAACGCGAGGCTCGCGGGTTGCACGCCCGGGAGCTCGATCGTCGTGTCGGCCTTGCCGTCCTCGATCATGATGCGCACGAGTGACTGCGCGCGCGGTTGCGCGACCCACACGCCGCCGTCGATGTCGAAGGCCAAGCCGTCCGCCTCGCCGCTCGGCGTGGTTATGTCGCGGCGTTCGCCGCCGGACAGGATGGTGACGCGGCCGCGGCTGTAGTCGTTCAAGCACCACGTGCCGTCACCGGCGTCGCCGACGCCGTTGGGCCATTCGACGTCTTCGAGCACGTTCTCGGCGTGCTCTGGTGCGGTGACGTGCCAGAACGCGCCCGGCACCGGGTCTTCGCCGGTGAACGGCATGAACCGGAGGCCGCCGGCCAGGATCGCCCCGTTGCTGGTCGCGCAGATGTCGTTGAACCCCGTGACGCCCTCGGGCGCGGCGAACAGCAAGCGGTTGGTGCCGTCGGGCGAGACGTGGGTGACGTCGCGACCGGAGACGACCACGCCCCCGTCGGCGTGCAACGCGAGCCCGCCGACGCCGCGCCGCTTCGGCACGATCGTGTCGACCCCGTCCGCGCTCCACCGGTACACACCGCCGCCGAGCGCGTCGGTGAAGTAGACGCCGCCTTCGCCGTCGGCTCGCGGGCCCTCGACGAGTTGGTAACCGGTGGCGATGACTTCCGGTTCCGCGCTCAGGGTCACTCCTCCTCGTCTGGATCAGGAGGCAGGAACTCGAACTTCAGGTCGCCGAGCTTCACCAGCGTCGACGAGATCCAGCCACCCATCGCGCCGAAGTGGAGGTCGAGCACCGAACCGTCCTTGAGCGTGTCCTCGTCGAGCTCGTAACTGCCCTCGTAGCTGACCTCGATGGCGTACTCCGCCTCGGTGAGATCGTGGCCGTAGATCGCTTCGATGGTGGGTCCGGTGCGCTCGAGCGACTCGACACCGATCAAGGGGCTCTGGAGGGGGAGCACGGCCAGCAGCTGCGACGCGTCCGGCGGTTGGGCCATGCGCTGGATGCGCAGCACGATCTCGATCTCGATGCGCGGCCCCTCCTCGAGCGGCTCGCCGATGTACCAGGATCGATAGGCCGACTGGGCCCAGGTCGGCCAGTCGAGGGTGATGTCGGCCCGCACGCGGGGCGGGCTCCCTTCTCCGGGCAGGCCATAGCTCGTCTCCCATGTGAGATCGCCGAGCAGGACGTCGGCCTGGAACCGCTCCTCGAAGGCCTGTCGCTCGAGCATGGCGTTCTCGAACGTGTCGCGCAGGGCACCGATGGCATCGGTGAAGACGTGGTCGAGCATGTTCCGCGGCAGGCTAGTGCCGATGGACACGCTGACTTCCGAGCTCGACTACCCCATGGTCATCGTCACGACCATCGCCGACGGCGAGCGTTCCGGTTGTCTGGTCGGGTTCCACACGCAGTGCAGCATCGATCCCGAGCGCTGGGCCGTGTGGATCTCGAAGGAGAACCACACGTACGGCGTCGCCCTGCGCGCCGACACGCTCGCCTTGCATTTTCCGTCGACCGACGACGCTCATCTCGCCCGGCTGTTCGGTGAGGAGACGGGAGACGAGGTCGACAAGTTCGAACAGTGCGAGTGGAGCCCGGGCCCGGATGGCGTTCCGCTCCTCGACGGCATCCCCAATCGCATCGTCGGCCGCGTGCTCGACACCGTCGACGACGGCTGCGATCACCAGCTGTTCGTGATCGAGATCGCCGAGCAGCAGCACGAGCACCCGTTACGCCAACTCGGCTTCCAACAAGTCCGCGGCTTCGAAGCCGGCCACCCCGCCTGACCGCGTCCCCCTCTCTTCGAAATCCCACTCAGACATACACATTTCTGTGTATGTCTGAGTGGGATTTGCCGTGGTCGTCAGGGGGACATGAAGGCCGTGGCGACGCTCAGGCCGAGCTCCTTGTGGCGGAGGGTCGTGATGCGGCGCCCGGGCTGCACTGCGTCCTTCACGCGGCCGAGGTGCTCGCCGTAGAGCTCGGGGAGCGCGTCGATGTCCGACACCGTGTAGGCCAGCCCGAAGAACGCCGCCGGTCCTTCGCCCTGCGGTTCGTTCGGACCGATCAGCTCGAGGATCACCTCGCCGAGACGGAAGAACGTCTGCCTCGCTTCGAAGCCATACTGCTCAGGGTCGACGTTGCGCGTGCGCAGCGTGTCGAGCCCGACCGCGTTCAGTGCAGCAATCGTGCGATCGACGTCCGGCGACGTGATCACGACGTGGTCGATCAGCTCAGCGCCATTCGCGTGCGTAACCGGTGAGGGCAACGGCTCGTCGGATGTCGTGGTGGCGAGCCCGTCGATCGATTCGGTGCCGGCCGGCATGCCCCGCAGCGACCACGACAGGATGCGCTTGCGGTCGCCATCGCGGCCGACGAGCCGCAGGCGAACCTGCCCGACCACGCACGTGGCGTCATTGCCGACGGTGAACCCTGCGCCGGCCCACGCCTCGGGCGGGTCGGCGATGTCGATGGCATTGATCGTTGGGGCGCCCATGCGGCGCCTACCCTTGCACCTGCAACCGCAATGAGCGAGACCGCACCGGCGCCTACCTCAGCAGTGTCCACCGAGCTTCCGTTCGGCGCGACTCGGCAGGAGGGTCGCTTCGAGATCCGGCGGATGCTCGGGCGTGGTGGGTTCGGCATCACGTACGCGGCGACCGACCGTCGCCTGCACCGCGAGGTGGCGATCAAGGAGCTGTGCTTCGGCGGCGTGACGCGCGTCGGTGGTGTCTTGGTGCCGCCCCCGCACGAAGCCGAGGCGTTCGCCTCCGCGAGGGAGCGCTTCCTGCGGGAAGGAGCGATGCTCGCCCGCTTCTCGCACCCGGGCGTGGTGCGGATCTACGAGGTCTTCGAGGAAGCCGGCACGGCTTACCTCGTGATGGAGCTGCTCAACGGGCGCACGTTGCATCAGTACCTGGTGGCGAGCGGGGGGCCGTTGCCCGAGCAGCAGGCGCTTCAGGTGGCGAGCCGCTGCGGCGAGGCGCTGAGCGTGCTCCACAGCGCGGGCGTGTTGCATCGTGATCTCAATCCGACGAACGTCGTGTTGACCCCCGAGGGGCGCGTCGTGTTGATTGACTTCGGTTTGGCGCGCGAGTTCGCCAACGACGCGACGACCCCGCTCACGCGGATCGTGACACCCGGGTACGCCGCCCCGGAGCAGTACCAGCACGAGGGACGGTGCGGCCCGCCGACCGACGTGTTCGGCCTCGCGGCGACGGTGTACTGCGCGCTCACCGGTCGCGCCCCGGTCGCCCTCGGCAACCGGCAGCGGGGCGCGGCGTTCGTCTCGCCCCGCGCGCTGAATCCCGAGGTCTCGAAGATCGTGAGCGATGCGGTGCTCGACGGACTCGAGCTCGACGCGCATCACCGCCCACGTACGGTCGACGAGTTCCTGGCTCGGCTGGGTGTGGGCGCGCCGGTGGTCACCCGAGTCGAGGGCGCGCCGGTCAACGCGACGTCGTCGACGCCGTCGTTCGTCGCGCCCGCCCCTTTGCCGCCGCCTCCTCAGCCGCTACCGCCTCCACCCGCGGTCGTTCCCGGACGGGTAAAGGTCGTCGCGCCGGCGATCGCGATCGTCGCCGCGCTCGGAGCGCTCGTACCAGCGGCTACGTTCGCGCTGCTCGCATTGGTGGTGCTGCCCGCGCTCGCCACTGCAGGCGACGCGATGATCTTCGTCCGCATGCGCCGCCTCGGCGATCGCATGCACTGGCGCCACCGCGCCGCGCTACCGCCGTACCTGCCGATGCGCTTCGTCCGCAACGTCGGCCAGGTCACGTACGCCGGGGTCCCCGCGCTGCTGGTGGCGGGTGTGACCGTAGCCGTCGCCCTGCTGCTCAACGCGGTGACGTCGACGTTCACCGCAGAGTCGTGGGTGCTGCGCGTCGGCGGCGCAACGTCTGCGGTCATGCTCGCCGTGCCGGTGTTCCGAGACCGAGTGCGCTTCCGCGCGGCGGTGGTCGGCGATCGGGTGCTCGCTCGCTCGCTCGACAACGGCGCGCTCACGTCGTTCGGCCTGACGCTGTGGATCGTCACCGCCCTCGTGGTGGCAATCGCCGTCGGCCTCCGCCCCGACCCCTGGCCCTTCGGCACCTGACCCCAGCCGAAATCCAGTGCACTACGACACACTTTTGTGTCGTAGTGCACTGGATTTGCCCGCCTTAGGGGGCCAACTGCGAGTCGAGGAACGCCAACACGTCGGCGGCTTCGTCGGCTTGGCGGGATGCGGGCTTGCCTTGGCCGTGGCCGGCCTTGGCCTCGATGCGTACGAGGATTGGGTGCTCGGCGCCGCACGACGTCGCCTCTTGTAGCCGTGCCGCGAACTTGCGGGCGTGTGCAGGGTCGACGCGGCTGTCGTCCTCGCCGGTCTCGATCATCGTCGACGGATAACACGTGCCGTCGACGACGCGGTGATACGGCGAGTACGCGTACAACCACGCGAACTCCTCGGGCACATCGGGGTCGCCGTACTCCGGGATCCAGAGTTTCGCGATGAGGAAGTGGTGGAAGCGCACCATGTCGAGCAAGGGCACCGCGCAGATGGCCGCGCGACACAGGTCCGGCCGCTGTGTGATCGCCGCGCCGACCAGCAAGCCGCCGTTCGAACCGCCCCGAATTGCGAGTTGCTCCCGCGTCGTGATGCCCTTGGCGACGAGCCAGTCGCCGGCTGCGTGGAAGTCGTCGAACACCTGTTGCTTGTGCTCGCGCATCCCCGCTCGGTGCCACGCCTCGCCTTCTTCGGCGCCGCCCCGGATGCACGCCACCGCGTAGCGCCCGCCGTCCTCGACGAACGCGGCGATGATCGGGTTGTATGCCGGCGACATCGTGACCGCGAAGCCGCCGTAGCCGTAGAGGATCGTGCGCGCGGGGTCGGCGTCGACGACGTCGTCGGCACCCGACACGATGAACATCGCGATCTCGGTGCCGTCCGTCGACGGATACAGGTGCTGCTGCACGGCGAAGCGCGTCGCGTCGGGGCCGCCAGGCAGGGCGCTCCACGGCCGCACCCCGTCGGGTGTCCACCGGAACAGCGCCGACGGCCGGGCGAATCCCGTGAACGCGAACACGGCGAGCTCGGCTTCTCGGCTCGTGGCCAGCCCGGCGAGCGAGCCCTGCTCGGGAAGCGCGATCGACTCGATGTGCGCGCCGTCCGACGCGTGCCGGTCGAGGGCCGACACTGCTCGCTTCGTCGTCGCGACCAGCAGCGATTCGCTCGATACGGAAACGCCATCGATGACCGCGTCGCTCTCGGCAATCAGGGTGCGCCACTCGAGGTCGTCCAACGACACCTCGATCACCCGCCCGCGGTCGGCGTCGAGCGTGGTCCAACCGACGAGGCGATCGCGAGACTCGTCGACGGTGAGAAACGTGACGGCTTCAACGCCTTCGATGACCGTGCGCCGTTGTCGTGTCTCGATGTCGATTACATGGATGTCGACGCGGCTCCATCCGAGCTGAACGTGTATCAACGCGAACCGGCCGTCGCGCGACACGGACACCTCCGGCCATGCGGTCGGGTCGGGCAGGTCGTCGAACAGCACCTCGTCATCCGCCCACGGCTGGTCGAGACGGTGCATGAACACGTGCCGGTCGTAGTCGCCGCCCGTCGAATAGCGCGTGTACGCGAAACCGGACCCGTCCGGCAACCAACCGACCGACGCCGCCCGCGTGTGCGGGATCTCGTCGGCGAGGTGCCCGCCGGTCGACGTGTCGATGATGCGCAACGTCGATCGTTCATCGCCCGACGCCGACATGCCGTACGCCACCAGTCGCCCGTCAAGCGACGGATGGAACCAGTCGATTGCCGTGGTCTCGTCGTCGACCAGCAGCGCCGGATCGATGACGACGGTTCCCTCCGGAGGCGCGGCTCCGGCAACTGGTCGCACACACAGCGCGGCCTGGTCGTGATCGCCCCAACGATCGAGGGAGAACAGGCGGCCGGCTTCGATCCGCGGCGCGCCGGCCGTTCCCGCTCGGAACAGCTCGGTCAGCCGCGCGTGGAGCCGAGAACGCGACGGGATCGCATCGAGCGCGCTACGGGTGCGAGCGTTCTGCTCCTCGGCCCAGGCGATCGTCGCCGGGGAACCGCCGTCTTCGAGCCACCGATGAGGATCGAGGACCTCGACCCCGTGGATCAGCTCCGTGACTGGTTCAGCCGCGGCCGGCGTTGGGCTTGCGCCCATGATTGGCTTTGTTCTTGCGCGCATTCTTCTTGCGCTTCGCCGTCTTCTTCGACATAAGGGAGAGCACCCTACTGGCTGGGATGTGATGCGGCCCAAGCGACGAGGTCGTCGGCCGCCATCGTGTTGACCACGTTCTCGGGCTCGACGCCGAGCCGAGCGGCCTTGTCGCACCCGTAGGGCTGCCATTCGAGCTGCCCCGGCGCGTGCGCGTCGGTGTCGATCGACACCTTGCAACCCCAGTCGAGTGCGAGCTGCAGCAACTCCTCCGGCGGATCCTGCCGCTCCGGCCGGCAGTTGATCTCGACGGCCTTGTCGAAACGCGCGCATGCCGCGAACACCAGCTCCGCGTCGAACTTGCTCTGCGGCCGTCCCCGACCGACGACCTTGCGCCCGGTGCAGTGTCCGAGGATGTCGGTATTGGGGTTGGCCATTGCCAGCACCATCCGCTTCGTCATTGCCTCGCGCTCCATGCTGAGCTTGGAGTGCACGCTGGCCACGACGACGTCGAGGCGCGCCAGCATCTCGTCGGTCATGTCGAGCGTGCCGTCTTCGAGGATGTCGACCTCCATGCCGGTGAGGATGCGGAACGGCGCCAGCGTGGCGTTGAGCCGCTCGATCTCCTCGAGCTGCGCCTCCAGGCGCTCGGCCGACAGGCCGTGGGCGATCGTCAGCCGTGCGGAGTGATCGGTCATCACGAGGTACTCGTGACCCAATTCGCGCGCCGTCTCGGCCATCTTCTCGATCGGCGCGCCGCCGTCGGACCAGTGGGAGTGCGTGTGGCAGTCACCCTTCAACGCGGCTCTGATGGCGGCGCCTTCACCGACGGGGATCTGGCTGCTCTTCTCCAGCTTCGTGAGATACGCGGGCACGTTGCCCTCGAGCGCCTCCGCGATCACACCGCCGGTGCTGTCGCCGATACCCGGCAGCTCCTTCAGGCGCCCCTCGTCGTGGAGCTTGCGGAGCTCCTTCGGATCCATGTCGGCGACGAGGTCGCGGGCCCGCTCGAATGCCTTCACCTTCGGTGCAGGGGCCAGCTCGCGGTCCAGCAGATACATCACACGGTCGAGGGCGTCGGACGGATTCATCGAGGGTCGAGACTACGCTCGACCTCTGACGATGGAACGATTCGGGCTGGTAGGACTCCCCAACGCGGGGAAGTCGGCGCTGTTCAACGCCCTCACCGGTGGCGCGGCGGTCGTCGCGCCCCACGCGTATTCGACGACAGAGACGCATGTCGGCGTGGCCCATGTGGCCGACCCTCGTCTCGACGCGTTGGCGGCAATGAGTGCGTCGAAGAAGGTCGTGCAGGCGACGGCCGAGTTCGTCGACATCGCCGCGCTGCAACGAGGTTCGTCGCAAGGCGAGGGGCTCGGCAACCGGTTCCTCGGCGGCATCCGCGAGGTCGACGCGATCCTGTTCGTGCTCCGGGCGTTCGCCGACGACAACGTGGTCGGCAGCAACGATCCGCTCGACGACCTCCACACATTGGAGTTCGAGCTGACGCTCGCCGACCTCGCCAGCGCCGAGACCTTCGTCGATCGGCGGCGCAAGGCGGCCAAGGGAGCGAAGCCCGAGCCGAATGCGGCCGCGGAGGTTGCTGCGCTCGAGTGGGCGATTGGTGTGCTCTCGGAAGGCATTCCGCTGTACCGCGCCGACCTGACGCCCGAGCGACGGGAGACGCTGAAGTCGTTCTTCCTGCTCACCACGAAGCGCGTGCTCGCGGTGGTCAACCTCGGCGAGGACCAGATCGGCGACGACAGCATCGTGCAATCGGTGGCCGACGATCTCGGAGACGCGGCCGAAGTGCTCGGCGTGTGCGTGCAGCTCGAATCGGAGGCGGCGCAGCTGCCGTTCGACGAGCGGGCCGAAATGCTCGAGGGCCTCGGACTCGGCGAAGGCGTGCTCCCGCGCGTCGCGCGGGCCGCCTATCACCTGCTCGGGTTGCGTACGTTCCTCACGACCGGCGACAAGGAGTCGCGGGCGTGGACCTTCCGTGCTGGCGCGCACGCGCCCGAATGTGCGGGCGTCATCCACTCCGATCTGCAGCGCGGCTTCATCCGGGCGGAGGTGATCCGCTGGGACGAGCTGCTCGAGCTCGGGTCGTGGAACAAGGCGAAGGAAGTCGGCAAGCTCCGCATCGAAGGCAAGGACTACGAGGTCCAGGACGGCGACACGCTCGAGATCCGGTTCAACGTGTAGCGATGGCGTGGCTCGTGCGCGACGACGGTGAAGTGCTGGCCACATTGGAGGTGGCGGAGGGCAGCAAGGCGCGCGCTCGTGGGCTCCTGGGCCGCGACGGGTTCGACGGGGCAATCCTGCTGCAGCCCGCGAAGTCGGTGCACACGCTCGGGATGCGCTTCCCGATCGACGTTGCGTTCGTCGACAAGGACCTGGTCGTACTGCGGATCGTCACGATGCGCCGCTGGCGCCTCGGGCGCCCCGTACTCAAGGCCCACGGCGTGATCGAGGCGGAAGCGGGCGCCTTCGGTCACTGGAACCTGAAGGTGGGCGATCAGCTCGAGATCAAAGGGTGACCGGCGCGCTCGTCCTCGTCGCCACTCCCATCGGCAACATGGGCGACCTGTCGCCGCGTGCCGTCGAAGCGTTGCGCGCCGCAGACGCCATCTGTTGTGAGGACACACGCCGCACCGGTCGCTTGCTTGCGCACGCGGGCGTCGAGCGCACGTCGCCGCTGCTCGTCGTGAACGATCACACGGAGGCCGGCCGCATCGGTGAGGTGCTGGCCCTGCTCGCGCGCGGGCAACGGGTCGCGGTGGTCACCGATGCGGGCACTCCCGGCATCTCCGACCCCGGCGAGCGGCTGGTCCGGGCCGCCGCCGCAGAGGGGTACGTCGTCGAAGTCGTTCCGGGTCCGTCCGCGGCGGTTGCCGGTCTCGTCGCGAGTGGATTGCCGGCCGGTCGGTTCGTGTTCGAAGGCTTCCTGCCCCGCAAGGGCAGCGGCCGCACGCAACGGTTGGCCGAGCTCGCGAGCGAGCGGCGCACGATCGTGCTGTACGAGGCTCCTCATCGGCTGGCGCGCACGCTTGCAGATCTGTCCGCCTCGTTCGGCGACGACCGCCGCATCGCGGTCGCCCGTGAGCTCACGAAGCTGCACGAGGAGGTGTGGCGCGGCACGATCGGCGACGCGATTGCCTGGGCCGCGCAGCACGAACCTCGCGGGGAGTTCGTGATCGTCGTCGACGGCGCGCCGGCGCCGGACGACGCCACTGACGACGACGTGCGCGCCGCCGTCGACGACGCGCTCCGGCGCGGGTTGTCGCCGCGCGACGCTGCCGCGGTGGTCGCCGGCGCCCTCGGTGTGTCCAAGCGCCGGGCGTACGCGGTCGCGATCGATGTTCAGCGCTGACTTCGTGCTCGACGTGCTCGATCACGTTCCTGACGCGATCGTCGACGGTGGCTGGGGCATCGACGCGCTGATCGGTCGGGTCACTCGCGCACACGACGACCTCGATCTCGTCGTGCCGCTCGCCCGTGCCGACGCCATTGCCGAAGCGCTCCGGCCGGTGGGCTTCACCGAACGACTCGACGAGCCTCCGGCGCGCATCGTGCTGTCGACGGAGTTCGACCAGCGAGTCGACCTGCACGTGGTGACGCCGTCCGAACGGGGCATGGTCCAGGAGGTCGAGGGCGGCCGCCGTTTCACCTACGCGCTCCATGCCGAGGGCAAGATCCTCGGGCGCACGGTGCGTTGTCTCTCGTCGGGCATGCAGGTGGTCACGCACAGCCAGTACGAACCCGACGAGCAAGACGTCGCCGACATCGTCGCGTTGGCGTCGGCGACCGGTGAGTCGCTCCCGCCTCCGTACGTTGTCGTTACGGGCGACGAGCCGATCCGCGCCGCGGTTGCGAGCGACTGCGCCGCGTTCTGCGCCGTGCGACATCGCTCGTGGCACCACGCGTACACCGGACTGATGCCTCAAGCCGTCCTCGACGCGATGGACCTCGGCGCCACGTACTCGAGTTGGTGGCCGTTCCTGCGACTGCCCCCCACGCGCCGGCGCGGCGCGCTCGTGGCCGGCAAGCCAGGCACCGTGGTGGGGTTGGCGGTCATGGGGCCGTCACGCGACACCGATGTCGATCCGAAGACCACCGGCGAGATCAGCCTGCTGTACGCCGACCCACTGGCGTTGGGTCGTGGTATCGGTCATCGACTGCTCATGGCTGCCACTGCGTGGTTGCACGAGCGCGGCTTCGACGATCTGCGGCTCTGGACGCTGCAGGGCAACTCGCCGGCGCGGTCGTTCTACGAGCGCCACGGCTGGTGGCACGACGGCGGTGTGCGCACCGAGACCGAGCCGGGTGGGTCGTGGGACTCCGTGCGGTATCAGCTGCTGGGGTGACGCGCTCCCGTCAGGGGTGCAACAGGTCGAGCGTGTACGGGCCGGAGCCGGAGTATGACGTGACCTTCCAGCGGTAGCGGCCGGAGGTTCCGTTGTACGTGATGTTCTCCGTCGAGCTCGCGGAGATCCCCTGCGCCACGTTCACCCATCTCGATCCGTTCCACTTCTGCAAGTAGAGATCGAAGTCCGCGGTCGCCGGGCCCTTGAGGCAGCCCTTGTGCGTGCCGCTCACGTTCGACGTGTAGTAGCTGCCGTTCGGTTGGACCTGGCTGGCGCCCGTTCCGCTCAACGTGCCGGTGAAGGTCTGGCCGCACGTGGGCGGTGGGGGCGGCGGCGGAGGTGGCGGTGGCGGTGCCGCGGTGAGTAGCGCATAGAGCAGCTTGTTCGGTGAGCCCGAGCCGGGACTCGTCACCAGTCCGGCGGTCGAGGAGTTGACGATGGTGTCGCGCGTCGTCTGGGGGCTGGCCGTCGGGCTGCCCTGGAGGAACAGGGCCGCAACGCCCGCGACGTGCGGTGTGGCCATCGACGTGCCGCTGATCGTGTTGGTCGAGCTGTCGCTCGTGTTCCAGGCCGACGTGATGCTGCTGCCGGGCGCGAACAGATCGAGGCACGTCCCGAAGTTCGAGTACGACGCCCGCGCGTCGGTGTTCGTGGTGGCGCCGACCGTGATGGCGGCGGCGGCGCGGGCGGGGGAGCTGTTGCATGCGTTGGCATTGCTGTTGCCCGCAGCGATGGCGTAGGTGACGCCGTCAGCGATCGAGTTCGCAACCGCAGTGTCGAGCGCAGTGCTGGCTCCACCGCCGAGGCTCATGTTGGCGACGGCGGGGCCGCCGGCATGGTGGTTCGTGACCCAGTCGATCCCGGCGACGACGCCGGAGGTCGAGCCGCTTCCCTGGCAGTTGAGCACGCGCACGGCGACGAACTGCACGTCCTTCGCGACGCCGTACGTACTGCCTCCGATCGTGCCGGCGACGTGGGTGCCGTGGCCGTTGCAGTCGTTGGTGTTCTGACCATCACCGATCGTGTCGACACCGACCGTGACACGTCCCCCGAACTCCGTGTGAGTCCGGCGTATGCCAGTGTCGATCACGTACGCGGTCACGCCTGCGCCCGTGGCGGTATAGGTGTAGCTGCTGTTGAGCGGCAGGTTGCGTTGATCGATGCGATCCAGCCCCCACGTCGCGGAAGGCTGCGTGTCGGCCACGGTCACCGTCTCGTCAGCTTCGATGTACGCCACATGCTTGTTGTGGCGAAGGTCCTCGAGTGCGTCAGCGGAGAGCGTGGCCGAGAATCCGTTGACAGACGTCGCGTACTCGTAGTGGATCTTTCCGCCCTTCTTCTTCGACGCGTCCTGCGCAGCACGCCTGTCGTTCGCGGGTGTGGTGCGGTTGAGCACCACGATGTACCGGTCGCGGATTGCGCGCGGGCTGTCGGTGTTCTGCACCGGCGCGCCCCCGTCCGAGCGCTGATCGGGAGCGTTGCCGGCGGCGGACGCGGGCACCGCCAATGCGAGCGCGAACGCCGTGACGACAGCCGCCGCGAAGACCAATCCCCTGGTGATCCGAACTCGCTGATCCGATCGTGTACCCACGTCCCGCGCTCCATTTCGATGTCTTGGTGCACCGTACGGAGATCGTCAAGCTGTGTCTGTCATGGGCGTGATGTCTGGATTGGCACGAGAACGACACTTTGGGAACTGATGGAGCGTTGTCGCCGGGACGTCGCTCGTAGGCTGATGCTCTGCTGACCGACGAGCTGTACGACGACAACACGTGGGGCGTTGTCGACCATTGGCAGCGACCGCCGCGGCGTATGCCGCCAGAAGTCGCGTCAGGCTGGCGCGCCGGTCTCGGCGCCACCGCGCTGATGACCGCAGTCGCGCTCGGCGTGCAGGAAGTGCTCGAGCCGAAGCGAGACGACCCGATCATCGAGGAAGTCGACCTCGACGAGCTGTGGTCGAACGATCTACCGGTCGTGTATCACCACGTGCCGGGAGCGCCGAAGGCCAGCCGGGCCGTCGTGCGGCCGTGGCTCATGCCCTGACCCGCGCCTAGTTCGCGCGGCTCCGGGGTATCCCGGGCGGATGTTGACACTCCTGCTGATCCTGCTCATCGTCGTCCTGCTCGTGGGCGTGCTCGGAGGGCCGCGGTACTACCGGGGACGTCGGACCACCATCGTCGAGCGTCGTCCCGGCACCGTCGTCGAGCGCGAGTACGACATCTGATCCACCGCCGGGTTACGGCGAGTCCCAGTTCTCGTCGAGGTGTGCCTCGATCGCTTCGACCTTGTGAGCGAGTGCGTCGACGGCACCAGGGCGTACGTCGAGCTTGATCACAACGCTCACTCGGGGCGCGGTCTCGCCCACCTTGTCGACGCATTGTTTGATGAGCGCGATGACGTCGTCCCACTCGCCTTCGACGTTCGTGAACATCGCGTTGGTGTCGTTTGGCAGACCGCTCGCTCGCACGAGACGCACGGCCTCGGCAACCGACGCGCTCACCGAGTCGCCAACACCCAATGGCGTGATCGAGAAAGCAGCAATCATCGGCTGATCGTTGCACGCGCAGTGATCCGGCACCATGCGGCACTAGGCGAGACGCTGACTGTCACACCCCATCGCCATAGTTCGTGACATGGAACTCATCGTTGTTGTCGTGGTGCTGATCGTTGCGCTTGCCGCTGTCATTGCGGTGCGGGCTGCGGTCGACACTGTGGTGAATGTCGCCGATCAGCAACTCGGCACGAGAACGGAAGCGGGCACGCGTGAGCTCGCCCTCCATCGCGACGCAATCGGGGATCGCCTCGATGCGATGGGGGGTGAGCTGGCACGCGTCAACGAGCTCGTGGGCGCCATGCAGCGAGAGCGTTCGTTGCAGCACGGCGAGCTGCTCGAGGGCCTGCGGGAGACGCTGCGCACGACCGGCGAGCTCGCCAGCACCACGAACGCGCTGCGCCAGGCGCTCGCCAGCCCCAAGGCGCGCGGCCAGTGGGGGGAACGCATGGCCGACGACGTGCTGCGTGCCGCCGGCATGATCGAAGGCGTCAACTACCGGAAGCAGACGGCGATCGCCGGCGGAACGATCCCCGATGTCACCTTCCTCATGCCGCGCGACCTGCTGCTGCACATGGACGTGAAGTTTCCGGTCGACAACTACCTCCGTCACCTGGAGGCGACGACCGATCCGGAGCGCCAAGGAACGCGCACAGCGTTCCTGCGCGATGTCCGCACGCGCATCAAGGAGCTTGCCAACCGCGGCTACGCCGATCCGGCGACGACGGCGGGGTACGTGCTGCTGTTCATCCCCAACGAGAGCGTCTACGCGTTCATCCACGAGCACGATCGCGACGTCGGCGACTTCGCGGTCGCCCAAGGTGTCGTGCTGTGCTCGCCGTTCACGCTCTTCGCCGTGCTGGGCGTGATCCGTCAGGCCGTGGACTGCTTCCTGATGGAGCGGTCGGCCGACGAGATCCTCGTGGCCTTGGCTCGGTTCTCGGATCAGTGGGGCCGGTTCTCCGATCACGTCGACAAGCTGGGTAAGCAGCTCAACACCGTGCAGGGCACGTTCGACGAGCTGGCCACCACTCGGCGCAGCCAGCTCGAGCGGCGGCTCGACGAGATCGACGCCATCCGCACCCGGCGGGGGCTGTCGAGCGAGGAGGGCGACGACGACAGCGACCAAACCCCCGTTCTGAGGCAAGTCAACGGGCTCTAGCCTGGCCGGATCGCACGCTTCTACGTCACCACGCCGATCTACTACGTCAACGACGCCCCCCACGTCGGCCACGCTTATACAACGGTCATCGCTGACGCCGTCGCCCGCTGGCACCGGCTCATCGGCGACGACACCTACTTCCTCACCGGCACCGACGAGCACGGCCTGAAGGTCGCCCAATCCGCAGAAGAGGCGGGGATCTCGCCCCAAGAGCAGGCCGATCGCAACGCCGCCCGCTTCCGGGACACGTGGGACAGCCTCGGCATCTCGTACGACGACTTCATCCGCACGACCGAGCCCCGTCACCACGCCGCGGTCCAGGCGCTGCTGACGAGAATCAAAGAGAACGGCGACATCGAGCTCGACACGTACGAGGGTTCGTACTGCGTGTCGTGCGAGGCGTACTACACCGAGGCCGAGTTGATCGACGGCGTCTACTGCCCGATCCACACGACCAAGCCCGTCACGCAGCTCAAGGAAGAGAACTATTTCTTCCGCCTCAGTCGCTATCAGCAGCGGCTGCTCGATTGGATCGAGTCCGATCCCGAGGCGATCACTCCGGAAGGCAAGCGGAACGAGGTACTCGGGTTCATCCGCCAAGGACTCGACGACGTGTCGATCACGCGCACGTCGCTCGACTGGGGTGTGCCCGTGCCGTGGGCCGAGGGCCACGTCTTCTATGTCTGGTACGACGCGCTCATCAACTACGCGACGGCGATCGGTTACGGCACCGACGATGAGCGCTTCAAGGAGTGGTGGCCGGCGGTGCATCACCTCATCGGCAAGGAGATCATCCGCTTCCACTGCGTGTATTGGCCGGCGATGCTGCTGGCCGCCGGGCTGGAGCCCCCGCATCGGGTGCACGTCCACGGCTGGCTGCTGCTGGGCGGCGAGAAGCTGAGCAAGACCGTGCACGGCCCGGCCAAGCTCACCGACATCGCCCCGGCGCGTCTTGTCGAAGACTTCGGCGTCGACGCGTTCCGCTACCACTTCCTGCGCGACACGCCGTTCGGTCCCGACGGCGACTTCAGCTACGAGCGCGTCGTCGACCGATACAACAGCGACCTCGCCAACAACCTCGGCAACCTGTTGTCGCGCGTCGCGACCGTCATCGACAAGAAGTGCAGCGGGGTCGGGCCCGCGCCACGCGCCGACAGCCCGCTGCGCGCGGTCGCCGAGGAGGCGTACGCCGCGACGGCGGAGGCGTGGGAGCGCGTGCAGCCGTCGGTCGCGCTCGACGCGACGTGGCGCCTCATCCGCGAGACGAACGCGCTCCTCGAAGCGACCGAGCCCTGGAAGGCCGACCCCGGCCCCGAGGTCGACGGTGTGCTCGGCGATGCGCTCGAGGCACTGCGGATCGTCGCGATCCTGGCGTCGCCGGCCACGCCCGACGCCAGCGCCGAGATCTGGCGCCGCATCGGCCTCGACGGCGTCCCGCAGGATCAGCGACTCCCGCAGGCCGCCGAGTGGGGTCAGTATCCGGGTGGTCTCCCGGTCGAGAAGGGCGCCCCGCTGTTCCCTCGAATCAATGCCTGACCAGCCTTTTTGGACCGACGACCACTGTCATCTGCCGGAGGACCTGGACGCCGCCCGGAACCTGGTCGCGGAAGCTGTTGCCGCCGGCGTGACTCGAATGGTGACGATCGGGACCACCGTCGAGGACTCGAAGGTGGCGATCAGCACCGCCCGGAACCTCGACGGCGTCTGGGCCACGGCGGGGGTGCACCCCCACGACGCGAAAGACGGCACGGAGGGACTCGAGGCCCTGCTGCACGAACCCGAGGTGGTCGGCGTGGGGGAGTGTGGGCTCGACTACCACTACAACCACTCGCCGGCCGACGTGCAGCGTGAGGTGTTCGCGCAGCAGATCGCGCTGGCGCACGCACACGACCTCGCGCTGGTGATCCACACGCGTGAAGCGTGGGACGACACGTTCGCAGTGCTCGCCGAACATGGCGTGCCGCGCCGCACGGTGTTCCACTGCTTCACCGGTGGCGTCGACGAAGCGGCGCGCGCGCTCGCTCGGGGCGCGTATGTGTCGTTCTCGGGCATCGTCACCTTCCCGAACGCGAGCGACGTGCGCGCGGCCGCGGCGATGTGTCCCTTGGACCGCGTGCTCGTCGAAACCGACGCCCCGTTCCTGACCCCGGTGCCGCACCGCGGGAAGCCGAATCGGCCGGCGCTCGTGACGCTCGTCGGAGCGGCCGTTGCGGCCGCCCAAGGCCGCCCTGTGGATGAAATTGCGGCCGCCACCTGGGCAAACGCGGAAACCTTGTTTGGCCTCTGATCCCTCCGGGCACGGACTAGCCCGTTAGTTTGCGTTCGTGTTACGGCCCTCGTAACGTGCCCGGCGCACGAAGCCACGCAGACCACCAGAGAGAAAAGGACGGAACTCTGGAGGCCAACGAAGCTGAGGTGCGGCAGCCCTATGTCGTTCCGCGACATCGACTTGTGTTCGCCGTCTGGTTGACGGTGTTCGCACTGCCCATCCTCTTACTCGACAACATTCCAAAGACCGAGGCCAGGGCGGCGTCCGTCACTGTTGACGCCGCGCGCGCGGCGGACACCACGACGACGGCGGCGCCGACCACCACGATCGTCGAAACGACGACAGCGCCCGTCGACGCCGTCGCGGCCCCACCGGAAACGACTCCGGTCACCGCCGCGCCCAAGAAGACCACGACGACGGCCGCCCCGACCACCACGACCACCGCGCCGCCGAACACCGAGCAAGGTGGCGCCTCCTGGTACGACTACCGCCCCGGTGAGTGTGCTCACAAGACGCTCCCCAAGGGCACGGTCGTCACGATCACCAGCCTCGAGAACGGCGCCTCGACGACCTGCGTCGTCACCGACCGGGGGCCGTATCAGGCCGGACGCATCATCGACCTCGATCGAGCGACCTTCGCCCAGCTGAAGGATCCCGCGTTGGGCGTCGTTCAAGTCGAGATCTCCTGGTGAACTAGCCGGGTGACGGTCACCCGGCGCCAGGCACAGGAGCTCCTCGACCGCCACGGCGTCCGTCCCAGTCGGGCCCTGGGGCAGAACTTCGTCGTCGACCCCAACACCCTCAGGCGGGTCGTGCGCCTGGCTGGCGTCCAGCCCGGTGACCACGTGGTCGAGGTGGGCGCCGGGATGGGGTCGCTCACACTGGCCCTTGTCGAGGCCGGAGCCCAGGTGACGGCGGTGGAGCTCGACCGGCACCTCGGCCCCGTCCTCACCGAGGTGCTCGCCGGGGCCGATCCGGCACCGCGGGTCGTCAACGCCGACGCCCTCGAGCTCGACTGGGCCGCGCTGCTCGCCGGCGTGGACCGGTGGCAGCTCGTGGCCAACCTGCCGTACAACGTCGCCACGCCGCTGGTGCTCGATCTGCTCGATCACGTGCCGGCGATCGACCGCATGCTGGTGATGGTGCAGCGCGAGGTCGGCGAGCGCCTCGCCGCGTCGCCGGGCTCGAAGGCGTACGGCATCCCGTCGGTGAAGGTGGCGTACTGGGCGACGGCGGAGGTCGTCGGTCGTGTCGGACCGACGGTGTTCTGGCCCAAACCGAAGGTCGAGTCTGCGCTGGTGCGCATCGAGCGCCGCGCTGAGCCCGCGACGGCAGCAGATCCCGATGCGCTGTTCGCACTCGTGCGCGCCGGCTTCGGTCAGCGCCGCAAGATGCTCCGCGGATCGCTCGCGGGCCTCGTCGATGCGGCCGCGTTCGAGCGGGCCGGTGTATCCGCGGAGGCGCGTGCCGAACAGTTGTCGGTGGAGGACTGGGGCAGGCTGGCGCAATGACGGCTGCACCGCTGGCTGACCTGCGCGTGATCGACGCTTCCACCGTCGTGGCCGGACCGAACTGCGCGCGCTATCTCGCGGACTTCGGCGCGGACGTCATCAAGGTCGAACGCCGCGATGGCGGTGACAGCGCCCGCACGATGGGCTTCCTCCATCCCGACGGCGACTCGTTGTTCTTCAAGCTCTTGAACCGCAACAAGCGCACCATCGCGCTCGATTTCAAGGACCCCGACGATCTCGCGGTGATGAAACGGCTTTGTGCGAGCGCCGATGTGCTCGTCGAGAACTTCCGCCCGGGCACGCTCGAGCGGCTCGGGCTGGTGCCCGCCGATCTGCACGCGGCGAACCCGAAGTTGGTGATCACCCGGATCACCGGATTCGGCCAGGACGGCCCGTATTCGCACCGCCCTGGATTCGCGACCCTCGCCGAGGCGATGTCGGGCTTCGCAGCCCTCAATGGCGAGCCCGACGGACCGCCGTTGCTACCGCCGATCGCGTTGACCGACGAGGTCACGGCGCTGGCGGCGGCGTTTGCCACGATGGTCGCGGTGCACAGCGGCGTCGGCCAGGTCGTCGACGTCAACCTGCTCGAGTCGCTGTTCCAGATCATGGGCCCGCTGATGTCGGCCTATCGGGTGCTCGGCTACCAGCAGCCGCGCCTCGGCTCGGGCATCGCCTACTCGGTGCCGCGAGGGACATATCAATGTTCCGACGGCCAGTGGGTGGCGGTGAGCACGTCGGCCGAGACCGTCGCGCAACGCGTGATGACGCTGATCGGCGTCGGCCACGATTCCCGGTTCGCGTCGTTCGAAGGGCGCATCGCCCATCGTGAGGAGGTCGACGACCTCCTGGGGCGCTGGATCGGCGCGCGGACGCAGGACGAGGTTCTCGCGGCGTTCGAAGCCGCGCACGCGGCGATTGCGCCGATCCTCGACATGGAGGGCATTGCCAGCGATCCTCACTACGCGGCGCGCGGGTCGATCGTCGACGTCGACGGCATTCCGATGCAGGGCCTCATCGCGCGACTGTCCGCGACGCCCGGCGAGATTCGATGGGCGGGTCGCAGTCTCGGCGCGGACGACGACGAGATCGTCAGCGAGCTCGAATGACCGAGGTCGTCATCGACGCGCCGGCCAAGCTCACGCTGTCGCTGCGCGTCACCGGCGTGCGCGACGACGGCCTCCACCTGCTCGATGCCGAGATGGTGTCGATCGACCTCGTCGACACGCTCACGTTCACCGATGGTGACGGCCTCGAGGTCGTCGGTGCGGAGGTGGCGGTCGACAACTCGAACCTCGTGCGGCGCGCACTCGCGGCGGTCGATCGGCGCGCGCTGGTGCGCGTCGAGAAGCGCATCCCGCCTGGCGCCGGACTCGGAGGGGGATCAGCCGACGCCGCCGCCGTGCTGCGGTGGGCGGGCGTCGCCGACGTGGAGCTGGCGGCCCGGCTCGGGGCCGACGTCCCGTTCTGTCTCCGTGGTGGTCGAGCCCGCGTCACCGGTATTGGTGAACACCTCGAGTCGCTGCCGTTCGAAGGCCGCACCTTCACGTTGGTGATTCCGCCGTTCGGCTGCTCGACGGCCGACGTATACCGGGCGTGGGACGACCTCGGCGGGCCGCAGGCGCCGGGTAGCAACGATCTGGAGCCGGCCGCGCTGGTGGTGGAGCCTCGACTGGCGGCATGGCGTGACGGCCTTGCCGCCGCGACGGGACAGCAACCACGACTGGCGGGTAGCGGATCGACGTGGTTCGTCGAAGGCGACTTTCCAGGCGACGACCGAATCGTCGTGAGAACGACTGAGGTTCGCTGAGACTTACTTGCCGGCGCGACGCTGCCAGCGCGTGCGCTTCAGCATCTTCTTGTGCTTCTTCTTGCGCATTCGCTTGCGCCGCTTCTTGATCAGCGAACCCATGAGGGAGGAGACGCTACCGGGAGTCGCCGTTTGGGCCAAGTTGGCCCGCCACGCGCTCATAGTCGGCGATGCGTCCTCGTATGACGTCGAGGCTGTCGTTCCAGAAGCCTTCGTCGCGCACGTCGATGCCGAATCGGGCGGCCAATTCGGCGGCATCGCCGAGACCGGTGGCGGACAGCAGGTCGTCGTAGCCGAGCCGGAATCGCTCCGGATCGTCCACGAACCGCGCGTACAGACCGATGCCGAACAGCAACCCGAACGTGTACGGCCAGTTGTAATACGCCATCCCGTAGTAGTGCGGCTTCACGGCCCACATGTACGAATGCAGCGCGTTCGCGTCGAGCCCATCGCCGTACGTCGCGAGTTGCGCTTCGGTCATGTGGTCGCACAGCTCGCGCACCGACAACGCGTGGTCGACCCGGTGCTCGAACACCGCCTTCTCGAAGAGGAAGCGCGAGTGGATGTCGACGACCACTTGCGCGGCGCCGGTGAGATCGGTGTCGAGTAGCACGAGTTGTCGCGCGAGGTCGTTCTCCGCGGCGGCGAGGCCCGACTGCACGAGGATCGTCTCGCAGAAGATGCTGGCGGTCTCGGCGAGCGCCATCGGCGTCTGTCGTTGCATCGCGGTGCGGTCGGCGAGGTTGGTGTTGTGATAGGCGTGACCGAGCTCGTGCGCGAGCGTCGACACACCGTCGAACGAGCCGGACCAGTTCAGCAGCACCCGACTCTCGTCGCCCCGTACTGGCATGCAGAACGCGCCGCCGCGCTTGCCGTCGTGTGCTTCCGCATCGACCCAGCGCTCGGCGAACGCGCACTCTGCCAGCGCGGCCAGCGTGGGGGAGTACGACGAGAACGCGGTGCGAACGTGCTCGACGGCCTCGTCCCACGAGCACTCGGACGCCTCGGCGTCGCCGACGGGGGCGAACAGGTCCCACCAGGGCAGGCCGGCGTCGCCATGACCGAGGAGCCGCGCCTTGGTGTTCAAGTAACGACGGAAGTCGGGAAACGAGGCGACGCACGCCGCCTGCATGGCCTCGAGCGTCTGACGGTCGACGGCGTTGTAGAAGAGCGCGGGCGCGAGTGAGTCGTCCCAACCGCGGCGCCGGTTCAGCACGTTGGCTTCGCCCTTGATGCCGTTCATCGCCGCGGCCAGCGGCACCGATGCAGATTCCCAGGCGACGAGTTCGGCGTCGTACGCCGCCTTGCGCACGGCCGGAGCGGGGTCCATCGCCAGGTTGCGGACGAGGGTGATCGCGAGATCATCGCCGTTCACGTTGGCCGTGAGGCGCGACGAGATGTCGCCGTGCAGCTTGTTCCACGCTGATCCGCCAGTGAGGTTCAGTTCCGCGGCCAGACCTTCTTCGTCCTCGGTCATCTGGTGGGTCGCGGCGAACTCGGCTTTGCGCAGCGGCCACCCGTGATCGGCGGCCACTTGGCTGGCATCGATGAGGCGTTCCGCGCCGAGGCGGGCCACCCACTCGGCGAACCGGCTCGACAGCGTGCGGAGCGGCGCCGCCTGCACTTGCAACTGCGAGTTGAGCGCGGCGGCCGCGTCGTCGCGGGCGTCGGTCGTGATGAACCCGTAGAGGTACGCGTTCACGAGCCGCAGGTGGTCTTGCAGCGCGTTGGTCTCGGCGATGACTTCCTCGAACGCGCTGAGGATCTCCTTGTCGAGTTCGACCGGATCGCCACCACGAACGTCGTGCTCGTCGTACAGCGCGGTGAGCCGAGCGACGCCGGCGCCGATGCCCTCGTGCGCGTTGGCGAACTCCCGTGAGTCCAACCCGGGATAGAAGGGCGTCAGGTCCCAGCGCGGCAGGGTCTCCTCGGCGATGGCCATCACGCCATCTTGCTACTCGTAGCGGAGGGCGACGACCGGATCGAGCCGCGACGTGCGCCACGCGGGGAGCGCCGCGCCCACCAGTACGAACACGGTGGCGATGCATCCGTAGAGGAGCAGCGGCCCGAGGTTGAGGTGGAACGGGATGGTCAGCCCGGTCAGCGTCGTCGACGCCAACGCGAACGTGAGGAGGCTGATGAGGCCCCCGACGAAGCCACAGATCGTGCCGAGCACACCGAAGAGGCCCGCCTCGACCAGGACCATGCGCCCGAGGTCACCCGGCGGCATGCCGACGGCCGCCAGCAACCCGTGCTCAGCGCGGCGCTTCACGCCCGCGAGCAACAGCGTCGACGCGGTGGCGATGAGCGCGACGACGAGCATCCCGCGCGCCAGCAGCCAGAAGGGGGTGAGGAACCCTTGGAAGTCCTTCGTCAGCTCGACGGCGAGCTGGTCGGGGTCGTACACCCTCAGGTTCCGGGCCAGCTGCGCGTCGCGAATGGTGTTGGCGAGCGATGTCGGCGACACCCCGGGTTCCGGTACGAGGAGCACGCGTGACGCGGGACGGAGGCCGACGATGCTCTCGAATACCTCCTTGGACGCGTTGATCGACTTTCCGATGCTGTCGGGATCGGCCCAGATCCCACCCACCGTCAGCGTCACCTTGCCGAAGCGCCCAGGAATGTCGAAGGTGCTGCCGGGTCGCAGGCCCAACGTGCGCGCCAATCCCGGGCCGATCATCACTCGGCCCGCGCGCTGCGCCGTCTCCGCGTCGGTGCCCTGGTACACGGTGAAGTTGTTCTGCCGGCCCTCGTTGGTGGTGATCGCCGAGAATCCGACCCCGGGAAAATCGAACGACGCGAAGTACTCACGCTCGACCGCCGCGACACCCGGCACCTGCGCGAGAGCAGCCTGCACGTCAGGCGAGAGCTTCGCGTCGATGGCGGACGTGTTGTTCGGTGCCAGGGTCGTGACCATGACCCGGCCGTCGGCGGTGTCACGAGTCAGTTGCTCGGCGCCGTCGACCATCCCGGGGAACACGCTGCCGAGGGTGAACGCCAGCGCGACGGCCGCGCCGATGGCGGTCAGCACGGCCGACGTGCGCCGCGTCTCCGTGACGAGATTGGACACCGCCACGCGCGCCGGACCGCGCTGAAGCAGCGGGAGCTTCTCGATCCAGCGCACCACGAACGGTGCGAGCGCGGGTGGCAGCGGGAAGGCACACGCGAACGAGAGGATGATTCCGGCGAGCAGCAGGTTCGGCTGCCAGCCCTCGAGCCCGCCATCGCGGGCACCCTGCCACGCCATGATCAGACCGCTGCCGGCGAGTACGGACAGGATCACGGCCCGGCGTGCGCGTATCCGGCTGGACGTGTCGTGGCGGCGCGTGCGATCGACGAGTTCACCGGCGATGTCGAGTCGCGCGGCGCGGCGAGCGGGCACGATGGCGGCGGCGACACTGGCGACGACGCCGATGGTGAGTCCGACCAACGTGCTTCCGACCGTCGGGTCCACGGTCAGGTGGATCCCGGCAGCCTGCTCGGCGAACTTGGAGAAATTCCTCACGAATGGCCCTGCTGCGAGCAGTCCCATCCCCGCACCCAGGAGCCCGCCCGCGACACCGAGCAGCGCGGCTTCCGCGAGTACCCCGCTCGTGACCGTGCCGGGTGTGCCTCCGATCGCCGACGCGATCGCCAGCTCACGACGGCGCTCCTCCAACGACAACGTCATCGTGTTGAAGACGAGCTGACCGCCCACCGCGAGACCGAAGAGGCTGATGAGGAACAGGAAGGGGAGGAGCTGGCTCGAGATGAACGCGATGTCGGAGCCCGCCTCCGTGGCGGTCAGGACCTTGTTCTGCGGCCCGACCTGGTCAGCGACGGTCGCCTGCAACTGCGCGGTGGAGACGCCCGGCTTCGGAACGATGAAGATCACGTCGAGTCCATTGGGGCGCGCGAACAGGTCCTGTGCGACCGCCAGCGGATAGAGCACCACCCGGCCGCCGTTCAGTTCATCGAACTCGCGCATCACATGCGCGCCGTCGAGGGCGCGATCGCCAAAGTCCGTGCGCAGGACGCCGTTTGCGCCGGCAGCCGCGAGGACACCCGTGCCGATCGCCGGTGGCGATGCGTCAGTGAGTTGCGCAAGCGTTGCGGGGTCGCAACCGCGGCTGCCGAACAGCGCCTCGGCGCGGCAGTCGGCGCCGATCACCGCGACCAACTCGTCGTCTCCGTGCGCGTTGATCACCTGCGTGACCGTGAGTACGAGCGGAACGGCCGCCTGCACACCGTCGACCTTCTCGATCGCGGTCAGCGTGGACGCATCGATGCCGCCGTGGTCGAAGCGGCTCACCACCCGCAACGAGGCGGACCCGGCGATCGCGCTGTTGTAAGTGGTGAACGACCGGTCGAGGCTCGAGCGCGCCACCAACACTGCGACGGTGAGCGTGACGCCCGCGCCGATCGCAAGGACGGCGAGCGCGGCGCGCAACGGCTGACGTCGCAGTTGCCGCAGGTGCATCAGCCGGAACGTGTTCCTCATGTGAGGAGACCGTCGGCCATCGTGAGCACGCGGTCAGCATGCGACGCGATGAGTGGATCGTGCGTGACCAGCATCATGCCCAAACCAGCGCCGCGGACGCGCGACACGAGCAAGTCGATGATCTCCTCCGCGGTGGTGCTGTCGAGGTTGCCGGTTGGTTCGTCCGCGAGCACCAGTTTGGGCTCGGCCACCAGCGCGCGAGCGATCGCGGCGCGCTGCAGCTCGCCGCCAGACAACTCGCTCGGGAGATGGAGGGCGCGGTCCTCGATGCCGACGGCATCGAGGATCGGGCGAGCGCGGTCCCGCGCGCGACTGCGGGACTCACCGTTCAACAGCAGCGGCATGGCGACGTTCTCGATCACGTCGAGTCCGGGCAGCAGATGGAAGGCCTGAAAGACGAAGCCGACCCTCTGACGGCGCGCGATCGCTCGGCCTCGCGCACTCATCGCCGAGAGCGACTGACCTTCGAGCCAGACCTCGCCCTCGTCGGGTGCCGCCAGGCCGCCGGCGAGGTGCAGCAGGGTGGACTTGCCCGATCCGCTGCGGCCGACGATCGCCACGATCTCTCCGGCTCGAACGTCGACATCGACGCCGCGGAGCACGGGCAGCACCTGCCCGCCGAGCGCGTAGCTGTGGCGAAGATTGCGCAGCGACAGCATCGGCTCCCGCTTCTCGGCCACCAGTTGCGTACGGCGTGGCGTCGTTGCCGTGATCCCCATGCCCAACCCCCCAGGTCAGCCCTACTTACTGCGCTATCTATATACATAGCTATTCAGAACATGCAAGAGGAAGTAGGGTGACGCTTGTCATGCTGCGCTTCGTCCTGCTCGGTCTCCTCGATGCCGAACCCCGTTACGGGTACGAGCTCAAGGCTGTGTTCGAGCAGTTCCTCGGCGGCACGTGGCCCCTCAACATCGGGCAGGTGTACACGGCGCTCGCCAAGCTCGAGAAGGAAGGGCTCGTCGAGTGCCAGGTCGTGCCGCAAGATCTGCTCCCGGACCGCAAGGTCTACGCGCTCACCGAGGCGGGACGAACCGAACTGCGGGAGTGGGCCGACGAGCCCGACACCGGGCCAGTCAGTCTGCGCGACGAGTTCTTCCTGAAGATTGCCGTTCGATCACTCACTGGTGAGAGCCCTCGTGACTTGATCAACAAGCAGCGAGCCGAGCACCTGTCGGCGCTGGCCGAGCTCCAGCGGCTCCAGCACGATCCCAACCACCATCCTGCGACAGGATTGCTGCTCGAGGGTGCAATGCTGCGCCTCGAGGCCGACCTGAAGTGGCTCGACGTATGCGAGGACAGGCTCAAGGACACGGAGTGATCGAGCTCAGGGACGTGCACCGTTCCTACGAAGAAGACGAAGCTCGAGTCGACGCAGTCCGAGGCATCTCACTCACGATCGATCGCGGTGAGTTCATCGCGGTGATCGGTCCTTCCGGATCCGGGAAGTCGACGGTCCTGAACCTCATGGGCGCGCTGGATCAACCGACCGCCGGTGAGGTGCTGCTGTCGGGCCGGTCGTTGGCGAGCTGCAGCCGCAAGGAGTTGGCTCACATCCGTGGCCTGACTATCGGCTTCGTGTTCCAGAACTTCAATCTCGTCCCCGGCATCACCGCGGCCGAGAACGTCGGGTTGCCCGCGGTGCTCTTGCGCAAGCGGCCGGCGGAGTATCGCGACGAGGTCGAGCGACTGCTCGATCTTGTCGGCCTGTTGCCGAGGAAGGATCGACTGCCCGGCCAGTTGTCAGGCGGCGAGCAGCAGCGCGTCGCGTTCGCGCGTGCGTTGGTGATGGATCCGCCGATCCTGCTGGCCGATGAGCCGACGGGCAACCTCGACAGCACGGCCGGAGAAGCGATCATCGATCTGCTCGAGGCGAGTCACAACGCCGGCCGCACGATCGTGTTGGTCACGCACGACATGCGCCTCGCAAGTCGCGCGCAGCGCATCGTGCACCTGCGCGACGGCGAGATCACCCACATCACGTGCCCCGCGCCTCGCGACCGCAAGCTCGAGGACATCCTCGAAGTCGGCGACGGCTAGCGAAGCGGGTTCGCGTACGCTGACGGGGCCAGTCGGGGGTAGTTCAATTGGCAGAACAGCGGTTTTTGGTGCCGAAGGTTGAAGGTTCGATTCCTTCCCCCCGAGCTTCTGGCGCTGCCTGACCACCGCATGCGGGGTCGAGGAGCGCAATTTCACGTCAGCTGTTCACGGTTGTGTGATGGATAGTCCGCGCCCACGGCGGTAGAACAAAGGCCATGCCCGAACGTCCCCTGAGCGCCGTCGTGCTGGCCGCCGGAGAGGGCACCCGCATGCGCTCGACCCGCCCCAAGCCCCTCCACATGCTCTGCGGCCGGGCCATGGTCTTGTACGTGCTCGACGCGCTGGCTGATTGCGAGGTCTCGAGGGCGGTGGTGGTCGTCGGCCACGGCGCCGAGCGCGTCACCAAGAAGCTGCAGGAAGAGGCGGGCGACCTCGAACTCGACTTCGTCGAGCAGCACCTCCAACGAGGCACGGGCGACGCCACCAGCGTCGGGCTCACCGCGTTCCCGGACGACGATGACGACGGCGACGTGCTCGTGCTGCCCGGCGACACCCCACTGCTTCGCGCGTCGACGATCGCGTCGCTCGTCCGCGAGCACCGCCTCACCGAGGCAGCCTGCACGATCCTGACGGCAATCTCCGACGACGCCAGTGGCTACGGGCGGGTCGTGCGCGGCAAGGACGACCGCGTGGTGCGCATCGTCGAGGAGCGCGACGCCACCGATGAAGAGCGTGCGCTCACCGAGTGGAACACGTCGATCTACTGCTTCCGTCGCAGCGTGCTCGCGCCCGCGCTACGCCGAGTCACTCCCGACAACGACCAGGGTGAGTACTACCTGACCGACGTGGTGGAGGTGCTGCACGACGCGGGCTACTCGATCGTGCCGATCGTCGCTCCCGACGACGTCGAGCCGCACGGCATCAACGACCGCCGCCAGCTTGCCGCCGCGGAGGCCGAGCTCCGTCGCCGGATCAACGATGCGTGGCTCGGGTTCGGCGTCACGATGGTCGACCCCGAGCGCACCTACATCGACTCGACTGTGCGGCTCGCGCCGGATGTCACGATCTTCCCGGGCACGTTGCTCCAGGGCGAAACGATCGTCGGCGAGGGCGCCGAGCTCGGCCCCGACACCCGGCTCGTCGACTGCACGGTCGGTGACGGTGCCGTCGTCGAGCGCACGGTCGGCCGGCACGCCGACGTGGGCGCCGGCGCCGTGGTCGGCCCGTATGCGGTGCTCGAACCCGGCGCGCACATTGCGCCGGGAGCGCGAACGGGGTCGTTCTACACTGCGACTGCGGAGGACTCCGGAACCTAGGACGAGGGGCGCAGCGAGCGATGGAGTTGGTCACCAAGAAGACATTGCGGCTTTATGCCGGTCGCTCGCACCCCAAGTTGGCGGAGGACATCGCGAAGCGGCTCGGTGTGCCGCTCGGTGAAGCCAACGTCCGCAACTTCCCGAACGGCGAGACGCATTGCCAGCTCGGCGAGAACATCCGCGGGGCCGACGTGTTCATCATCCAGACCCACTGCGGCTCGGTGAACGACTCGATCATGGAGCAGCTGATCATGATCGATGCCGCCAAGCGGGCCTCGGCCAAGCGCATCACCGCGGTGTGCCCGCTGTACGGCTACGCCCGGCAGGACCGCAAGGCGGAGAATCGTGTCCCGATCTCGGCCAAGCTGGTCGCGGACATGCTCACGGTGGCCGGCGCCGACCGTATGGTGAGCATCGACCTGCACTCCGGTCAGATCCAGGGCTTCTTCGACCAGCCGGTCGACCACCTCACCGCGATGCCGGTGCTGCTCGACTACCTCCAGCGGGAGTGTGACGACGACGTCGTGGTTGTGTCGCCCGACGCCGGCCGGGTGAAGGTCGCCGAGCGCTATAGCCAGCACATCGGGGCCGACTTGGCGTTCGTGCACAAGCGCCACATCAAGGGCAGCTCCGATGAGGTCGAGGCTCGTGGGGTGATCGGCGACGTCGACGGCCGCCGTTGCGTGATCATCGACGACCGCATCGACACCGCCGGCACGATCGTGGCGGCCGCCGACATCCTCACGGATCACGGCGCCACCGAGGTGTGGGCGATGGCCACCCATGCGATCCTCGCTGACCCCGCCGTGGATCGGCTCAAGAACTCGGTGATCTCGCGGGTCGTCGTCACCGACACGGTCCCGATCACGGACGACAAGCAGCTCGACAAGATCGAGGTGCTGTCCGTCGCGAACATCATCGGTGACGCGATCGACGCGATCTTCGAAGACAAGTCCGTCAGTGAGTTGTTCGGCGGAGAGAACCTGGCTTGACGCTGATGGCCATGTCCGTGAGTACACGCAACAAGCGGTCGGCCGATGCGCAGAGGTTGCTCGAACCCGGCACGATCGTCCGCCGCTACGCGAACGCAGTCGCCGGCCCGTACCCGACGAACACGATTCTGCTGATCATCGTTGCGGCGGTCGCCATCACCGTGGTGCTGTCATTGCTGGTCGGCAGCCTCGCAGGTCCGGGGATCCTGGTGGGACTGCTCGTGTACTGGGCCTTCAACCCGCCGCGAGCGGTCGCCATCTCCGATCGAGGCGTGGCGTTGTTGCGCCGCAGCATGTGGACAGGCAAGCCGACCCACGTGATGGGCCTGCTCCCGCACGACGTGCTGGATGCACCGCACGAGCGCGGCGGGTACGTGCAGGTTCAGGTCGGCCCCGAAACGGTCTGGCTGTCCAAGCGCGAGTGGGACGCTCTCGCCAGCTCCTGATCAGCGCCGACGCCGCCGGCGCGAGCGCTCCATCGCGATCGCCAGGCCACCGACGCCGGCCGCGAGCAGTGCGAAGCCGAGCACGGCCAACAGGTTCGACGAGTCCTTCTTGTCGGCCTTCGGGTCGACCGCACCAGACGTGCTCGAATCGATGGCCACCGTCGTCGATGTTGTCGTGGTCGTCGACGTCGTCGTCGCTGTCGTCGCAGTGGTCGACGTCGTGGTTGTCGCGCGAATCGTCGTGGAGGTGGTGGTCGTGCGCACCGGCGCGGTGGTCGCCGTCGGGGGCGGCGTGGTCGCCGGACCGCGCACGATGATGGCTCCCGCCGCACCGCCCTGATCGACCTGGTAGTCGAATTTCGCGCCTCCGGGCCCGAACGGGCCGAACAACACGCGGTCGTGCGGTGGGATCACCGCCTGCGCCGTGCCCGCAGCGAAGATCGTGTGCTCCGCGTCGTCATCGTTGAAGAACATGACGGTGTCGCCGTCGTCGATCGTCAGCTGTGCTGGGTTCGGCGCGCCGTCGACGATGTGCATCTCGGCGGTGGCCGCGTGCGCGGGCGCGGCCAGGAACACGAGGAGGCAGGTAACCGCCACGACGGCGGCGCACGACTTACGCACGCAGGTCAGTTGGCCAAAGCCGGGCGTCGATCCTTCCAAGGCAGCGCATTCTCTAGCTGCGTGCCCAGTTGCAGCAGCAGATCTTCCCGCCAGGGCGGGGAGACGAGCTGCACCCCGACCGGGAGACCGGCGGCCGACTGATGCAACGGCAAGGACAGGGCGGGCAGCCCGGTGACGTTGAAGATCGACGTGAAGATGCCCATTGGGTAGCAGTTCAGCAGACCCATCTGTGGATCGACCTCCATCCCCTCCCGCCACGAGCCGACCTTGGGCGGCTGCACGGCCATCGTCGGCGTCACGAGGACGTCGAAATCGCGGCCGAACGGCGCAATGATCGGGCGGGCGAGGCGCTGCGTCGACCGGACCGACTCGACGAACGCGAGCGAGTCGATCTTCCGAGCCTCCTCGCGCAGTGCGGCGTTGAGCGGTTCGATGGCGCTCCAGTCCTCGATCGGCGACCACGCCGAGCCGGTGTTCCACACGACGATGAAGCTCGCCACGAACTCCTCGGCATCCGGCATGTCGAGAGCCACCTCGACGATGTCGTGCCCGAGCGACTCCAGCGCCGCGACCGCGGCGCGCACTGCGGCCACGCAGTCGGGATCGACCGGCATCCCGAGTGGCGCTTCTGTGGTGAAGCCGATGCGCAGGCGGGCTGGTGTCGACCCGGCGAGCGTCGCGTACGGCTGCGGAGGCTGCGGCGCGGAGAAGAACACGAGCGGATCGACGACACCCAGGATGTCGAGCAACGCGGCGGTGTCGGCGACGGTGCGGGACACGACCCCGTCGGAGACGAAGCCTTCGAGCTCGATGAACTCGTTGGGAACGCGTCCGCGGCCGGGCTTCAGGCCGACGAGTCCACAGCACGACGCCGGGATGCGAATCGATCCGCCGCCGTCGTTGGCGTGAGCAATGGGCGCCATGCCCGCGGCCACCGCCGCCGCGGATCCGCCGCTGGAACCGCCCGGCGTGTGTTCCGGGTTCCAGGGATTGCGCGTGATGCCGTGGGCGTCGCTCTCCGTGTAGGAGATCGTTCCGAACTCGGGGGAGTTGGTGACGCCGAGCAGCACGAAGCCAGCCTCGACGAATCGATCGACGATCGGATCGGACTCGGTTCGCGGGGCCCGGCTCGCGCCGCGAGAACCGTACGTGCACGGCCACCCTGCGACCGGGTTCAGGTTCTTGATCGGCAAGGGCACCCCGTGGAACGCGGGGAGCTCGTCCGTCGGCGTCGTGACGACCGCGTCGGCCGCTCGCTTCGCCGCGCCGCGCACGTCGTCGTCCGCGCGGTGCGCGAAGGCGTTGAGCGTCGGTTCGAGGCGCTCGATGCGCTCGAGGTAGAGGTCGGCCACCTCGACGGGGCTGACCTCCTTCGCCTTGATCGCTGCGGCTAGCTCGATGGCTGGTGTGAAGGCATCCACGGCCCCTAGCATGCCTCTTTCCCAAATAGCGCTCCGGCGCGATCTCTGAAGTAGGAGCTTCCGATGGCTGAGATCACTCTTCCGGCCCATACCGGCCGTCCCACCGGCTCACGTCCGAGCAATCGTTTGCGAGGCGAGGGCAAGGTTCCCGCCACCGTCTACGGGCTCGGCGGCGACGCTGTCACCGTGAGCGTCGAGTGGCGTGAGCTGCGCCATGCGCTCACGACCGATGCCGGCATGAACGCCCTCATCAACCTCGAGATCGACGGTCATGCGAGCGAGCTGACGATCGTCAAGGAGCTGCAGCGCCACCCGATCAAGCGCAGCGTCCTGCACATCGACTTCCTGCGCGTCAGCCGCGACGTGGCGATCGAGGTCGAAGTCCCGATCGTGCTCGTCGGCGAGGCCGAGCAGGTGACGCGCGAAGGCGGCACGGTCGACCAGGCGCTCTTCCACCTCACGATCAGCGCGAAGCCCGGAGCGATCCCCAACGAGCTCACCGCAGACATCAGTGAGCTCACGATCGGCGATGCCGTGCGCGTCGGCGACCTCACGCTGCCGGACGGCGTCGAGACCGAGGTCGACCCCGAAGAGCCTGTCGTCATCGGTTCGGCGCCTCAGGTCGAGGAGCTGCCCGAGCCCGTCGAAGGCGAGCTGGCCGAAGGTGAAGCGGCCGAGGGCGAGGCCGGGCCGAGCGGTGACGCGCCAGAGGCGCCGTCCGAGGGCGGCGGCGAGGAGTAGACGCTGCCGGCCGAACATCTCGTCGTCGGCCTCGGCAACCCGGGCGCGGAGTACGAGCGCAGCCGGCACAACTGCGGAGCCGAAACCGTCGCGCTGCTCGCGAAGCGGCACGGTGGCGGGCTCAAGCGCGATCGCGCTCGGGCGCTGACTGGCGAGGTCACGATGAACGGCCGGCGCGTTGCGCTCGCGTGGCCGCAGACGTACTACAACGATTCCGGCATCGCGGTCGCGACGCTTGCCCGGCGCTTCGACCTCCTCGACGATGTCGATCGCATCATCGTCGTGCACGACGAGCTCGACCTGCCGCCCGGCCGGCTCAAGGTGAAGGTCGGCGGTGGGCTCGCGGGAAACAATGGCCTTCGTTCCATCAAGGCGCACCTGCACACGGACGGTTTCGTCCGCGTGCGCATCGGTGTCGGCAAGCCTCCCGGTCGGGAGGACGGCGCCAACCATGTCCTACGACGTCCGGGCAAGACTGAGCGCACCGAGCTCGACATCGCGATCGAGCAGGCCGCCGACGCCGTCGAGATGATCGTGCGCGACGGTGTCGAGACGGCGATGGGCGTGTACAACCGGAACGAGGCCGGCGAGCCCGATCAGCCCTGAGGGTCGTTGCTAGTTCGCGGCTTCGGCCGTTGCCTTGAGGTTCGCCAGCGTGGTTTGCATGCCCTTGACCATGTCGGCTTCACGTTCCGACCAGGGAAGGCCCGTACCGACTTTGGTGAAGTAGCGAGCGATGGCACCCGGCTCCTTCACGATCTCGAAGGACTCGACGACATCCGTGCCGTCGCCAGCCGGCTCGAAGCGGTAGCGCCACCTCGTCTCGCCTTTGCCGACGTCGAACGCGAACTCGCGGCCTGGGTCGGCGGCGGTGACGGTGCATTTCGTGCTCCAGCCGCCCTTGCGTTTGTTCTTGCCCTTGAACCGCGCGCCAACGGTCGGACCGGTGGCGCCGTCCAGCCATTCGCCGCCGGTGTTCTCGGGGCTCCACTCACCCATGCGAGTGATGTCGGAGACCATCGCGTAGACGGTGTCAGCACCCGCCGCGATGTGGATCTTGGCTTCGCCCACGGTCGCGGACACTACGCCAGACGGCAATGCCAGCACGGAACTACCGTCGATCGTTCGTGGACTTCGACACGCTGACTGATCGGGCCGCATGGAGCATCGCCGACCGGGCGCTCCATCACGCCAAGGCCGTTGACCGCCCCTGGGTCAACGAGGGCGGGCTGGCCGTTGCGTGGCTCGGCGACCGGGGCATGTTCGTCAACGGCGCGGTCGTGCTGGCCGATCCGCACGACTGGGAAGCAGTGCTGGCGCGCATCGAGGCGGTCGTGCCTCCTGGTGTGCCGGTCACGCTGATCAGCCCGTACGCCACGCCGGACCTGGGCGCGAGCGGGTGGCAACTGATCGGCCATCCGCCGCTGATGGCGCGCTTGCCCGGCGCGGCGGAGATGCCTCTGGTGCCGCGCGATTTGCACATCCACGAGGTCGTCGACCGGCCGGGCCTCGAGGTGTTCGAGCGCACGTTGGTCGACGGCTACCCGATGCCCGATCTGCAGCCGTATACATGGGGCGGGTTCTGTGACGAGCGCGTGCTCGGCGGCGCGACGCGGCTGTGGGTCGGGTTGGTCGACGGCCAGCCCGTCGCGACGGCCGCCGCGCACGTCGCCGGAGGAGTCAACAACGTGGAGATGATCGCGACGTTGGAAGGCTTCCGCGGTCGCGGGTACGGCGCCGCGGTCACCTGGGCGGCCACGACCGCCGACCCGACGCTGCCCGCGATCCTCATCGCCAGCGATCTGGGACGTCCGGTCTACGAACGTCTCGGCTACACCGCCCTCACCAGATGGACGATGTGGCTCCGCCCTGACTAAAAGTCACCCGAGCCGGAGGCGACATTGTTTGGTAATTCGATGCATCGAATCACCAAACAATGTCGGTCGTGGCGAAGCCACGACCTCGGGCGGCCTTGGCACCGACCGCCGGTAGGGTTGTTCGGCTGTCGATGAGTTTGTTCGATCTACCGAAGCTGCTACGCGACGACCCCGCCCTCTTGGAAGTTCGGGGGCGGACGAACGCGCTCATCGCCGTACCCGAGCCGGCTCGAGCGTTCACGATCGCCGGGCTCGTGGAGACCACGAGGCGCCGCCCGTATCTGGTCGCCGTGCCGACGACGGCGGACGGCGAGCGCCTGGCCCACGACCTCGGTGCCTTCCTCGGCCCTGACCGTGTCGACCTGTTCCCCGCCTGGGAGACGCTGCCGTTCGAGCGGGTGAGCCCCGGCGTCGAGACGATGGGCCGGCGACTGCGCACGATCTGGCGGCTGCTCGACCCGAAGCGCGCGCCCGACGTCGTGATCGCGCCGATCCGGGCGCTGGCCCAACGTCTCGGGCCTGACGTCGAGAAGGTCGAACCGATCGAGGTCGAGATCGGGCAGCGACGCGACCGCGACGAGCTCGTGTCCGCGCTGGTGCAGGCGGGCTACCGCCGTGAGGAGCAGGTCGAGCACCGAGGCGAGGTCGCGGTGCGTGGCTCGATCGTCGACATCTTCCCGTCGACGGCGGACACGCCCGTGCGCGTCGACCTCTGGGGCGACGAGATCGACCGGCTCAGTGACTTCTCGGTGAGCGACCAGCGCTCGACGGACGCGCTCGACCGTGTCGTCATTTTCCCGTCTCGCGAGCTCTTGCCGAGCGACGAAGTCCGCGAGCGCGCGGACCGCCTCATCGCCCGCGAGCCGTGGGGACGCGAGCAGTGGGAGCGCCTGGCCAACGGACTGACCTTCGATGGTATGGAGTCGTGGTTGCCGTGGCTCGCAGATCGCGAACACGTGCTGCTCGACCTCCTGCCGGCCGACGCGCAGATCATCCTCGTCGAGCCAAAACGGCTCCGCGATCGCGCCGCCGACATCCTCGCTGAAGAGGCCGACCTGGCCCGCACCCTGGCGAAGACGTGGGGCGCCGACGTCGCGGGCACCACCGAGTTCCCGAGCCTGCACATGCCGTTCGATCGGCTCCTCGCGCACACCGACGCGCCGGCCTGGACGATGACGGTCGCGCCGGAAGGGCCAAGCGTCACGACCATCCAGGCGATGGGCTGGGATCCCGTCGTCGGCAACGGCGATCGCCTCATGAGCCAGCTGGCCAACTTGCGCCAGCAGGGCTACCGCATCGTCGTCGGCGCCGACAACGAGGCATCTGCCAGTCGCATCCGCCGGCTGCTCGACGAGCACGGCCTCGAGCCCGAACTCGAGATTGCGTCGTTGGAGCGTGGCTTCATCCTCCCGGCGATCAAGCTCGCCGTGCTGGCCGAAGCCGATCTCACCGGCCGGCGGCGGGCCCACCGTCCGGCCCGCACGCGTCGGCGCACCGACGCTGCGAAGTTCTTCGACGACCTGTCTCCCGGCGACTACGTCGTGCACCACCAGCACGGCGTCGCGCGATTTGGTGGCATGGTGAAGCGCGCCATCAACGGCGTCGAGCGCGACTACCTCCTGCTCGAGTACCGCGGCGACGACAAGCTCTACGTCCCCTCCGACCAGATCGACACCGTCCGTCACTACACCGGCGGCGAGCAGCCGACGCTCAGCAAGCTTGGCGGCGCCGACTGGGCCAAGACCAAGGCCAGGGTGAAGGCCGAGGTCACGCAGATCGCGCAAGAGCTCGTCGTGCTGTACCAGACCCGCGTGCACAGTCCGGGCCACGCGTTTCCGACGGACACGCCGTGGCAACGAGAGCTCGAAGACGCGTTCCCGTACCAGGAGACCGTCGACCAGATGCAGGCGATCGTCGACGTGAAAGCCGACATGGAGCAGGCGCGACCGATGGATCGCCTGGTGTGCGGTGACGTCGGCTTCGGCAAGACCGAGGTGGCCATTCGCGCCGCGTTCAAGGCCGTGCAGGACGGCAAGCAAGTGGCCGTGCTCGTACCGACGACGCTGCTCGCGCAGCAGCACGGCCAGACGTTCGCCGAGCGGTTCTCGGGCTATCCCGTGCGCGTCGAGGTGCTCTCGCGATTTCTCACGCCGAAGCAGGCGGAGAAGGTCGTGCAAGGCCTCGCCGACGGCACCGTCGACCTCGTGATCGGTACGCACCGACTGCTGTCCGACGACATCCATTTCAAGAACCTCGGTCTGTTGGTCGTCGACGAAGAGCAACGCTTCGGTGTGAGTCACAAGGAGCGCATCAAGGAGTTCAAGACCGACATTGATGTGCTCACGCTCACGGCGACACCGATCCCGCGCACGTTGGAGATGAGCCTCACCGGGATCCGCGATCTCACGCTGCTCAACACCCCGCCGGCCGAGCGACAGCCGATCCTCACGTACGTCGGCGCCTACGACGAGCGGGCCGCCGGCGAGGCGATCCGGCGCGAGTTGCTGCGTGAAGGCCAGGTGTTCTTCGTGCACAACCGCGTGATGGACATCGAGCACACCGCGGCCGGCATCCGCGAGCTCGTGCCCGAAGCGCGGGTTGCCGTCGCCCACGGGCAGATGGACGAAGGAACGCTCGAGAAGGTCGTGCTCGACTTCTGGCAGGGCGAGTACGACGTGCTCGTGTGCACGACGATCATCGAGTCCGGCATCGACATGCCGACGGTGAACACGCTCGTCGTCGATCGAGCCGACCGGCTCGGGCTCGGCCAGCTGCATCAGCTCCGCGGCCGCGTCGGGCGAGCCGGGATGCGGGCGTACGCCTACCTCTTCTACCCGCCCGAGAAGCCGCTCACGGAAGAGGCCTACGAGCGCCTCAAGACGATCGGCGAGACGACCGAGCTGGGCAGTGGATTCAAGATCGCCATGCGCGACCTCGAGATCCGCGGCGCGGGCAACTTGCTGGGCACCGGCCAGTCCGGCCACATCGCTGCGGTCGGGTACGACCTGTACTGCCAGATGGTGAACGAAGCCGTCGCCGAGTTGAAGGGTGAGCCGCTGCGCGAGCCCGCGGAGATCAAGCTCGACCTGCCGATCGACGCCAACCTGCCCAAGGACTACGTCGTTCGGGAAGACCTCCGGCTCGAGGCCTACCGCCGGCTCGCGGCGGTCACGACGCGGGAAGAGGTCGTGGACATCCGTGCGGAGTGGGAGGACCGGTACGGCCCGGTGCCGCCGACGGCCGCGGCGTTGCTCGACGTGGCTCGACTGCGGGCCGAGTGCGCTCGCACGGGCATCCGCGAGATCAACGTGAGCAAGGGACCAGGGTTCGGCGGTCCCGCGTACATCGTGCGCCTCAGCCCGCTGGAGCTGAAGGTCAGCCAGGAGGTCCGCCTCGCTCGCCTGGTGGAGGAAGCCGTCTACAAGCCGGAGGCGAAGCAGCTGCAGCTGCCGGTACGCAAGCCCGGCGAGCTGGTGGAAGGGCTCGTCACGTTCCTTCAGACGCTGGTTCCCCCCGATTCCGTCGCGCCCGACGAACCCTCTAACCTCGGCGGCTCGTGAAACGCCTTGCCGCGCTTGTCCTCTGCACGGTCGCCCTCGGTGCGGCCTGCGCCGAGAAGTCGAGCGCGCCCGCGGCCACCGTCAACGGCTCGAAGATCCCGACCAGCGACCTGGTCGACGAACTGAACGCCATCAGCGCGAACACCGACTACCTCAACGGTCTCCAGTCGAATGCCAGCGCGGGTGGGGCGACCGTGACGGGCGCGACTCCTGGCTCGTACGACGCCGGCTTCGTGTCCCAGGTTCTCCTCCAAGACATCTACTACTCCCTCGTGCACGACGAGTTCGCGAAGCGGAAGCTCGGCGTGACCGACGCCTGCCGCCTCCGAGCCAGGAACGAGGCGATGCTGCAGATCGGCAACGGCGACGCCACCAAGGGCGAGGCGCTGCTGGCCAAGTTCCCGACGTCGTACCAGGACGTGCTCGTCCGCCGGAACACCGAGCTGCTGGCGCTCGAGACCGATCTCGCTGGAGCACAGTGCGGTAACGAGGCCGACACCTACTACGCCAACCATCCTGACGACTTCACCAAGATGTGCATCTCGCTCATCGCCGTGCCGGATCAAGCCACGGCCGACTCCGTGGTCGCGCAACTGCGCGCCGGAGCCGACTTCGCCACGCTTGTGCAGCAGGTGTCGGTCGACGAGGCGACCAAGGCGACCAACGGCGACGCCGGCTGCGTGCTGGCCGGCCGCTTCAACGCCAGTCTCGTGCAGGTGTTGCAGCGCGCGAACGTCGGCGACGTCCTCGATCCCATTCCGGGTCAGACCGGTGTCAGCATCCTGAAGCTGACCGGTCGGCAGGTGGCATCGCTCGATGAAGTGCAGGCGCAGGCCGACGAGCTCGCCAGCACGGCCGCCAGCCAGGCGTTCAGCCAGTGGCTGTCGCAGGCGCGCTCCGCCGCGCAGGTGACGATCGACCCTCGCTACGGCACGTTCGACGCGACGACGTTCCAGATCACGCCACCGACCGCGGCGGTCGATCAGGGGTCGTCGTCGCCGCTGTCGTCTGCCTCCGACTCGCCGTGACCCCGCGGGTCACAGTCGTGGGTCTCGGCCCGGCTGGACCCGAACTCGTCACCACTTCGACTGCTGCCGCGATCGGGCGAGTGCACGTTCGCTTTCTGCGCACCACGCGGCACCCGGCGGCGTCGATGGCCGAGCCCGCCGAGTCGTTCGACGACCTCTACGAACGCGCGGCGTCACTCGACGAGGTGTATCGAGCGATCGTCGAACGCCTCGTGACCTCGGCGGGCGAGCACGGGGAGGTGTTGTATGCCGTCCCCGGATCTCCGGCAGTGGCCGAGCGCACGGTCGCGTTGCTGCGCGTCGAAGCCGCGGCGAAGCGCATCGAGCTCGACGTGCTGCCGTCGCTGTCCTTCGCCGACCTCGCGTGGACGCGGCTCGGCGTGGATCCGGTAGACGCCGGCGCTCGCATCATCGACGGCCACCGCTTCGCGGTCGAGGCCGCGGGGGAGCGAGGTCCGCTGCTCGTCGCGCAATGCGACAGCCAAACGGTGCTCTCCGACGTGAAGCTCTCGATCGATCTCGACGGCCCGCCGATCGTTGTGCTCCAACGGCTCGGCGCGGCCGATGAGGCGATCACGACCGTCGAGCGCAGCGAGCTCGACCGTTCCGTTACGCCGGACCACCTCACCTCGCTGTGGATCGACACGGGCGCGCCCGCGGTGGCGTCGGAGGTGGCGCGCTTCGACGAGTTGGTGCACGTGTTGCGAGAGCGGTGCCCGTGGGATCGCGAGCAGACGCACAAGACCCTGACTCGTCACCTCCTCGAAGAGACGTACGAAGTGCTGGAGGCGATCGAGCTCCTCGACCCCGAGACCGGCGAGGGCTACGAGCACCTCGAGGAGGAGCTCGGCGATCTGTTGTTCCAGATCTGCTTCCATGCGACGCTCGCCGGCGAGCACGGCGCGTTCACGCTGGCCGACGTCGCCCGCGGGATCCACGACAAGCTCGTCACGCGCCATCCACACGTATTCGCCGATGTCCAGGCCGACGATGCCGGTGCGGTGATGCGTAACTGGGAACAGATCAAGAAATCTGCTCCCAGTTACCGGCCGAAGGGCATAGCGCAGTCGATGGCCTTGGAAGCCTGGGAACGCTGGTCGAATCGAGACAGCACTACTGAGCAGGAATAGCCGCCGGGACCTCGACATCGATCAGACCGTCGAGCAGCACGAGTGCCTGGGCTTGGAGTCCGATGGCGATGCGTTGCAGCGCCTCGTGGGCCGCGGCCTCGGCCTCGGTGTGATCTCCGCCGTGGGCGCGCGCGACTGCGCTTGCCCGTAGCGCGACGCCGCGCGCCGCGGCGCTCGATGCCTCCCGTGCGACGGCGGCGATGACGACTCGGGAAACGGTGTCAGGAGCATCGCTCAGCAGCTCGGTCACGACGGCGCGTGCGTCCGCCATCGCCTGCGCCCACGCATCCTCGCCGATCGCCCGACGGGCTTCGTCGCTGACGACCGACCACTGGTTACCGCCTTCGGAGGCTCGCGCGGCATTCCGAGCGGCATCCCATGGATGCTCGTCGCTGAAAGCACCACCGGCGAGAACGGCGCGCGTCAGCGAATCGCGTGCCGCCTGGTCCGCCAGCTCGAGCGCGGTTTCTGGGTCCTCGTCGCGCGCTGCATCGCGGGTGAGCACCGTCTTCGCGATCCGTCCCATCTCGACGCGGATCGTGAAGCCCGAGAGCTCTCGCGCCGCCTGATCCGCCGCGCGCCAACCCTGCTCCCACGCTTCGTCGGCGACGGCGTGCAAGGCGGTCGTCCAAGCGGTGTCGCCGACGGACTGCCGCGACTCCTCGAGCTCGTCTCGCGCGCGCGGATCGCGCGAGCACTCGATCACGCGCAGGTCCGTGGCGTAGGTGAGCTCTGCGGGTGCGCCGTGGGTGGCGGCCTCTGACGCCGCCACGTAACCGGTGGTCTCGGTGACGCGCTCCCAGGCCTTCCAGACGATCTCCTCGTCGGGCACGCTGCGCCGGACTTCGTCGTCACTGACGATCGATGCCGTGATGTCGATCCGCCGGCTCGCGATGGTGATGGCGGTTCCCAAGATGTCGACCGCGCGCACCAGCTCGAGGTCGTCGGTGAGGCGGCCGAGCGATTCGAGACGATCTCCGGCCTCGAGCAGACCGGCGGCGCGCAGCCATGACGGTGCCTGCACGCGTACCAACCACTCGGTCGAGAGCCACTGCCGTGCCCGCTCCTCGGCCGGATCGGCCGGGCCGGTGCCGATGAGGCGCGGCGCGATGGCCTTCAACGCTTGACGGTCTTCATTGTCGAACCCTGCGGCCAGCCATCGGGCGAAGGTCGAGAGCACTGGCGACACCGACGGCGGAAGATCGCTGTGCGATTCGTGATTGAGCCAGCTGACCAGCTCCAGCAACGTCAGCTTCATACCGCGTCGCGAGTGGGCGGAACGCTCGAGCACGATCGCGTCGAGGTCGGGAATCGAGTCGAGCGCGGCAATGTCGGCTTCGCTCTCCGCGACATCGACCATGGCGGTGCCTGTTCCCGTACCGCGCGCCTCGACCAGCGCGGCGAGATCGTCCTCGAGCACCAGGCAGGGCGCGAGCACGTCCCACCCCTGAGCCTGCGCGTCGTCGCGCTCTGGCCGGCCCGGGAGCCATGAATCCGGTTCGTCGAGCGTGAGCTCGACACGTCCTTCGCCGAGCGACTCGAACGCCAGATTGGTTTCGCTGAGACGGGCGACGTGCGCAGGACCGAGCACTTGGTAGGGATACGCGTCGGGGACACGCTCGTCGATCAGCTCGCGCGCGATCACGTTCGGGGGCGCACCGCCCTGGGTCTGCCACCCGGCCGGGCTCAGACCGAGCGCCAAGCCCTCGAACGTCGGCTCGAAGTCGATGCAGCCGTACGCGACGTCCGCGGCCAGCTCGCGCGCGACTTCTTGCAGCAGGTGGAATCGGGCCACGAGCCCGTTGTCATCGGCCTCCGGGCCACCGGCGGCGAGGGCCAGGTGCGGTAGGCGGCCGAACGTGATGCTCGCAACGCGCACGCGGTCGTCGAGTTCGCCGTTGACCGCATCACACCACGCTCGGGCCAGCCCGCAGTCGTGGACGACCGCGGACACCTCCGCGGCGGGTACGTCGAACTCCACGCCGAGCACGCGCATCCGCGTGGCCTCGTCGCCGCCGAGATCGCCGGTGACCCACTCGCAGGCGATGTCGAGCCAGTCCGGCGGCAGGGTCGTGGCCCGGCCGCGGGGCCGAGGAAACAGCCGGAGGATCACGGCCTGCGGGGTGGCGTCGAGCGCATCGAGGGGCCCGCCCCGTTTCGGCACGTCGACGGTGGCCGACTCGACGCCCGCCTTCTCGAGCCGGCGGACCACGACCTCGGGGATCGACCCGAGCAGCCCGGCGTCGGCGTCGAGGTTCTCGACGAGGAAGAGGGGCCCACCCGGTGCGTTGACCACCGAGGACACCGTCGGGGGATCCGGGGCCCACCCGGCGTCACCGTCAGTGGTGGCCCGAGTCCGAGCGGCGAGGCCCAGCACGTCGACACGAGCGAGCTTCAGTGCGCCGATCGCGGCGCCCAAATCCGATGGGGAACGGACCTGGAGCGCGAACGTGTCACCGGCGGCGGCCAGCCGCTGCACGGTCTCGCGTCCCACCCGCACGGCCACGGCTCAAGGCTACGACACCCTTTGCTGGCAAGACCATCGTCAGCAACAGGAGTAACGTTGCCAACACTGTCAACAACAGCAACACCACGACCGGACCGACGGGAGCGCCGGCGGATGTCCAGCATCGAGCACATCTTGGGACGCGAGGTGCTCGATTCGCGCGGCAATCCGACGGTCGAAGTCGAGGTGTTCCTCGAGACGGGGGCGCGGGGCCGGGCCATCGTGCCGTCCGGTGCGTCGACGGGACAGTTCGAGGCGGCGGAGCTCCGCGATGGCGGGGACCGGTACGGCGGCAAGGGTGTGCTCCAGGCCGTTGGCCACGTCGGTGGGGAGATCGCCGCCGCGCTGATCGGGCTCGAGGCCCTCGACCAGCGGGCCGTCGACCTCACGATGCTCGACCTCGATGGAACTGACGACAAGAGCCGGCTCGGCGCCAACGCGATCCTCGGCGTGTCGTTGGCCGTCGCCAAGGCGGCCGCCGACGAGCTCGAGCTTCCGTTGTTCCGTTACGTGGGCGGCGCCAACGCGCACGTGCTGCCGGTGCCGATGATGAACGTGATCAACGGTGGCGCGCACGCGGACAACAACGTCGACCTGCAGGAGTTCATGGTCATGGCGGTCGGCGCGGCGTCGTACTCCGATGCGCTGCGTTGGAGTGCCGAGACGTATCACGCGCTGAAGGCGCTGCTGCACGAGCGCGGGCTCTCCACTGCGGTCGGCGACGAGGGCGGCTTCGCTCCCGATCTGCAGTCGAACGAGGAGGCGGTGCAGATCCTCGTCGAGGCCATCGAGCGTGCGGGCTACACACCCGGTGACGACATCGCGATCGCGCTCGACCCGGCCACGTCGGAGATCTACGACGTCGAGGGCAACGTGTACGTGTTGGCCAGCGAGAACCGTCGCCTCACGCCGCCGGAGATGGCGGGCTACCTGAGCGGCCTTGTCGACCACTACCCGATCATCTCGATCGAGGACGGGATGGCGGAGGAGGACTGGGACGGTTGGGCCGCGCTCACGAACGCGCTCGGCGGACGGATCCAGCTGGTCGGCGACGACTTGTTCGTCACCAACGTCGAGCGGCTGTCACGCGGCATCGCCGCGGGCGTCGCGAACTCGATTCTCATCAAGGTGAATCAGATCGGCACGTTGACCGAAACGCTTGACACCGTCGCCCTCGCGGCCTCGGCCGGCTACACGTCGGTGATGTCGCACCGGTCGGGCGACACTGAAGACACCACCATCGCCGATCTCGCCGTCGCCACCAACTGTGGACAGATCAAGGCGGGCGCGCCGGCACGGTCCGATCGCGTCGCCAAGTTCAACCAGCTCTTACGGATCGAAGAACTGCTCGGCGAGTCGGCTGCGTTCGTCGGGCGGGCTGCGCTGGCCCCACGAACGATCGAGACGTCGTGACCGCGGCCACGCTCACGCTCCGGTCGCCGCGGCGCCGGCTGCTGTGGATCCTGCTGGCGGCGGTCACGGTCATCGGCGTGCTGTTCATCGGCGTGTATCCCACACGCACGTATCTCGGGCAGCGCTCGGGGTTGCAGAAGGCGCAGCACCAACTCGATGTGCTGCAGACCGAGAACGCCAAGCTCGAACAGCAGGCTGCTGATCTCAACACCGACAGCCGCATCGAAACGCTCGCCCGTGAGAAGTACAACCTCGTGTACCAGGGCGAGGAGGCGTACGCGATCCTGCCGGCGCCGCCGCCGAAAATCGCGCTACCTCCGGTCTGGCCGTTCACTGGATTGGCTCAGAAACTGGACCCCGGTGGCGCTCCGACCAAATAGATAACCTCCGAGCCAATGAGCATTCTTGGCACCCGCGTCGCGCGGATTGAAGACCCGCGGTTCCTCACGGACGGCGGCACGTACATGGCCGACTTCCGCGATCCGCTCCTCGATGGCGCGCTGTACGTCACCTTTGTCCGGTCGACGGTGGCGCACGGCACGTTCAGCGTCGACGTCAGCGAGGCGGCATCGATGCCCGGCGTGCACGCCGCGTTCACGCACGCCGACCTCGACGTCGGCCCGCTTCCCTTGCCGATCTTCATGCTCAACCCGGTCATGGTGCGACCGATCCTGGCCGACGGTCGCGTGCGGTTCGTCGGTGAGCCCATCGCCGCGATCGTGTCGGAGACGCCGGAACAGGGAGCCGACGCCGCGGAGATGGTGATCGTCGACTACGAACCGCTGCCCGTCGTCGTCGACCCCGAGGAGTCAGTCCGCAACGAGGTGCTGCTGTTCGAGGAGGCCGGCACGAATTCGGCCTTCGAGTTGAACTTCGGTCGGTCCGACGACCTGTTCGACGGCTGCGAGGTGTTCGTCACCCAGCGCGTGCTCAACCCGAGAGTCGCGGCGTGCCCGCTCGAAGTGCGCGGGGCCGCGGCGGCGTGGGATGCGAACAACAAGTTGCACGTGTGGATGTCGACGCAGGGCGCGCACGGGGCACGCGACGCCTTCGCGGCGATCTTCGGACTCGAGAACGACGGTCTGCGGGTGGCGACACCGGATGTCGGCGGCGGTTTCGGCGCGAAGACCGGCGTGTATCCGGAAGAGGCGATGGTCGCGTGGGTGGCGCGGCGCATCGGCCGGCCGGCGCGCTGGCACGAGACGCGCAGCGAGAACATGGTCGGCATGGGTCACGGGCGCGCGCAGATCCAGACGGTCGAGATCGGCGGATCGCGCGACGGGAACGTCGAGGCGTACCGGCTGACGATCTTGCAGGACGGCGGGGCCTACGGGTCGATCGGGGCGATCCTGCCGTTCCTGACGCGGGTGATGGCGCCGGGCGTGTACGCCATCCCGAAAGTCGAGTGCAACAGCAACTCGGTCGTCACGAACACCACCCCGCTCGCCGCGTATCGCGGCGCCGGCCGGCCCGAAGCGGCCGCAGCCATCGAGCGCGCGATGGATCTGTTCGCCGCCGAGATCGGCATGGACGCCGTCGAACTGCGACGCCGCAACCTGCTGCCGAAGTTCGACACGCCGACCACGACTGCCGTCGACACGGTCTACGACAACGGCGACTACGAGACCGCGCTCGATCTCGCATTGACGTCCGTTGGGTACGACGATCTTCGAGCCGAGCAGAAGCGCCGCCGCCACGCCGGCGATCCGATCGCTATAGGCATCGGTGTGTCGGTGTACGTCGAAGTCACGGCCGGGCCCACCGCCGGGTCCGAGCACGCCAAGATCGAGGTGCACCCGGACGGCCGCGCGACCGTGTACACCGGCTCGTCCCCGCACGGCCAAGGGCACGAGACGGCCTTCGCCATGATCGTGCAGGACACGACCGGCATCCCGATGGAGCACGTGAAGCTCGTGTGGGGCGACACGGACCTCGTCGCGAAGGGCGAGGGCACGATGGGGTCGCGCTCGTTGCAACTCGGCGGGTCAGCTGTGCTGCGCGCGTCGGAGCAAGCGGTCGATGAAGCCCGCAACCTCGCCGCTGAGCTGCTCGAGGCGAGCCCCGACGACGTCGTGCTCGACACGGCATCCGGCCAGTTCCATGTCACAGGCACGCCCGCGGTGTCGCGTTCGTGGGCCGAGGTCGCGAGTGCGGCGGCCGAGCGCAGCGACGGCACAGGCATCTGCGGTGTCGTCGACTTCACCGCCGAGTCCACGACGTTCCCGTTCGGATGTCACGTGGCCGTGGTCGACGTCGACACCGAGACCGGGCGAGTCGTGCTGTCGCGCATGCTGACGGTCGATGATGCCGGCCGCATCGTGAACCCGATGCTCGTCGAGGGCCAACGGCATGGCGGCATCGGGCAGGGCGCCGCGCAGGCGTTGCTCGAAGAAGTCCGCTTCGATCCCGACGGCAACCCGATCACCGCCAACTTCGCCGACTACGGGATCATCTCCGCCACCGAACTGCCCGACTTCGAGCTCGTCACGATGGAGACGCCCACGCCGATGAATCCACTCGGAGCGAAGGGCATCGGCGAGTCCGGCACGATCGGCGCGACGCCCGCGGTGCAGAGTGCGGTGTGTGATGCGCTCGCGCATCTCGGCGTGCGGCACGTCGACATTCCGTGCACGCCCGAACGGGTGTGGCGGGCGATCCAAGCCGCGTCCGCCTGAGGTAACGACGACTAATCCCGTCGTCACTGGGTAGGTCCGCGGCATGGACACTGGATTGCTCATTCTCCGCATCGTCGTCGGCGTGCTGCTCGCGGCTCACGGCTCGCAGAAGTTGTTCGGCTGGTTCGGCGGTCATGGGATCGAAGGCACGGGTGGTTTCCTCCACGGTCTCGGGTACCGGCCCGGTAAGCGGTGGGCCGCGTTGGCCGGTATGAGTGAGTTCGGCGGTGGCGTGTTGCTGGCGCTCGGCCTGTTGACCCCATTGGCGGCGGCGGCGGTCATCGGCACGATGTTCAACGCCGCCATGTCAGTGCACGCGAAGAACGGGCCTTGGGTCAGTGATGGCGGCTGGGAGTACACGTTGGTCATCAGCGCGAGCGCGGCCGCGGTGGCGTTCGCCGGGCCAGGCGCGGCGTCGCTCGACTACGCACTCGGTATCGATCTTGCCGGAACGGAATGGGGCCTTGCCGCCCTCGCGCTCGGCCTGGGTGCCGGCATCGTCACGGACCTCTATCGTCGAGTGGCGAACCGCGAACCGCACTTGCGCTCGCGGGACGTGCAAGCGACCGCCTGACCAGCTGGAGGATTCCCGTGGACGATGCCGACGTGATCAAGAACATCGACGCGCTTGTCGACCGGGAACACGAGCTGCGGGCGCAGCACGAGGGCGAAGGGCTCAGCGACGAGGAGCGCGCGGAGCTGGACAAGCTCGAGGTGCAGCTCGACCAGTGCTGGGATCTGTTGCGCCGGCGTCGCGCTCGCCGCAACCTCGGCGAAGACCCAGACGAGACCCCCGTCCGCGACGCCGACACCGTCGAGCACTACCAGCAGTAGCTCCGGCCGTTAGTTGTCCGCCGCCCAGGCTTCGGCGACGGTCAGGAAGTCTTCGGCGAGCTTGGCGTGGCCTTCGCGGACGAGCAGCAGCGCGGTGGAGACGCGCTCGATGAAGCCCCACTCCCAGATCCGGGTGGCGTCGGTGTTCGAGAGGCGGCTGAGGAGCTGACAGCGTGCTTGTCCGACTCGCACTGCGTCGCCTGCGAGCAACTCGTCGTTGAACTCCCGCATCGGGATGGCGAGGTCGTATTCGCGCTCGGCGATCAATCCGTCCGGGTCGACGAACTTGAACTGTGACGACCCTTCGCGCTCCTCGAGGGTGTTCCAGCCGTGCGCATCGCCGTGGACGAGCACGGCTCGCTCCTGGTCGAACGCTGCGATCCGGCGCTCGGCGAACGACAGCGCAGTGTCGACGACCCTCGACGAGCACGGCTGGTCGAGTTCGTCCCAGGCGCGGGCGATGTCGTCGGCGAGCCAGCGGCCCTTGGCTGCGCCCGACGGGAGCTCGACGTTGCCGGGCGACGCGTCCCACAGTCGCGGCAGCGTCGCGCAGATGATCTCGAGTTGCCGCTGCACGGGGAGGCCGAGGTCATCGAGCTTGCGTCCGAGACGCTCCAACAGCAGCGCCCTGCGCTCCTCGTCGTGCCGCAGGAGTCGCGCGCATCCGTGGCCATCGGCGATCGTCAGCGTGCGGATCTCGTTCCCGAGATCGCCGAGGCTGGTGAACTGTGCGGGCATCGCCACCTTGAGGACCGCGCTCTCGCCTTCGGCCGTCGTGGCCTCCGCGACGTAGGACGCCGTTCCTCCGCTCAGCGTGGCGCCGATGGTGATGTCCCAATCGCGCTCGAGCTCGTCGACCAGCGCGCCGAGCCCGTCGAGCCAACGCTGCCCGACCGCGCCGTACGACCGAGCCGTCGTGACGACCATGTACGGAAGGTCGAGCGGACGGCTCACCTACTGCAGTCCCGCGTACGCACCACCGTCGACGTTGATGGCGCTCCCCGTGAGAAAGCGCGCATGGTCCGAACACACGAACGCGACGATCGCACCGAAGTCCGCGGGGTCGCCGACGAACCCGGCCGGGATGCCCGCGGCGGCCGCGCCGGCATCACCACCGTGGAGTGAGATCAACCGGTTGGTGGCATGCAGTCCCGGCTGCACGGAGTTGACGGTCACGCCGTCGGCCGCGACCTCACGAGCCAGCGTCTTCAAGAACGCCGTCGCACCCGCGCGCGCGGTGTTCGACAGGATCAGCGTGCCGATCGGCTGCCGCACCGAGATCGACGTGATCGCCACGACTCGACCCCACCCGCGTTCCTGCATCGGCGGCACCGCGGCCTTGCACATGGCAACCACCGACATGAGGTTCAGGTTCAACGCCTCGGGATACGCACTGACCGGCGTCGACGCGAATGTTCCTGGTGGGGGACCGCCCGCGTTGGGCACGAGGATGTCGATGCGGCCGAGCGCGCTGATCGCGTCGGCGACGAACCCCGTCGCGCCTTCCGGCGTGGAGACGTCGGCCACGAGACCGATGGCATCGTGTCCGATCGTGTCGACAGCGTCGTCGACGCGGCCCTTGTCGCGGCCGCAGATGGCGACGCGCACGCCTTCTGTCGCGAGAGCGCTGGCCGACGCGAGGCCGAGGCCCGATGATGCGGCCGCGACCGCGGCGGTGCGTCCCGAGATGCCAAGGTCCATGGCGTCGACTGTACGCTGCCGTTCAATGGTCGCAATCGAGTCGGTGGCAGACGTGCAGGCCGCGCTCGCGGCGCACACGTACCTGGCCGACGAAGGTTTGAGCACCGCGGTGTTCCTTGCACTGCGGCTCCATCGGCCGCTGCTACTCGAGGGCGAAGCCGGTGTCGGCAAGACCGAACTCGCCAAGGTGCTCGCGGAGTGGACGGGCGGGGAGCTCGTGCGCTTGCAGTGCTACGAGGGCATCGACGTCAGCCAAGCGGTGTACGAATGGGACTACGCCCGTCAGCTGCTCCATGTGCGCGCCGCCGAAGCTGCGGGCACCGCCACCGCCGCGATCGAAGACGAGCTGTACTCCGAGAAGTTCCTCGTGCGCCGTCCGCTCCTGCAGGCGATCACCGATGCGGGTGGCGATGCGCCGCCGCCGGTCCTACTGATCGACGAGGTCGATCGGGCCGACGACGAGTTCGAGGCCTTCCTGCTCGAGATCCTGTCCGACTACACCGTCACGGTCCCCGAGCTCGGCACGTTCCGCGCGAAGGTGCCGCCGATCGCGGTGATCACGTCGAACCGCACGCGCGATGTGCACGACGCGTTGAAGCGTCGCTGTCTCTACCACTGGGTCGAGCATCCCGACCTCGATCGTGAGGTGGCGATCGTTCGTGCGCGCGTCCCCGATGTAAGCGAACGGCTGGCCCGTCACGTCGCCGCCGCGTCGGCCGCGATGCGCGAGCGCGGTCTGTACAAGCCGCCCGGCGTGGCCGAGACGATCGACTGGGCGCTCGCCCTGAGCACCCTCGGCCGCGACGAGCTCACCGAGGCCGCGGCCGATGCAACGCTCGGCACGGTCGTGAAATACCGCGAGGATCAGGAGCGGCTGCGCCGAGAAGGGCTCGGCGCACTGGTGGCTGAGGCAGCCGGCCGTGGCGCCTGACCGAGTTGCGGTTGCGTTCGTACGCGCACTTCGAGCCGCCGGGCTCGACGTACCGGTCGGTTCGACGGTGACGTACGCGGAGGCACTCGCCGAGCTGGGCCTCCAACACGAGGGGTCGCTGTACTGGGCCGGCCGCGCCACGCTGCTCACGCACACCGAGGACTTCCCGGTCTACGACCGGGTCTTCGACGCCTTCTGGCACAGTCGCCGTTCGGAGGACGATGTGCTCTCGGTGACCGAGGAGATCACCGTCGCCATCGAGGACGAGTCGGGCGACGAACTGCCGCCGCCGGAAGACGGGGCCGATGCGTCACCGACACTGGTCGTGCGCGCCAGCTCGCTCGAGGTGCTGCGGGCCAAAGACTTCGCGTCCTGTACCGCCGACGAGCTCGACGAGACGCATCGGCTCCTCGAGGATCTCCGGTTCACGCGCGCGCTGCGCCGCTCGAGGCGACTCCGGCCCGTGCGGCGACACGGCCACACGCGCGGCGCGCACCTCGATGTGCGCACGACCGTGCGGCGCTCGTTGCGGGCCGGCGGCGAACCCGTGCAACTCGCGCGCCGCGGGCCCAGCACGCGGGCGCGCCGGTTGGTGCTACTCGTGGATGTGAGCGGGTCCATGGACTTGTACACGCGTGCCCTGCTGCGGTTTGCGCACGCGGCCGTCGCCGGCGGCCGGCGCGTCGAGACGTTTGCGCTCGGCACGCGGCTCACGCGGCTCACACGAGCGTTGAGCTCCCGGGATCCCGACGACGCAATGGCTCGTGCCACCGAGACGGTGGAGGATTGGGCCGGGGGCACCCGGCTCGGCGAAGGCTTGCGCGTGTTCAACGATCGTTGGGGCGTCCGGGGTCTGGCCCGCGGTGCGGTCGTCGTCATCCTCTCCGACGGATGGGAACGTGATGACCCTGCGTTGCTCGCAGAGCAGATGGCCCGGTTGCGCCGAGTGGCGCACCGCATCTTGTGGGTCAATCCGCTCAAGGCCACCGAGGGCTATGAGCCCCTCGCTCGTGGAATGGCTGCCGCGCTCCCGTTTGTTGACGCCTTCGTCGAGGGCCACTCGCTCGACTCGCTCACATCGCTCGCCCAATTGGTCGGAGACCAGACATGAAGGAACTCCTCGAAGACATCGATCGCTGGCGCACCGCCGGCAAACGCGTCGCCGTCGCCCGGGTGGTCGACGTCGAAGGCTCCGGCCCTCGTGGGCCCGGTGCAGCAATGGCGGTGAACGACGACGGTGAGGTCGCCGGGTCCGTCTCGGGGGGCTGCGTGGAGGGCGCGGTGGTGACCGAGGCGCTGCAGGTGCTCGAGTCCGGCGATCGCAGGATCGTGACGTTCGGCTACAGCGACGACGAGGCGTTCGCGGTGGGGCTCACGTGTGGCGGCACGATCCATCTCTTCATCGAGCCACTCGACTGGTGATGTACGAACGGCTGTCAGAGCTCCTGCGCGACAACCGTCCTGTCGCGATCGCGACGGTGATCGAAGGGCCGAACACCGGGGCGAAGGTGCTCGTTTCCTCCGACCAAGACGAGGTCCTCGGCACACTTGGAGATCCCGACCTCGATCGCGTCGTCGTCCGCGATGTCCGCGGCGAGTTGGCCGCGGGTGTCACGATCGTGCGCCACTACGGTGAACACGGCGAAGCCCGCGAACGGGCGGTGGGTGTGTTCATCGAGTCGTTCGCGCCGCCGCCGCAGATGCTCATCTTCGGTGCGGTCGACTTCACCGCTTCGCTCGCCACGATTGCCAAGGCGCTCGGCTACTACGTCACGGTGTGCGACGCGCGAGAGGTGTTCGCCACGAAGCGCCGGTTCCCGATGGCCGACGAAGTACTGGTCGACTGGCCGCACCGTCTCGTCGAACGGGTCGGCAAACGATTGGGGCCACGCGATGCGATCTGCGTGCTGACGCACGACGCCAAGTTCGATGTGCCGGCGATCATCGCCGCGCTGGCGACGGACGTCGGGTATCTCGGCGCGATGGGCTCCCGCCGCACGCACGCGGCACGCGTCGAGCGGCTGCGCGAAGAGGGCGTCGACGACGCGGGTATAGCGCGCGTCATGGCGCCGATCGGGCTCGACATCGGATCGCGCACTCCGGAGGAGACGGCGATCTCGATCTGCGCCGAAATCATCGCGCTGCGCACGGGACGCGTCAGCGACGTCGCCCCACTGCGCGACACCGCCGGCCCAATTCATCAGTGACGATCGCGGCGATCGTCCTCGCCGCGGGCGAAGGGTCGAGGTTCGCCGGACCGACGCACAAACTGCTGGCACCGTTCCGTGGCCGCCCGCTGTGGACGTGGGCGGTCGACGCCGCGCTGACCGCTGGTTTCGATGCGACGTACGTCGTCACCGGGGCCGTTGAGCTTTCCGTCGCGGGGCCCGCGATCGTCGTGCGGAACGAGGCGTGGGCTTCGGGCCAGGCGACGTCACTCCGCGCGGGAGTCGCGACCGCAGCCGCGGCGGGGCACGACGCCATCGTCATCGGACTCGGCGATCAGCCCCTCATCGCGGCCGATGCATGGCAGGCGGTGGCATCGGCGACGGGAACGCCGATCGCCGTCGCCTCGTTCGATGGCGAACGACGGCCGCCGGTCCGGCTGGCCGCGGAGGTGTGGCCCTTGCTGCCGACCTCCGGCGACGACGGTGGCCGGGTCCTGATGCGGGAGCGGCCCGACCTCGTCACCGCAGTACCGTGCAGCGGCGAACCGGTCGACATCGACACCCTGGAGGATCTCGAGCGATGGAGCTGACCAACGAGTTTCGAGTGGGCGTCCCACCGGCAACAGCGTGGGCCGTGCTCACCGACGTCGAACGCATCGCTCCGTGCATGCCCGGCGCACAGCTCCAAGAGGTCGAGGGTGACGAATACCGCGGCATCGTGAAGGTGAAAGTCGGCCCGATCACCGCGCAGTACAAGGGCAGCGCCACCTTCGTCGAGAAGGACGAGGAGAACCTGCGTGCCACCCTGAGGGCTGAGGGCCGAGACACGCGCGGGCAAGGCAACGCCAACGCCACCATCACCGCCAAGCTCACACCGGACGGCAATGGCACCAAGGTCATCGTCGTCACCGACCTCACCGTCACCGGCAAGGTGGCGCAGTTCGGACGCGGCGTCATGGCCGACGTGAGCGCCAAGTTGCTCGGACAGTTCGTCGATTGTCTCGAGACCAAGGTCCTCGCGGAGCAGTCGGACCAAGCCGTCGGTGTTCCGGAAGGCAGCGTGATCGGCTCCGATCCCGCGCCGACCGATGCTCCGGTGGTCGCGCCGGCGCCCGCCACGGCCACAGCAGCCGCGGCACCCGCGTCGTCGTCCGGCGCACGGCGCATCGAGTCCGCCGAGCCGGAACCGATCAACCTCATCGAGCACGCGGGCAGCTCCGTCGCGAAGCGGGCTGCTCCCGTGCTGGGCGTGATCGCGATCTTCTGGTTGTTGCGCGTCTTGCTCCGACGCCGGAAGAAATGACCCGACTCCATCACGTGAACATCACTGTCCCGCTGGGACGGAGCCAGCCGATCGCCGCGTTCTATCGCGACGTGCTCGGCTTCCAGTCGATCTCGCGCCCGGACAACGAACGCGCCGGCGCATGGCTCGAGATGGACGATGGCACGCAACTCCACCTGTCCGAGCGCGAGGGCGGTCCCCATCCCGACCAGCACTTCGCGCTCATGGTCGACGACCTGTCCGCCGTTCGCGTTCGCCTCGGCGAAGCCGGCGCCGGATTCCAACCGGCGGACGACGTCTTCAAGACGGGTGGCCGCGGCTTCACCTACGACCCGGCTGGCAACCGCATCGAGCTCATCGCCAAGGGCCCGTAGTCGTGTCCGACGATCGCGCCGCAGTCGCGAGCCTGCTCGGGCGCGAGCCGCGCAGCGCGTTCGAAGTCGTTGTGCGGCACGACGACGGATCGCCGCTCGTGATCCGCAATCCGCCCATCCTCGACGACGGCACGCCCATGGCCACCCGCTACTGGCTCGTCGGTGAGCCCGAGCGAAAGCTCGTCTCTGTCCTCGAATCAGGAGGCGGCGTGCGTGAGGCGAACGCCGTGGTCGACGCGGACGAGCTCGCCGACGCTCACGAGCGCTATCGCGCCGAACGCGACGCCGCAGTTCCCGAGGGCACGACCGGGCCACGGCCGTCCGGCGGCGTCGGCGGCACGCGGACGGGCGTGAAATGTCTTCACGCGCACTACGCCTGGTTTCTCGCGGGCGGCAACGACCCGGTCGGACGCTGGGTGGCTGAACGGCTGGAGGAGCACACGTGAGGGTCGCGGCCATCGATTGCGGAACGAACTCGACGCGTCTGCTCGTGGCCGAGTCGTCCGACGAGCCGCGCGGCTTCACGATCCTCGACCGACGCATGCGCATCACCCGCCTCGGGCAGGGCGTGAACGCCACCAAGTTGCTGGCACCCGAAGCCATCGAGCGCACGGCGGCGGTGCTGCGCGAGTACCGCGGCGCGATGGACGAACTCGGTGTGGAACGCGTTCGCATCACCGCCACGTCGGCGGCGCGCGATGCCGCCAACCGCGAGAACTTCTTCTCGGTCGCCCGCGAGATCGTCGGCGTCGAGCCCGAACTGCTGTCCGGCGACGAGGAAGCGCGGCTCTCCTTCCGGGGGGCGACGGCCGACCTCGATCCGGCCGACGGCCCATTCCTCATCGTCGACATCGGCGGCGGATCCACCGAGTTCGTTGTCGGTACCGACAAACCTGAGGCGGCCTTGAGCGTCGACGTCGGGTGCGTGCGCATCACCGAGCAAGAGCTGCATCACGACCCGCCGACAGCCGAAGAGCTGAGCATCGCACTCTCGCTCATCGACACCTACCTCGATGACGTCGATCGCGAGGTGCCCGGGGCGTCCGAGGCGCGCACGTTCGTCGGCCTCGCCGGCACGATCACCACCGTCGCCGCGGTCGAGATCGGTCTCGCCGAGTACGACCGTGAGCGCATTCATCACTTCCACCTCACGCACGCGGCCGCAGAGGACGTCTTCCGCACGCTTGCGACCGAGTCGCACGACGATCGGCTCGGCAACCCCGGGCTCGAACCGGAACGCGCCGACGTGATCGTCGGCGGCTGCTGCATCCTCGTCGCGATCTTTCGACACTGGGGCTTCGATGAGTGCCTCGTCTCCGAAGCCGACATCCTCGACGGCCTCGCCCTGAGCCTTCTCGACTGACGCCGTATGCGGGCTAGGCGGGGCTGACGATCGCTTGGTCGACGATCCAGCCGTCGGGCTGGGGTTGCGCTCGCACCTGCAGCTCGCCGATCGCCGTCTTGTAGACGCACAGCACCGGGCTGTCTGGCGGCGGCCGGTTGCACCCGCGGTTCTGCGGCGACCCGGGCTCACCGGCGTTGAAGACGGCGTCGACCGCCGCGGGCAATGCGATCGTCAGTGCGGCTGCACGGTCGCCGTTGCGCCACGCCGTGACGAACATGGTCGCAGCTTCCTGCGGTGAGCCGGCTGGTGCAAGAGCCACGGTGGTCGACGTCGTGGGCGCCGTCGTCGTGGGCGCCGTCGTCGTGGTGGTCGACGACGGTGGCGTACTCGCGTGATCGACGCGCTGCGTGGAGTCGTTCGTGCACCCGATGAGCGCGGAGGCGCACACAAGGAGAGCGACGCGGCGGATCATCGAGTCAACCTAGGCTCCGCTGGTGCCTCATCGCGACCGCGTGCTCATGGGTCCAGGCCCCAGCAATCCCTATCCCGAAGTCGCTGAAGCGTTCGCCCGCCCGCTGCTCGGGCATCTCGATCCGGACTTCCTGCTTCTGCTCGACGAGACCTGTGATCGCCTGCGCACTGTGTTCCGCACTGACAACGAGCTGACGCTGCCGATCAGTGGCACGGGTTCGGCCGGCATGGAAGCCGCGTTCGTGAACTTCGTCGAACCAGGCGACACCGTGGTCATCGGCGTGAATGGCGTGTTCGGTGAGCGCATGTGTGATGTCGCGTCGCGCTGCGGCGCGGAGGTCGTCCGTGTCGACGAAGAGTGGGGTAAGGCCATCGATCCGCAGCGGATGGTCGACGCGCATGCGTCGCCGAAGATCATCGCGATCGTGCATGCGGAGACGTCGACGGGCGTGCGCAACGACGTCGAATTGATCGGGGCAGGCAAAGGCGACGCGCTGCTCTTGCTCGACTGTGTCACGTCGCTCGGCGGCATACCCGTCGAGATCGACGGTTGGGGCGTCGACATCGCGTACAGCGGCACGCAGAAGTGTCTCGGGGTGCCGCCAGGGCTCGCCCCGCTGACCGTGAACACTCGAGCCCGCGAGCGGTTCGTGGCGCGCAGCCAGAGCTGGTATCTCGACCTGCGGATGATCGCCGACTACGCCGTGTCGGGTTCCGGGCGCAAGTACCACCACACCGCTCCGACGGCGATGATCGTCGGCCTCCATGCGGGCTTGGGCGCGCTGCTCGACGAAGGGCTCGAGGCCAGTTGGGCGCGTCACGCGGAGTGCGGCCGGCTGCTGCACGAGGGGCTCGAGAAGCTGGGCTTCACATTGTTCGCGCAGGAGGGACACCGGCTGCCCGAGCTCACGACGGCGTGGGTGCCCGAGCGGGTGGGCGACGAGGCGGCGGTGCGCCGAACCCTGCTCGACCGGTACGGGATCGAGATCGGGGGAGGACTCGGCGCGTTCGCCGGCAAGGTCTGGCGCATCGGCTGCATGGGACACACCGCGCGCCCGCGCAACGTCACGTTGCTGCTCGGCGCGCTCGGCGAGGTGCTCGATCGTTGACTCACGACGTCGTGTGGAAGCCGCCGCTCGACGGCACGACGAACGTCGAGCGCTTCATGGCAGAGCACGGCATCGTATCCTTCGACACCCTCGCGGCGCGCTCGATCGCCGAGCCCGAGTGGTTCTGGCCGGCGGTCGTCGACTTCCTCGGCCTGCCGTTCGCGACGCGATGGACTGAGGTCCTCGAGGTCTCCGCCGGGATCCCGTGGGCGACGTGGTTCAACGGCGCCCAGGTGAACCTGGCGAGCGCATGCGTCGACCGGTGGGGAGCATCCACCCCTGACGCCGACGCGGTGGTGTGGGAAGGCGAAGACGGCAGCACGATCACTTGGACGTACAGCGAGCTGCGCCGGCATGCCGATGCGCTCGCGTTCCAGCTGCAGAGCCTCGGTATCGGCGAAGGCGACGCCGTCGGCATCTTCCTGCCGATGATTCCTGAGGTGGTGGCCGCGTGCATGGCGGTCGCGAAGCTCGGCGCGGTGTTCCTGCCGATATTCTCGGGGTACGGCGTCGATGCCATCGCCGTGCGGCTGCTCGATGCCGATGCAAGGGCGATCATCACCGCGTCGCGCGTGCAACGTCGCGGCAACGTCGTCGACATGGTGTCCACCGCGAGAGACGCAGCGGCGAAGTGTCCGACCGTCGAACACGTGCTCGTCGTCGAAGAACCGGGTGCAGGCTGGCCTGCGCCGGAGATCCCGTTCCCGACGCGTTTGTTCGATGCCGAGCAGCCGTTGCTCATCGCGTACACATCGGGAACGACAGGTCGGCCGAAGGGGTCCGTGCACGTGCACGGCGGCTTCCTCGTCAAGATCGCCGAAGAGGCCGCCTTTCAGTTCGACTGCAAGGCGGACGACCGTCTCTTCTGGTTCGCGGACTTCGGTTGGATCATGGGGCCGTGGGAGATCGTCGGCGCGCTGGCGAACGGCGCGACCGTCTGCCTGTACGACGGCGCGCCGGACTATCCGGCAGCCGATCGGCTCTGGGCGTACCTCGAACGTCACCGCGTCACGATTCTCGGCATCAGCCCCACGCTCATCCGTAGCGTGATGGGCAATGGCGATGCGCCCGTGACCGCGCACGATCTGTCGGCGTTGCGCGTGCTCGGTTCGACGGGGGAGCCGTGGAACGAGGTGGCGTGGCGCTGGTACTTCTCCGTCGTCGGTGGCGGGCGGTGTCCCGTCATCAACATCTCCGGCGGCACGGAGGTCGGCGCGTGCTTCCTGTCACCGCATCCCGTGGAGGAGCTGACGCCCACGACACTCGGCGGACCGGCGCTCGGCATGGCGGTCGACGTGTTCGACGACAGTGGGCGGCCGGTACGGGAGGCCGTTGGTGAGCTCGTGTGCACGCAGCCATGGCCGGGCATGACCCGCGGCCTGTTCAAGGATCCGGAGCGATACCTCGAGGTGTACTGGAGCCGCTGGCCCGACGTGTGGGTGCACGGCGATTGGGCCTCGATCGAAGACGGCCGCTGGTACCTGCACGGGCGCAGCGACGACACGATCAAGATCGCGGGGAAGCGGCTGGGTCCGGCCGAGGCGGAGTCGGCGCTGGTCGCGCACCCCGCTGTGCTCGAAGCGGCCGCGGTGGGTATGCCGAACGACGTGAAGGGAGAGGAGCTCTGGGCCTACGTCGTGCTCGCGCCCGGGTGCATCGCGTCTGAGGAGTTGCGGGCCGAGCTGACCGAGACGGTGGCTACCGCGCTGGGCAAGGCGTTCAAGCCCGCGGGCGTCCGTTTCGCGGCGTCGTTGCCGAAGACTCGAAGCGCGAAGGTGCTGCGCCGGGCCATCCGAGCCACCGCGCTCGGCGCCGATCCGGGCGACCTGTCCTCGCTCGAGAATCCAGCCTCGATCGACGCGATTCGAGAGGCCTCGTGAAGGTCCGTCGATGAGCACGCTGTTCGGACGCCGCGTGCTCCTTCGTCCGTTGGTGATGTCGGACTTCTCCTCGTGGCAAGAGGTCCGACGCCGAAACGCGGACTGGCTCACGAAATGGGAAGCGCAACGAGTTGCGGGACAACCCGACGTCGTCGAGGATCGCGACGCGTACTCCGTGCGCTGCAGCGCGCGGCAACGTGAGCGCCAGTTGGGCACCGGCCATGGATTCGGCATCTTCGTGAACGGTGACTTTGCTGGCGAGATCAATCTGACCGCGGTGCAGCGCGGACCGTTCCAGAGCGCGTACGTGGGCTACTGGATCGACGAGAAGCATGCGGGCAACGGCTACATGCCCGAGTCGGTGGTCGTCCTCGCGCAATTCGCGTTCGAGGAGCTGCACCTGCACCGCATCCAGATCTCCATCATTCCTCGCAACGCCGCGAGCCGGCGGGTCGTCGAGAAGCTCGGGATCCGGGACGAAGGCACCGCCCTTCGGTATCTCGAGATCAACGGGGTGTGGGAAGACCACGTTCGGTACGGCCTCACGTCAGAGGAGTGGGACGAGCGCAGGGACGGTTGGCTGCGCGACTGGGTCGAGTGACGCGTCGTACGCAGGCCGAGCGTTCGGCAACCACCCGCGCCGCGCTGCTGTCCGCGGCGCGACAGCTGTTCGCCGAGCATGGCTTCGTCGCAACGGGACGTGAGCAGATCGCAGAGCTCGCAGGCGTGTCGCGCGGCGCCCTGTACCACCACTTCGGGAGCAAGGAGCGGCTGTTCCGCGCGGTCGTCGAGGAACTCGAGGTCGAGCTCGGAGAGCAGGTGATGATCGCGGCGGCGCGCAGTGATGACGCTGCCGAGGAATTGCGTCTCGGTTGCATGGCCTTCCTCGATGCATGCCTCGATCCCGCGGTGCGTCGCGTGGTGCTCATCGAAGCTCCGGTCGTCCTCGGCTGGGAACAGTGGCGCGAGATCGACGCGCAACACGGTCTGCTGCTCGTCGCGGGCGCGCTGGAGGCCGTGATGGCGAGTGGCCAGATGACGCGCGTTCCCGTCGAGCCTCTCGCGCACATGTTGCTCGGCGCGCTGAACGAGGCGGCCATGCTCGTCGCGCATGCGCCGAAGCCGAAGGTTGCGCGTGTCGAAGTCGGGCGCACGGTCGAGCTCGTGTTGGAGCGATTGCTCGTGTCGTGACTGATGCCACGTTGACGTCACGGCGATGACGTGGTGAAGATACGTGCTAACCGCACGTAAGTAAGAGGGGGAACTTCATGACGTTGCCGCGCGAAGAGGTCGTTGCCGGATTTCAGGACGAGCTCGCCCGGTTCGCAGATCTCGTTCGGTCGATCGATACGAAGGAGTGGAAAGCGCCGTCTCGTTGTGACGGGTGGACCGCGGCGGACGTCGCCGGCCACGTGACCGGCCAGCTGTCCGACATCGTGAACGGTCGGTTCGACGGCCTTGGCACACCGGAGGTCACCGAGCGCCAGGTCGTGGAGCGCCGCAGCAAGACACCGGACGAACTCGCCGACGAGCTCGACGAGGCCGCGAAGATCGGCGCCGACATCCTCGCCAGCTTCGACGATGCCGCGTGGGCTGGTCCGGCCCCGGCCGGCGTTCCCGGATCACTGGGTGAGGGCGTCGAGGGTCTGTGGTTCGACGCGTGGGTGCACGCCGACGACATTCGTGCTGCCATCGGCCGTCCGTCGGAACCCGGTCCGGGCGTGCGCGCCTCCGTGTCGCATCTCGCGGACCTTCTCACGCAGAAGGAGTGGGGACCGGCGACCATCGCGGTGGCGGGACTCGAGGAGTTCCCGGTATCAGGCGGCGGCGGCCAGCGCGTCGAGGGCGATGCGATCACGTTCGTGCTCGTCGCCAGCGGTCGCAAGGAAGCCGGAGCGCTCGGCCTCGACCCCGGCGTGAACGTGTACGGGTAACAATCTGGTCCCATGGGACTTGGCAAGAAGCTGAAGGGCATGCTGACCAAGGCGATCCCGCGGCCCGGCGGCGACGTCGGTGGTGTGCCGGCGCGCGGGATCGTCGTCGAGGTGGTCAGTGCTCCCATCGACAACAGCGACATCCTCAACCCCGACGTCGCGTTGTGGAGCAAGGTCGTGCTCAGTTTGCGCCGTGCAGATGCGCCCGACGATCCGGGCACACGTGTCGATACCTGGCTGCAGACTCGGGCGTGGCGAGAGATCGACGCAGGGCACGAGGTGCCCGTGCGCGTGGACCCCGCGAGTGGACGACTGCTCGGGTTCGATGCGGAGGCGTACGAAGGCGAGGTCGACGCGCGACGCGAAGCGGCGAAGCGCAGTCCGACCGGCTCCGACCCGACCGCGCCGTTCCCGAGCATCGACGCCGACGAGCTCGAACCGATCGAGGGCGTCTCACTCGAACAGTGGGCCACGACCTACGCGAGGATGATGAAGGACGGCATCGTGATGCCCGCCGACCAGGACGCGTTCGCCGCGTCGCGGGGCGCTCCTCCGGGACGGTGGGCGGCGATCATGGGCGAGTGGCAGGCACGCTCGAACGCCGACTGGAAGATCAGCAGCAAGTTCGCCACCGCCTACGCCGCCGAAATCGACCGCAAAACCTGACCCGGAGCGAAATCCCACTCAGACATACACAGAAATGTGTATGTCTGAGTGGGATTTGGGCGTCAGGACTTCTTGATCTTGGCTTGCATCGCGGCGAGGCGTTCGCGGAATGCGGGCTGCGCGACCGACCAGAGTTGCGGTTCGAGCTCGCGGTCGACGGCGGCGTCGTGGTTGTCGATCGTCGCCATGTCGCGGATCGACGCCTTCGTCTTGATGACCAGCTCGCGGGGTGCAGACGCGGCTCGCCCGGCCATTTCCCGGGCCACGTCGAGCAGCTGATCGTCGTCGACGCACTTCCACACCAGGCCGACGCGCTCGGCTTCCTCGCCGTTGAGGATCTCGCCGAACACCACAGTGGCGAACACCGCCTGCGGACCGGTGATGCGATGGAACATCCACGTGTGCCCGCCGCCGGGGTGCAACCCGAGCTGCAGGAAGCGCGTGTCGAACTTCGCTCGGCGGGCCGCGATCCGCACGTCACACACCAGTGCGAGGTTCATCCCCGCTCCGACGGCCGCACCGTTGACCGCGGCAAGCGTCGGCAACGGCGAGCGCCCGACGCGCAGGAACCCCTCGTACACGCTGCGCAATCCTTCGCGCTGCGACCCGCCGAGGTGGCTCAGGTCGGCGCCGGCGCAGAACGCCGGCGGCGCGCCCGTGACGATCACCGCGCCCACGCCATCGTCGGCTTCGAGCTTGTCGAACGTGGCGACGATCTCGTCGACCATCTCAAGATTCAGCGCGTTGCGTCGCTCGGGATCGTCGAGCGTGACGATGGCGACGCCATCAGCGACCTCATGGCGGACCAAGCTCATGCGTCAACATCCCTCACGACAGCGGGTGAATGGCGGAAGAACTGCTCGACGTCGCGCTCGTAGTGGTACGCAGGCTTGTCGCCGACCGTGCGCCGCAAGCGCAGGGCCTCGACGAACGCCTTGATCGTTCCGGCCGACGTGTAGCGGTAGTTGAAGCCGGTGCGCTTGAACCGACGGTTGTCGACGCCCCGCCCGTACTTCAGCAACGACAGCAGTTCGGGCGGAAGCTCCACGCCGACGCGACGCAGGGGTGCGGTCGCGATGCCCATCCCGATCGGCGGGAGCGGCACGGTGCGCTTGCCGCAGATCTTGGCGACCTCGCTCCACGGCAACTGTCCGTCGCCGGCGACGTTGTAGATGCCGGGCACTTCGTTGTCGAGGACGAACATGAGCGAGCGGATGACGTCGTCCTCGTGCACGAATTGCAGGCGCGGATCGAAGCCGAACAGCGACGGGACGAGCGGCAACTCGAGAGCCTTCGATGCGGGTGTGACGATGTCGGGTCCGAGCACGTTGGAGAAGCGCAGCAGCGTGACGTTCACGTGAGGGTTGTCCTCGGCGAAGTCGCGTACATAGCCCTCGACCGCGAGCAGGCTGCGCTCGACGGGCGTGTGGGCAGGCGACGTACGTGGCGTCTCCTCGGAGAACCACGTGGGGTCTTCCTTGCTCGACCCGTACACGAGCGTCGAGGACTTGACGACCACGTTGCGCACCGTGCTGCCCGGCGCGGACGCGGCGGCGAACAAGTTCATCGTGCCGATCACATTGATCTCGTGCATCGTGCGCGACGACATCGTCGTGGAATCGACGACGAGGAACGTGTGCACGATCGTGTCGACCTTCGTGGCCTTCACGATGCGAGACAGAATCGAGTAGTTCTCGTCGCTGCGCACGTACTCCGTACGTTCGAGCTCGACCGTCGGCTCCTCCCGGTCGAGACCGACGATCACCTCGACCTCGGGCTCACGCTCGAGTGCCTGCGCGACTCGGCCGCCCCAGAACGTGCCCAATCCGGTGACGAGTACGCGTCGACCCATCAGCCGAACCAGACGGAGCGCCGCTCGCGCAACATCTCGTAGAGGGCCTCTTGGATCTTCTCGCGGATCCCCTCCGACTCGTCCATCACCTTGCTGCGCGAGTAGCGCGGCTGGTTCGGAGCGACGTCGAACGAGATCGGATCGAGCACCTTCAGCTTGAACTTCGCCGGGAAGTACAACACCGACCCCAGCAGCGGACCGAACACCATCATGTTCGCGGTGATCGGCACGTACGGCATGCCAAGTGCCTTCGCCACGCCCGGCAGCTTGAACACGATCGGCATCGATTCCTCGGCTCCCATCACGGCGATGGGCACGATCGGCACGCCGGCGCGCATCGCGATCTCCACGAAGCCGCCCCGACCGAAGCGGCGCAGGTTGTAGCGCTCGGTGTAGTTCTTCGACGTGCCCTTGGTGCCCTCAGGAAACACGAGCACGAGCTGCTTCTGCTCACGCAGCAGCCGGTACGCGTTGTCGGGCTGCGCGGTGACGCCCCCGACGCGCGACCACATCGTGCCGACGACCGGAAGGTCGCGGAAGATGTACTCCGCCAGGCCGTAGACCGGCCGGCCGAGCTCGGTCTCGATGCCGTGCATGATCACCGGCGCGTCTGACGGAATGGCGGCGGCGTGGTTAGCGACGAGCAGCGCGCCGCCGTCGACGGGGATCTTCTCGAGCCCTTCCCACTCCGCCCGGAACCACCGCCGGTACATCGGATCGAACAGGCGGCGGGCGATCTCCCGCATGTGCTCGGAGCGGCCCCACTCGTCGACGTCGCTCTCGCGCGGGTCCGCCAGGGGTTCCGGCTCTTCCGCGGCCCGCGGCACGGGCACGAGCGCACGTGTGGTGGTCTTCACCTGCGTCTTGCGCTCAGAGGGCGGCACGGACGGCGAGCCTACTGCGAGGATGGAACCATGCCGCCGGGTCCGCGCCGCTCGACAGCCGCGCTGCGGCACCGAGACTTTGCGCTCTTCTGGTGGTCGTCGCTCGTCTCGAACAGCGGCACGTGGTTGCAGAACGTGGCGGTGCCGTTCGTCGTCTTCCACTTGACGCACAGCGCCGCCTGGGTCGGCTTCTCGTCGTTCGCGCAGTTCGCTCCGGGTGTCTTCCTCGCTCCGCTGGCGGGCTCGCTGGCGGATCGGTTCCCGCGCCGTTCCGTGCTCCTCGTCAACCAGTCGTTGCTCGGTCTCGTCGCGCTCGCGCTGTGGATCGAATGGATCGCCGGGTGGACGTCACCGTGGACGATCACGGCCACGGTCGCGGTCAGCGGCACGATTGCCTCGATGGGCATCGCCTCGTGGCAGGCGTTCGTGAGCGAGCTGGTCCCGCGGGAGGACCTGCTCAACGCCGTGATTCTCAACTCCACGCAGTTCAACGCGGCGCGCGCCATCGGGCCCGCGGTCGGTGGCTTCGTGCTCGGCGGGCTCGGCCCCGGGTGGGCGTTCCTGCTCAACGCGATCTCCTACGGCGTCGTCGTGGTGGCGCTCGTCGGCATCCGCCTCCGGCGACCAGCGGCCGACACGAGCGAGCGGCTCGGCATCCTGCGCGAGTTCGCGTCCACGGTTCGGTACGTGCGCGGCAAACGGGGGATCGTGGCGTGCTGCACGTTGATCACCGCGGTCGGACTGTTGGGCTCGCCGATCTTCTCGCTCGTGGTCGTGTTCGCGGACGACGTGTTCCGTGTGAGCGGCACGATGTACGGACTGCTCAGCGCGTGCCTCGGCATCGGTGCCGTGCTCGGCGCGCCGCTCATCGCCGGACGCGCGCCGGGGCTGTCACGGTCGCGTGTCGTCGGAGCCGGCCTCCTCGTGTACGCGCTCTCGCTGGCCGCATTCGGGGCAGCGCCGAGCTACTGGCTCGGCGCCGTCTGTCTGCTCGTCGCCGGCGGCGCGTACTTGGCGATCGCGTCGACCAGCAACACCACGGTGCAGTTGCAGGTTGACGAGGCGATGCGCGGCAAGGTGATCGCCCTGTATCTCATGACGTTCACCGCGGCGATCCCCATCGGCTCGTTGGTGCAAGGGTGGACCACCCAGGCGTTCGGTCCGCGTCAGACCACGATCACCGCGGGGCTGTTGCTGGCGGCACTCGTGATCGCCCTCCGGGTCACCGGCCGGCTGGCGGCGATGGACGACGAAGGGCCCGCGTGGGACGAGCCGTCACCACTCGTCGACGGTGGCGAGATGTTGCCGGCCCCCGTCGCAGTTCGGGAGGACGGGACACCAGCGGCACGCCGCGCTCGGCTTCAACAGCGGGACGAGGCGCCCGGCCCGCAACTCGAGCCAGCGGTTGACCGCGTCGATGACGCGGACCGCCGCTGAGCCGAGCAACGCCTCGGACACGTCTTCGGGCACGAGGTTGCCGCTCTCGAGGTAGTGCGTGGCCACGCGACGCGGCGGCACACCGACTTTGATCGCCTCGACGAGCGCATAGAAGCGCAGGTCGTCGACATGCACGGGACTGAAGGCGCCGGTCTTCAGGTCGATCAGGACCTTGCCGGCCCGCGAGCCCTCCGCGACCCCGACCGTGAGGTCGACCTTGCCCTGCAGCGTGATGCGGTCGTCGAGCAGGTCGACGCGCGCCTTGCTCTCCGTGCGCGGACGCCAGCTCGGCTTGAGCGGCGGCCACATCTCGAGGAACGCGCTGACCTTGTCGATGGCCGCGCCCCGCAGATCCGCGCGTTCGAACTCGGAGATCGACTGCAACCAGTCGGCCATGCTGTTGGTCTCGCCCTCGGTGAGCGTCGCCAGCGTGTGGTCGACGAGCTCGGCCGGGACGGGATCGCCACGCACGTGCATCGACAGCTCGATGGCTCGGTGGGCGATGGTGCCGCGGGCCATCGGGACCGTCCAGCCCTCGAACCCGCGGTCGTCCTCGGCGAGGAAGCGCACCTCACAGCCGTGGATCGAGCTCACCTTGTGCTTGCTGACCCACAGCTTCTCGATGCCGAGCGTGTCGAGTACCAAGATGAGCGGCCGAAGGCCCTCCTCGAGCTGGGCCCGGAGGCGGGAGCCGAGATCGGAGCTGAACGTCGGGCGGTCGTTGCGGCCGGCACCGAGTGCGTCGAGCATCGCCTGCTGCGCCGGGTTCAGGAGCGGTGCTGCCGCGAGTGCCACCGCCCAACGGTACGCAAGGGGTGTGACATCGCCGCGGACCCGCCTGGGCGACTGAAGTGCACCCGCATGACGGAAGCGTCATGTCCGTGCACTTCAGTCGAGGGGAGGGACCTCGCTGACCCACCACAGGTCGGCGGTGGCGAGTCGCTCGTGCCACCACGCCGGTGCGCCGTTCATCAGCGTGCTGTAGTCCCAGTAGTCCTTCCACAGTGTGATGTGGCCATCCGTGACGTGCTGCACGGACACGAACGGGAGCTTGACCACCTCGCCCGTGTGGAAGTGCCAGTCCTCCTGGTGCTCCGTGAACACGACGTCGCCCTCGGCGGCCATGTTGCGGAGGTGGTGCTTGTAGTCCGACAGGGGCTCGATCCCGAGGCGCAGCCGGGCTTCGATCCGGTCGCCGCCGCGGGCGGCGGACAATCCGCCAGTCGGCACGTCGTAGTACACGGACTCGTCCGTGAAGAACGCGTTGATGCCGTCCCAGTCGCGGGCGTACAGCGTCACCCAGAAGCGCTTCACGGTGGTGAGGGGTTCGGTCACGGGCGGGAGACTGTCACACCCCGCGGGAATGATGTCTCCGTGGAGTCGCCCGTCGTTCGTTTTGCCGAAGCCGTGCGCGCGCTCGGCATGGAGGCGAGGCGCAACGGGTTGCGCATGCCGGGCTTCCGCAGTCCACCCCGGCTCCGCGGCGTCGACCGCTCGCTCCGACGACGTTCCGACGGCGGCGCCACGATCGCCGTCGTGGTGCGGGGTCGGCCGTGGGCCGCCGTCGTCGCCGACATGGTCGAAGGTGTGCTCGTGGCCAACGGGTTGTCGGGCGCGGCGGCAGATCGCACGCGGGCGAAGCTCTGGGAGGCAGTCGGGGGCGGCGACGAGACCGCCGCCGCCTAACTTTGGGGTAGGCCCCCGTATCCCAACTGGCCAAGAGGAAAGGCGCTTAAAACGCCTTCAAGTGTGGGTTCGAATCCCACCGGGGGCACTCAGCTGCTGACGGGGCTGACCTCGATGTAGGTGCCGATGTCGTCCGCGTCGCCGAGTGTGCGTTGATAGATCTTGCGGCCGACCCCATACGCCGCGGCGAGCGTGGCTTCGGCGTGCGGCCACTCGTCCTCGGGCAACACGCGCGCCGTGCCCGCGAGCACCGGGCCGGTCGGCTTGCCGCGCGTGGTCGACGCGACGATCAGCGCCTTGCTGTTGTTGTTGACGCGCTTGACCTTGCCGGAGTCGAGCATCGTGTGCAGGTACGCGCGGCCGTGGTCGTCGAGCCCGAACCAGACCGGCGACGGCATAGCCTCGCCGCTCTTGCGGAACGTGACGAGCGTCGCGTACTTGTGCCCGCGCAGCGGCTCGAAGTCGCGCTCGACGGCGTCGTCGGCACTGATGGTGAAGGCCGCCTTGGAACGCATGCGGTCGTAGAACTTGTTGGACAGACGGGCCATCCGCTCGGCGAAGCTCACGCGCGAACCGTAGCGGTCTCGTCCACGATCTCGGAAGCGATGCGATGACCGCTGCGGATCGCGCTCTCCATGTAGCCGATCAGCACTTCCGTGTGCTCGCCGGCGAACCTGATGCGTCCCACTCCGTCGCGCAGCACCGGCCAGAACGGCACCATCTGACCCGGCCGGAAGATGGCGTACCCGCCGCCCGTGTACGGCTCGTTGGGCCAGGCGATCGTCGCGTGCCGTCCCGTCCGGCACGCCACGCCCTCGGGATAGACCTCGTCGAGCATGGCGCCGAACGTCGCGATCCGCTCGTCGTCGTCGAGCGTGGCGGCCGTCACCGCGCCGTCGCCCGTGATGAACTGCGAGAGCAACCCGCCGCGCGAGTCGTAGCTGTCGGTGGCTGCCCACGCGACGTGGAACGGCAGATCGCTCAACGTCGACCCGCTGGGAGTGATCGATGTCCAGAACCGAGTGTCGTACTCAGTGACGACCTTCGCCGCCGGACCGAGCTCGAGTTGCGAGATCATCGCGGCCGCGGCCGGCTCGAGCGCGGGCTTGAACGCAATGTTGCGCATCGGGGGCGGCGGTGCCGCCAGCACGACGTAGCTGCCGTCGATCGCGTCGCTCGCCGCATTGATGACAACGCCGTCGTCGTCGTGGTCGATCGTCATGACCGGACACGACAGCCGAATGCGGTCGCCGAGCGCCTTGGCCATCGCCGCGGTGAGCCGGCTGTTACCGCCGTGGATGCGCATGGTCTCGACGCCTGCCGGTCCGGGATCTTCTCCCTCGTTCTGTTGCGCGATGAACAGCATCGACAGGTCGGCCGGTTCGGCGTTGTACTCGGCCCGATACTCGAGCCGAACGAGGAATTCGGCTTCGGGGACGAGGTCGAGGCCGCAGATGAAATCGT
>JBEEFW010000105.1:0-4350 GCA_041166385.1 Acidimicrobiaceae bacterium | reverse complement strand
GAGGGCAGGTGGTACATCGGTCCGAGCATGAGTACGACGTCGTATGTCGCGCTCTCGGCCGTCAACGCGCGAGCGTCGCCCACTTCCGCGGTGACACCGACGGCAGCCAGATCGCTTTGCGCCTTGGCAACGTGCCGCGGGGTGACATCGACGATGTGCACGAGGAAGCCCGCCTCGGCCAGCCAGCGTGCATGGATTCCGGTGGCTCCGCCGACGTCGATGATCCTCGCCGGTGCCGCCGGCAGGTGACGAGTGAGGATCTCCTGGGTACGCAGCAGTTCGAGCTGACCGAACCCGGACGCAATGCGATCCTCTTCAGTGTCGTTCTCGTAGTGCCGCACGACGTCGTCGAGCGCATCGTCCATCAACCAAGCCTCACAGGTCGTACGCCCGACGACGAAGCGGGATTCTCTCGCGTGCTCACCACCGTTCTGCCGGTGATGATCCAGCTTTTCGCGGCAAGCGAACCGCACAAACGCCTTGGTCAGGCGATTGCGCCGGTCTCGCGCAGCTTGGCGATGCGGTCAGTGTCGGCACCGAGCCACTCGCCCAGGACCTCGTCGGTGTGCTGGCCGGCGTGCGCCGGCGGACGGGAAACCTCACCCGGCGTCCGGCTGAACCGGGGCGCGGGCGCCGGTTGCACGATGCCTTCGAGCTCGAGGAACGTCTTGCGATGCACGTTGTGCGGATGCTGCGGCGCCTCGGCCAGCGACAGGACCGGCGCGAAGCACACATCCGTGCCCTCCATGATCTCGCACCACTCATCGCGCGTCTTCGCCTTGAAGACCTCGCGCATGCGCTCCTTCATACGCGGCCATTGCGTCTTGTCGTGCTGCCAGGGCACGTCTGGGTCGCCCTCGAGCCCGGTCAGGCGCAGCAGCTCCTCGTAGAACTGCTGCTCGAGCGAACCGATCGATACGTACTTGCCGTCGGCGGTTTCGTAGACGTCGTAGAAGTACGCCCCGGTGTCGAGCAGGTTCGTCCCGCGCTCGTCCTCCCAGATGCCCATCGCGCGGAACGCGTGGAACATCATCATCAAGCAGGCCGCGCCGTCGACCATCGCCGCGTCGATCACTTGCCCCTTGCCCGAACGCACTGACTCGAGCAATCCGCACACCATCCCGTAGGCGAGCAACATGCCGCCGCCGCCGAAGTCGCCGACGAGATTCAGCGGGGGCAGCGGGGCCTCGCCGCGGCGCCCGATCGGCTCCAACGCGCCCGCGAGCGCGATGTAGTTGATGTCGTGGCCGGACGTGTGCGAGTACGGACCTTCCTGGCCCCAGCCGGTCATGCGGCCGTAGACCAGCTTCGGATTGCGCGCGAGACATTCGTCGGGTCCCAGGCCGAGGCGCTCGGTCACACCCGGCCGGAAGGGTTCGAACAACCCGTCGGCCTGCTCGACCAGGTCGAGCACCAGCGCGACGCCGTCGGGGCTCTTGAGGTCGACACCGATGGACCGACGACCGCGCTGCAACACATCGGCCGGCGGGGTCGCCGCGTCACCCCCGCGCACGCGGTCAGCGCGATCGATCTTGATGATGTCCGCGCCCATGTCGGCAAGCATGAACGCGCAGAACGGGCCGGGCCCGATTCCGGCGAGCTCGATGAGCTTGATGCCCGACAGCGGTCCGTTCGTCATGATGCAGAGCTCCCGACTTTCGACGTGTGGCGAACGATGGCGTCGACGATCTGCGGGAACAAGTCCGGCGGAACGTCGTGTCCCATGTCGTCGAACTCGACGAGCTCGGCGTTCGGGACGAGCTCGGCGGTCCGGCGGCCCCCGGAGACGCCGACCAGCGCGTCGATGACGCCGTGGATCACCAGCGTCGGCACGCGCAGCTCGCGTAGTTGCTCCGCGCGTGAGCCCGACGCAATCACGCCGAGTAGCTGCCGGCCAGTGCCGACGGGGAAGTAGCAGCGGTCGTAGACGATGCCGGCTCGCGTACGGAAGCGCTCGTCGGTGAAGTGAACCGGGCCGGCGAGAATGCGCCACGTGTCGACGTAGCTCTCGATGTACTCGTCGCGGTTGGCCGCGGGCGGCTTGAGCAACGAGGCGCCGGCCTCGGGTGTGGGGTGACCGACGTCGCGCTCGCCGGTCGTGGACATGATCGACGTCATCGTCCGAACGCGCCCCGGATGCTCGATCGCCATCGTCTGCACGATCATCCCGCCCATCGACGCGCCGACGATGTGCGCCGAGTCGATGCCGAGGTGGTCGAGAAGGCCAACCGCGTCGGCGGCCATGTCGCTGAGCACGTACGGCGCCGAGACGGGCTCGCCGGAGAATCCCTTGGCCAGTTCCGCACCGAAGTCGAGCTGGGGTGAATCGATCTTGGTCGACAGGCCCACGTCCCGATTGTCGAACCGGATGACGTAATAGCCCTCGCGGACGAACGCCTTGCAGAAGTCGTCCGCCCAGGTGATGCCTTGCGATCCGAGCCCACTGACCAGCAGGAGCGGCACATCATCGGGATCACCGATGGTCTCGTACCAGAGCTCGATTCCGTTGGCGGGTGCAGTCGGCATGGCGCATGTTCGCGGTGTCTTGACCGCTCGGTCAAGACGTACGGAGCCGAGGCCGCAGGGCTAACGTCCGGCGCCGTATGACGCTCACATTCGGGGTGCACACGGGGCTGCAGAACACGACGGTCGACGAGCTGCGAGTGCTGTGGCACCGCATCGAGGAACTCGGCTTCGACTGGATCTCGATCTGGGACCACTTCTACTCCGCCGACTTCGCGGGCTACGAGTGCCTCGAGGCGATCGCTTCCCACACGGCGCTCGCGTGCGAGACCTCGCGGGTGCGCTGCGGATCGCTGGTCTACTGCGCCGGCTATCGCCATCCGGCGGTGCTGGCCAACGCCATCACCACGATCGACCACCTGAGCGGAGGACGCGCCGACATGGGGCTCGGCGCGGGGTGGGCCTTCAACGAGTACGAGGCGTACGGGATCCCGTTCCCGTCGACCAAGGAACGGCTCGACATCCTCGAAGAATCCGTGCAGTGCGTTCGGCTCCTGCTCCGGGAAACGGTGTCGAACTTCGACGGGAAGTACTTCCAGCTGAAGGACGCGCGCTGCGAGCCCCGCCCGGTGCAGGCAGAGTTGCCGATCTGGGTCGGTGGGGGCGGCGAGAAGCGCACGTTGGCGATCGTGGCGCGGTGGGCCGACGGGTGGAACGTCCCCTTCATCAGCCCTGACGAGTTCGCCCGCAAGCGCGAGGTCCTGGCCGGACACTGCGCCACCGCCGGGCGCGATCTGGCCGAGATCAAGTGCGCGGTCAATGTCGGGCTCGCGTTCACCGACGAAAGTCTGAAGACGCAGTTCGGCGCGCTGGCCGACGCGATCCGGCCTGGCGTGCTGACCGGTTCTGACGACGAGGTCGTCGACATGGTCGGGCGGTACGCTGAGGCGGGGGCGACCCAGATCAACGTTGCCCTGCGGGCGCCGTTCCTCACCGCGGAGCTCGAGCGCCTCGCTCCGGCGATCCAACAGATCGGCTGACGCGTTTGCTCGACATCCGGCGCGACCCGTTGACGGGTGCGGTCGTGGCGGTGAACGCCGAGCGTCAAGCGCGCCCGAATCAACCGAACCAGGACTGCCCGTTCTGCGTCGGCGGGCTGGAGGCGCCGGAACCGTACGACGTGCGCGCCTTCGTCAATCGTTGGCCGTCGTTTCCCGACGATCGGTGCGAAGTCGTGCTGTACACGTCCGATCACGACGCGACGTTCTGGTCGCTCGGTGTCGATGGGGCGCTCGCGGTCGTCGACCTGTGGGCGGCACGATCAGCGGCACTCGGCGCGCGTGACGACGTCGGGTATGTGCTCGTGTTCGAGAATCGGGGCGCCGAGGTGGGCGCGACGATCGCGCATCCGCACGGTCAGATCTACTCGTACGCCGACGTGCCTCCGAATCCGCTGGCCGAGTTGTCGACGGAGCCGTGTGCGTTGTGTGCCGAGGATCCGGGCGAGCGCTTGGTGTTCGAGGCGGACGGATGGCGCGCGTGGGTGCCGCACGCGTCCGTCTATCCGTACGGACTCGTCGTCGCGCCCACGGCCCACGAACCCGACCTTCCTTTGCTCGGGCCCGCGTCGCGACGAGCGTTCGCGGCCGCGCTCGTCGACGTGCTGCATCGGCTCGATGCACTGTGGGACCGGCCGATGCCGTACATGCTGTGGGTCCATCAGCGGCCATTCGACGGCGACGATTGGCCGACCGCACACGTCCACGTAGAGATCGCCGTGCCGCAGCGCGCTCCAGGGGTGATGCGTTTCATCGCCGGCGGCGAGTTGGGCAGCGGCCTGAACGTGAACCCGGTGGTGCCCGAGGCGGCCGCGAGCGAACTGCGGGC
>JBEEFW010000104.1:0-3477 GCA_041166385.1 Acidimicrobiaceae bacterium | reverse complement strand
TGCGAACGCGTGACAGACGCCGCCGAATTCCTTGTGGGGCAAGGGGTCAAAGGGCCGCTCAGTTCGATCGGGGCCCCGTCCGCCTTACTCCCACTCGATGGTACCCGGCGGCTTCGACGTGATGTCGAACGCCACGCGGTTGATGCCCGGGACCACGTTGATGATGCGGCTCGAGAGCTTCTCGAGGAGCTCGTACGGCAGCCGGGCCCAATCGGCGGTCATGGCATCTTCGCTCGTGACCGCGCGGATGATGATCGGGTAGGCGTAGGTGCGCTCGTCCCCCATCACGCCGACGGACCGGATGTCGGGCAGCACGGCGAAGGCCTGCCAGATCTCGCGCTCGAGCCCAGCCTTCTTGATCTCCTCGCGCACGATGGCGTCGGCGCGCTGCAGGATCGCCACCTTCTCGGGCGTGACCTCGCCGATGATGCGCACACCGAGGCCGGGCCCGGGGAACGGTTGGCGCCACACGATCTCCTCGGGCAGACCGAGCTCCTCACCGACGCGCCGCACCTCGTCCTTGAAGAGCGCGCGCAGCGGTTCGACGAGCTCGAACTCCATGTCGTCCGGCAAGCCGCCAACGTTGTGATGCGACTTGATCATCGCGGCCGTGCCGCCGTGACCGCCGCCGGACTCGATGACGTCGGGATACAACGTGCCTTGAACGAGGAACCCCGCGTCCTCGATACCGCCGGCGGCTTCCTCGAACACGCGGATGAAGAGCTCGCCGATGGCCTTGCGCTTCTCTTCAGGATCGACAACGCCCTGCAATCGCTCGAAGAACCGGTCGGCGACGCGCAGGTGGATGAGCTCGATGCCTTGATGCCGGCGGAACGTCTCGACGACCTGCTCACCTTCGTTCTCGCGCATGAGCCCGGTGTCGACGAACACACACGTGAGTTGAGGACCAATGGCCTTGTGCACGAGCGCGGCCGCAACCGCGGAGTCGACGCCGCCCGATAGTCCGCAGATCACGCGTTCGCCGCCGACTTGTGCGCGGATCTCGTCGACGGACGTCTCGATGATCGACGTCATCGTCCACGTCGGCATGCACCCGCACGCCTCGTAGAGGAAGTGCTTCAGCATCTCCTGGCCGAGCGGAGTGTGCACGACCTCGGGGTGGAACTGCACACCGAACACGCGGCGCTCGATGGATTCGAACGCGGCCGCCGGCGTTTCCGGCGTGGATGCCGTGACGGTGAAGCCGTCCGGGGCGCGGGTGATCGTGTCGAAGTGACTCATCCACACCTGTTGCTCGGCCGGCATCTCGACACCGAACAGCACGCCCGCCTCGGTGATCTGTAGCGGGGCCCGTCCGTATTCTCCTCGGCCCGTCTTCGCCACTTCGCCGTGGAGATCGCGAGCGAGGAGCTGCGCCCCGTAACAGATGCCGAGCACCGGAATGCCCAGGTCGTAGACGGCGGGATCGATCGAAGGTGCGCCCTCGACGTGCACCGACGCCGGCCCGCCGCTGAGGATCACGCCCATCGGGTTGCGGGCCTCGAGCTCCTTCGCGGTGATCGTGTGCGGCACGATCTCGGAGTAGACGTGCGCTTCGCGTACGCGCCGCGCGATCAGTTGGGCGTACTGCGCGCCGAAATCAACAACCAGAACTGCTTGCTCCGGCTGAGCGGTCAGTGCCCCATCCCGATGCCTTGGGAGCGCTGCAGGCCCTTGCCTTCGGTCAACAACGCCGGCGCCACCATGATCTCGGCCTTCTGGAATTCCTTCACGGACTCGTAGCCGCATGTGGCCATCGATGTACGCAGGGCGCCGAACAGGTTCATACGGCCGTCGTTCTCGTGCGCCGGGCCGATGAGGATCTCGCGCAACGTGCCCCGGGCAACCGTCTTCACGCGGGCTCCGCGTGGAAGGGTCGGGTGGAACGTGGCCATGCCCCAGTGGTAGCCGCGGCCCGGTGCTTCGACTGCGGAGGCGAGGGGCGAACCGATCATGACGGCATCAGCGCCGCACACGATCGCCTTGGCAATGTCGCCGCCGGTGCCCATGCCGCCGTCCGCGATCACGTGGACGTACACGCCGGTCTCGTCGAGATGCCGCATGCGTGCGGCGCGAGCGTCGGCGATGGCGGTGGCTTGCGGCACGCCGATGCCGAGAACGCCACGAGTCGTGCAGGCATGCCCGGGACCAACGCCGACGAGGATGCCGGCGGCGCCCGTGCGCATGAGGTGCAGCGCGGCTTGGTACGAGGCGCAGCCGCCGACGATCACCGGGGTCTCGAACTCGCGCACGAAGCGCTTGAGGTTGAGCGGCTCCACGGTCCGGGAGACGTGCTCGGCCGACACGACCGTTCCTTGGATGACGAGCAGGTCGAGCTCGGCGTCGACGATGGCCTTGGCGTATGTCTCGGTGCGTTGCGGCGTGATCGACGCACACGACACCACCCCGGCGGCACGGATCTCACGGATGCGCTCGCCGATCAGCTCGGGCTTGATGGGCTCGGAGTAGATCTCCTGCATGCGGCCGGTGGCCTTGTCGGCCGGAAGCTCGGAGATCTCGTCGAGTATCCGCTCGGGATCCTCGTAGCGAGTCCACAAGCCCTCGAGGTTGACGACCCCGACGCCGCCGAGCTTGCCGATCTCGATGGCAGTGGCGGGGCTGACGACACCGTCCATGGCCGCGGCCATCAGCGGCAGGTCGAAACGGAAGGCGTCGATCTCCCACGAGATGTCGACATCCTCGGGGTCGCGCGTCCGGCGACTCGGGACAATCGCGATGTCGTCGAACCCGTAGGCCCTGCGTCCCGACTTGCCGATCCCGATCTCGACCTCAGCCACCGCTGTCCTCCATGCCCTGGAAAGGGGTGAGTCTAGCGGTGCTGGTTGGCCGCGAAGCTGACCTGATCTACGGCGCGGACGCGCCCCGGCGACGCGGGAGCGGGGCGAACTTCGCCCACACGAGTCCGAACACGATGCCGACGAACGGCAGGATCGTGATGACCGCGCTGTTCAGCGGGATGACCCCGAAGAACAGCAGATCGAGGCCGATGAAGAAGAAGCAAAAGAAGCCGAACAGTGCACCGGCTACCGGTCGTCCACGGAACATTTGACTACCCCCCTACCTTTGGACGGCCGGCGAGGACGAGACCTGCACCGGTGGCCACAGTGAGTGCGACGCTGGCGAGCGAGACCGGCCCGACCGAGCTGCCCTTGACCTTGATCTTCACGTGGCCCTTGCACGTTCCGCTCGCGCTGGTGTGTTGCCCCTGCACCTCGAGCTCGACGTTCTTCGGCACGTAGCTCGGGAGGTCGTACTTCTTCACCCCGCTGTTGCCCTGGCTGTCGCTGGTGCCCGACCACGAGTCGATCTTGAGCGGACCGAACGGGGGCGGCAGCGGGATCTCGATCTTGCCGTTGTAGGCCTCAGGCGCGGCCGGTGCCGCGGGCAGCGCCCCTTGCCATGACACCTCGTCCTTGGCCGGCACTTCGATGACGCCGGTCTCCGCTTGTGTGACCG
>JBEEFW010000103.1:0-111604 GCA_041166385.1 Acidimicrobiaceae bacterium | reverse complement strand
CGTCTTTGATTCACGACGCGCGGCCCGCGTTTTCGGCACAAATCCCCCAGCGCATTCAGAGCGTGCGGAACCATGCCGCGCGTCGCGCGGGTGTGCAATGGCCTACGGGAGAGAAATGTCTGACCCTTCACCGAGGGTCGATGTCAACGTGCGTTGATCAACAATTCCTGAAGGTGATGGGCAAGTGCTTCGGGCCGGAGATGAACGTCGACGGCAGCCACTCCGTTTCACCCGCCGGCTGCACGTCGACGAGGCGCGTCAGGAGCTCACGCAAGATCGCATGGATCTCGACGCGCGCGATGTGCGCACCGAGACAGAAGTGAGGCCCGCCGCCTCCGAACGCCACATGGTCGTTGGGTGAGCGCGTCAGGTCGAGCTCGCCCGCGGTCGGTCCGAACGCCTCCGGGTCGCGGTTCGCGGAGCCGTAGTACATGACGACCTTCTGGCCCTCGCGTATCGCGACGCCGTCGAGCTCGGTGTCGCGCGTCGCGGTGCGGCGCATGTAGACCACCGGGCTCACCCACCGCAGCAGCTCCTCGACCGCCGGGCCCATCCGCCCTTCGAGGTCGCCCATCAGCCACTCGAGCTGTTGCGGATGCGCGAACAACGCGTCCATCCCACCCGCCACGAGGTTGCGAGTGGTGTCGCCGCCCGCGTCGATGAGCAGGAGGAAGAAGAGGTTGAAGTCGATGAGATCCAGCTCTTGGTCATCGACGGACGCGAGCGCGATCAGCGTGGCCAGATCGTCCGCCGGTTCGGCCCGCTTCTGCTCCCACACCCCGCGGGCGTAGTTGAACATCTCGAGGATCGCGCCCATCGCCGCGCCCGGCGGCACGCTCTCCGGCGAAGCGTGAATGGTCTCGGTGAGCCGGTAGAGGGCCACGCCGTCCTCGTGCGGGATGCCGAGCATGTCGGCGATCACGTACGAAGGCATCAGCCCGGCCACGTCTTCGACGAGGTCGCACTCGCCCCTGTCGACGACGCCGTCGATGATCCGCTGCGCCAGCAGTTCGATGCGCGGCCGCATGGCCTGCGCCGCCTTCGGGATGAAGTCGCTGGCCACGAGCTTGCGCAATCCGGTGTGGTGCGGCGGGTCCGCCGTGATCAACATCTTGTGATCGCCGACCTCCAGGCTCGCCTCGCCGTCGGGGATCATGATCGTGGGGATCGACGAGAACGTCGACGCGTCGCGGCCGACGGCCTTCACGTCCCGATAGCGCGTGACCGCCCAGAAGCCACTTCCATCAGGCTCGTCATGCCAGTGCACAGGCTCGTTCGCGCGCAGCCACGCGAATTGCTCGTGCGGCTGACCGTGAGCGAACGACGAGGGCGACAGCAGCGCGATGTCGGTCACGGTCAGCTCAGCGAGGCCCAGAACTCTTCGAGCATCGCCGCGCCCGTGGTGGGATCTTGCAGCATCCACCAATGACCGACGCCGGGGAGCGAATGCGTGCGCGCGCCGGCGCTGGCCGCGGCGGCGGTCGCGAGCTGCTCGGAAAGGAACGGATCCTCGGCGGGCACCACGACCATGCCGGGTTTCGGAACGTCCTTGAAGTCCGGAGCCCACTCCGTGCCCACCTTCGTCGCCGAGCGGTAGAGCGCCAGGATGCAGTCGGCCATCGTCTGATCGAGCCCCGCGATCTTCATCGCTTGCTCGTGCGGCACGCCGAGACCTTCGAACACGCCTGCTTGTTCCTCTGGAGAGAGCGCGAGCTGCGCCGCGAAGAACTCTTCACCGGCGTCCGGCGTCTGCCAGATCTTGGCGAACTCGTGCCATTCGAAGTCGACGTGGCCGAGTCCGGCCGCATCGGTGACCCACGAGCGCACGAGATCCGGCCTGATGCTGACGAGCCGGACGACGAGGCCGCCGCCCCAGTCGTGGCCGACGAGATCAATCGGGCCGTCGCCTTGCCGCCCCTCGAGCTCGCCGACGAGCCACTCGACGTACTCCTCCTTCGTGGCGCCGAACCCATCGGGTCGGGCGCAACCGAAGCCCGGCAGCTGAAGGGCGACGATGTCGGATCGCTGAAGCTCCGAGCGGAGCGGATCCCACAACACGGGGGTCTCGGGCACACCATGGACGAAAATTGCGGGCATGCGGCACAGCCTGTCACGGCGAAACGAGGGTAAGAAGGGCGCATGCCCGTGAACTGCGCTCACCTCGACGTCATCCAACCGGTCGTTCCGTCGTCAACCGGCTGCGAGGACTGTCTGGCGAACGGCCAGCACAACTGGGTGCACCTCAGGGTGTGTCAGACCTGCGGCCATGTCGGTTGTTGCGACAGCTCGCCGGGCCGGCACGCCACCAAGCACGCGATCGGAGTCGGTCATCCCGTCGTCCGCTCGTACGAGCCCGGTGAAGACTGGTTCTGGTGCTACGTCGACGACGTCATGTTCGAGTTGGCTGGCGCGCCCCCCGCGCCGTCACATCCCTAGCTGCGACGAAGCCTCCAGATCAGTATGTAGGGCAAGCCGCCGAAGGCCTGCCGGCTCGCGTCGGGGTACATCCCAAAGCTCGGCAACTGCACGACCTGCGCCTCCCCGAATCGCGGCTCGACGCAGGCGGCGACCGACAAGCTCGCCTCGTTGAATGCCTCGATGTAGTCGCTCACTTGATGCACACGATTCACGACGTACGGGATGCCCTTCGTGATGTCGTCGGAGGGCCATCCGGCGATGCCGCCACCGACCATCGTGTTGAAGGGGTGCATGTCGGACAGCACGGCCGTACCGCCCGGTCGGAGCACGCGTCCGAACTCGCGCATCACCGGCTTCAAATCGGGCACGTGCGTGAGCGCGAGCGAGCACGTGATGACGTCGACGCTGGCAGCATCGAGTGGGAGATCCTCGAGGCGGCCGCGGCGGAAGTCCGCGGCCGGCACCTTCGCCCTGGCGACATCGAGCATCGCCTCGGTTGCGTCGACGCCGATCACCCGGTGCCCGAGCTCGGCCAGCTTCGCGGCGTGCCGTCCGGTCCCGCAGGCCGCGTCGAGGGCCACGCCGACAGGAAGCTCCGCGAGCATCTCGTGCACCGTGGGCTGTTCAGCCGCGATCGCGGGGTTCGGTCGGTCGTAGACGGGGGCCCACTGGGTGTACCCGTCCTCGACGTCGTGCTCGATCAGCGGTATCGCGAGCGAATGCGGGAACTCATCGACGTTGGCCGCGATCTCCCGGATCTCGTCGACGCGCTGTGTTGCCGCGCGCGAATCGTCGAACACGGAACGGATCAACGCCACCCCTTGCACCGCGAGGAAGTAGTGCCCCGCGTACACAGTGTCTGTCCGGTGTTCCACCGTCACCTCCTGACCCCGACCGGAGCGTAGATGGGGTGGTGAGGTACCTTCGTGGTGGGTTTCCGAGGGGGTACCGATGAGTCTTCTGGTTCGCGAGCACGAACTCGAGGAAGAGCCCGCGCCCGAAACCAGGGGGCCATCAGCAGCCGCGCGGGTGCTTCGGCCGGAACTCGTGCTGCTCGGCGTCGCCGCGTTGGGAACCGCGCTGCTGCACGCCGCGTTCACGCCAGGGCACTGGGCCGAAACGTGGAGCCACGGCCTCTTCTTCGCGGTCGTGGCGTGGTTGCAGTTGGGATTGGCGGTCGCCCTGGTCGCGCGCCCCTCGCGAACCACGTTCGCTCTCGCGACGCTGAACATCTTGGTGATCGCCAGCTGGGCGATCTCGCGCACGGTCGGTGTCCCGTTCGGACCGAACTCGGGTGTGGCCGAAGACGTCGGCGTTCCCGATCTCGTCGCCACCGCGTTGGAGGCGGTCATCGTGCTCGGCAGCCTCGTCTTGCTGTGGCGCTCGCGTGCCGGTCGCGGCTTCCGCGTGGTGCCGGGTTCGCGGCTCCTCGCCTCGGGCGCGGCGATCGCGTGCGTGATCGTCGCCGCGGTCTCCACCGCGGCGCTCACGCCGCGCTACGCCGGCGAGCACACACACGGAACCGGATCCGTCAGCGCGACCGGCCTCGCCGCCGATGGCCATGACCACGGAGCAGCGGCCGGCACCACCGGCGCGGGCGCCGTCCCTGTGCTCACCGGCAACACGCCGTGCGAGAAGAGTGGGCCCCCCGCGTCAGAAGGCAGCCTGATGGACGCGGAGGGCCACAACCACCGCGGTCCGGTGGAGCAGATCGCCATCGACCGCCCGACCGCCGTCTTGCTCCAGGAACAGCAGGCGTTGGCCCGCAGCGTCGCTGACAAGTACCCGACCGTGGCCGATGCCGAGGCTGCGGGGTACGTCGCGTCGACGACGTTCGTGCCGTGCATCGGTGCGCACTACACGAACGTCAGCCTGGTCTTTGGATTCGATCCCGCGGTGCCGTCCGAGTTGCTCTTCGACGGCACGCGTCCGGACAGCAAGCTCGTGGGCTTGAGCTACCTCGTGTTCCACCCGGGTGGTGCGCCTGATGGTTTCGCCGGACCAAACGACCACTGGCACCAGCACAACCAGAACGGTGGCCTGTGCTTCTCGAACAGTGGCGGTGGAGTGATCGGGGCCGAAGAGACCACACCAGCGGAGTGCGCCGCGCGCGGCGGCGTGAAGCGCGAGCTCACGGACGTCTGGATGATGCACGACTGGATCGTCCCGGGTTGGGAGTGCAGCTGGGGCGTGTTCGCCCCTGAGTGCGCGGAGCTCGGCGGCAAAGTCGGCGCCGACGCTTGGACGACCTAGCACTCGTCGCGGAGGTCGGCGCGCTCCTCGCCGTGCCCAAGTCCGCGCCCGCCGACTCGTTCGTGCTCCATGCGCCGCTCGAGTTGCTCGCTCGAGCCGGCCTGCTCCCCTACGTTCACCCGTCATCGCGTGACGCCGCGCGTGCTCGGATCCGAGGGCTCGCAGCGGAGTACACCGCGGCGGGCGATCCGGTCGAACCGCCCGCGCCGATCGACGCCGACACGGTCGCAGAAGGGGTCTCTCGCTTCGTCGCGGCGTTGGCGGCCGGCGACCTCGACGACGTCGACCGGATCGCACAATGGGTCGGCGAACACGTCACGGCGACCGAGCTCCGAACACTCCTCGCACAACCCGTCGCGGCATCACTGGCCGCCGCCGCGCACGCCAGCATCCTGCTGTACCTCCTCCCCCGCGTCGCGCTGGCCGCCGACGTTCCCGTCACGATCGTGCGCGGGCCAGCGCGCGAGCTCGCTCGTCATCCTGATTGGCAGCTGCGCTGGTTCGACGACCCCACCGACGGTGTCGCAACGCCGACCACGCTGGAGACCGCGCTCCTCGACGTACCGATACTGGGGCTTCCGGGCAACAACTTCATCTTTCCGATCATGAACCAGGCGGAGGAGAGCGGCATCGCCGCGAAGTTGCTCGCCGGAGTCATCGGTGGCGACCCCGCGTCAGCTGGACGCGACCTCGCACGGATCGCGGCGCTGTCCATGCTGCAGGAGTCGCCTGACCAGGCGCCGTACGGCTGGAGCCACTGCCTCACCATGCCGCAGGCCGTCATCGCGCTCGCCGGTCATGGCTCGGAGCCGCGCACGGCTGTCGCGGTCGCGTCCACACATGTCGTCGGCTTCCGCGCCGCGCTCGGCGAACGCCAGCTCGATGCCGCGTTCGAGCCTGAGCGCACGGCGACGACCGATCTGACCGAGGCCATCGAAGCCGGACAGGCCACCGCGGCCTCGATGGTGTGGCATGCACCGGAAGCAGACCTCGACGGAATCGTCACCGAACTCGCCACCCGCGCCGCGTTGCATCACGACGCCCATCTCGTGAAGTACACGCTCGCCTGCTTCGACGCCGCCGACGCCGATCCCGGTCATCGCCGTCTGTTTCTCGCAGCGGCCGCTTCGCTGTCAGCCTGGTGGGCGCAGTTCCCTGACGAGTGAGGTACCGCTACTTCTCCTCGGTCTCAGCTTGCGGGCCGTTGTCCCAGTACGCCTTCAAGCGCGACTCATGACTGTCGCTCTCGAAGCGGACGTCGACGTTGGACGAGCTGCCACTCGACTCGACCGAATAGCCGGCGTTCTGCGTCGCCCAGAGAAGGTGTGCCTCGCCGTTCTCGAAGCGGACGCCGACGGTCCCACCGATGAGCTGGTACGTGCGATCCTCCGGCGGCGCCACGACGGCTGCGCTGCTCGCCACAGAGCTGTCCTCGCTGGACGAGGCCGTCACGTCGGATGACGAGTTTTGAGATTGCTGACCGCCGTGATCATCACCCCCGGATGACGATGACGACCCATCGTCCGATGACGACGACGAGTCCTCGGAGGAGCTCGTCTGAGCGAGCGCGGCCTTGACCGAGGCGGGCGACAGCGACGCTGTCGGCGAGCTCGTCACGGAGGCCGAGATCGCGCTCACCGCTTGGATTCCGAGGATGAGCGCGAGCACGGTCGCGACGGCCCAGCCGGCGATAAGCAGTCCCGTGTGGCGCATCGTCCAAGGATGGCGGACGGGGAGCCCGTCCGTGTTCAAGCGGACCCTAAATCGACGCTAAGCGCCCAAGGATGGACCTCCGGTGCGCCTTAGGGTGACACCGTGGCCGCGATCTTCATCGTCGAGGACGATCACCGCATCCGCGAGAGGGTCGTGCGCGAGCTCTCCGAGCGCGGCCATTCCGTGCGCGCCGCGGGCACCGCGATGGAGGCACTGCGAGACATCGTCGAGTGGACCCCTGAGGTCGTGGTCCTCGATCTCGGGCTGCCGGATCTCGACGGTAGTGAGCTCCTCAAGATGCTGCGAGCGGTCAGCGCGGTGCCGATCGTGATCGCCACCGCGCGAGACGACGAGGCCGAGATCGTCCGGCTGCTCGATGCAGGCGCGGACGACTACGTGGTCAAGCCCTTCTCCGTCGATCAACTGGAGGCGAGGTTGCGGGCCGTGTTGCGTCGGTCGAACGAGACCGCCACCAGCGCGGTGCTCGAAGTCGGTGAGCTGCGCATCGACACCACCAGCCGCGACGTGACACTGAGCGGCAAGCCACTCGAGCTGAGCCGGAAGGAATTCGACCTGCTTGCCTACCTCGCTCGTCGCGAGGGCGAAGTGGTGACGCGCCGCGATGTGCTCGCCGAGGTGTGGCGGCAGCCCTATGGCGGCGGCGACAAGACCGTGGATGTGCACATGTCTTGGTTACGACGAAAGCTCGGCGAGTCGGCAGCCGCCCCCCGCTTCCTGCACACCGTGCGAGGCGTCGGCCTCAAACTCGTCGTTCCCGAAGACTGATGCGGCGCCGGCTCATCGTCGTCGCCGCGGCCATCGCGTTGATGGTGACCATCGCCTTCTTGGTTCCGCTGGTGATTCTCGTGCGCACGGTCGCCCGCGACCGCGCCGTCACCAACGCCGAGCGCGACGCCGCCTTCGCGGCCTTCGTCTCCGTGACCTCGTCGGAACCGGACCTGGCAACGGCGGTGGCCAGCACGGCTTCCGGGCGGGACGGCCGACTGACGGTGGTGCTCGCCTCCGGAGCGGAGGTCGGTCCAGACATCCCCCACGACGACGACCTCGCATTGGCTCAGCGAGGTGAGTCGTTCTCCGCCTCGCATCCAGGAGGGACCGCGGTCTTCCTACCCGTCGCCGGCAGTACAGGCATCAACGTCGCGCGCGTGTGGGTTCCTGACGCGCTGCTCACCAAAGGGGTGAACCGTGCCACCGCCATTCTGGTCGGACTCGGCATCGTGCTCGTGCTCGGGGCCGTGGCCGTATCCGATCGCTTGGGCGCGTCGATGGTGCGACCGATGCGGCGGCTTGCGGGTGCAGCCGAGCGACTCGGCGACGGCGACCTCGCACAGCGGGTGGAGCCCGAGGGGCCGCAGGAGGTGGCCGCGGTTGCGCAGGCGTTCAACCTGCTCGCCGGCCGCGTGGGTGAGTTGCTGGCGGCCGAGCGCGAGCTCGTCGCCGACCTGTCGCACCGGCTGCGCACGCCGCTGACGGTCCTGCGACTCGAGACGGACACGGTCACGGATACCGAGGCGCGTGAGCGTCTGAGGGCCGCGACGGATGAGCTCGAAGGCGCAGTCACTGCGGTGATCACCGAAGCTCGCCGCCCGATCACCTCCGAAGTAGGCGTTCGGGCCGATCTCGCCACGGTCGCCGCGAGCCGGGTCGCGTTCTGGAGTGCGCTGGCCGAAGACCAGGGCCGTGTCCTGCGAGCCGATCTCGCCATCGGGCCGATGTTTGTCGCCGCGACCGCTGGAGAGCTCGAAGCGGCACTCGACGCACTGCTCGGCAATGTGTTCGAGCACACTCCCGACGGCACCGCCTTCGCCGTCGCTCTTCACAAGAATGGTGACGCGGAAGCAAGGCTGAGCATCGACGACGCCGGTGCGGGCATCGACGACACGGACCTCGAACGCGGGCGTAGCGGAGGGCGATCGACCGGTCTCGGGCTCGACATTGCGAGGCGCACCGTCGAAACCGCCGGCGGCACACTGCGCATCACGCGAAGCGAGCTCGGAGGCGCCAGCATCTCGCTGACGCTCCCGAGCTCGGCTCGCTAGCTGCTACCGCTCAACCACGAGCGGCCGCTTGATGTTCAGTCGTGGCCGGGACCGTCGTCGCCGCCCCCATGACCACGGCCACCGTGATCGTCGCTCGACGAGCTGTTGTCGTCATCGCTGGACGAGCTGTTGTCGTCGTCACTGGACGAGCTGTTGTCGTCGCTGGACGAGCTGCGGTCCTCGGCGTTCCCCGGGCCGCTGTTGTCGACTCCCGAGTTGCCGGGGCCGCGGTTGCCGCCGTGGTCGTCGTTCAGGTCATGCGACGCGGGATCGTCGTTGGACGACTGGGTGTCGTCGCTCGACGAGAAGTCATCGCTTGTGGAGGACGTCGAGTCGTCGCTCGTGGAGGACGTCGACTGTTGTGACACAACGGCAGCCGGGCGAATGGATGCTCCACCAGAGCTGCTCGCGGCGGCAACGGCGACGCCGCCGAGCGCGAGGGCGCCGATGCCTACGCCGAGCAGTACGGGCAGCTTGAGTAGACGGTTCATGAGACTGGAACTCCTTGGGTTGGGGTGAGCTCATAGTGCGATGAGGCAGGTCTCGGGCACGTCTGCCGGAGGTCAAGACGGGCTTAAGAGGTCGAGGACCTACCGTGTCGACCGTGGAGCTCAAGGGATCGATCGCCATCGTCACGGGGGCATCGTCCGGGATCGGCGCCGCCACTGCGGTTCGGCTGGCGGAGCGAGGGGCGACCGTCATCGGTGTGGCCCGCCGGGAGGATCGGCTCGCCGAGACCATTGCGGCGTGCCGTCGGCACAGCGAGGCGAGCGTGGCGCACGCTGGAGATGTGTCCCGACGCTCGTTCGCCGGGGAGCTCGTCGATGAAGCGCTCACTCGCTTCGGCCGGGTCGACATCCTGGTGAACAACGCCGGCGTCAGCCCACCCGAGGACCCGCTGCACCGCGCCGCTGACGACGTCGAGGCCGTCATGGGCGTCAACTTCTTCGGCGCGATCTACGTCGCCGCCGCCGTACTCCCCGGCATGATCGCCAGCGGCCAGGGCTCGATTGTGAATGTCACCTCGGTGGCGGGCTATGTGCCCACTCCTGACGAGCCCGCCTACGGGGCATCGAAAGCCGCACTGTCGAGGTGGTCGCATGGCCTCTCCGTCGGGTTGGCCGGAACAGGCGTGCACGTCGGTGTGCTCAGTCCCGGCCCGATCGACACCGAGATCTGGGAGCACACCGGCAACGAGTACAAGGGCAAGCTGTTTCCCGCAAGCCGTGTGGCCGACGGCATCGTGCGGATGATCGAGCGGGGAACGGTGCACGCGACCGTGCCTCGACGCTTCGGCGCGGTGGGCGCGTTCTATCCGTTGGTCAGTCGCCCGATGAGGTGGGGTCTGCGGCGCTACGCGGCGGCGGAAGCGAAGCGCACGAACGCGTCGTCGTCGTAACTCGCGAAGAACCCCGACAACGCGTCGACAGCCTGCGAGAACGACGCCGCCGCGAACAACAACGGCTGGTAATGCGTGATGTCGTAGGCCGTCGACCCCATCGCTCGGATGTCGATGGGACGGATCTCCGCATCGCGGAACAACTCGATCTCCGCGTACGACGAGAGCAGTCCCGCGCCGTAGGTGCGCAGTTCGCCGTTCTCCCACACCACGCCGAACTCGAGGCTGAACCAGAAGACGCGACTGAAGAACTCCAGCGCCTCCTCGGACTCACAGCGCCGCGATGCCTCTCCTGCGAGCCGATAGAGCTCGGCGAACGCAGGGTGCGCGAGCGAGTTGCAATGCCCGACCACCTCATGGATCACGTCGGGCTCAGGTGTGTAGAAGGGCACACTGTGATGGCGCACGTATTGCGTCGACAAGAACGACCGATCCGCCAATGCGCCGTAAAACACTCGTGTCGGAACGAGCCCGCCCACGGGTTCGACGCGAAAGCCGGTGAGCGAGTGCAACTGGTCGCTGACCTCTTGCAACTGCGGCACGCGATCGGATCGCAGCGCGAGGCGTTCGGCTCCCTCCACATACGCCGTGCAGGCGTAGCGCTCGTGTTTGCGCGCGAGTTCGGCCGACACCGTGCGCCAGACCTCGTCCTCCTCCTCGATGTACGTGACGTTCGGAATCGGCTGACCGCGCTGGAACCGGGCCGCGACCTCGGCGATCGCCGCGCGCCTGGCGCGGTACGCGTGGTCGGCGACTCCAGGATGATCGGCGGGGAGCTCGAAGAGGTCGACATCGATCACGGCCTCCAGTGTCCTCCGCTCGTGCCCTGATCGTCCAGCGATTGACAGAAGTCAGGTCATTCTGCGCACCCACCATCTGATCGACCGGACAGATTGCCTATGAGCTCTCGCTCTCAGGACCCCAGAGGGCGGGATATGGTCCAGACCGTGACCGACGACGCCCCGCTCAACGTCGCAACCGCCGTGGAGGATGGGGTCGCTCGCGTCGCGATCCAGGGTGAGCTCGACCTCGATCGATCCGACGAGGTGGCCGCGGAACTCGCCGCGTTGTCGGGTCGAGGTGCCACCTCCGTGATCGTCGACGTCAGCGCGCTGAGCTTCATCGATTCGTCGGGCCTGCGGGCGCTGCTCACCGCTCGCGAACAGCTCGAGAGCGCGGGGACCCGATTGCACCTCACGAACCTCAGCCCGGCCGTCGAGCGGGTGCTCGACATGACCGGCACGCGCGATCTGCTGTCGGGCGAGTGACCGCCTAGTCCGCGAGCCGATCGCCGGCGGCGCGCTGCAGCGCGCTCAGGCTGCTGCGCAACAACCGTGACACGTGCACCTGGCTGACTCCCACCTGGTCAGCGATCTCGCTCTGGCTCAACCCGGCATAGAAACGCAACTCGACGATCGTGCGTTCGCGCTCGGGCAGTGTCTCGAGCAACTGGCGCACGAGGAGTCGGTCGTCTGAACCGTCGAGCAATGCGTCGTCGGTGCGCAACGCCTTCGTCTCACGTCGACCATCGTCGTCGTCGTTCGCGCTGACGAGTGGCGACGTGCGATACGCGCCGCCCGCTTCGATCGCTTCCAGGATCGCGTCAACCGTGACACCGAGGTGCTCGGCGATCTCGTCGGGCGTGGGAGGGTGCCCGTTCTCAGCCGCAAGGAAATCGACCGCGTTTCCGAGGTCGACGTGCAGGTCCTTCACGCGCCTCGGCACCTTGACGGCCCACGTCGCGTCGCGGAAGTGGCGCCGAAGTTCACCCATCACCGTCGGAATGGCGTAGCTGGCGAACGACACACCGACTTCAGGATCGAATCGCTGCACCGCTTTCAGCAGGCCGAGTTGTCCCACCTGGATGAGGTCGTCGAGCGGCTCGCCGCGGCGATCGAAGCGACGGGCACAATGGATTGCGACCCACCGGTGCTGCTCGATGAGCTCATTGCGCAGTTGACGGTCGCCGGTCTCCCGCAGACGCCGGAATTGGATGTCGGCCTCGGCGGCGGCCGCCGCGCGCTCGGCGCGCGTCGCGGCTGCCTTGTCGATGGCGGCGTCGTCGCCGCTCGCTTCATCCACCATCGTTGTTGATGCGCCGTTTGTTCACGCGCACGCTGATCTGGCCGTGGTCCGCACTGATGTCGTGTTCGTCGACGACGACGGCCAAGATCTGGCGGCTCAGCGCGAGTCGATCGGGCTCGAATGCCACTCCACTCGACGCCTTCGTGCTTCCGACGACGGTGACCTCGCCATCGCCGAGATCGAAGCCGAGTAGCAACGGCGAGCCATCGCCGCCTTCGACGAGCGCGGTACAGACCTCGTCGACCGCAATCCGCAGGTCTTCGACTTCGTCAACATCGAAGCCGGCTGTCGTGGCAACACCGCTGGCAACGAGGCGCGCGACGCGCACAAGGCGCGTGTCCGCGGGCAAAACCAGCTCGATCAGTCCGTCAGCGCGCTCGTTCACCCAACAATCCTTCGCTTGAACAACTGGGCCGCAAGCGACGTTAGCGGCCGCCCTGATGTTTGGGTTCCCCCGCCACATGGGCAAGCCAAACAGGATCGCTCACTGAAAAGGAGACGTCATGGGCAGCAACATCGACGATGCGAAGGGTCGCGTGAAGGAAGCTGCAGGCGACCTCACGGACAATGACCGACTCAAGCGAGAAGGCAAGGCCGATCAGGTCGGCGCCAAGGTCAAGGACTTCGTGGACGACGTGAAGGAAAAGGTCGAAGACGTCGTCGACGACGTCAAGGACAAGATTCACAAGAAGTAAGGCACGGCAGCTGCGCAGCGAGTTCTGACGCTGCGCACGCGATACGCCAACGGGAACGGGGTGCCTCCCGCCCGGGCACCTCGTTAGCGGAACCGGCCCTTCGGGGCCGGTTCCGCGCGTACCGGGGTTTCCGGGGCGTACCGGGGGTTCCGGTGTTGGTGGGGTCAAACGCCGGGCTTGCCTTCGCCCTTCTGGTGAGCGCCACGCTCGAGCATTTCTTCGTAGCCCTCGCGGGTTGCAGGATCGACGGTGTTGCGCTCCGCCGCCGCCTCTTCTTCAGGGGTGGGCTCGCGGCCGGCGTCGTGGGACTTGCCCGCCTCCTCAGCCTCCTCTGCTCGCGTCACGTCGGATGGTTTCGTGTGGTCTGCCATCGCGGTTCGGTACCCGACGGTGACGAGTGCCGAAACCGATGAACCGCGGGCCATGATGAGAACGTGCTCCGATGCGCAACCTGGCTCGCCCCCGGTTTGCCTCTCGGGTTGTTCGAACTCGTCTCTTCGGCCGTGGCCGAGTCGCTGAACACGAAGGCGACGCTGGAGTCGTTCACCGAGGCGAGCGGCCCCGACCCCGATGACGACCCGTTCGCTCGTGACGACGTCGATCTCGGCTTCCTCTGCACCCCGTCGTATCGGCAACTGACAGCGCGCAGCCCGGCCTCGGTCCGGCTCGTCGGCGCGGCCCCCGTATTCGCCGATCAGCGGAACGAGGGGCGACCGCTGTACTTCGCCGAGCTGGTGGTACGCGATGAGGTTGCCGCGTCGTCTCTCGCTGACCTTGCCGACGCGCGGATCGGCTTCAACGATCGCCAATCGATGAGCGGGCTCGTCGCATTGCGCGAGCGACTTGCACGGCTGGATCTCGACGAGTCGTTCGCCACGCTCGTGCACACGGGCGGACACCAGCAGTCGCTCGAGATGCTCGCGGAACATCGCATCGACGCCGCCTCGATCGACTCCAACACGCTGCTCGAGCTCGGTGCAGTGCCCCCGGGCATGCGTGTGCTCGAGACGTGGGGCCCGTTCCCGGTGCAGCCCGTCGTCGTGCGATCGTCATTGGTCGACAAGACTCGCGAGGTGATTACATCGGCGCTGCTGGCGCTGCATCACGACTCGGAGATGGCTCGTGCGCTTCGCCGGTTTCGCGTCGAGCGGTTCGCGCCCGTGACGGAGGACGACTATCTGTGAAGAGACCGCTGGTGGCCGTCGTGGGCCGGCACCTCAAGCCTGGTCGCGTCAGCTCGTGGACGGCCGGCGCGCTGGCGCTGCCTCGCGGGTACACCGATGCACTCGACCGGGCCGGCGCCCGTCCCGTGCTGGTCCCGCCGCCCCTTCGTGATCCGGAACAGGCCGCCGAGGTGCTCGAGCCCTTCGCCGGTCTCGTGCTCGCTGGCGGCGCCGACCTCGACCCCGCGCGCTACGGCCAAGACCCGCATCCCTCGGTGTACGGCATCGACGCGTCGCTCGACGCGTTCGAGATCGCGATGGTCGAAACCGCGGTCGACGCCGACATTCCCCTCCTCGCAATCTGCCGTGGGCATCAGGTGCTCAACGTGGCGCTGGGCGGAACGCTCGAACAGCACATCACCGACACTCCGGGATTGCTCGTGCACGGCGATCCCGCGCGCGGGTCGGGCGGCGGTGTCGATCACGACGTGACGATCGAGTCCGGCACCCGCCTGGCCGAGGCGCTCGGCGTGACTCGCTGCTCGGTGCGGTCGCACCATCACCAAGCGGTGCAGGATCTCGCACCAAAGGCGATCCCCACCGCGGCGGCGGACGACGGCGTGAACGAAGGCTTCGAATTGCCCGAAGGCTGGATCGTCTCCGTGCAGTGGCACCCGGAGGCGACCGCCGCGGATGACCAGATCCAGCAGCGGCTGTTCAACGCCTTCGTCGCCGAGTGCTGACCAGAAGACTCTCCTACGATGCGAGGCGATGGCCTCGGAAGGACACGGCGCGAAGGCGGTAATCGCGGCGTTCTTCGCCAACCTCGGCATCGCCATCATGAAGTTCATCGGCTTCCTGTTCACCGGATCGGGAGCGATGCTCGCGGAGGCCGTGCACTCGACGGCCGACACCGGCAACCAGCTGCTCCTGCTGCTGGGTGGCAGGAAGTCACGAAAGACCGCTGACGAGGCACATCAGTTCGGCTACGGGCGCGAGCGCTTCTTCTGGGCGTTCGTCGTCGCGGTGATGTTGTTTTCCGTCGGCGCGCTGTTCTCGATCTTCGACGGGGTCGAGAAGCTCCAGAATGCGCACAAGCTCGAGGCGACGGAGTGGGCGGTTGGCATCCTGCTCGGCGCGATCGTCCTCGAAGCGATCAGCTTTCGGACCGGGATCCACGAGGCCCGCAAGGTCAAGCGCAACACTTCGTGGTGGCGGTTCATCCGCACCGCGAAGAACCCTGAGCTTCCGGTCGTGCTCCTCGAGGACTTGGCTGCGCTGCTCGGGCTCGTCATCGCGTTGACGGCCGTCGTCACGGCAGACGTCACCGGTGATCCCAAGTACGACGCCATCGGGAGCCTCGCCATCGGTGTGCTGCTCGCCGTGGTCGCCATCGTGCTTGCCATCGAGATGCGGAGCCTGCTGCTCGGAGAGGCCGCTGACCCCGAGGTGCAACAACGGATCGCCGAGGTGATCAAGGCCGATGAGCGGGTCGAGAGTCTGATCCACCTCCGCACCGAGCATCTCGGCCCCGATGAGATCCTCGTGGCCGCCAAGGTCGAGTTCGCTCCCCACTTGACCCTTCGCGAGCTGGCCGACGTGGTGGATGACATCGAGGCATCAATACGCCGCGCGGTGCCCGATGCGACCGTCATCTACCTGGAGCCGGATGTCACCCGAGCGCCGAGGGCCGCAATTGAGCCCCTTTAGTCCTCACCTCGCCCGCGAAGGTGCCGATGGGAAAGGATTCACAGCCAGCTAGCCGGGGATCGAGGGCGGCGTTGGTTGGCCGTTGGTAGCGCTTCGGCCACGGACGGAACTGCCGCTGCGGACGAGGTGTGCAAAAACGCGCTCGACGGGCCGAACCCGGCGCTCCTCATCGTGTTCGCGTCGGACACCTACGACCTCTCGGTCCTGCTCCACCGCATGCGCGAGCACGCCCCGTCGACGTCGATCATCGGTTGCTCGACTGCCGGCGAAATCGTTCCCGGCGGACCCCGCGATGCGAGCGTCGTCGGGATCGCTCTTGGAGGCGACGGGTTCTCCGTGGCGACCGCCGTCGGCCGCGACGCGTCGACGCGGCTGCGGGCTGCGGGTGCGGACGCGGCCTCGGCCCTTCGCGACGACGCGGTCCGGGCGCGAGATCACCGTGTGCTGCTCCTGCTCTCAGACGGGCTGGGCGGCGATCAGGAGGAAGTCGTGCGCGGCGCCTACGGCGTGGCCGGCGCCGGCGTGCCGCTCGTGGGTGGGTGCGCCGGCGACGGCCTCAAGATGCAGCGCACGTTCCAGATGCTGGACGACGAGGTCATGAGCGACGCGGTGATCGGCGCCGCCATCGGCAGCGATGCACCCTTCGGGATCGGCGTGCGCCATGGCTGGCGACGCGTGGGCGAACCCATGCTGATCACGAAGAGCGTCGGCAGCCGCGTGATGACGATCGACGACCAGCCCGCGCTCGACGCCTACCTCGCTCGACTCGACGCGCCGCCGTCGGCCGGTGCGGACGCCGCGGCGTTCACACGGTTCGCGATCACGCATCCCCTGGGCCTCGTCCGCCGATCTGGCGCGGAGGTGCGGTTCATTGCGGAGGCCGACATGCGCGACCGCTCGATCGGGTGCATCGCATCGGTACCGCAGGGCGCGCTCGCATGGCTGATGGAAGGCGATGAGTCGTCGGTGCTCGCGGCTACGGACGGGGCATGCAGTGACGCGTTGGCGGACCTCGACGGTCATGCGCCGCTCGGCATCATCGTGTTCGACTGCATCGCCCGGCGAGGCGTGCTCGGCGACCAAGGCATCACCCGCGAAGTCGATCGCATCGAGTCGCAGACCGGTTCAGTGCCTTTGGCCGGCTTCTACACCTACGGCGAGATCGCCCGCACCAGCGGCACGGGGGGATTTCACAACCAGACGCTCGTCGTCTTGGCGGTCGCGTGACCTCCACCCTGTTGCTCGCGGAGTTTCTGGCCGCCGTCTCCGCCGCAGACGACGAGGAGTCGATGCTCAGGACCGGGCTCGAACGAGCCGCGGAAGCGGTCGACGCCGAGGTCGGCGCCATCGTGGTGCGCGGGCGGGCGTCGATGACGTTGGGCTACGGCGATGCTCCGGTACCGGCAGCCGAGCTCCTGGCGGTGTGTGGTGGAGCAACCACCGCGCCTGTGCCGGGTTCCGGACCGTCCCCGGCCGTCGCGCTCGACCTCGAGCACCCCGCCCACTCGCACATCGTGGTGGCGCGCGCCGGCGAACACGAGTTCACGTCGGAGGAGCGCGGGTTGCTCCGCGCGATGGCGCGCGTGCTGTCGCTCTCGATCGCGGGAAATCGCGCGCAAGAGGCCGAGCGCCGCCTCAACCTCGAACTGCGCGAGCGGCATCAACAACTCCAACGATTGGTGCGCGTGACGAGCTCCATCTCGCACGGCGCACCCTTGAAGGAGGTCCTCGACATGATCGTCGAGGGTGCGGCGGAGCTGCTCGGCCAGGAGGTCGTCGGTCTGCGGCTCCTCCGGCCGGACGACCCGACGCGGGTCGACATGGTCGCTCATCGCGGCATCAGCGACGACCTCATCGACCTTGTGCTGCACGCACCCGCCAACGCGGGAGCCGGAGGCCGCGCGATCGACCTGAACCGCGTCGTCGCGATCGACGACTACTCCACCGACGTCAACACGATCGCCGCGTTCCGCGAGCACAAACTGCAACGGGCAATGGCCGCACCCGTCAACGATCAAGGCACGGTGGTGGGCAGCCTGACGGTGGCGTCGTACCAGCCCGGCACGTACACCGCTCTCGAAAAGGACCTCCTCAACATGTTCGCGGAGCACGCGAGCCTGGCCCTCTCGGATGCACGGCGGGTCGCCGCGACCACCCACCAAGCCCTGCACGACGATCTCACAGGCTTGCCAAACCGCACCTTGTTCCTCGACCGGCTCGAGCACGCGCTGGTGAGGGCCGGGCAGAACAGCACGACCGTAGCGGTGCTCTTCTGTGACGTGGATCGGTTCAAGCTCGTCAACGATCGCCTCGGACACGGTGTCGGCGACGAGCTCCTGATCGCCGTCGGCACACGCGTCGCCGGCTGCCTGCGCGCCGCCGACACGGCGGCCCGGTTCGGGGGTGACGAGTTCGCCGTGCTGCTCGAGGAGTCGTCGCAAGCCGAAGCCGAGAGCGTCGCCGGCCGGATTCTCAGCGCGTTGCGTCCCGGCGCGGTGGTGCAGGGACGCGAACTTCCAATCGGAGCGAGCATCGGTGTCGCGATGTCGACCAACACGATGAAGGCCGATGATCTCCTTCGCTTCGCCGACGTCGCGATGTATCGCGCCAAGGCGCTCGGACGTGGACGCTACGAAATGTTCGAGCCGTCCATGTGGTCGGACATGGAGGAACGCGCCGACCTGGAGACCGAGCTGCGCGCCGCGATCGCACAAACGTCTGATGGCGACCTGTCACTCGTGTTCCAGCCGATTCTCGACCTGTCCACGCTCGACCTGGTCGGGGTCGAGGCACTTGTCCGCTGGCGCCACCCGCGTCACGGCGACATCGCGCCCGACGTGTTCGTCCCGATCGCAGAGGAGACGGCGCTGATCGTCGAGTTGGGACGCTCGATGCTGCACCAGGCAAGCCGGCAGGCGCGCGAGTGGTACGACCGTTTCGGGCTCAGGATCATGATGAGCGTCAACATCTCCGCGCAGCAGGTCGACGACGTGCACCTGATCGACGACGTGATCGCCGCGATCAATGGTGCCGGGATCGAGCCGAACCAGCTCGTGTTGGAGATCAACGAATCGGTGGTGATGCACGACACCGGCACCGCCGCGGCCGACCGTCTTCTCGCACTCAAGGCCGTGGGAGTCCGCCTCGCCATCGACGGCTTCGGGACGGGCTACTCGTCGCTCGGATACCTGAAGCGACTTCCCGTCGACACGCTGAAGATCGACAAGTCGCTCGTGCAGGACGTGGAGCGATCGAGCCGTGATCTTGCGCTCGTGCGCACGGTCCTGTCGCTGGGCGAAACACTCGGACTCGACATGATCGCCGAGGGCATCGACTCGGTCGAGCAACTCAAGGCGTTGCGGCGCATCGGATGCCAGCAAGGTCAAGGCCTCCATCTGTGCGCGCCGATGACCGCCGGCGAGCTGGAACGCATCCTGCCGGGATCGTTCGGCCAACCCGTGGAGATGCCGGCGCCTCGGTAGGGTTGTGCCGTGGCGACACTCGATGAGAACGCGCAGCGACAACTGCGTGCGCTCGGCGACTTCATCAAGGCTCAGCGAACGATGGCGGAGCTGTCGTTGCGCGAGCTCGCGGCACGTACGAACGTGTCGAACCCGTACCTCAGCCAGATCGAACGCGGTCTGCACGAGCCGTCGGTACGCGTGCTCAAGGCCATCGCCGCCGCGCTCAACATGTCGGCCGAGTCGTTGCTGAAGCAGGCCGGTCTGCTCGAGGAAGACGGCGGCGTCGGCGACGAGTCACCGACCACTGAGAAGGCGATCGCCGCCGACAACGCCTTGAAGTCCGAGCAGCGCACCGCGTTGCTCGCGGTGTACCGCTCCTACCTCGAGGCCAACGAGGCCGAACGCGCGAAGAAGCCCCGGGCGTAGACCCGGGGCTTCTCACTCGACTGAGGGTCAGGCGGCCTTGGTCGTCTTCGCGGCCACGGGCTTGGCCGGCGCCTTCTTGGCGGCGGGCAGCAGCGGCGAGATCGCCTCGACGATCGCCTTGGAGAAGTCACGCTGATTCGCGAGGATCGCCTTCACGAACTCGTGCTGCCCGTCGACGAACTGCTCGGCGTAGCTGAACGCCTTGTCGATGGCCTCGACCGGGTTCGGGAGCGAGTCGGCGAACGGAACCGCGGGACGGTCCTCGGGGAGGAAGCCTTCGACGGTCTCGGCGACCTTCTCGACGGCGTCGACGGCGGGCTCTTGGACGGTCTTCATGAGGTCGAGGACCTGATCCTGCAGACCGGAAAGCGTCTCGGTGATGGAAGCCATTGCGGGAACCTTCTTTGTGGTGGGGGGTGCTTGGGGTTGGTATGCATACTATCTCAAGCATTGCTACTTATGTCAAGCGAGACGTTCGACACAGCTTCGCGGGACAAACCCGACACAGCAGGTCGGGTTTCGGTCCGCCCTGCCTAGAATCCGCCGAGACTGCGAATCGCACCACCAGAGGAGACCGTTATGGCATTGCGCTTGGGCGATGACGCCCCCGATTTCAAGGCTGAGACCACCGAGGGCCCGATCAACTTCTACGACTGGAAGGGCGACAGCTGGGCGGTGCTGTTCTCGCACCCGAAGGACTTCACGCCGGTGTGCACGACCGAGCTCGGCTACACGGCGAAGCTCAAGCCCGAGTTCGAGAAGCGCAATGTGAAGGTCATCGGCCTTTCGGTCGACTCCCCCGAGAACCACGAGGGATGGGCCAACGACATCGAGGAGACGCAGGGCTTCCGGCCGAACTTCCCGATCATCGCCGACACGGACCGCAAGGTCTCTGATCTGTACGACATGATCCATCCGAACGCGAGCGAGACCACCACCGTGCGCTCGGTGTTCGTGATCGGGCCCGACAACAAGATCAAGCTCACGATCACCTATCCCGCCTCGACCGGACGCAACTTCGACGAGATCCTGCGAGTCATCGACTCGCTGCAGCTCACGGCGAACTACAGCGTGGCCACGCCGGTGAACTGGAAAGAAGGCGAGGACGTCATCATCGTCCCTGCCGTTTCCGACGAGGATGCGAAGGCGAAGTTCCCGAAGGGCTGGAAGACGCTCAAGCCCTACCTGCGCGTCACCCCACAGCCCAACAAGTAGTCCACCTCTCTCCAACTTGGGGTCATTACGCATGCCCTGGCATGCGTAATGACCCCGAGTTCGTGAGGAGGTCGTCGCGTCTCTAGCGGGCGACGAGGTCGACGCCGGATGCGGCGACCTCGAAGGCGACGCGCCAGGCGGTGTCGCTCAGGCCGAGCGCCTGGAGCTCATCGTCGGCCACGGCTCTCACCGTGGCCGCACGGCGATCGCCGACCGCTTGGAGCGCGCTCCCCTCGGCCAGCTTGAGCAGCGCGCGAAGCAGCACGTCGTCGGTCGCGTCGACGATCTCTCGGGCGTCCTGAAACGCGCGCGCCGCTCCTTCACCGTCGCCCTGCTGTGCGAGCGCCAGCCCCTTCGCTTCGAGCGCGACCGTCGAGTCGGCGTACGTGCCGCTGGCGCCCGTCAGCACCTCGTCGGCCCGGGCCACTGCTTCGAGCGGGCGCCCGGCCGCCGCGAACGCGAGCGCCAGCGCCGATGTGGCATTGGCGTTCAACGTCGGCGACTGCTGCACGATCGGCTCGAGCAACGCGACTGCCCCTTGGGCATCGCCTCCCTGCACGCGCATGAGTCCGAAGGCAATGACGGCATCGGTGAAACCGATCTGACCAGGCTCGTGCTCCGGCTCGATGGCTTCGGGATCGATGTGCGCCGCGCGATCGGGTAGCCCCACCTGGGCGGCGGCAACGGCGCCGAGCATCGGGGCCCACTGGTCGGGCCGCGCGTCGGGACCGAGCGTCTCCATCTCGCCGAGCACGCCGAACGCCTCCTCGATGCGGCCGGTCACCAGGAGCGCACGCGCGAGAATTCCGAGCGCGTTGCCGCTGCCGTACCAGTCGGCCATCGAGGTGAACAGGGCGCGGGCTTCGCGTGCAGGCTCGATCGCCGACGCCGCCCGACCGGAGAACACCCGTAGCGAGGCAAGCAGCACGAGCATCATGCCGACCGCCCAGCGGTCGCCGCGCTCGCGGGCCTCACCGAGCATCTGCTCCGCCAGTTGCTCCGCCTCGCCATAGCGACCTTGATGGAAGCGCACCCACGCGAGCAGGCCGAGCGCCCAGCCGAGCCCACCGGCATCGCCGATCTCGGAGAAGGTGGCCGCTGACTCCTGCAGCCACGCATCGGCCCGATCGGCGCGCCCTTGGCTGAACGCCAGCCAAGCCAGGTTCTGCAACGCCCACGCTTCACCGCGTCGGTCGCCCACGGCCTTGTACACCTCGAGCGCGTCGCTGAACGCGGCTTCGGCCCGGGCGTTGTGGTCCTGGAACATCAACGTCATGCCGAGGGAACGCAGTCCGTCGGCGGTGCCGCATTCGTCACCCAGGATGCGGAACGTGTCGATGGCGGTCTCAAGGCTCGCGACCGACGCGTCGAGGTCGCCGGCCTTTTGCTCGAGATCGCCGCGCACGAGGAGCACGTGCGCGCGGCCGCTGTCGCCGTCGGCCGACTGCATCGCGCGATCGAGGTCGTCGCGAGCGCCGTCGAGCTCTCGCAGTTGGATCTCCGCGCGTGCCTTTGCGAGGAGGAAGTGGAGACGGGCATCGGGCAAGAGCTCGTCGCCGAGGTCGAGCGCTTGTGTGGCGAGTTGAATCGTGACCATGTGCAGCTCACCGGCTTCGGACTGCTTCAGCGCACGCTCGAGCCAGACGACGGCCCGTTCGACGAGATCGCTGACTTCGAGAGAAACCGAGTGCTCCTGCCCGAGGAAGTGCGGCACCGACCCGATCTCGGCGACCAGCGCAGCGGCGACGGCGTAGTGGTGGGCAATGCGGTCGACGTCCGCGGCGCCTTCTTTCTGGTGCATCTCCATCCACTTCGCGATACCGGCGTGGCGGCGCACGCGGTCCGCCTTCGTCAACGTGCCGTACGCGACCTCACGAACGAGGTCGGACCGGAACGACCAGATGCCGTGCTCGATCACGAGCACGTCTTTGGTGACGAGCCCGTCTATGGCGGTTTCGATGTCGGGCACGCCGTGCGCCTCGCGCGCCATGAGCCGTAGCGCATCGGTCGGACCGCGTCGGCCGATGACGGCCGCGTCGTCGAGCGTGCGTCGTTCATCGGGAGTGAGGCCGTCGAGCCGAGCGGCCACGAGCCCGCGCAACGTGTCCGGTAGATCGGTTCGTCCTGACCCAGCGCCAGGGCCACCGACCATCCCGGCTTCGCTGAGGAGCGACACGAGCTCCTCGAGGTAGAACGGGTTGCCGCCACTGCGATCGAGCAGCACTTCGCGCAGATCAGCGGGGAGTTCGGTCTCGACGAGTGCGCCGAGCAGGGCGGTGGCGGCATCGCGATCGAGGGGATCGAGGTTCATCACGATCGCGTTGTGACGACCGGGCTTCGGGTTCCAGCGCTCGAGCAGCGCGTGACGAGCGGTGGCGATCAGCACGAACGGCTGGTTCGCGACGCGCTCGAGCAACTCGTCCATTCGCTCGAGCACGATGTCGTCGGCCCAGTGAAGGTCGGACAGCAGCACGATCATCGGCCGCTGCTTGGTGGCCGACTCGACGAACGTGAAGAGCGAGCGCACCATTTCTTCGCGGGCGCGCGTGGGATCGATGTCGCGCAACGGGCCGTCGTAGCCCATCAGATGGAGCAGACCGTTCGTGACGCGCTCGACCTCGACGGCCAACGCCTCACCCAGTGCCCCTCGCACGGTGTCGGTGCAGCGCTCGTGCGCGATCTCGGTCGAGTCGTCGGCGGTGATGCCGCAGCCGGCGCGCAACGCTTCCGCAACCGGCCACCACACGTTGGCTTCGCCGTACGGAACGCAGCGTCCCTCGAGCACGAGCGCGTCGTGGTCGCACGCCGCCGCGGTGGCGGCTTCTTCCGCGACGCGCGTCTTGCCCATCCCGGCTTCGCCGATCAGCAGCAGCAAGTGGGCGCGGCGGCGATTGACGGCGGTACCGATCGCGTGCCCCATGAGCCCGAGCTCGGCATCGCGACCGACGAGCGGGGCTCGCCCCCGATTGGGGCGGGCGCCCGGAGGCAGCAGGGCCTCCTCGGCCACGGAGACCTCGATCGGCTCCTCGCGACCCTTCACGGTGAGCGCGCCCAGCGACGTGTACTGCACGACCTGACGGGTGGCGGCGACGGTGGTGGGCCCCACGAGCACCTGCCCGGGCTGCGCGGCGGTCTGCAAGCGACTCGCGCTGTTCACCACGTCGCCCATGGCGGTGTAGTCGCCGCCAGCACGCAGCGCGCCGACCAACACCTCGCCGGTGTTGATGCCGATGCGGAGCCGCAGCGCCCGCTCATCGTCGGTGCTGGCCCAGTCGGACAAAGTCCGCTGCATCGCGAGGCCGGCCCGCACGGCCCGCTCGGCGTCGTCCTCGTGAGCAAGCGGGGCACCGAACAACGCAAGGATCGCGTCGCCGACGATCTTGTCGACCCTCCCGCCGTAGGCCGCGATGTCGAGCACCAGCCGTTCGAAACAGCGATCGACCAGGTTCTTCACATGCTCCGGGTCTCGCGTCTCCGCCATCGACGTGAACCCGACAAGGTCGGCGAACAGGACAGTGACGATCCGGCGCTCATCGGAGCGATGTTGGAGCGGCTGCCCACAAGACGCGCAGAACCGCGAGCCATCAACGGCAGGCGCCCCACACGCCGGGCAGGTCACGGCTTGATTCTACGAGGACGCGTAGGGGGAACGCCTCAGTGAAAGGGTCAGGAATTCCCCTGAACTGGTTCTCAGGGTGATACCGCATTGTCCGATGCCCGCTTCGTACCTAGCTTGGCCGCATGTCCTTCGCTGACACGCAATCCGCCGTGACCAACGTCACCGCGGTCGCTCGAGCCGTCGATGCCGTCAAGGTCTACGGATCCGGCGACACCGAAGTCCGTGCGCTCGACGGCGTCACCGTGTCACTCGAAGCCGGCCACTTCACGGCCGTCATGGGTCCGTCGGGCTCGGGCAAGTCCACGTTGATGCATTGCGTCGCTGGCCTCGACTCGCTCACATCGGGGCATGTGTACATCGGCGATGTCGAGTTGTCGCACTTGTCGGACAAGGAGCTCACGTTGTTGCGCCGGGAGAGCGTCGGCTTCGTCTTTCAAGCGTTCAACCTCATCCCCACGCTCACGGCCCTCGAGAACATCACGCTGCCGATGGCGCTCGCTGGTCGCGAGCCCGATCAAGCGTGGCTCGACACAGTGGTTGACACGGTCGGCCTGCGCGATCGTCTGTCTCACCGTCCGTCCGAGCTCTCGGGCGGCCAGCAACAGCGGGTGGCAGTCGGTCGCGCCCTGGCGAGCCGGCCGAAGATCGTCTTCGCCGACGAGCCCACTGGGAACCTCGACTCGCGCTCGGGCGCGGAGATCCTCACGTTCATGCGCGATGCGGTGCGTGATCTCGGCCAAACGATCGTGATGGTCACCCACGATCCGGTCGCGGCGGGCTACGCCGACACCGCCGTCTTCCTGAACGACGGTCGGGTGGTCGACACGATGACGGACCCGACCGCCGAAAAGGTGCTCGACCGTCTCAAGCAACTCGGAGACTGAGCCAGTGCTCAAGGTCACCTTGCGAGGCTTGATCGCCCACAAGACGCGATTCGTCTCGACCTTTCTCGCGGTGTTCCTCGGCGTCGCCTTCCTTGCCGGCACGCTGGTGCTGACCGACACGATCAAGACAAGCTTCAACGACTTGTTCGGCGACGTCTATCGCGGGACGGACGCGTACGTGCGGAGCACCCAGAAGGTCACGGGCGACGAGACCGGTGACCTGCGAAGGCGGATCGACGACTCACTCGTGCAGACGGTGAAGGGTGTTGACGGTGTCGCGGATGCCGCGGGCGACATCATCGCTGACAACACCCAAGTCGTCGGTTCGGATGGAAAGGCCATCGGCAACCCCGGACAAGGGGCTCCTACGTTCGGCGGGGCGTGGTCGGAGAACGCCACGCTGAACCCATTTCATGTGAGCGACGGCCGTGCGCCGGCAGCCGACGACGAGGTCGTCATCGACAAGTCGAGCGCCACGAAGGGTCACCTCAAGGTCGGAGACACGATTTTCATCGTCTTGCCGACGGCGACGGCGCCTCAACAGTTCCATCTCGTCGGCATCGTGAAGTTCGGTACCGCGGACAGCCCCCTCGGCGCGAGCTACGTGCTCTTCACGCTCCCCACTGCCGAGCGCGTCCTGACGCAGCCCGGAAAGATCGATGCGGTCAGGGTCCAAGCGGCCCCCGGCGTCTCGCAGCAAGAGCTGGCCACGCGTATCCAGGCCGTACTGCCACCTGAAACGGAGGCCTTGACCGGCGACCAGATCACCAAGGAGCAACAGAACGAGATCGAGAAGAACATCAGCTTCATCTCGATCTTCTTCACGGCGTTCGCGGTGGTCGCGATCGTGGTTGGCGGCTTCGTCATCTACAACACGTTCTCGATCATCGTCGCCCAGCGCTCGCGCGAGATGGCGTTGCTGCGAGCGATCGGGGCGGCGCGGCGCCAGGTGCTGACGTCGGTTGTGCTCGAGGCCCTCGTCGTCGGTGTCTTTGCATCTGTCCTCGGCATCGCGGGCGGACTCGCTGTGGGCGGCGGGCTGAAGGCCTTGTTCGCCGCGATCGGATTCGACCTTCCGGCGACCGGCTTGGTGCTGCGCAGCTCGACGATCGTTGCCGGGATGGTGGTCGGTCTGACCGTGACGTTGGTGGCGGCGATCTTCCCCGCGGTCAGGGCATCGCGGGTTCCACCGATCGCCGCGCTCCGCGACGTCGCGTTCGAAACGTCGCCGCTCAAGAGGAGCCGCATCATCACCGGCTCCGCGCTCACCGCCCTCGGCGTGCTCAATGTCGTCCGCGGCACGATCGGCAGCGGCTCCGGCGGAGCGCTGGGGCTTGGCGTCGTCGGCACGCTGATCGGCACGGTGGTGCTCGGCCCCGTCGTGGCCAAGCCGGTGAGCCGTGTCGTCGGCTGGCCACTTCCGAAGGTGAAGGGAATGACGGGCTCGCTGGCCCGAGAGAATGCGATGCGCAACCCGCGCCGCACGGCGGCGACAGCGAACGCGCTCTTGATCGGCGTCGGCATCGTGAGCTTGATCACCGTGCTGTACGGATCGCTGCGTACGTCGATCGACAACCAGATCTCCGAAGCATTCACCGGTGATGTCACGATCACCGCCGGCGGTTTCGGACGAGGCGGCGTGAGCCCGACGCTGGCACAGTCGTTGAACCAGCTTCCCGAGGTCGAGGCCGCCGCTCCGCTCGAGATCGGACTCTCCGGTCAAGGCGACAACAGCACCGTGGTCACGGGTGTCGACCCCGCGACGTTCTCGAAGGTGATCGACGTGCAGGTGACCGCGGGCGACATCTCTGCTCTCGGGACCGACGGTGTCGCGGTGCTCGACACGCAGGACATCAAGGGGCCTGACGGCGCAACGGTGCACCCGAAGCTCGGCGACAAGTACCTCATGACGTTCGTCGAGACGGGAGAGAAGACGTTCACGGTCCGAGCGCTGTTCCATCGGAGCACGGTCACGAGTGATGTGCTCATCAGCACCCAGGCCCTCGAAGCCAATCAACCGAACACCCTCAACGCATTCATCTTCGTGAAGTTCAAGCCGGGCGTTCCGTTCGACCAAGGACGAGCCGCGATCGAGCAGGCGGCCAAGCCCTACCCGACCGCCAAGGTGCAGGATCTCCATGAGTTGAAGCAGACGTTTGAGTCGCGCATCGCTGCCCTGTTCGGATTGATCCTCATCATGCTCGCCCTCGCGATCATCATCGCCCTCTTGGGCATCGCCAACACCTTGAGGTTGTCGGTCTACGAGCGCACGCGCGAACTCGGCCTGTTGCGGGCGGTTGGCATGACGCGCGCGCAGGTGCGGTCGTCGATCCGGTGGGAGTCCGCAATCATCTCGCTGTTCGGAACGCTCGGCGGGCTCGTGCTCGGATTCTTCTTCGGGTGGGCGGTGGTGGTCGGTACCGGTGGATCGGAGATCACGTTCGCGCCTCCCGTGCCGCTCCTGGTCGTCATCCTCGTGGTGGGCGCGCTCGCGGGCGTGCTGGCCGCGATCCGTCCGGCTCGCAAAGCGGCGAAGCTCGACGTCCTTCAGGCGATCGCGACGGAGTAGGCGTGCCTGCCGGCTACTCGGGGACGCCGCTGGCCAAGAAGCTCGGCATCAAGGAGGGCCACTCGGTCGCGCTGCTCGGCGCACCGAAGGGGTTCGCGAATGAACTGGAGGGCTTGCCCGACGCGGTGAAGATCAGCACCGCACTGCGTGGGACGAACGACGTGATCGTGTCGTTCCACACCGAGCGCGCCGATCTCGAGGCGCGCGTGCCCAAGCTGCTCGCGGCGCTCGACGTGAACGGCGGGCTCTGGATCGCGTGGCCGAAGAAGGCGAGCAAGGTGCCGACCGACATCACGGAGGACACCGTGCGAGAGGTGTTCCTGCCACTCGGCCTCGTCGACAACAAGGTGTGCGCCATCTCCGACATCTGGTCCGGCCTACGCGTCGTGTGGCGCAGGGAGAACCGCCCCAAATCCCATTCATAGGTACACATTTTTGTGTACGTATGAATGGGATTTCGTCAGCGCAGGTCGCGGAGCAGGACTTCTTGGCTGACGGTGGCGAGGTGGACGCCTTCGGTGTCGAAGACGTGGCCGACACTCAGGCCGCGCGAACTCATGAGCCCGTGGCACGTGAAGTCCTGCAGCTGCCAGTCGGCGGCGAGTACCGGCCGGTGAAACCAGATCGCATGATCGACCGACGCGCTGAAGAACGGAAAGTCCATGTCCCACTCGCCGGCCTTGCGCTCGGGATAGAGGAGCGCGACCACCGCGTCCGTCGGTAGATCGTCGGACATGTATGCCAGCGCGCACGCATGCAGCGCCGGGTCATCGCCGACCTCGTCCGTCATACGCAGCCAGCCGACGGCGCGGCCGTTCTCGACTCGATCGCGAACGAACCTGCGCTCGAACATACCCATCCACGCCTGTCCCTCGAGCTCATCGGGTGAGGGCACGGGCGGCGGCTCGGCGATCTGCTTGTCCGGCGCGGGCTCGTCGATCTGGAAGCTGGCCGACATGTTGAAGATGGCACCGATCGACTGGCGGGCGACGACGGAGCGGGTCACGAACGAGCGGCCGTTGCGGATGCGATCGATCTCGAAGCGGATCGGCTCCTCGTGGTCGCCGCGACGGATGAAGTACGCGTGCAGGGAGTGCACTCGATACTGCGGCTCGACCGTGAGCTGCGCCGCCCGCAAGGCCTGGGCCACGATCTGTCCGCCGTACAGCCCGCCCCAGGGGTACTTGGGCCCGATGCCGACGAAGGTGTCAGGACCGTGGGGCTCGAGGTTCATCATCGTCGCGAAGTCCATGCGGTGCGCAGTCTGGGATGTCGACGCTCGCGCGGCAAACTCAACCCGTGCTCTTCGCAGAGTTGGTCGCCACGTCGGCGGCGATGACGTCGACGTCGAAGCGGTCGGCCAAGGTCGCCGCGCTGGTCGACTTCCTGTCGCGGCTCGCGCCCGAGGAGATCGAGATCGCGGTGAGCGCCCTCACGGGTGCGCCCCGACAAGGCAAGATCGGCGTCGGCTGGCGCAGCGCCTTCAAGGTCGACGCCGCTCCGGCAGACGCTACTTCGCTCTCGATCCTCGACGTACACGCGATCTTCGACGAGCTCGCGATCACGACCGGAACGGGCTCGGGCGCGCAGCGCACCGCGTTGTTGACCGACCTCTTCTCGCGCGCGACGCACGACGAGGGCGAGTTCCTGCGCCGGCTGCTGGTCGGCGAGCTCCGCCAGGGCGCGCTCGCCGGCGTGATGACCGACGCCGTCGCGCGAGCGTCGGGCCTCCCGCTCGCCGCCGTGCGTCGCGCGGCGATGTTCGCCGGCGACCTGCCGGTCGCGGCGCGAGCTGCGCTCACCGGCGGCGCCGACGCGCTCGACGCATTCGGGCTCCAACCATTGCAGCCGGTGCAACCGATGCTGGCCGCCTCGAGCCCGTCCGCCAGCGAGGCGGTGGCGCTCTTCGAACAATCCTCGGTCGAGTGGAAGCTCGACGGCATCCGGCTGCAGGTGCACCGCTCCGGCGACGAGGTCCGGTGCTTCACCCGCAACCTCAACGACGTCACCGATCAGATACCCAACCTCGTCGAGTTGATCAGATCGCTGCCGGCGAACGAGTTCGTCCTCGACGGCGAAGCGGTCGGCGGCGAGGTGCGCTTCTTCGACTGTCTCGCGCTCGACGGCGAGACCCTGGTCGACAGACCGCTGCTCGACCGGCTCACCGCACTGGAACGCGTGGCCGGCCCGCTGCGTATCCCCGGCATCGTGACGGCCAACGGCGAGGAGGCCGAACGGTTCCTCGCGGAGGCGTTGGCCACGGGGCATGAAGGCGTGATGGTCAAGGACGTGTCGTCGCCGTACGAGGCGGGACGCCGCGGCGCGTCGTGGCGGAAGGTGAAGCCGGTCCGCACCCTCGACCTCGTCGTGCTCGCGGTCGAGTGGGGCAGCGGCCGGCGCACGGGCTGGTTGTCGAACATCCATCTCGGCGCGCGCGGGCCGGACGGCGGCTTCCTCATGGTCGGCAAGACGTTCAAAGGCATGACCGACGAGATGCTGCGCTGGCAGACCGAGACGTTCCAGCGACTGAAGACCGACGAGAAGGGTCACGTGGTGTTCGTCCGTCCGGAGGTTGTCGTCGAGATCGCGCTCGACGGTGTGATGGAGTCGACGCGCTACCCCGGCGGGATCGGCCTGCGCTTCGCGCGCGTCAAGCGCTACCGCGACGACAAGTCGCCCGATGAGGTCGACACGATCGACGACCTGCGCGCGCTACTCCCTCGAAGGTGAATCGGGCTCGATGATGAGGCGGGGGCCGCGATCCCAGGTCACGTAGTTCCACGCCCAGTTGAGGAAAACCGACAGCCGGTTGCGGAAGCCGACGAGCGTCACGAGGTGCAGGCCGAGCCAGGCGAGCCATGCGGGCGTGCCCGACAGGCGGATGTGCATCGGCAGCTCGGCCACTGCGGCGCGCCGGCCGATCGTGGCCATCGTTCCGAGATCCCGGTAGCGAAACGGCGTACGTCGGGGTCGCGCGATCTCGCGGGCTGCGTGCTTTCCTGACTGGATCGCGACCTGCGCGACCATCGGGAGCAAGTCGCCGCCGGGACTGCTGATGCCAGCAACGTCGCCGATCGCGAAGGCGTTGTCGTGTCCGGCAATCCGAAGATCAGGACCGACGACGATTCGTCCGGCCCTCGTCGTGGCGACGCCGAGTGCGTCGGCCAACGGATTGGCGCGCACGCCGGCGGCCCATACGAGCGTGTGCGCGGTGAGCTCTTCGCCGGATTTCAGGCTCACGCGGGTCGGCGTGACCTTCGTGACCGCCTCGCCCGTGCGGACGTCCACCCCCATGTCGGTCAACCGCTCACGGGCGTGACGTTGTGATGCGTTCGAGAACGGCTGCAGCAAGGAGTCAGCCATCTCGACGAGCACGATGCGCGCCTTGCTCACGTCGAGCGTGCGGAAGTCCTTGCGCAGCACCTTCGCGAACAGCTCGGCGAGCGCGCCCGCGACCTCGACGCCCGTCGGTCCGCCACCGACGACCACGAAGCACAGCGCACCGTCGTCGACCAGTGACGGGTCCGCGTCGGCCGCTTCGAATCGCTCGAGCACGTGGTTGCGCAACGTGATGGCGTCGGTGAGGGCGTACAGCGGGAACCCGTTCTCGGCGGCGCCCTCGATGCCGAAGTACGCCGCACTCGCACCTGCCGCGACGATGAGGTGATCGAACGAAAGCCTCCCGTCGTCGAGCTCCAGGGTGTTCGCTTTCCAATCGACGCCAGTGACCTCGGCCTGACGGAACGACACGTTGGGCTGGCGATGGAAGATGCCGCGCACGGCGTACGCGACATCGGCCGCGTTGAGCCCCGCGGTCGCGACTTGATAGAGGAGCGGCTGGAACGTGTGGTAGTTGTGCCGGTCGACGATCGTGACGTGTACCGGCGCGCGTGCGAGTTCCTTCGCGGCGGCGAGTCCGCCGAAACCGGCGCCGACGATGACTACTTCTGACACGTGGGGCACCAATACGCCGTGCGAGCCTGGTCACCCTGGCGTTGCGTGCGGATCGGCGTGCCGCATCGACGGCATGGGCGCCGTGCCCGGCCGTACACGTTGCCGGGACGCGGTGCATCACGCACGCTCGCGCGCAAGAGCTTGGACGCAGTGGCGATGAGCGCCCGCTTGGTGTCGCGATCGAGCTCGGCAGCAGCACGGAATGGGTCGACGCCACACAGGAACAGCGTCTCGTTCTTCCAGATGTTGCCGATGCCGCTGGCCACTCGCTGATCGAGCAGCACGACGCCGATCTCCCCATCCGTCATGCGGTCGACCGCGCGCTCGATGTCGGCGTCGGTGAGGGTGGCGCTGGTCAGGTCGGGGCCGAGGTGGGCGACACTGGCGTCGGCTCCGGGATTGGTCTCGAGCTGGACGACCGGCGCGGCGAAGCACACAGCCGTCCATCCTTCGACCTCCACGATGGCGCGCGCCAGATGCGCGGGCTTCTTCCACCGCTCGCCGGTGCGATAGAGGTGCCACGAACCGGTCATGCGCATGTGGGTGCGTAACGTGACGCCTCCGGCAAAGCGGATCAGGAGGTGCTTGCCGACGGCTTCGACGGCGTCGATCGTGGTGCCGGGCGTCGGACGCTTGCCGGCGGCGCGGGGCGCGTCGAACTTCACCAGCGGCCGGCCGACGAGCACCGGCCGCAGCCGGTTGGCCGTGCGGTGGATCGTGTCGCCCTCGGGCATGCTGGTCGCGAGGTGCTCGCGCTAGCCGCGGGGCGGGCGGTAGACGAGCCCCTTGTACCCGTCCACGAAGCCGGCCTGGCGGAGCTCCTCGGCTGCGGCGTCGACCTCGCGCACCGGCTCGCCGTTGACCTTGCGGATCTCCAGCGATCGGTAGCGCCCGCGCTCGACGAGTTGGTGCAACGCGGTGGCCCAACCGTCGACGCCGAACGTCGTGAGGCTGTGGCCGCCGCGTTCGAGATATGCCGCGAGCTCGCCGTCGAGCAGCACGACATGCGCACCGGCGGCGCGTGCGGGTCGTCCTTCCGACTCCGGCCACGGCAGTGCCGCTCCATACGGCTGCGCCGGATCGGTGGCGGCCAGCACTTGCACGCTGTCGCCCGGCTCGCGATGGCCGCGGAGGCGGTCGACCGCGCCGGGTAGCGCGAACTGCGCGGCGCCCAACCCGGCCACGAAGTAGCCCCGACGCACGCGCCCTCGCTCCTCGAGCGCCTTGAGCACGGGGTACACACCAGCGAAGCCGCCTTCAAGGCCTTCACCGAGCGCGGCCTCGCGCGTGAGCACGCCGTAGCGCTCGAGCAACTGCAACGCCCGGGCGTGCGACGCCTCGGTGGGAGACGGCGAGGGTGCGAGCAACGGCGCGACGAGCGACCACCGTCCGGAACCGGCGGGCGGACCGAGGCGGGCGAGCCGACCTGGGCGCGGCCGTCCGCTCACTCGACGCGCCGGACGCGAATGAACCATCGCGCGCAGCGGCGCCAGCGAGTCGTTCGTGACGAGCCCCGCCCATACGAGATCCCACAGCGCGGCGAGCACCTCGCCGTCGTCATAGCGCAACTCGTGAGCTGCCAACGCCTGCACCAACTCGGGCCAGAACGATGCGCCGCGCGCTTCGAGGTGCGCCAGCAATGCTTCGTGCGCCGGCCCGAGCTCGAGGTCGGTCGCGGGCGGGACGAGCAGCGGGGCCTGGTCGCGGAACACGAGCCGAAGACGACCGTCGGACGCACCGATCGCGCCGGCGCCCACCCACACCACCTCGCCCGACGTGCACAACAGGTCGAGATCCGAAGCGTGGTACTCGGCGAGTCGGGCCGGCAGCACGTCGGTTTCGAGCACCGACGCCGGGATGGCCGCACCCGAGAGGACACCGAGCACGTCGACCAGACCGTCGACCCCGCGCCGGTTCGAGCCGATGCCTTGCCACGCGGGCAGGAATCGGGCCAGCGCGCGCCCGTCGACCGGCTCGACCTCGCGCCGCAACACGGCCAGCGAACGGCGGCGCAGCTGCCGGAGCACGTCGTCGTCGCACCACTCCCGCTCGATGCCATCGGGCCGGAACTCGCCCCGCACGATGCGTCCGTCGCGCTCGAGCTTCTCGAGCGACGGCTGGACTCGGTCGAGCCCGACGCCGAGGTGGGTGGCGACATGCGCGGAGAGGAACGGACCGTGCGTGCGCGCGAATCGGGCGACCAGGTCGAGCATTGGCTCGTCGACCGATTCGGTGAACGCGCCGGGCAAGCCCATCGGCAGCGCGACACCGAGGGCATCGCGCAGCCGGCCGGCATCCTCGGCGCCGGCGAAGCGCGCCTCACCGGCGATCGACACCGCGATGGCTCGGCGCTCGGTCACGAGCTGCTCGAGCCACGGTGAAGGATCGGCTGTCGAGCGGGCATCGAGATCGACGGTGGTCATCGGACCGAGCACGCGCAAGAGGTCGTGGAGCTCGTCGGCGTCGCGTGCCCGCCGGCCGTCGACCAGATGCTGGAGCTCGAGCTCGAGGTCGGCGAGCGCGCCGGGGTCGAGAAGATCGCGGAGCTCTTCCGCTCCGAGCAGGTCGCGCAGCAGATCGCGATCCAACGACAGTGCGGCGGCCCGGCGCTCCGCCATCGGCGAGTCGCCCTCGTACATGTAGGCCGCAATCCACGAGAAGACGAGCGATTGCGCGAACGGAGAGGGGCGCTGGGTGTCGACCGGAACGACCCGAACCGCCCGTGACCGCAGGTCGGCCAGCACCGTGCGCAGCGCGGGCACGTCGAACACGTCGTTGATGCACTCGCGCGTGGCTTCGAGCAGGATCGGAAACGTCGGGTGATGACAGGCCACCGACAGCAGGTCGGCCGCCTTCTGCCGTTGCTGCCACAGTGGCGTGCGCTTGTCGGGGCGACGGCGCGGCAGCAACAGCGCTCGGGCGGCGCACTCCCGGAAGCGCGACGCGAACATCGCCGTGTTGGGCAGCTGGGCGATGACGAGCTCGTCGATCTCCTCAGGATCGATCAGCAGGTCGGCGATCGGGAGCTCGTCGATGGCTTCGGGCAGGCGGATCACGATGCCGTCGTCGCTCCACAGGAGCTCGACGTCGATACCCCACCGTTCGGACAGTCGGGCCTGGAGCGCCATCGCCCACGGGGCATGCACCTGCGCGCCGAAAGGCGACAGGACACACACGCGCCAGTCGCCGATCTCGTCGCGGAACCGCTCGACGACGATCGTGCGGTCGTCTGGCACCACGCCGGTGGCCTCGGCCTGCTCGTCGAGGTACTGCACAAGATTCGTCGCGGCCCGCGGGTCGAGCCCGTACTCCTCGTGCAGGCGTTGGGCGGCCGGTTGACCCCAGCCGCGCACGTTGCGCACGAACTCACCGACGGCGCGTCCGAGCTCGAGCGGCCGGCCGGGGCCGTCGCCGTGCCAGAACGGCATCTTGCCCGGCATCCCCGGCGCGGGCGTGACGATCACGCGCTCATAGGTGATGTCTTCGATGCGCCACGTCGACGCGCCGAGGAGGAACGTCTCACCCGGACGCGACTCGTACACCATCTCCTCGTCGAGCTCGCCGACGCGGGTGCCGTCGGGCAGGAACACGCCGAACAAACCCCGATCGGGGATCGTGCCGCCACTCGTGACCGCCAATCGCTGTGCGCCGGCGCGGCCGCGCACGATGCCGTTGACGCGATCCCACACGATGCGCGGCCGCAGTTCCGCGAACTCGTCGCTGGGATAGCGACCCGACAGCAGATCGAGCACTGCGGCGAGCACGTCGTCGGACAGCTCCGCGAAGTTGGCCGACCGGCGCACCAGCGCGGCCAGCTCGTCGAGCTTCCACTCGTCGAGCGCGCACATGGCGACGATCTGCTGCGCGAGCACGTCGAGCGGGTTGCGCGGGTAGCGGGTGTGCTCGATGAGCCCATCGCGCATGCGCTGCACGACGACCGTTGCCTCGACGAGATCGGAGCGGTGCTTCGGGAACAACTTGCCGCGACTCGGCTCGCCCACCTGGTGCCCGGCGCGGCCGACACGCTGGAGCCCGCTCGCCACCGATCGGGGCGACTCCACTTGCACGACGAGATCGACCGCACCCATGTCGATGCCGAGCTCGAGGCTCGACGTGCACACCAGCCCGCGCAAGCGACCGGACTTCAGTGCGTCTTCGATCTGCAGTCGTCGCTCGCGGGACAGCGAACCGTGGTGGGCCATCACGAGGTCTTCCGCGGGCGCGTCACGTGGCGGCTTCCCGCTCGCCTCGGCGGCGGCGTTCTCGCCTTCGAACTTCAACTCGTTGAGCCGCGTCGCCAAGCGTTCAGCGAGCCGGCGGGAGTTGACGAAGATGAGCGTCGAGCGATTCGACTCGACCAGCTCCAACAGCCGCGGATGCATGGCCGGCCAGATCGAACGTCGTACCGGCCCCGCCGCTGCGGGCCCGCTGATGGGCGCTTCGATGATCTCTCCGAGCGCGCCCATGTCGTCGACCGGGACGATCACCTCGACGTCGAGCTGCTTGCGCATCCCGGCGTCGACGATCGTGACCGGACGCGGCTGACCGTCGTCACCCCGGCCGCCGAGGAAGCGGGCGATCTCGTCGAGTGGACGCTGCGTCGCGCTGAGGCCGATCCGCTGCGGTGACTGATCGCAGATCGCCTCGAGCCGCTCCAAGGTGAGCGAGAGATGCGCGCCGCGTTTCGTTGCGGCGAGCGCGTGGATCTCGTCGATGATCACGGCATCGACGTTGCGCAATGTCTCCCGGGCCTGCGAGGTGAGCATGAGGTACAGCGACTCGGGGGTGGTGATCAGCAGATCGGGTGGGTTGCGCACGAGACGGCGACGTTCGTCGGACGGGGTGTCGCCCGTGCGCATCCCCACCGAGGGTTCGTGTACGGTGAGCCCGAGGCGCTCCGCCGCCAGACGGCTACCGGCCAGCGGAGCCCGCAGGTTCTTCTCGACGTCGACGGCCAGCGCTCGCAGCGGCGACACGTAGAGCAGACGCGTGCGGCGCACCTTCTCGGGTTCCGGTTCCGTCATCAGTCGATCGATGCCCCACAAGAACGCGGCCAGCGTCTTGCCCGAGCCGGTCGGAGCGAGGATCAACGTGTGGTCGCCGGCGGCGATGGCCGGCCAGCCCTGCGCCTGGGCGTCTGTGGGCGCGGGAAAGCTCGACTCGAACCAGGCCCGAACGGGCGCCGAGAAGCGGTCAAGTGCTATCCGAATGACTCTACGGCCGGGGTATGACAGTGAGCCCGGCCATACAATCCCTCCGTGGCCGAGTACGTCTCTCCCGAATGGCACCCCGCCTTCGAGGAGTACTGCGAGACCATCTTCGAGCTCCGGGAAGACGACGTCGACGTCATCCAGGCCCGGGTGGCCGAGCGTCTCGAGATCTCACGGCCGGCCGTCTCCGAGATGATCAAGCGGATGGAAGGCGAAGGCCTCGTCCAGCTGAGCGGCGGCACGATCACGCTCACCGACAGCGGGCTCCGCCTCGCCGAGCGGGTCGTCCGACGTCATCGCCTGGCCGAGCGCTTCCTCACCGACATCCTCGGGCTGTCGTGGGCCGAAGCCCACAAGGAGGCCGGGAAGTGGGAGCACGTGATCTCGGAGAAGGTCGAGCAGGCGATCATGCGTGTGCTCGACAACCCCACGACGTGCCCGCACGGCAATCCGATCCCGGGCAGCAACTACGCGGCCCCTCTGGCGGTGCCGCTCGTCGACCTCGGTGTCGGCAGCGGGTTCACGGTGTCACGCATTCCTGAAGAGCTCGAGTTCTCCCCTGGGCTGCTCGAGTTCCTCGAGGAGGCCGACGTTTTGCCGGGTCGGCACGGCACCATCACGGCCACGTCGCCCGACGGAACGACGACGGTCGAGATCGACGGCCGTCACATCGGCATCGGCTCGTTCGCGTCGAAGCGCATCCTCGTCACGTCCGGCTGACCCTCAGCCCATCGTCCTGGCGCCGTCGAGCGCCTCGCGGATGATGTCGGCGTGGCCGGCATGCTGAGCCGTCTCGGCCAGGATGTGCAGAATGGTCCGGCGGGCCGACCAGGTCGCCCCCGGCTCGAACCACGGCGCCACGGGCAGAGGCTGCGTGACATCAAGGGCCGGCAACGACGAGATCAGCTCGTCGGTACGCGCCGCCACGCTGGCGTAGCGGTCAAGAATCTCCTCCAGCGTCTCGCCGTCGAGCATCCGAAACGATGCGCCGTGCGCGTCCATCGATGTCTCATCGACGGCCGGGAACGCGTCCGCGCCTCGCACCATGAAGTCGGCCCAACGCTCTTCCACGGACGCGACGTGCTTGATGAGTCCACCCAGACACAGCGCGCTGACCGTCGTGGACACTGCCGCCTCCGCATCGGTCAGATCGCGCACGGTGTAGCGCAGGAAGTCTCGGTGTTTGGCCAGCGTCTCCAGCAGGTCGGCTCGCTCGCGCTCGCTCACAGTCATACGCCCATTCTGCCGAACGAACGCTTGGATGTGATCCGGCAGAGCGATGCCGGCCGCTCTAGCCTCGCGGTGGTGCCAGAGACTGTGGCGGACATCGCCGAGGCGGTTGGCCGGGTCGCCTCGCAATGGCGTGCCGATCGAGCCGAACGGCAGGCGCGGCGCCATCTCGACATCGCTGACTTCGACCAGCTGCGCGACGCCGGGCTCCTCAGTGTGATCGCGCCAGTTGAAAGCGGTGGGTTCTGGAACCGCATGGAGGCTTCAGCTCGGCCAGCGTGCGAGATCTATCGGAGCCTCGGTTCGGCCGATCCCTCGGTCGCACTGGTGTCGTCAATGCATCCCTCGGTCATCGCGTTCTGGCTTGCGAGCCCGGACCCGTCGCAGATCGATTGGGAGGAACAGCGGCGGGCGGTGTTCGCGAGCGCAGTCGCGGGTGAGCAGTGGGGAACGATCACCTCCGAGCCCGGCAGCGGCGGCGACATCGCGCGCACTCGAGCAGCAGCCGTGCCGATCGAGAGCGAAGCCCTCCTTCCGGGCCTGACGTACGCGGTGACCGGTGACAAGCACTTCGGCAGCGGCATGGGCATGACCGATCGCATGATGACCACCGCTGTCCCCGAGGGCGAGTCGGACCCGACGATCTTCGTGCTCGACGTCCGAGGCCGCCCGTGGGACGGCACGGCTGGGCTCACGCTGATCGCGGAATGGGACGGCATGGGTATGGCGGCTACCCAAAGCCACGCCATGCGCCTTGATCGCGCCGACTCGGTACGCCTCGCGTGGAACGGGCGACTCGACTCGATCACTCGCGCCGCCGGTCCTCTCGTGGCCACGTTGTTCACTGCGGTGATCCTCGGCGTGCTCGACGAGGCGATCGCAGTCGCACGCGCCCAGGTGCGTGACCGGGCCGACGGCTTGCGGCCCTTCGAGCGCGTCGAGTGGGCACGAGCGGAGCAAGACCACTGGGTAGCCGTCCAGGCGTACGAAGGCGCGCTGCGTTCGATCGAAACGGGCGACCCGCGAGTGGCCTTTCACGCCACCCTGCGCGCCAAGGAGGCAGTCGCGGATCTCGCAGAGCAAACTCTGTCGCGTCTCACCCGCGTGCTCGGCGGGGGGACCTTCTCGCAGCGATCACCCTTTGCGCACTGGTTCGAGGACGTCCGCGCATTGGGCTTCCTGCGGCCGCCGTGGGGCCTCGCCTACGACGTGCTCTTCACCTCGTCGATCGAGTAGCTCGACCGGGGTGGAGCAGTTACCAAGATCTCCTCAGAGGCGCAGCGGTTTGATCGGAGCGAAGACCGCTGCCGGGTCGTCGCGCCATGTCTCCGGCTGCACGTCGATGTACAGCTCGATCTCGTTGCCATCGGGATCGGTGATGTACACGCTGTGCGTCACCGTGTGATCGGAGGTGCCGACGATCGGCACGCCGGCTTGCTCGAGTTGGCGCACCGCGTCGCGCAGCTCGTCGTCGGTCTCGCCGACCTTCAGACCGAAGTGGTAGAGCCCAACGTGTCGTCCGCTCGCCTGCGGTGCGGCGTCGGGTCCGACCTCGATGAGCAACAGCTCGTGATGGGTGCGCCCTGAGGAGAACGCCGCCGCTGGGAATTGCAACGGGGTGTCCCCCGCGACCTCATGCCAGCCGAGCACGTCGCGGTAGAAGCGACGGGAGCGATCGAGGTCGCGGACATACAGCACGAGATGGCCGAGCTCTTTGACTTGCATCGGGTGGCGTCAACGCCCGCTGCGGGAAGCGGATTCCCGACAACGGTCAGACGCCAGGCAAATTGACGCAGTTGCCCGTGTCGACCTCGATGCGGTGCAAGAAGTCGGAGACCACCGCGCACATCCGCCTCGCGCTCGAGGGCCGATCGGATTCCTTGAAGCCCTCGAACGGCGAGGGCACGTCATAGAGGATCCACGAGCCGGGGTTCGGTCCGTTCGTACCGGCATTCTCCACGGCGAGGTCGTCGAAGAAGAAGTGGATGTGGTGCGACTCGGGATCGTTCCCGTCGACCTTGGGCGTGTACCCCGCCGTCCGGTAGGTGACCGAGTACTTGCCGTCCCTGATCGTGATGGCATCGATCATCACGCCGCGACCACTGGCACCGACCGGTACCACAGGCAAGGCGCTCGACGACGAGCCCGTAGAGCTGCTCGCGCCGTTCGAGGCCGCGGTGTTGACGTTGTCCTTGCCGCCTCCGCTGGTCGCGACGACGACGCCGACGATCACCGCCACGAGTGCGGCGGCGGCCGCCGGGATGATCCACCGACGGTTGCTGCGAGCCGGGACGGCGCCGGGTAGTGGCGAGGGCGCGGGCGGGGCGGCGTCGGGAGGTGGTGGAGGCGCCGGAGCGGGCGGTGGTGCCGGGGCCGGCACGGCCGCGGGCGGAACAGGAGACTCTGGCGGTGCGACCACGACCACCGGCGCCGGCTCGGCTCCTCGGCGGGCGGCCACGGATTGCTCGGCCGCAAGCGCGGCGCCCAGCGCGACGGCGTGCTTCGGATGGGCGTCGACCGACACCGGGCGCCCGAGGTTCTCCGACACCATCTGCGAGACGAGCGGGATGCGCGACGTGCCCCCGACGAGCAGGACGGTCTTGATGTCCTCGGGCTCGACGCCGGCCGACCGCAACGCGCGGCGCAATGCCGCGATCGTGTCAGTGAGCCACGGTCGAACCATCCGCTCGAGTTCGTCGCGCGTGATGCGCACTTCGGCCTGCACGTTCGCCAACAGCACCGGGATCGACGCGCTCGAGTCGGTCGACAGCGCTTCTTTGGCCTCGACACAATCGGACCGCAACCGCGCGACGCCCGCCTGTGACATGGGATCGTCCGCATCCAGCCCGTCGAGCGCGCCTCCGAGCGCGGCAGCGACGTGCGCATACACCGCTTCGTCGATGTCGATGCCGCCGAGATGCTCGATGCCTTCCGGTGAGCCGAGGATCGTGAACCCATCCTCGGTCTTGCGCAGCACCGCGGCGTCGAACGTGCCGCCGCCGAGGTCGTAGACCGCGATCGTCTCACCGGGATCGACCCGTTGCGTCGACGCGTAATAGATGGCGGCGGCCTCGGGCTCACTGATGGTGCTGGTCTCCCCCATCTCCGCCATGCGTATGGCTTGGCCCAACAGGTCGAGCTTGTAGGCGCCCCAGTTGGCCGGGTGCGACACCGTCACATGGTCGGGCGGCCCGCCCTGCAGCTGGATCACATGGTCGAGCGTCCACCGCAGCATTCGCCCCATGAGCGCTTGCGCCGACATCGGCGATCCGCCGAGCAGCAACGGCGTCGTGTCGCCGACGCGTCGCTTGAACTGCCGGGCGACGCGACCGGGATCGCTCGCGGCGCGGCGGTTGGCGGTGTCGCCGGTGAGGATCTGGTCGTCCTCGCGAAGGAAGACAACCGTCGGCACGACGGGGGCTCGATCGCCGAGTGCGACGATCGACGCCTGACCGTTCTCGACGATGGCGGCTGCCGTGTACGTCGTGCCGATGTCGATGCCGAGCCGGTAGGCCATTGGCGGGTCAACCTACTGTGCGGTCGATGTTGTTCGAACAGCGCTTCTGGCCGCTGATCGCCGACGGATCGATCACGGTCACCTTCCGCCGCTGGCGGCGATGCCAGGCGGTCGGCGGCCGGCGTTATCGGACCGCCGGTGGGATCATCGAGGTCGAGCGCGTCGACGTGATCGCGGCATCGAACATCAGCGATCCCGATGCGCTCGTCTCGGGGTATCCATCGGCGGCCGCGGTCGTGAGCGATCTACGCGGCGATGACTCGTCGCCGATCTATCGCGTGCAGTTCCACCTCGTGGACGAGCCCGACCCGCGAGCCGAACTGGCGGCGGCGGCCATCCTCACCGACGACGATCGAGCGGACATCGACCGCCGGCTCGACCGCCTCGACCGCGCGAGCTCGCACGGGCCGTGGACCCGCGCCGTGCTCGATGTCATTGCGGCTCGGCCGGCCACCCGGGCCGCCGACCTGGCCGCCGGCTTCGGCCGGGAGACGCAGCCCTTCAAGCTGGACGTGCGCAAACTCAAGAACCTCGGGCTCACCATCAGCCTCGAGCGGGGCTACGAACTGTCGCCCCGGGGCGCGGCCTACCTCGCCGGGCCGAGCGCCGCCGCCAAGCGGCGCACGCCTTCTTCGAGCTGAGCCGGCGGGGTCGTCACGAACGAGAGCCGCAGCGCCTGCCGGTGGTCGTGCTCGACGGAAAAAGCCTGGCCAGGCACGTACGCCATGCCGTGCTCGAGCGCAGCCGGCAGCAACGCCTGCGTGTCGATCGGCTCGACGAACCGACCCCACACGAACATGCCACCGGCGGGTGGATGGAATTCGAAGCGGTCGCCGAGGGTCGAGGTCAGCGCCTGCGCGAGCGCGGCGCAACGATCGCGATACAGCGGCCGTAGACGATCGAGCTGGGCGGCCATGAAACCGGGAGTGGTCACGACGCGGTGGACGGCGCGCTGCGAGAGCGTCGACGTGTGCAGGTCGACGGCCTGCTTCACGAGCACAAGTGCCTGCGCCAGTTCGGGCGGCGCGACCACGAAGCCGATGCGCAGCCCCGGGCACACGATCTTCGACATGGATCCCAGCGTCACGACGCGATCGCTGAAGGTCGCGAGCGATGGCTGGGCCGCGCCGCTCCAGCGCAGGTCGCCATAGGGGTCGTCTTCGACGATCACGAACCCGTACCGATCCGCCAGCGCCGCGAGCTCGACCCGGCGCACGAGCGACAGCGTGGCACCGGTCGGGTTGTCGAAGTTGGCCACGACATAGACGACTGCCGGCCGCTCGCCGCGCCGGAGACGATCGGCGAGCGCACCAACGTCGAGGCCGTCGGCATCGCTCGGCACCGCCCGCAGGCGCGCGCCGGCGAGGCGCAGCGCTTGGACGGCGCCCACGTAGCCGGGGTCAGCCAGCGCGACCACCGCTCCCGGTTCGACGAGTGCCCGCGCCACGAGATCGAGGGCCTGCTGCGAACCGTGGGTGATCAGCACCCGATCGGGGCCGACGCCGTGGCGCGTGCCGGCCCACTCGCGCAACGGCAGGTAGCCCTCGGTCGTCGAGTACTGCAACGCGGACGGATCGGTGGCGAGGATGTCGGCCATCGCGTCGGACAGGGCCGCCGCGGGGAAAGTCTCGGCCGCGGGGAGACCGCCGGCAAGCGAGATCACGTCGGGCCGGTCGACGACGTGCAGCAGATCGCGAATGGCCGACGAGTCGATGCGCCGCCCTGCCGGCGCGAGCTGGATGGACGTTGCTGCCTGCGGAGTCCGAGCGCTCTGGACGGCCATGGGGTGACCGTGTCATAAGTGGCCCATGGTGAGAAGGGCCAATCCGCGACAAGTGGACCAGACCGGCGCGCTCGTCGCGGAGCTGAGCGACTGGGCGGTCGGGTCGGCCCCGTTGTTCCGCCTGCTGGCGCGGGCAATCGCCGGCGGCATCGAGCGCGGCGCGCTCGATCAGGGCACGCGGCTCCCGGCCGAGCGCTCGCTGGCGGCCGCGCTGGTCGTGAGCCGCGGCACGGCCGTCGCGGCGTACGACGTGTTGGTGGCCGACGGGCTGATCGAGCGCCGCCAAGGCAGCGGTACGTACGTCCTCGGAGCCGGGGCGCTCGGGTTGCCCCCTGGTCGAGAGGGCTCGGCGCTGGTCCACCGGCTCGTCGAGCGCAGCGCCGGACCCTCAAGGATCATTGATTTGTCGATCTCGGTGCTGCACGACGCTTCGGGACTCCCACCGGTGACGCTGACCTCGAGCGAGTTGCACGCCGTCGCCCCCGACACGGGCTACAGCCCGTGGGGACTCACGGGCCTGCGGACGGCCGTGGCCGGCCACATGAGTGCGTGGGGACTGCCGAGCACCGCGGACCAGATCGTGATCACGACCGGCGCGCAACAGGCGATCAGCGCGGCCGCCGCGTGCTGGCTCCGACCCGGCGACACGGTCGTCGTCGAGGATCCGACGTATCCGGGGGCGATCGCCGCGTTCGGGCAGTCCGGGGCGCGACTGCGGGGCGTCGCCGTCGACGCTCACGGTGTTCGCGTTGACGAGCTCGAGGCCGCGCTCGCCGATCGGCCCGCGCTCGTGTACCTGCAGTCGACGCTGCACAGCCCGACGGGCGTCGTGCTGAGTGAGACTCGGCGGCGGCGCATCGCCGCCTTGATCCGTGCGGCGCGCGTCCCGCTCGTCGAGGACCTCGCGCTCGCCGACCTCGCATGGCATCCCGCGCCGCCGCCTATCGCGTCGCACTGCGGCGACGCGTCGGTCGCCGTGGTGGGATCGCTGAGCAAGCTCTTCTGGGGTGGGTTGCGGATCGGCTGGGTCCGAGCACCGGCACCGCTCGCCACCCGCTTCGCCAACGTCAAGGCCACCCAGGATCTCGGTTCGTCGGCGGTGAGCCAGCTGCTCGCCGAGCGATTGCTGCACTCGCTGCAGGCTCCGGCGTCCACCTACGTTGATCGACTCCGCGAGCAGCTCAGAGCACGCTACGAGACCCTCACGTTCGCGTTGAGCACGAGCCTTCCCAGCTGGTCGTGGGACCAGCCCGCCGGTGGGCTCTCGTTGTGGGTTCGCCTTCCGATACCGACCGCCGAGGCGTTTGCTCAAGCCGCCTTGCGTCACGGCGTGGCGGTGGCGACCGCACCGGCGCTGTCACCTTCGACGCGCCACACGAACCGGCTGCGGTTGTCGTTCAGCGGGCCGCCCGACCAACTCGAGGAGGGCGTGCGGCGCCTCGCCGACGCCTGGGAGCACTACCGCTGACCTGGGCTTTTGCCCGTCAGGGTGGGACCGTCAGGATCGTCCCGACAAAGAGCAGGCTCGGATTGCTCGGCTTCGGCAGCTGGCCGCGGTTGGCGTCGATCAGCGCTCGCCAGACGCTGTCGACGGCGGACGCAGACGCGTGCCCGCCGGCGCGTGCATCCGCGACCGCGACGGCGACCGTCCAGAAGCTCTCGCCCGCTTGCACCACCCACTGCGTCGGAACCGACGACGATGCCGGCGCCGGAGCAGGCGGGGGCGCGGGTGGTGGTGATGGCGTCGTCGTCGGCGGCGTCGTGGTCGTGGGCGCTGGCGCGGTGGTTGTCGGCGCGGCGGTCGTCACGGGCGCGGTGGTCGTCGGTGCCGCTGTTGTGGTCGGTGCCGCGGTGGTCGTCGGTGCCTCTGTCGTCGGCGCATCCGTCGTCGGCGGCACCGTCGTCGTGATCGCGTCGGCGGAAGCCACCGCCGGAGCAGCCGACGAGGAGGCGGCTGCGCCCCCTGCGACAGGGGAGCCGTCGCCGCACGCCGCGAGCATGGTTGCGAACACCCCGATGCCCACCAGCCAGCGCAGCCCCCGCGTCACGGCGCGAACGTAGCCCGACAATTCCGTTGCGGCGATGGGCAACATGAAGTTGCACTGCAGTTCGATCCGATCGACAACTCGTGGCGATCGGCGCGTGGGATCGACCGTCCGGGGAATCAAGACTCGTTGATGCTTGAGGTTCACCTCCCGCGTAGGTTCAATCCCCCCATCGGACGTCGTCCGAACAGAGGGGGTATCGATGGAGGATTCCAAATGGGAGCGCTACGCGGCGCTCGGCGGGGTGGTGTTCGTCGTCCTGAACGTGGTGGCCACGTTCCTGCCCGGCACGCCGCCAGCATCGGATGATTCGGCCAGCGAGGTGGCGAAGTACTTCAGGGACAACGCCAGCGGTATCAAGACGGGACAGATCCTGGCCCTGTTCGGCACAATCGGCCTGGCGTGGTGGTTTGGCTCGCTGTTCCGCCGCATGCGGGCCGGTGAGGGCGGCGATCCGCGACTCTCCGTTGTGGCGTTGCTCGGCCTCGCCCTCGGCGGCTCCACCGCGATGTTGTCCGGCGCGATCACCTCGGCGACCGCCATTCGGATCGACGTCTTCGCAGGCGCCGGCGACGAGTTCCTGCGATTCCTCTACACGCTGTCGCTGGTCTTCCTCGCCACCTCCGCCGCCGGCGTGGTCATCTTCCTCAGCGCCTTCGGCGCGCTGAATTGGCGGGCAAGAATGTTCCCCGCCTGGACGAGCTATCTGGCGTGGCTTGCCGCCGCCGCATTCGGCGTCGGCATGTTTTCCGCAGGAACGGACGCAGCGGCCGTCAACATGGTGGGGCTCGTCGGATTCCTGATCTGGTCGGTGTGGATCCTGGCCATCAGCTGGTTGATGTTCCGCCCGCGGGTCACTTCGTAAGGATCAGCAGGAACTCCAAGTCGCCGTTGTCGCCGACCTTGGCGGGTCCGCCTGACGGGTTGCTGATGCCATAGTCCGAGAAGGTGACCGGGATGGTGCCGTTCACCTCGATGTGCGCGCCGTTACGGCGGGCCAAGAGGTCGAAGGTCACGGTGTTGGTCGTGCCGTGCAGGGTGAGCTTGCCGGTGGCCTGCACCGTGACCTGCGTCAGGTTCTCGGGGATCGCCGTGAGGTCGATCGGCGCCGTGAGCTCGAAGGTGGCGGTCGGGAACTTGGCCGTGTTCATGATCCGGTTGTGGAACTGCGTGTTGCGCAGGTCCTCGTTGGTCTCGAACTTCTTCATGTCCACCGTGAACGAGGCGGAGTTCACCGTCGTACCGGCGAGGACCATCTGGCCGGTGACCGAGGTGTCCTGGCCGGTGGCCTCGTTGCTCTGACCGCTGAGGGTCTCCTGGATCCGGTACTGCACCTTGCTGCCGTCACCGACGTTCCACGTCCCGTCGATCGCACCGGCGGCGGTGAGCGCGGGATCGCCCGCATCTGACGAGGCCGTCGCGGCCGGCACGTCCGAGAACGTCAGCTTCGGCGCCGGGTCGGGCGAGATGAAGTGGATGTAGATGTACGTCCCGGCTTCGACGAGGACGAACAGCGTCACCGGGACGATCAGGAGGAGCCACTTCCAGCGGCGCTCGAAGAATTGGGCAAGAGGCATGCGGGGCATCGTTCCGTTCAACGCTGCGTGCGAGCCCAGAGTTTCCTCTGTTTCTACGGAGCGCGTGATTCAACGAGACCTCACAGCTCCCTCACATCTCGCTCACAGGGATGTGCGACACCTTGTCGTGGTGACCTCGGAGCTCCATTTCCGATCGATGGGCAGCGACGCACACGTCATCGTCGAGGGAGGGTGCGAGCAACTCGCTGACGAAGCGCGCCGGCGCCTCTTCGATCTCGAGCAACGGTGGAGCCGGTTCCTCCCGGACAGCGAGGTCAACCTGCTGAACGATCATGCGGGCCACGCCGTCACGTTGTCCTCCGAGACCGTGCAGCTCGTGCAGCGAGCCATCGAAGCGTGGCGCATCACGGGAGGAGCGTTCGACCCCACCGTGCTCGGCGACGTGATCCGCGCCGGCTACGACCGCACGTTCGACGAACTGACCGGGACGCCTGACCCGAGCACGCTGATCCCCGGCTGCACCGACATCGAGATCGAGGGCAACGCGGTTCGGCTTCCGGCCGGGACCGGCTTCGACTCCGGTGGGATCGGCAAGGGGCTCGCCGCCGACATCGTCGCCGTCGAGGTGATGGCCGCAGGGGCGGACGGCGTGTGCATCAACCTCGGCGGTGACCTCCGCGTCCTGGGTAGGTCCTCCGACGGCAGTTGGACGGTCGCCGTCGAGCATCCCTGGTTCGACGATCCGATCGCGCGCGTCGGCCTGGAGTACGGCGCCATCGCGACATCGACGACGTTGAAGCGTCGTTGGGTCGCCGGCGGCGAGGAGCGCCACCACTTGATCGACCCGCATACGGGGCTGCCGTCCACCACCGACATCACGCTCGCCACCGTCGTCGCCGGTGAAGCGTGGATCGCCGAGGTGCTGGCGAAGGCCGTGTTGTTGCGGGGAACCGACCGCGCCTTCGACCTCGTCGACGAACGCCAGACGGCGGCGCTCGTCGTGGACGATCGCGGCGACGTCCTGATGTCCGACGGATTCGCTGCATTCACGGGAGTCGGCGCGTGAACAACCAGCTCTGGTGGTACGTCGCCCGCTCCGGCGGGGTCGCGGCGTGGGCCATGCTCGCCTTCAGCGTGGTGTGGGGTTTGGTGCTCAGCACGAAGGCGTTCGGCTCGAAGCCGCGCCCGAACTGGCTACTCGACCTCCACCGTTTCGTCGGCGGCGCCGCGCTTGTGTTCACTGGCATTCACGTCGCGTCGCTGGTGCTCGATTCGTACATCAGCTTCGGTCTCACGGAACTGCTCGTGCCGTTCACGAGCAGCTATCGCCCCGCGGCCGTCGCGTGGGGCGTGATCGCGTTCTACCTACTACTCGCGGTGGAGATCACGTCGCTTTTGCGGAAGCGCCTCCCGAAACGCGCCTGGCGCGCGACGCACTACCTCAGCTTCCCCCTCTTCATCCTGGGTACGGCGCACGGCGTGACCGCGGGCACCGACAAGGACACCTTCCTCCTGCGAGCCGCCTTCATCGTCGTCACAGCCGCGGTCGGCGGGCTCACCGCCTTGCGTATTCTTGACGCGGATGCACAGCGTGCTCCCAGCGTGCTTTGAGATCGAGGTCCCACAATGACGCCCATGGAGAGCAAACGGCGCAGACCCCATCCGGCTCGACGGGCCCGCCGCATCACCGGCGCGACCGGCGCGACTGGCATGGTGCTGATGACCGGATGGCTGGCGGCCAACACACCGGCAACCACCACGACCGTCGCGACCGCCGCCGCCGACACCACGGCCGCGGGCGAGACCACGACGACCGTCGCCTCGACTTCCTCGTCGACCTCGACAGCAGCATCGACGGCCAAGGCCGCAACGACGAGGAAACGCGCCAACACCACGACCAAGGGCAGCTAGCCCGAAGTCCACGGGGCACAGCGCCTCGAGCGAGTGCACGGCTAGCGTGCGCGCCGTGGGGGAGGTTGCCGACGCGTATGCCGGGTGCCGGGCGCGGATCGCCGAGCTGACGGGTGCGCTCGACGCAGAACGTGCGGCGGCCCCGGTGCCGGCGTGCCCCGAGTGGTCGGTGCACGACGTCGTCGCCCACGTTGTCGGGGTCGTCGACGACGCGCTCGCGGGGCGACTGGATGGCGTGGCCACCGACCCGTGGACCGCGGCCCAGGTCGCGTCCCGTCGTCACCGATCGATCACCGACATGCTCGGTGAGTGGAGTCAGCAAGCGCCCGAGTTCGAAGCGCTGCTCGACCCCATCGGCGACACCGGCCGGCAAGCGGTGGCCGACATCGTCACGCACGAACACGACCTGCGCGGCGCGCTCGATGCCCCAGGTGCTCGAGATTCCGATGCCGTGCAGATCGGGTTTGGATTCCTCGTTGCCGTTTTCGTCGCGTCCGCAGCGGCGCAAGGCGTCGCGGTGCGCGTGCGCACGACCGACGGCGCGGCATTCGGCGATTCCAAGGGGCCCGTCGTGCTGAACGGCAACGCATTCGACTTGTTGCGGGCGATGACGGGTCGGCGCAGCGTCGAGCAGCTGCGCGCGATGCATTGGGAAGGCGACGGCGAGCAGGTGTTGCCGGCGTTCACGTTCGGTCCGTTCTGTCCCGCCGTGGTTCGCATCGACGAGTGACCTTCCGGCGTCGGGAGGAACTCACACAGCGGCTCCGTAGCCTGCCGGCCGTGCCCGAAGTACGAGATTTCAACCAGGACATCATCGACGAGTTCCGCGCGAACGACGGCAAGGTCGGTGGCGGTTTCGCGGGAGCGCCGATGCTGCTGCTCCACAGCACAGGTGCGAGGAGCGGCGCCGAGCGTGTGAACCCAGTGGTGTACCAACCGCTCGACGATGGCTACGCCGTGTTCGCATCCAAAGGCGGCCAGCCGACGAACCCCGACTGGTACCACAACCTCGTCGCCCATCCGGAGACGACCGTCGAGGTCGGCACGGAGACCGTTCCGGTCACGGCGCGCGTCGCGGAGGGCGACGAACGCGAACGCATCTGGTCCAAGCAGAAGGCAGCCATGCCCGGGTTCGCCGACTACGAGAAGAAGACGACGCGCCAGATCCCGGTGATCATCCTCACTCGGCGCTGACTCGGCGTCACGCCGGTGGCCCCTCGATGAGCTGCACCGTCGCAGCGTGGTGCTGGCCACCTGCGTCGATCCACCCGATGTCCACCTTGTCACCGGGGTGGTAGCTGTTGAGCGCACCAGTCACGTCTGACACGGCCGTGATGGTGGTGTTGCCGACGGCGACGATCACGTCTCCGGCCACGAGACCTGCAGACTCAGCCGGGCTTCCGGGCTGGACGCCCGCGACGGTGGCGCCCTGACCCTGTTGCACCTGCACGCCGAGCAAGGCGCGCCCACCGATGTGCACCGTTGCCGAGCTCTGCCCGGACGTGATCTGTCGGGCGATGTCGAGCGCCTTGTTGATCGGGATCGCGAATGCGTCGCTCGTGCCGCGCCGGTTCTGCTGCGAAGCCGCCGCGTTCATCCCGATCACCTGGCCCGCCGAGTTCACCAGCGGACCACCCGAGTCGCCGGGCACGAGCGGTGCGTTGATCTCGATGAGCCCAGTGAGCGTCTGCGAGGGACCGGTCGGGTCTCCCGCGGTGATCGTCTGATCGAGCGCGGTGACCGAGCCTTGGGCGATCGCCGGTGTACCACCTTTGCCGAGCGCGTTGCCGAGGGCGACAACCGCATCACGCTCTGCAACCTTCGACGAGTCGCCGACCGCGATCGGCTGCAGGTTCGATGCCCCCTGCATCTGGATCACGGCGACGTCATTGCTGATGTCGTAGCCGACCACGGTGGCGGCATAGATCGGACCGGTGCCGTTGACCTGCACGCGGATCTCCGTGGAATCGGCGATGACGTGGTTGTTGGTCAGCACGAGGCCTGACGAGGTGAGCACCATGCCCGTGCCGGCGGCGGTTCCGTTGGCCAGCGTGGTGGTGATGTTGACGACGGAAGGATCGACCTTCGCCGCGATCTCGTCAGCGGTCAGGCTCGCGCCAGTGCCCGTCGCACCGGAGGCCGGCGGCGACGCGCCGACGGTTGGCAGCGTGGCATTGCTTCCGGTCGCCGCCGCAGTCGCGGCCGTGGAACGAGTGGCAGTCGACGTGCCGAACAACGCGCCACCGAGCTCGAGCCCGATGCCCCCGAAGAGCAGTGCCAGCGCCACGACGATCGCCGCGGCGCGCCCGCGGCGCCGGCGAGGTGGCGGCTGCGGCGCGGGCGGCGCCGGCGGCGCCGGCGGAGGCGGCGGTTGCTCGTCGATCCACGGCGGCGAAGGCAATGGTGCGTAGGGCGGCGCGGCAGGCATCGGAATCGGCATGCCACACACGATGGCGATCCAAGCTGTGGATTGGCTGAGAGTCGGATGAATGAATGCCCCGAGAGTTGCTTCTCAGGTGGGTCACAGCGCGCGCCAAGGTCGCCCGCTCATGCTCGCCGACCATGAAGGATGCGCTGGCGGCGGTGGCGATCTGCCTGCTGTTGGCCGCGGGTTGCGGCGGAAGCGTGTCGTCGTCGTCGTCGCAATCTGGCGACATCGGCGCCGGACTCGCCGGACCCTCGATGCTCACCGCCGCGGTCTATGCGAGCGGCGTGGCGAATGCGGCGGCCTTCGCGTTCGACGACGACGGGCGACTCTGGGTGGCGACCGCGGACTACAGCGACTCCGGCAATGACGGCGTCTACCTCATCGCGAGTTCAGGCGCGGCGCCCGCCCAGGTCGCGACCGGACTGCACACTGCACTCGGGCTGCTCTGGTACCAGCAATCGTTGTACGTCGCATCGAAGGAAACCGTCGACGCCTACAGCGGGTTCGATGGATCGACGTTCGCTTCGAAGCGCACCGTCGTGGCGCTGCCATCGGGTGTCGGCGAGGTGAACGGCATCGCGCTCGCGCCCGACGGACGGATGCAGCTCGGGATCTCCGCGCCGTGCGATCACTGCACGCCCACGATCGAGTACTCGGGAGCAGTGGTGTCGTTCCTGCCCGACGGCACCGATCTCCGTGTGGATGCCACGGGCATCCGCGCCCCGATCGGGCTCGCGTACTTCCCGGGCACGAGCGATCTGTTCGTGACGATGAACCAGCGCGACGACCTCGGAGACGCGACGCCCGGCGATTGGCTGGCGGTTGTGCAGCACGGCCAGTCGTGGGGCTTCCCAGAGTGCTACGGCCAGGGCGGCGCGGCGTGCGCCGCAGTGCCGGCACCGGTCGCCGAGCTCGACAAGCACGCCGCCGTCAGCGGCGTGGCGATCTGGAACGGCAACGCGATCGTCGCCGAGTGGACGACCGGCACGGTGCAACAGGTCACGCTCGCGAAGTCGGGCTCGACGTACACCGGCAGTGTCACCACGTTGCTCACGGGGATGACGAACCCGGTGCCGGTGATCGTCGGCCCCGACAACGCGCTCTATGTCGCCGACTGGACCACCGGCACGATCTACCGAATCACGTCCGCGTGACGCGACGGCAAATCCCACTCATCCGTACACAATTCTGTGTACGGATGAGTGGGAATTCGTCGGGGTCGGGGGTCAGGCGGCTTCGACGTCGGGGAGGGGGCCGAGGAAGCCGGTGATGCGGAGGAAGCGTCCGTCGTCAGCGACCTGACCGACGTCGATGCCGGCGACGATGACGTTGCCGTCCGCGCCGACCAGCTCCCACGCGAACCGGAACAGGTCGTGGTGGGCGTCGACCCCACTCACCTGCCGGAACGACGAACCTTCGAACTGCTGCTGCACGCCGCCGATGGCGTCGTTGATCGCGGGATGACCCTCGGCTTCGAAGGGCGGATCGATCCAGCAGCCGTCCTCGGCCCATACCTGTGCGACGAGCTCGGCTCGCCGGTCGTTGTCGGTCTCGTTCAACATCTCGAGATACGTGGTGATGGTGGTGTTCAAGTTGTCCATGCCTCGACGATGACGGACCGCGTGGCCGAAAGCGATGACGTGTGAGGTAATCGCAGCCCCTACGGCCACGTCGATACGGTGAGCCCACCGTGGACCGACCCTTGCGACCGAACGTCGGCGAACTGCTCCGGGAGTGGCGCCAACGACGTCACCTGAGCCAGCTCGAGCTCGCCGGCCTCGCCGGCGTGTCGACGCGCCACATCAGCTTCATCGAGACCGGCCGATCACGGCCGAGCAGGGAGATGGTGCTGCACCTTGCGGAGGAGCTCGACGTGCCATTGCGCGAGCGCAACCCACTCCTGCTCGCCGCGGGGCATGCGCCCGCATATGCAGCGACTGACTTCGACGCGGCGGCCATGAAGCCAGTACGCGAGATCGTCGACCGAGTGCTCGCGTCGCACGATCCCTATCCCGCGCTCGTCGTCAACCGCATGTGGGAGCTCGTCGCCGCGAACAAGAGCGTGATGGCCTTGATGGCCGGTGTGTCCGAGGAGTTGCTCGCGCCGCCGGTGAACGTGTTGCGCCTGTCGCTCCATCCAAACGGGCTCGCGCCGCGCATCGCGAACTTCTCGGAGTGGAGCGCCCACCTGCTGCATCGCCTGCGCCGCCAGTTCGTGTTGACGCGCGACGCAGCCGTGGGCGAGTTGTTCGACGAGCTGCGCGGCTACCCGGGTGTGGCCGACGACGAGGCCCATGCCGAGAGCGAAGACGCCGGCGCGCTCGCCGTGCCGTTGCGTCTTCGTGCCGGCGACCGCGAGCTCGTCTTCCTCAGCACCGTCACCACCTTCGGCACCGCGGTGGACATCACGCTCGCCGAGCTGTCGATCGAAGCGTTCCTGCCCGCCGACGACGCGACGGCCGCCGCGCTACGCGCCTGATGGGGCCGTGGCCATGGACCAGCATCACGTGATTGTCGTTCAGAGTGCGTCCTCGCCGGACTCGCCGGTGCGGACTCGAATGACGCTCTCCACCGGGGAGATCCACACCTTGCCGTCGCCGATCTTTCCGGTGCGAGCGGCGGCGACGATCGCGTCGACGACACGGCTGACGTCGCCGTCGTCGACGAGGACCTCGATGCGGGACTTCGGTACGAAGTCGATGGAGTACTCCGTGCCGCGGTAGACCTCGGTGTGCCCGGCCTGACGGCCGAAACCTTGCACCTCGGTCACGGTCATGCCGTGGACGTCGGCGCCCTTGAGGGCGTCTTTGACCTCCTCCAGTTTGAATGGCTTCACGATGGCGGTGATGAGTTTCATGTCAGTCCCGTCTACGAGTACGCCGTCTCGGCGTGCTGGCTGAGGTCAAGGCCCTCGATCTCGTCAGATTCGTCGACGCGGAGGCCCATCGTCATGTCGATGACCTTGGCGATGATGAACGTGACCACGAACGAGAACACGATCGTTGTACCCACTGCGACGGCCTGATTGCCGAGCAGCTCGCCGCCGCCGCCGGCGAACACGCCGTCAAACCCCACCGAGTTGATCGCCGAGTCGGCGAAGAGCCCCAGCAAGAGCGAACCGGTGATGCCACCGACAAGGTGAACGGCGACGACGTCGAGGGCGTCGTCGAAGCCGAAGCGGCGCTTGAGGCCGATGGCGAGATAGCAGAGCACGCCCGCGACGAGGCCGATGACGACGGCCGACATGACCGTCACGAAGCCTGCGCAGGGCGTGATCGCGACCAGTCCGGCAACCGCACCCGACGCGCCGCCCAACGTGGTGGCGTGACCGTCCCTCAACTTCTCGACGATCAGCCAGCCGAGCATCGCGGCCGCCGCGGCCATGTGGGTGTTGATCAGGGCCTGTGCGGCAAGCAGGTTCGCACCTAGTGCCGATCCGGCATTGAAGCCGAACCAACCGAACCACAGGATGCCGGTACCGATCAGCGTCCACGGGAGGCTGTGCGGCGGCATCGGCTCGTTCGGATAGCCCCGACGCTTCCCGATGATGAGCACGATCGCCAGGGCGGCGATGCCGGCGTTGATGTGCACGACGGTGCCACCGGCGAAGTCGATCGCACCCCGTTTGAACAGCCAGCCGGTCGGGCTGAACACCCAGTGGGCCACCGGTGAATACACGAGGACCGACCACAAGCCGAGCAGCACGACCCACGACTTCCACTTGAGACGGTCGGCGGTGGCGCCGGTGATCAGTGCGGGCGTGATGATGGCGAACATCAGCTGGTAGGCACAGAACAGGATCGCCGGGATGGTGAGGGCCTCGAGACCCGGCACCGTGGTGCCGGCCTTGTCGAGATCCTTCAGGAACGCGAAGTCGAAGTTCCCGATGTACTTGCCGCCGTCGCCGAAGGCGAGGCTGAAACCGACGACGGCCCACAGCACGCTGACGAGACCCATGCAGAAGAAATTCTGCATGAGCATCCCGAGAACGTGCTTCCCGCGGACCATGCCGCCATAGAAGAACGCCAGACCTGGCGTCATGAACAGGACGAGCGCCGCGGAAACAAGCACCCACGCGGTGTCGCCCGAATTGAGTTCGGGCACGAAGAAACCTCCGGAAATGATCGGGCGCGCGTTTCGCGCTGCACCGATTGCGAACTGGAAGAAGCAGTCTCAGTACGCGAGGAGGCGAGGGGGGCCACGACGGCGGATCAGGATCGCCGCCGCCGGCACGCAGACTCCGAGACGCGAGGTGCGTTCAGTCGCCCACAGCAGGCCGACGAAAACTGCGACGGCGATCGGCACCACGCCATCGAGGTGCACGCTCGCGGGAGCACGGTGGTGAGCCGGCCCTGCGATGGTCACGTGGGTGCGATCACCCGGTGAGCCCGAATCCCAGGATGGTCCACGGACGATGCCGGCGGTCAGCACGACGACCACACATGCGGCTAGGGCCAGGCGTCGTCTCGAAAGGTTGCTGCAAGATTCGAGCAAGGTAGTGGAGGATGCCTCACCGATGTTTCTGCCGACGCGGCGGAATGTTTCGTCAGTGTGAACTCATCCGGCAGCTCCGAGGGTGCAGTAGTACTGCTCCGTGTTCTGGTTGGTCGGCGCGACCGCGGCCGACGACGCCGTCGGGCGGGCGGGACCGCCCTTCGGGTTGACCGCCGCTCGCTTCGGGAGGCCAAGCGCCTTGCGCACCTGCGGTTCCAGCTCGACGACCCAGAAGCCACCCGACTGGCTGGCGAACCAGATCTGGCCGGTGCTCGCGACGTAGCGCACGTGACCCCACGCCTTGTCGAGGAGCACGTCGTCGCCCGGCGTGTAGAAGGCGCCCGGGTTGAAGTAGCCGACTTCCTTCGGGTGGTACGGGTCGCGGATGTCGACGATGCGCAGTCCCGCGTTCCACATCGACAACATGGCGAAGGTGGTGCGGCTCGGATCGTCGACATCGTGGTAATGGACGCTGGCATTGACGCCGTCGGCGATCTCCGTCGCGCAGTTCGCCGGCTCGTTGATCGCCAAGCGGAACTGACTGATCCGCATGTTCGGGTTCGTCGGGTCCGTCACATCGCTCAGCCACGGCTGCGCGGCTCCGGCGAACGGGTTCATCTCCTCCGGTACACAGCCCTTCGCGGTCGGCCCGACGATGCTCTCCTCGGAGTGGAGCGCGTACGTGCGGCCCTTGATCCTCGCCAACCGGATCGAATGACCCCGGCCCTCGACCTGGCTCAGGATCCTGGGCTCCCGCGCCGGCCAGCCCGTGATGTCGACGATCGTGAAGTACGAGTAGTTCGGCGTCTGGCCGCCGAGGTACAAGGTGTTGCCGTCGCGGCTCGTCACGATCTCGTGTGAGAGGTATTTGCCCGGGAACGAGGGCACCGGAATCTGATCGTCGAGCTTGCCGAGGAAGGTGGGCTTCGCGATGTCGGTGATGTCGAGCACTTGGATCGGCAACGTGGCATACACGCGGGTGGCGTCTGGCGAGAAGGTGAGGTTGTGGATGTTGTCCGGGAAGGTGAACGACGACGCCAACCGAGGGTGGGCGCAATCGGTGATGTCGTAGATGTCCATCGGTGACGGCACCTGAATCGGGATCGCGCCATAGCGACCGGCAACGAGCACCGCGCGGTCGCCCACCTTCGTCGCCGCGATGGTCTCGAGCGTGAAGTCAGAGCCGTTGCCGTGCAGCGTGGATACGAGCGTCGGGTTGCGCGGATCGGAGACGTCGACGACCGAGATGCCCTGCCCAGAACTCGCGACGTACGCACAGTCTCCGGCCCACGCCATGTTGGCGTGACCCCCGCTCCCGCCGAGGTCGGAGTGGCCGACGAGCGCGACGCCGCAGTTGTAGCCCTGCATCGCCCGGCCCGACAGCTGGTCGGCTCGAGGCACGTCGCCTTGCAGGCCGGTCTCGGGAAGATCGAAGCGACCGCACTTCGGCGCCGCCGCGTTCGAATCGCTGACGGGAACCACGAGGAGCCCGAGCACGAGCGCGGCAACGACGACGAGCCCTCGGATTCCCCTCACGAGTTCAGGATTCGACGCCGGTCGGCGGGCCGCCTGCCTAGAGCGGGGCGCGCTCCGTCGGCGTGGCGGCGTCGAGCGCATCGGACGTCGTCAGTCCGACGCTGAGGACGAGCGACTCGAGCGCGACGGCCCAACTCTCGTAGTAGGGCCGCTCTGGTGCCTGGGAGATCGCGTCGATGAGGCGTTGCCGGAAGGCATCCCATGGCAGGTCGAGGCGCTCGACGAGCGCAACTGCGAGTGCGAACGCGCGCCCGTGCCATGGCGCAGCGAAGACGAGCTCTCCGTTGTCGCGCGGCAGCGCGCTCACACCGTCCATGAACGCGACCTCATCGGGCAGCGCGTTGGTCACAGGCGCTGCACGCCGATCATCGAATCGCGAGTGACGAGCCCGACGAGCTCGTGCTCGGACAAGCCGTCGCTGCCAGCTGGTCGCTCCGGCAGAACGAGATAGCGAACCTCCGCGCTCGAGTCCCACACCCGGATCTCGACGCTCTCGGGCAGGGGCGTGCCCATCTCCGCGAGCAGCGCGCGCGGTTCACGCACCGCCCGAGAGCGGTAGGCCGGCGCTTTGTACCACCTCGGCGGCAGGCCGAGCGTGGGCCACGGGTAGCACGAGCACAAGGTGCACACGACGAGGTTGTGCACGTCTGCTGTGTTCTCGACCACGACCATGTGCTCACCCTCGGGCCCCCCAAAGCCGAGTTCGGTGATCGCGGCCGTCGCATCCGTCATCAGGCGAGCGTGGTAGTCCGGGTCGACCCAGGCGCGGGCGACGACCTTCGCCCCGTTGAGCGGGCCGAGGTTGTCCTCGAAGTGCGAGACGAGGTCGTCGAGCAGGTCGGTGTCGAACAACCCCTGCTCGGTGAGCACGGCCTCGATGGCCGCGACGCGCGCCTCGATCGGCGCCAGCGGCTCGGGGTGATGGTCGTGACCGTGATCCTGATCGTGGTCGTGGTCGCTCATGCATCGGCCTCGAGGTACCGCTCCCACAGGTCGACGTTGACGGTCGCCCCGTCCGTGCCACCTTCACCCCACAGCTCACGTGGCGAGAAGCGCACGGAGTACGTCGGGTCCAGCACCTGGCCACCGCCGTGGGCCTCGAAGTCCGGGACGTGCTGCGGCGAGTCGATTCGACTGATGACGCCGCGTTTGCCTTGGACATATCTCGGCGCGCGCGTGTGTCCCAGCGGATGCCACTCGCGCACGCGCACGCGATCGCCGACGTTGAAGCGCGGCTCGGTGCGATGCGGCTCGGGCGCCGCAGGCGGCGTGCCGCGATCGGGACGCGACAGCGGGAAGTGGCCATCAGCCTGTTCGTCCAATGCGCTGTTCGTGGTGAGTCCCGCGTCGACGAGCAGCGTGGCCACACCCGTGAGCCAGTGCTCGTAGTACGACGACGCCAGGTAGTGCGCCGGGTCCATCCGCTCGATGCTGTGGCGAAAGGCGCCGCCGGGACGCAACGCCATCATCGTGGCCATGCTCACGCGGAACGCGCGCCGTTCCCAGTCCTCGTGGAACACCGGCTCGCTCGGCGGTGCCTGCACCGACCCGAACCCTTCCAGACCGCCCATGTCGTGCACACCGTCCATCAGGCGAGCCCGAGGATCTCGACGGAGCGCTCGCGCATCTCGATCTTGCGCACCTTCCCGGTGACAGTCATCGGGAACTCATTGGTGAGGTGCAGGTAGCGCGGCACCTTGTAGTGCGCGAGCTTGCCTTCGCAGAACGCTCGTAGCGCGTCGATGGTCAGCTCGTGGGCATCGGGGCGAAGTCGCACCCAGGCCATGAGTTCCTCGCCGTACTTCGCGTCGGGCACGCCGATGACCTGTACGTCCTCGATGTCGGGGTGGGCGTAGAGGAACTCCTCGATCTCGCGCGGGTAGACGTTCTCTCCGCCGCGGATGACCATGTCTTTGATGCGCCCGACGATGGCGACGTAGCCGTCGTCGTCCATCGTTGCGAGATCGCCGGTGTGCATCCATCCCGCGGCGTCGATCGACTCAGCGGTGAGATCGGGCTCGTCCCAGTAGCCGAGCATCACGGAGTAGCCACGGGTGCAGAGCTCACCGGGCGTTCCCGCGGACACCGGCAGACCGTTCACCGGATCGACGATCTCGACCTCGACGTGAGGCATCACGGGGCCGACCGTCGAGACCCGACGCTCGAGATCGTCTTCCCGCCGCGTCATGGTCGACACGGGAGACGTCTCGGTCATGCCGTAACAGATCGTCACCTCGTCCATGTGCATCTCGGCGACAACGCGCTTCATCACCTCGACCGGACACGGCGAGCCGGCCATGATCCCTGTCCGAAGTGAGGCGAGGTCGTACTCCGCGAAGGTTGCCAGCGCGAGCTCGGCGATGAACATCGTCGGCACGCCGTACAGCGACGTGCATCGTTCGTCCTGCACGGCTTGCAGCGTGGCTGCCGGCTCGAACGCCGGAGCCGGGATCACGATGCACGCGCCGTGCGATGTCGCGCCCAGGTTGCCCATGACCATCCCGAAGCAGTGGTAGAAGGGAACCGGTACGCACACGCGGTCGTCCTCCGTGTAACCCAGGAGCTCGCCGACGAAGTAGCCGTTGTTCAAGATGTTGTGGTGCGAAAGGGTTGCCCCTTTCGGGAACCCCGTCGTGCCTGACGTGTACTGGATGTTGATCGGGTCGTCGAAGCCGAGCGTCGCCTGCCGGGCCACGAGAGCGGCGCCGTCGCAACGGTCTCCACGAGCGAGCAGGTCGTTCCAATCGCCGGAACCGACGAGGATCGACCTCTCGAGCGCTGGACACTCGCCGCGCACCTCGTCGATCATCGCGGCGTAGTCGGACGTCTTGAACGCGGGCGCCGCGACGAGGAGCTTCGTGCCTGACTGACGCAACACGAACTGCAACTCGTGGCTGCGGTACGCGGGGTTGACGTTGACGAGGATGGCGCCGATCCTCGAGGTCGCGTACTGCACGAGCACCCACTCGGCGCAGTTCGGCGACCAGATGCCGACGCGATCGCCTTTCTCGATGCCGAGATCGATCATCCCCCGAGCAACGCGATCGACGTCGGCGTCGAGCTGTCGATAGGTCCAGCGCGTGTCGCTGGGTACGTCGACCAGTGCTTCTCGATCCCCGAACCGTGCGACGGTGGCCGCGAGGTCGTCACCAATCGTGCGCCCGATGAGCGGTGTCGTGCTCGCACCACTCGCGTAACTCGTCGTTCGAGGAGCGCGCGTCATTCCGGTATGCACTCCGCCGCCACCTTGTCGAGCCGAGCGACCAGCTCCGGTGGCGGCGCCTGGGTGGACTTCGCGTCGATGTCCCAGTCCTCGCTCCACGTGCCGTTGCCGCTGGCATACTGCCAGCGTCCGTCGATGGTGAGGCTCTTCGCGGGATCACCGACGAAATCGAACTGCACGGGACCCGCGTCACCCGGGCCCTTGCGGCTCGGGACTTCACACCACCAGCCGTCGATGCGCCGCCCGGTGAGCGTGCCGACGATCATCCCCTGGTCATAGGCGTACGCGGCAACCACCTTCCCATCGGCCGTCACGCGCAACACGAGATCGCCCCAGTCCCCGCTCCAGAAGCCGTTGATCTGTGTCGCATTGACGCTCCCCGCGGGCACCGGTGGTGACGAGGTGGTCGGGCCGCTCGCCACGGTGGTCGGCGCCTGTCCGACGGCGACGTTGCCGCTGCTGTCGTTGCCCGACGCCGCGATCGCGATCGCCGTGCCGATGCCGATGGTCGCCACGGCGACGGCGCCCACGAACACGTGGCGCGGGTTGCGTGGCCCGCGGCGGCGGCCCTTGTTCCTCCGGCTGTCCGCGGGGGTGCCTCCGCCGAGCCCGCCGAGCAGCGGTCGCCCTGGAACTCGTTCGGGTGGAACGATCGCGCCGCGCGATGCGAGCTCGTCGAACAGCCCAGGCTCATTGGTCTGATCGGCGGCGCGCAGCACGCGGCCTCCGGCCGGCGAGGCGAGGAAGCGATTGATCTCGCGGTCGAGCAACCCCCGGTCGAGCTGATCGAAGAACTCGGCAAGCGCGGTTCGCGGGACACAGACGATCGCGTCGCGAGCCCCATGTAGGTGGAAGGCAATCGCGTCCCACGCAATTGCGATCGGCTCCATCGTGTAGCCGTCACGCCGGCAGGTTCCACCAACCCGCTCGAACGCGCCACGTTCGTACGGGCCGACCACGTCGTCCGTCGTCGGCGCGGCTTCGAGCGGGAGGGCGAGCCGCCCATCCACAACGCGGTCGACGAGCCGAAGTTCGTCCTCGGTGAGGACAGCTTCGACGAACAGACGAGCGGAGGTCCAGGCCTCGCGCAAGTGGGCCTGGGCGGTGAAGGACTTGTCGATGCCGGATCGAAGTTTCGACTCGCGGCCGCTCCCGTAGAGGTCAGAGCCGAAAGCTGTTCGATCCACGTACCAGCCGGCGCGGACGTTCGACGGCCGGATCCGCGAGCGAACTCGCCTCGGCAACTCCTGTCGTGCGGAACGCGTGCGCGCCGCCGACGCACAGGCGAGGCCGCCAGCGGCTGCGAAGATCACAGCGGCCCGCAGTTGATCGCCGGTACAGAACTCGCCGCACAGCTCCAAGCGCCGATACCGCGGGCGAACAAGCAAGCCAGGAGACGTCGATCGGTCGAGGAGCAGCATCATCCCCGGCGCGAAGCGCTTCACGAACAGACGGCCGGCGGCGACGACGTCGTGATCGTCGATCTCGATGTTGATGTGCGTCGAATAGCCGTCGAGGCGGAACGACGCGGGCAGCGCGTCGGCGAGGGCGCGGCGGGCGATCGCGAGCCGCCAGTTGAGCTCGTCGGTGCAGCCGGGCGCCAACGCCACCGGCGCGGTAGCAACCTCGGCTTCACGGCCGTCGGCGGTGACGACACCGCCCCACGGGCACCGATACGCGTTCGGGTCGGTGGGGTCGAGACGCAGGCCTTCGACGCCCAAGCTGTGGAGCAGCTTGGAGAAGTCAACCTGCTCGTCGCCGTCCAGCACTCGATACTCGTGCTCGACTCCGACCACTGGCGACGATTGCCGCGTGCGAAGGTCGAGGGGATAGCCGTCGATGCGACCGGCGCTCACGCGGCTCACGGTAGACGAGGGCTACGGCCCGTGCCCGTCCCCGATTCGCTCGGCGCACTCATCGACGACGCCGGACGGCCCACACCAGGCCGCCGCCCAACAAGAAGAGGCCGGGGATCATGAGGATCCCGAGCGCGCGTGCATAGGCAACTCGAGCATCGGTGAGGTCGAGCGGACGATTCTTCGGCAGATTTGACGACAGTGGGATGAGCTCGTCGTCGAGAGTGAGCCACCCGACGGCCTGCAGCAGGAAGCGACCGTTGGCGGCTTCGTTCACGAAGCTGCTCGTCGCGAAGTCGACGTCGCCCACGACGACCACCCTCACGCGGGCCACCTTCGCCTCGCTCGCCACCCGCGACCGATCCGCCGCCGCGGCAATCGTGATCGGGCCGCCGGTGTCGAGCGCGGGATCGAACGACGGGACGAGTGGCTCGGTCTCGAGGTAGGACAGGCTCGACGTGTCCGCCAGGCGTGACACGGTCAGGCCCGGGACGTGGAGCAGCTCGTCGACCGTGACCTCCTGCACGCCGGGGAAGTACGTGGGCGGCAGTCCGCGCACGACCGGATGCGCGGAGCTGTAGCTGTGCACGATCGGCGATGCTTCGTCGCCGTTCACAACCGATGACGCCTCGCCTTCGAACACGACACCGCGCTCGAGCCCGAGCCCCATCGGTTCCAACAACGCAGACAGATCGACATCCGCCGCCGGGTCCGCGAGCACGAGCGCCTTACCGTCGGCGTCGATCCATTTCGCCAGCGCATCGCCGCCAGCGCCGAGTGGTTGCTGCGGTCCCGCCACGAGCACCATCGCGCACGTGGCCGGGATCGACGGCGTCGCCAGCAGGTCGATCGACTGAACGGTGTAGCCGGCGATCTCGAACAGTCGCGTTGCCAAGGCGGGCTCACCGTGGCCCGTCGTGATGCACACGTTCACGTCGCGCCCGCGCACCAGCCGCGCCAATGCCGACGTGATGTCTTGCTCGGTCGGTCCGGCCGCGAGTTCCACCGCGTCGGCGCGTTGCACCACGACACCGCCGAGCACGGGATTGATGCCGAACCGGCGCACGTCGCCCGGCTTGTCGGAGGGATCCACGACGTCCGTGTCCAGGTGCTGGCTCAGACGCGCGTACCGATCGAGCAGGGTCACGGTCTCGACCCGCCCCGCATCCTCTCGGCCGATGAACGCGGTGATCGTCACGTCGTCGTGCACGGCGCTCACCACGTCTCGGGTGATGCCAGACAGCGTGAGGCTCTTCTGCTCGGTGAGATCGGTGAGCTGGTGCGTGCCCGCGCCGACGACGGTGACCAAGAGCGCCGCGATCGCGACGCCACCGACAACGGGTCTCGGACGGATGACGAAGGCAGCCGCGAGCGTGCAGACCATCGCAACCCCGATGAAGAACACGAGATCGCCGCTGTCGATCCCGCCGGAGGCAAACGTGCGCAGCCGTTCGCTCAACGACACCGAACCGAGCACGCGCGTGGTCGTCGAGCCGCCAGTGGCCGAACCGACGAACCACAGCACGAGTCCGGTCAGAATCGTGACGAGCGCGGCGAGCGCCTGTGACGACGTGGCCGCCGACGCCAGGACGCCGATGGCCGCCACCGCGGCCGCCAGCAGCGCGACACCGACAAAGCCACTCACGATCGGTCCAGGATCCGGACTCCCCCAGAGCGCGGTGAGCCCGGCGAGCACGATCGACGGGAGCAGGATCGCCAGCGCCGTGAGCCACGCCCCAGCCCACTTCCCCACCGCCAGAGGCACTGCAGACACGGGCATGGCGAGCAACACGTCGAGGTTGCCGGTGCGCTTCTCCTCGGCGAACGTGCGCATGGCGAGTACTGGGACAGTGACGACCACCAGCAGGCCGGCGATCGGGAACAGCGGCTGCACGACCGCTTGGGACCGACCCTGCAACTGGTCGACGAACAGCAGCGCGAGCACCGCTTGCAGAACCGCACCGGCCACCCACGGCACCGGTGACGCCCACAGCGTCGCGAGCTCCTTACGAAGGATGGCGCGCGTCATCGCGTGAGGCGAAGGAAGCGACGCTCGAGATCGTCGCCAGGCGGCTCGATGGCAACGACGCGGCCCGCGCTGAGCACGACCACCCGATCGCACACCGCCGCGGCCTCGGACAGCACGTGCGTCGACACCAGCACCGCGGCACCGGCGTTCGCGCGCCGGCGAACGAGCTTGCGCACGTCGACGACCTGCTTCGGGTCGAGCGACGCCGTCGGCTCGTCGAGCACGAGCGTGCGCGGCGCTCCGAGGATCGCTTGCGCGAGCGCGACGCGTTGACGCTGCCCCTTGCTCAGGCGTCCGATGGGCCGTTCCGCCAACTCGGCCACCTTCGCATCCGCCATCGCACCCTCGACCGCGTCACGTGCGAGGCGTCGTGTGCGACTCGAGAAGCGCAAGTAGCTGCGCACCGTGAGCCCGTCGTACGGCTGGAGCAGTTCTGGCAGATAGCCGAGGGGTCGTGTGATCTCGGCCGTGCCGCGATGCGGGCGAAGCAGACCGAGCAGCATGCGGATCGTCGTCGTCTTGCCGGAGCCGTTGGGCCCGAGGAGGCCGACGACTTCGCCCGGCTCCACGGTGAACGTCACTCCATCGACTGCCTGGTGTCCTCCGAACGTCCGGGCGAGTCCGTCGGCGACGATCACGCTCGAGAAGGTATGGCCTCGACGGGTAGTGGGGGTTCCTCGACCGGTGCCGGCCCTTCTTCGATCTCCACCAACGTCTCGATCATCGACTGTCGGGCACGCAAGCCGATGCCGCCCAAGCCGCCCTGCAGACGCGTGATGACAACGATCGTCAGGATGCCGGTGCCGATGGGGATGATCCAGCCGTTGTCGAACTTCAGCAAGAAGGGCAACCCGAAGACGATGAACGCGCCGAGGATCGGGCCGGAGAGTGTGGGGAGCCCTCCGATGATGGCCATCAGCACGAGCACCAACGAGATCTCCGTCGGAAAGTCGATCGCGTTCACCGTGCCGACCCGCGTCGCAAACGCCACTCCTGCAAGACCGGCAATGCCCCCCGACAACGCGAATGCCAGCAGCCGCGTTCGGGCCAATGGAACTCCCAATGTGGCGGCCGCCTTCTCGTTCTCGCGCAGCGAAACGAAGGCGCGCCCGACACGACTACCGAGAACATTGCGAGCCAGCACCATGCTGATCAACAACAACACGAGGGTGAAGACGAACTTCGGTCGGTTGGACGGATCGTTCAGGTCGAGTGGCCCGAGCCGCGGGCGCGGCATCGCCCGACCGGATGTACCTCCACCGAAGAAGTTGCTCTTGAACAAGAAGAGCTCCGCCGCGTAGCTGAACGTCACCGTCACGACCGCGAGGTAGAGCCCCTTGATGCGGAGCGCGGGAAGGCCGATCACCAGACTGAGCGCTGCGCCGATCACGAAGACCATCGGCACCATGATCAAGAACGGCACGTGGAACCGCCCGAACAAGTTCGCCGCCGCGAACGCACCGAAACCCGCGAGTGCCCAGTGCCCGAGCGAGATCTGGCCGGTGTAGCCCATCAGCACGGTGAGGCTGATGCCGACCATGGAGTAGATCATCACCTGCACCAGGGTGTCGTTGGTCGCCGAGCCGGTGACCCAACTGATCGCGAGCGCGAAGAAGATGAACGTCGCTTTGCCCGCCCAGCTGAACAACATCGGGTACGCGGTCTTCTGCAACCGCCTCGGTAACTCCCGAACCGCCGGCACGAATGCAGCAGTGTCCTCCGCATCGTCGCGCTCGCCGAAGAGGCCCTGTGGACGGAAGGCGAGCATCGCCACCACCGCCACGAAGAACACGACGTCGGCCAAACCAATGGTGTGACTGAAGTAGCCGGAGATGACGGCCTCGCCGATGCCGACGACGAGCCCACCGATGAGGGCACCGGACAGGCTGGTCAGCCCCCCGATCAATGCCGCCGCCAGCGCCTTGACCAGGAACCCGGTCGACAGCGTGGTTGGCGCAAGCGATCCGTCCTTCGTCGCGAGCAAGATGCCGGCCAGCGCCGCGAGCGCCGCCCCGGTCGCCCACGTGAACGCCGCCACCCGATCGACCGACACGCCGAGCAATCGCGCGGCGTCGCCGTTGTCGGCCGCGGCGCGGATGGCAACGCCGAAGCGCGAGTACTTGAAGTACGCCGCCAGGGCGAGCGAGACGATCGGCACGATGAGGATGACCTGGAGGTCTCCTCCGGTGAGGTTCACGTCGCCGAGCTCGATGATGTTCGTGATGGCCGGTGGGATGATGCGCAGGGTCTCCGCTTGCTGCTGGTTCCGCGAGAACAAGATCGTGACGAGACCGACCGTTCCCTGCCCGATGGCCAGCGTCGCGACGAGCGTGACCAGCCGCGGCGCGTTCCGCAGCCGGTGGAACAGCGTGCGCTCGAGCGTGAACCCGTGCAGGGCGACCAAGCCGATCGTGAGGACGGATGCCAACAGCATCCGCTGCGTGCTCATTCGTTCGAAGGGGAGAAAACCCGCCTCCGCCGTCAGCCACCACGCCACGAACGCGCCGAGCAGGCCGAAGAAGGGCTGCGCGAGATTCAGGATCTTCGTGCCCTTGTAGACGAGCACCAGGCCCAAGGCGAGGATCCCGTACACGAGGCCGCGGCTGAGCCCGATGATGACGTAACTGAAGAGCTGCGACATCAGGCCACACTCGCCCCGGCGAGGAACACGGATCGCAACAGATCGGTGCGGTCGAGCAGGCCGGCAGACGGTCCGTGATACCGCACGACGCCCTTTTCCAGGAAGTACGCGCGATCGGTGGCGCCGAGTGCGAAGCCCGCCTGCTGTTCGACGATGACGACGGTGAGCCCTTCCTCGGTCACGAGACGAGTCACGGCGTCCATCAAGCGCTCGATCACGATCGGCGCCAGCCCGAGCGACAGCTCGTCGATCATGAGCAGCTCGGGCCGGGTCATCAATGCGCGGCCGATGGCGAGCTGCTGTTGCTCACCGCCGGAGAGCGTGCCGGCGCGCTGATCGCCCCGCTCGGCGATCCACGGGAAGTACCGCGTGATGCGCTCCGCCTCCTTCGTCACCTCGGCCTCGTTCTTGTGGAGGTAGCCACCCATGCGGAGGTTCTCCGTGACGGTCAGGCTGGGAAACAAGCCTCGTCCGCCCGGCACCTGACCGAGTCCCTTGCGCACGAGTTGCTCCGCGGGCATGCCCGTGATGTCCTCACCCTTCCAGCGGACCGTGCCGCCCGCGATCGGGATCAGACCCGAGACGGCCTTGAGGATCGTGGACTTGCCGGCACCATTCGTTCCGAGCAGTGCGACCCGCTCTCCGCGGCGCACGTCGAAGTCGACCTGGTCGAGCACCTGCACTTTGCCGAAGCGCACATCGAGACCGGAGACCTGCAGCAACACCTCGCGATCGTCCGTGGCGACTTCCGCCAACGGTTCCTTCGCAGCAGCGGTCGCCTTCTTCACTCGCACCTTCGTCTTCTTCTCGGAGATTGGGGCTGCCGTGGACGCGGACGTCGTCGAACCGAGGTAGGCGGTGAGCACCATCGGATCGGCCTGCACCTCGGCCGGCGATCCCTCCGACAGGTTCATGCCGGCGTCGAGGCAGTAGACGTAGTCGGACAGGCCCATGACCAATGGCATGTCGTGCTCGATCATGAGGATCGTTGCGCCGGTCGACGTCTTGATGTCGCGCAGCAGCGGACCGAGCGCCTCTGTCTCCTTCTGGCTGATGCCCGACGCGGGCTCGTCGAGCAGGAGCAGCGTCGGCTTCAGCGCGAGCATGCAGCCGATCTCGAGGAGACGCAGCGTGCCGTACGAGAGCTCCGACGCGAACTTCTCGCCCCACGTTTCCATGCCGACGAGCCCGAGGACCCGAATGGCCTCGTCGATGGTTTCCTGCTCCTCCGCCCGCATCTTCGGCAAGCGCAGCGCGGCCGACGCGATGCCGACAGATTGATGGCGGTGGAGGGCGATACGGATGTTGTCGAACACGGAGAAGTTCGGGAACAGGCGCACGTTCTGCAGCGTGCGCCCGATGCCGCGCGCGGCGCGGGCGCCAGGCGGCAGGCGGAGGAGATCCTCACCCCGATGCGTGATCGCACCCGCGGTGACACGACGGAAGCCGGAGATGCACTCCATCAGCGTCGTCTTGCCCGCCCCGTTGGGGCCGATGAGCCCGACGATCTCGCCCTCACGGACGGTCAGATCGACGCCCTCGAGCGCCGCGAGCCCGCCGAAGTGGACGGAGACGCCGCGGCACTCGATGACAACCGGAGAATTGCTCCGGTCAGAAGCCATCGACGAAGCCGGGCGAGATCATCTTGTACTTGTTGGTGGTCTGCGCCTCGAGCACCGTCATCTTCTCGACACCATGCATCGTGGTCGCCGTGCCGACGAACGTGATCGGCCCGGTCACGAGATCGCTGTAGTGGTCGTAGGACGCCAACGCGTCGCGGAACCTCTCGCGCGTGAGATCGCCGCCGGCAGCCTGCAGCGCGCCCTTCAGGAACGAGATGATCTGGTAGCCGGACGACCCGCCGGAGCCGTTCTCGTCCCAGTCGGTCTGTCCGTTGGCCGCCACCCACTGCTCGCGCGCCACTTTCATCTGACCGCAGTTGTCGCCTTCGACCTCGGGCGCCTGGTAGTAGCACGCGGCCGACAAGCCTCGAACGTGCTGCGTCGCCCATGTCGGCGTGAACAACGTCAGCGCCGTGTCGCTGTCGTGCGCGAAGTTCGAGAACGTGTACGTCCACCCACAGGCTGCGCCCGCCGCGCAACGCTGGACGATCTGCTGGGTCGTGAGGGGGTCAGTCAACGGCACGACCACTTCCGTGTTGGCCGCGCGAAGCTGGAGGATGTAGCCGTTGTAGTCAGGGTTCTGCGCCGGCTTCTGGTTGTAGATCTCTGCGACGATCTGGAACCCGTACGGCGCCAGCGCCTCTCTGAACTCCTGAACGAGCGGTCTCACGAACTGCGAGTCGACCGCGACGACACCGACGCGCTTCTTCCCACTGAGCACGGGATCGCTCGCCATGAACTGAGCGAGCTTCTGCGCGTGCGTCGTGTAGCTCGCTGATACTTGGTACATCCCGGGGATGGGCGCAGCTTCGACACCACCGGCGGCGGTGTACGGCACCCCGCGGTTCGCCGCCTCGGTCGCCACGATCGCGACCTGATCGATCCCGAGCGTGCCCGACACCATGAAGTTCTGGTGGTCGTTGATGAGTGTCTGCGCGCTGTTCCGCGCGCCGTCGGAGTCGTACCGGTCGTCTTGGATGTCGAGCGTGATCTTGCGGCCGTTGATGCCGCCGTTGGCGTTGATGTAGTCGGCGTACGTGTGGATGCCCTTGATGGGGTCCTCGGCGAGGTTCAGCGGTACGCCACTGAACGTGATCGGAGCGTGGACGCCGATCTTGATCTCGCTGTCGGTGACGCCGGTGGTGTCTCCGCCACTGGGCGATGGAGTGGTGCCTCCGTCGCCGCCAACCGATCCGCCGTCGCCGCCCACCACGCCTGACCCGTCAGTCCCGACGGGCTGGCCGTCGGGAGTCGTGTCGCCGGGCACCGTCTCTCCCGGAGCCAGCACCGCGGCCCCGCCGCCGGAGCCCGATCGGCCTCGACCCGCGGTGACTTGATTCCCGTTGTCGCGGTCGCCGGACAGCGCGATCGCGCCGACGATGGCCAGCAAGGTGATCCAGATCGCGGCAGCGCCGAGCCCGACCACCGCCGCCGCGCCGGTCTTGCCCTTCAGGTCTCGTATCTGTTGGAGCGGGCTGCTCACAACCAATGGGTCGACCCCCCGGATTGACTGCCCGGTTATACCTTCTGCGGAATCGACCGCCCTTCCTGCCCGAACGGATCGTGAAGTCAGTCACTCACAGGATCTGTCCGGGCCGGGAGTCGGTTGGCTGCCCGTCCTCGAGCAGCACCTCGCCGTTGACCAACACGGCGACATACCCGGTGGCATCCACGACGTAGCGGCTGCTGCCCGCGGGAAAGTCGGCAACCAGCCGCGGCGTCGACGTGCCGAGGTGCTCCCGATCGATGAGGAGCAGGTCGGCGGCTGATCCCGGACGCACGACCCCTCGGTCGGTCAGGCCGTGCACCTCGGCCGGGACGCTCGTGAGCCGCGCCACCGCCGCCTCGAACGAGAGCACGCCGGCCCACTCCGTCAACAAGCGCGTCGTGTAGTCCGCGCCGCAGAACGAGAGGAGGTGCGCGCCGGCGTCGCTCGAACCGGCGAGCACGTGAGGCGAGCGGATCAGCGCTTCGGTGGCGGCCAGGCGAGCGGCATCGGGGGGCGCCGCAAGTACGAACTGCGTGCAGAGGTCCTCCGCGAGCGACACGTCGAGGAAGCAGTCGAGATCGTCCTGACCGCGTTCGGCGGCGACGTCGGAGACCGTGCGGTCGAGGTAGCGCTCGTGCTCCGACTGGTGCACGACCTCGAACCGCATCACCTGCGGCACGAACAAGAACGACTTGCCGTTCCAGTCGGCCAGCTCGACGCGCAGCTTGTCGCGCACGCTGGGATCGCGCAGCAGCTGCTCGCGCTGGCCCGTTGGTGCGGTAAGGCACGAGCGCAATGTGTCGTATTCGTCGAACAGGAATGTGGTGTCGAGTGAGAAGTGCGCGCCCTGATGGTTCGCCGCGAACTGCGGCAACACTCGAAGCCCCATCGCAGCCGCCTCTTCCGCGAACTCGAGGCTGCGCTTCCAGCCGTCGGGTGCGTGCGGGATCTTCGACAGCGTGTTGGTGCTGACGGGCAATCCCGAGGCGCGACACATGGCCAAGATCAACGAGCGGTCGGCGTCGTCGTAGCCGGGGAGGAACGAGCGGGGAATGAACTCGATGGCGTGCGCGCCCGAATTCCCTGCGACGCCCGCGAGCGCGATCAGCTCCTCCGGCGCGGCAAGGTTGGACGGAACCGGTCGCCCGTCGTGGGCCACGTGCAGGTCGAGCTGCGACGACGTGAAGCCCGAGGCTCCATCAGCCAGTGCAGTCGCCAACAGCGCGCCCATCTGGGCGATCTCGTCCTCCGTTGCCACTCGCTCCGACGCCTCATCCCCCATCACCCACCGGCGCAGCGCACAGTGGCCGACGTTGGCCGCCACGTTGACGCCGATCCCTCCGGCGGTCAGCCCATCGAGGAAATCGCGAAACGAGCCGCCCCGGTACGACACGCCTTCCCTCAACCCGTCGGGCGACATCCCTTCGACGCGACTGAGCATCGCGAGCAGCCAATCGAGGTCGTCGGGCGATCGCGCCGGCGCGAACGTGAAGCCGCAGTTGCCGGTGAACACCGTCGTGACCCCATGCCACGACGACGGCGAGCAGGTCGGCTCGAAGTGCAGCTGCGCGTCGTAGTGCGTGTGGACGTCGATGAAGCCGGGCGTGACCCACAGCCCGTCGGCGTCGATCACCCGCGCGGCATCGGCCGCGTCGACCCGACCGACCTCCGCGATCCGGCCGTCGCGCAGAGCGACATCGGCCGTGACTGCGGGGGCATCGGTGCCGTCGCACACGAGACCTCCGCGTACGACGAGATCGAAGCTCGTCATACAGGTACGTCGAGGCCGTAGAGCCGCGCGGCGTTCAGTCCGAACAATGCGGCTCGTGCGTCGGGTTCCATGCCTTCGGTGTACTCGGTCAACTCGTCGACGACGCCCGGGTACTTCGCATCGCTGTGTGGGAAGTCCGACGCCCAGATGAACGTGTCGGCGCCGGCGAACCCATGGAGCATCGTGGCCGTGTGCTCGCCGGGATCGAAGGACACGACACACTGCCGTTGGAAGTACTCACTCGGCTTGAGCGACAACTCAGGAACGGCCCACGAGTAGCTCTCGAGGAACTCGTCGAGGCGATCCATCCAGTGCCCTATCCAGCCGCCGCCGCACTCGAGCACGGCGATCTTCAGGTCCGGATGGCGCTCGAGCGTGCCGGAGTACACGAGGTTCGACAGCGTGAGGTACTGGTCGAAGAAGAGGATGAGCGCGTGATGGGTGCCCATCACCATCAAGTCGGCCATCCGTTGCGCCGCGCCTGGAAGGTCGAGGTGGCCCGCGGGATGAAACGCCAACGGCAACTCGGTCTCGGCGAGCGCGCGATACACGACGTCGAAGGCAGGATCGTGGAGCGGCCGCTTGTTGACAGGGTTCGGTCGCGCGAACCCGGCCCGCAATCCGAGATCCACCATGCGGTGGATCTCCTGCACGCACGCATCGGGATCCTGCATCGGCAACGCCCCGACGCCGACGAGACGATCGGGCGCGGCCGACGCGTAGTCCGCGATCCAGTCGTTGTAGACGCGGCAACTCGCGACCGCGAGCTCGGGATCTTGGATGCCACCGAGCGCGAGCCCCAAGCCGGGATACAGCACTGCGAGATCGATGCCCTCGGCGTCGAGCACCTTCACACGCTCACGCGGGTCGAACCCTGCGGGATTGAGGTCGCCGTAGTGCATCCCGCGACCGAAGTCCTCGTACGACTGCCCGGCGTTGCCGAGACCGGCGATACCTCGGTCGGAGAGCATGCGGTCTTCGATGAAGCGTTCGTCCCACTGCGTGTCCGGATTCCACCGCACACGGATGCCCTTGTCGCGGAGATGGCTCGGCAGCTCGGTCTCCCACAGGTCGGGCGGTTCGAGGACGTGGCCGTCGGCATCGAGCACGAACATGCGAGCAGCCTGCCACGGGCGGCGGACGCGCTGCCGTGGAATGCTCTCGGCCGTGTCCGCAGAGATCGTTCCATTTCGCATCGAGATCACCGATGCCGCATTGCTCGACTTGCGCGAGCGCTTGCACCGCACTCGTTGGCCCGATCCTGAGACCGTCGACGATTGGTCACAAGGTGTGCCGCTCTCGTACGTGCAGGAGGTGTGCCAGTACTGGGCGGACAAGTACGACTGGCGGTCGACCGAAGCGCGGCTGAACCGCTTCCCGCAGTTTCGCACCGAGATCGACGGGCTCGACATCCACTTCCTTCACGTGCGCTCGCCGCACGACGGTGCGTTGCCGCTCGTGATCACCCACGGATGGCCGGGCTCGATCGTCGAGTTTCACAAGGTGATCGACCCGCTCACCGATCCGACGGCGTTCGGCGGCGATGCCGCAGATGCGTTTCACGTCGTCTGCCCATCGCTGCCCGGCTACGGGTTCAGCGACAAGCCGACGGCCGCAGGCTGGGGCGTCGAGCGCATCGGGAAGGCGTGGACCGAGCTCATGGCCCGCCTCGGCTACGACCGCTACGGCGCGCAGGGTGGCGACTGGGGCTCGACGGTGACGACGAGCATTGGCGAGCAGGACCCGGACCACGTCGTCGGCATCCACGTCAACATGCCGATCGCGACGCCGTCGTTCGAGGATCTGACCGAAAGCGAGAACGCCGCGCTCGCGTCACTGGCGAACTACCAAGAGGTCGAGTCGGGCTATTCGAAGCAGCAGTCGACTCGGCCGCAGACGCTCGGCTACGGCCTCGCGGATTCGCCGGCGGGACAGTGCGCGTGGATCCTCGAAAAGTTCTGGGCCTGGACCGACTGCGACGGCCATCCGGAGAACGCGCTCACGCGCGACGAGTTGCTCGACAACGTGATGCTCTACTGGCTCCCCGGCAACGGCGCGTCGTCGGCTCGCCTGTACTGGGAGAGCTTCAACCGGAACCGCACCGACGAGATCGCCACCCCGACGGGCTGTTCGATCTTCCCGAAAGAGATCATCCGCATCTCGCGACGGTGGGCCGAGAGCCGCTTCACCGACATCCGCTACTGGAACGAACTCGACAAGGGCGGCCACTTCGCCGCCTTCGAGCAGCCCGAACTGTTCGTCAACGAGCTCCGTTCCTTCTTCCGCATGGTCAGGTAGCGGCGTGCATCGGGTGGTCATCGTCACGGGGACGTCCGGTGGGATCGGGTCGGCGATCGCGGCCGAATTCGACTCGCTCGGCGACATTGTCGTCGGGCTCGACATCGTCGAAGGCTTCGACGTCACGGACCCTGAGCAATGCCGCGCCGCGGCGGCGCGCGTCGACGACGAGCACGGCCGCATCGATGTGCTGTGCAACAACGCCGGCATCGGCGCGGTGGGCGACGTGACGCAGGCAACGGTCGACGAATGGCAGCGCGTGTTCGCGGTGAACGTGTTCGGGATCGCGCACCTGTCCGCGGCGGTGCTGCCGATGATGCGCCGCGTCGGCCGCGGGGCGATCGTCAACACGTGCTCGGTCGCCGCAGATGTCGGGCTCGTCGAGCGCGCCGTCTACTCCGCATCGAAGGGCGCGGTACTGGGACTGACCCGGAGCATGGCCGCCGACGAGGCCGAGAACGGCATCCGGGTGAACTGCGTTTCGCCGGGCACGGTCGACGGCCCGTGGGTTCGGCGGCTGATCGAGAACAGCGACGATCCGGCCGCGACCCGCAGCGCGCTCGAGCGCCGCCAGCCGCTCGGTCGGCTCGTCGCACCCGAGGAAGTCGCCAAGGCGGTCGCCTTCCTCGCGGCCGACAGCACGTTCACCACGGGCCAGGACCTCCTGCTCGACGGCGGGATCACGGGCGTCCGCATCGTTCGATGACGCGTATCACCGGCATGGTCGTGCACGACCTTCGCTTCCCGACATCGGACCTGCTCGATGGATCCGACGCGATGAATCCCGATCCGGACTACTCGGCGGCCTACGTCGAGCTCCACACCGACGACCCTCGGCTGACCGGACACGGTATGACGTTCACGATCGGCCGCGGCAACGAGCTGTGTTGTGCGGCGATCGAGGCCTTTCGCGACCACGTCGTCGGACGTGATCTCGACGAGCTCGAGTCCGATCCGGGCGGGTTCTGGCGCGACCTCGCCGGCGACAGCCAGTTGCGATGGGTCGGGCCAGAGAAGGGTGTCGTTCATCTCGCCACGGCCGCGGTCGTCAACGCCGTGTGGGACCTGTTCGCGCGGCGCGCAGGCGAACCGCTGTGGCGGTATCTCGCGGACCTCCCTGCTGAGCGCATCGTGGCGGCGATCGATTTCCGCCACATCAGCGACGCACTCACTCCCGACGAAGCCCTCGAGCTGCTCCGGGCCGCGAAGCCGGGGCGAGCAGAGCGAGAGCAACAGCTGCTCGACGAGGGCTATCCGGCGTACATCACGTCAGCGGGCTGGCTGGGCTATCCCGACGATCTACTCCGCTCGAAATGCCGTGAGGCCCTCGCCGACGGGTGGACCGACCTCAAGATCAAGGTCGGCCGCGATCTCGACGACGACATCCGCCGCACGCGCATCCTGCGCGAGGAGCTGGGCCCAGACCGTCGTCTCCTCATCGACGCCAACCAGGTGTGGGACGTCGACCAGGCGATCGACTGGGTGAAGGCGCTGGCTGACGCGGAGCCGTGGTGGATCGAGGAACCGACGAGCCCGGACGACATCCTCGGACACGCGCGCATCGCCAACGCGGTGCGGCCGATTCGAGTGGCGACCGGTGAGCATTGCCACAACCGGGTCATGTTCAAGCAGTTCTTTCAGGCCGACGCGATCGACATCGCCCAGATCGACGGTTGTCGCCTCGGCGGTGTCAATGAGGTGCTCGCCGTTCTCCTGCTCGCGGCCAAGTACGACGTACCCGTCTGCCCACATGCCGGCGGCGTCGGACTGTGCCAGCACGTGCAGCACTTCTCGATGTTCGACTTCCTGCGAGTGTCGGCGCGCCTCGACGACCGCATGATCGAGTACGCCGGGCACCTGCACGAGCATTTCGTCGAGCTGTTGCGGGTGACCGGCGGTCGCTACCACGCGCCGCTGGCGGCCGGCTTCGGCCTCGAGATCAAGCAGGCGTCGATCTCGGCCAACCGGTTTCCCGACGGCGACGTGTGGCGCGCCCGCCGAGATGCCTGATCGCTTACGGGTCGCGCTCGTCGGCGGGCCGATGTACGACTCGCTCTACGAGCCGTTCCTCGACGACGTCGAGGTGGTCGTGCATGCCGACCACCCGACGCTGAACCGTCGCGCGGCCGAGCTGCTCTCGGCGGGTGAACGCATCGACGTGTTGTCGACGCACGGCAAGTACGCGCCAAGTCAAGCGGCCTGGCTCCGACCACTCGATCCGTTGCTCGACGCGAGCGCCGTCGCGGCGCTGGCACCGCGAGCGGTCGCGCTGTGCCGGTACCGCGGCGCGTTGCTGTGCGCGCCCCGCAACATCGACGTGCGCACGCTGTGGTGGCGCACCGACCGCATGGATGCCGCGCCCGACTCGTGGGACGAGCTCGTCGCCGGCGCGGCGGTTTTCGGGTTCACCGGCCGCGAGTCCGGCTTGTTCGGCCTGTTCTTCGAGCTGGTCGTGGGGAGCGGCGGCACGCTGTTCGACGCAGGCGGTCATCCGACGATGACGGGCCCGGAAGCCGAGGCCGCGGTCGCGTTGCTGTGCGACCTCACGGCCCGCGCGCCGACTGAGCTACCCGACTGGCACTACGACGACGTGGATGCCGCGCTGCTCGCCGGCCGCGTCGACTGCGCCGCGGCGTGGCCGGGCGGTTACGGCCCGATCCGGGATTCCACCGCATATCCGACGCTCGCTCCTGCGCCGTACTTCGCCGGACCGCAAGCACGCGTCTCGTACTCGGGCTGTCACGGATGGGCGATCCCCACGACGTGCGGTGACGTCGACGCCGCCGTCGCGCTCGTCACGCGTCTGTGCTCCGCCCAGATGCACGAGCGCGAGGCGGCCGCGGGCGGCATACCGGCGCGCACAGACGTCCTCGCCGCGATCACACCGATCGACAACACTGACGCGGCTCGATTGGCGATCACGCGGGACACGATCGAGCGCGGGATGATCACGTATCCCCCACTCGTGCGCTTTCCGGAGGTGGAGGACGCCGGCTGGGGCGCAATCCACGATGCGCTGCGCGGCGAACTGCGCCCGGCCGAGGCGGTCGCGAGCATCCAGCACGCGGCGGAAGCAACGCTCAGGACATGACGCCGCTCGGCCTCGGGTGCGCCCCGCTCGGCAACCTCTACCAGCCCACCACCGACGACGACGCTCAGGCAGTGGTGCACGCGGCCTTCGACGCGGGGATCCGCTTCTTCGACACGGCGCCCCTCTACGGGCATGGCCTGTCGGAGCGGCGGCTGGGCCGGGCGCTCGCATCGCTGCCGCGTGAGTCCGTGACGGTCGCGACGAAGGTCGGACGGCTGTTGGTCCCCGATGAGCCAGGCGACGAAGTCGACACGATCTTCACAGAGGTGCCGCCGGTCCATCCCGTGTTCGACTTCTCCGCCGACGGCGTGCATCGCTCGCTCGAGGCCAGCCTCGAGCGCCTCGGCCTCGATCGCGTCGACATCGTTCACGTGCATGATCCCGACGACCACGCGGACGAAGCGATCGCTGGTGCGTTCCCGGCGTTGCGGCGGTGGCGCGACGAGGGAGTCGTCGGTGCAATCGGCGCGGGAATGAACCAAGCGCCGATGCTCGCTCGCTTCGTGCGCGAAGCCGGCGTGGACTGCGTGCTGGTGGCCGGCCGCTACACGCTCCTCGACCAGTCGGCGCTCGACGAGCTGCTGCCGTTGTGCGAACGCGAGGGCGTGTCGGTGATCGCCGCCGGCGTGTTCAATTCGGGCCTGCTCGCCGATCCGAATCCCGGAGCTCATTTCGACTACGCCCCCGCCCCGTCGGCGCTGGTCGAGCGGGCGCGACAACTTGCGTCCGTGTGCGCCCGACACCACGTGCCGCTCAGCGCCGCCGCGCTGCAGTTCCCCGCAGCGCACCCCGCGGTGACCTGCGTGCTGACAGGTGTGCAGTCCGTCGAGGAATTGCGCGCGAACGTCGCCGATTTCGCGCGCCCGATCTCAGGCGCGTTGTGGGCCGACCTGCGGAGCGCAGGATTACTTCCCTGAGAGCTCGAAGATCTTCAGGCGGTCACTCGCCGAGATCGGGCACACGCCCTCGGTTGGGTGGATCGGGATAGCGGCTGTTCTTGATCGGGTTGCCGGCCATCTCGAGGCCCTCGAGTCGTTCGTCGTCGACGCCCACCACCATGTTGCGCGCCCGCACCTGCGGATGCGCGAGCACGGCGGCGACGTCGTTGATCGGTCCGCACGGCACGTCGGCCGCTTCGAGCCGCTCGAGCCACGTGGCGACCGTCTCGGCGCGCAAGGCCGTCTCGATCGCGACCTGCAGCTCGAGATGGTGCTCCGTGCGCAGCGCGTTGGTGGCGAACCGCTGGTCGTCGGCGACGTCGGGGCAGCCGATCACGTCACACAGGCGGCGGAACAACATGTCGTTGCCCGCGGCAATGACGAAATGTCCGTCAGCCGCCGCGAACGCCGCGAACGGTGTGATCGATGGGTGCCGCGCGCCGAGCGGCCCGGGTACGTCGCCGGTGGCGGCGTACCGCGCGATCGCGTTCTCGAGGATCGCCACTTGGCAGTCGAGCATGGCGACGTCGATCTTCGAGGTCTCGCCTGTGCTGGCGCGGTCGTACAGCGCGCTGCAGACACCGATGGCCGTGAAGAGCCCCGCGGTCACGTCGCCGATCGATGTGCCCACGCGCGTCGGCGGTCCACCGGGGTGCCCGGTGATGCTCATCACCCCGCCCATCGCTTGCACGACCATGTCGTACGCCGGCCGCGGCGAGAGCGGGCCGGTGTGACCGAAGCCCGAGACCGCCGCATAGATCAGCCGAGGGAACCGCGCGTGCAGGTCGTCCCAGCCGTAGCCGAGCTTCTCCATCGTGCCTGGTCGAAAGTTCTCGACGAGCACATCGGCGTCGACCAGCAGCGCCTCGAACGCCTCGCGGTCGGCGGGCCGTTTGAGGTCGAGCGCGCGCGACTCCTTTCCGCGGTTCAGCGATGCGAAGTAGGCGGAGATGCCGTTGACGAACGGGCCGATGTGGCGGCTGTCGTCTCCGCCCTTCGGATGCTCGACCTTGATGACCTCAGCACCGAGGTCGGACAACACCATCGTGCAGTACGGCCCGGCCAACACACGGGTGAGGTCCACGACCTTCACGCCTTCGAGCGGCCCACGGGCGTTCGTCACCAACGGCAACGTACTAAGCAAGGGTGGTGATCAAGCTCACGTTCGCCGTCCGCCGGCGAGACGACATCGCGATCGACGAGTTCCATCGATACTGGCGAGACGAGCACGGCCCGCTCGTCCGCTCCTTTCATGACGTGCTCGGCATCCGCCGCTATGTGCAGATGCACCGGATCGAAACGTCACTGAACGATGTGTTGCAGGCCAGCCGCACTGCGCTCGAACCCTTCGACGGCGCCGCGGAGCTCTGGTGGGACGACCTCGACGCGCTGACGGCAGCGAGCTCGACCCCGGAAGGGATGGCCGCTGGTCAGGCCCTGCTCACCGACGAAGCCCGGTTCATCGACCTCGGCCGGTCAGCGCTCTGGCTCGGTGACGAGGTCGAGATCATCGGCTGACGTGCGCGGCGCCTACCCGGGGACGTTCGACCCGCCGACGATCGCTCATCTCGCGATCGCGGAGGCAGCTCGCTCGCAGTGCGAGCTGTCGAGCGTCGATCTCCTCGTGAACCCGAATCCGCTCGGCAAGTCGGGCATGCGGCCGCTGGCGACGCGCGTCGCGATGCTCGAGGCAGTCGCGGCCGCGCGTGCGTGGCTGCATGTCGTGGTCACCGATCAGTTGCACCTGGCCGACATCGCGCAGGGCTACGACGTGTTGGTGTTGGGCGCCGACAAGTGGACGCAGGTACTCGACCCGTCGTTCTACGAGTCAGAGGCCGCGCGTGATGCCGCGGTGGCGCGGTTGCCGAAACTGGCGGTTGCGCCGCGTCACGACTTCCCGGTGCCACACGGATGTGTGGTGCTCGACGTCGAACTGCCCGACGTCTCGTCCACCGCGGCCCGCGACGGCCGCACCGAGCTCGTCGTCCCCGAGGCCCTCCCGTTCTTGCGCCGCTGAACCCCTCATACGGTGGTCTGTCAGCGCAAGAACGAGGGAGTCAGGACTCGAACTCAGGTCGGCCGCGGGTGGAGCGCTTGAGCTCGCTGAAGTGCGGGTTCGAGCCCAGCGCCCACACGGCATCCCACAGTTCGACGGCTTCCTTGCCTTTCGGCGCGCGGTTGATGACCGGTCCGAAAAAGCTCGGACCGTCGGGCGGAGCGAACGACAACACCGGCGTGCCGATGTTGCCTCCGCACCGATCGAGCGCCTGGTTGGTCTCCGACCAGATGAGGTCGTCGTGGTCTGGCTTCGTCGCGGCCGCAGCGAGCGCGACGGGATAGCCCAACTCCGCGAGCGCAGCCTCCACCCCCGCTGTGGTGTCGAACACCTCGCGGTTCCGCTCGTTGTGAATCGTGCGGCCGAACACGGTGTACAGCGGGAGCACGGCGTTGCCGCCGAGCTCGGCCCGCACGGCGGCAGCGACGCGCAACAACTCGAGCCCACGCATGTGGCCCCGTTCGTAGCCAGGGGCGAAGTCCTTCTCGTAGTTCTTGTCGTGATTGACCATGCGCAGGGAGATGAAGCGCCAGTCGACTTCCATCGGCCGCTCCTCCAGCACGTTCACCACCCACCGCGACGTGATCCATGCCCACGGACACACCGGATCCCAGAAGAACTCGAGGTCGGCCACCGCTGCTTTCTATCCGGCCTGCCATCATTCGCGGCCGTGAAGTTCATCGCCGCCATTGCCATGACCGACCCTGCATTCATCGCACCCATGGCCAAGACGGCCGAGGACGCGGGCTACGACGTGATCGCGGTGCCGGACAGCATCGCCTACCCGCGTGAATCCGAGAGCACCTACCCCTACACACCGGACGGGTCGCGCGAGTTCCTCGAGCACAAGCCCCTCGTGGAGCCGCTCATCGCCGTGGCGACGATGGCCGCCGTCACCGGGCGGATCCGCTTCGTGACCAACGTGCTGAAACTGCCGATCCGTCATCCGGTGATCTTCGCCAAGGAAGTCACCACGCTCGCGGTGCTCACCGGCGAGCGGTTTGCGCTCGGTGTCGGTAGCAGCCCGTGGCCCGACGACTACGAGATGGTCGAGCTGCCGTGGGCGCGCCGCGGGCGCCGCTTCGACGAATGCATCGAGATCGTGCGCGGCCTCACCACAGGCGAGTACTTCGAGTACGACGGCGAGCACTACCGCTTTCCCGCCATCAAGATGAACCCGACGCCGTCGGAACCGATCCCGATCCTCATCGGCGGGCACGGCGACGCCAACCTCAAGCGGGCCGCTCGCATCGGTGACGGCTGGATCAGCGCCGGCATGTCCGACGAGCAACTCGCCACCACGCTCACGCGGTTGCGTGAGCTGCGCGAGGAGCACGGCCGAGCGGACGCGCCGTTCGAGATCCACGCCATCACGATGGACTCGTTCACGGCCGACGGTGTCAAGCGCCTCGAGGACCAAGGCGTGACCCACACGCTCGGAGGCTTCAGCGCCGCGAACCCGTACAGCCGCGAGCCCGACACGGAACCACTACAAGCGAAGCTCGACGCGCTGTACGCCTACGCCGACAACGTGATCGCCAAGGTGCGGTTGGGCTAACCGGCCGGAAGGGAGCTACGGCCGTCGGTGTCCCACCAACTGGCCGTCAATGTGATGTCCGCGGCTCGTGGGGCCAGCTCCTCGTACACACGCTTGTAGCCGGTGTGGCGGATACGCCATTCGTCGCCGACCTTCACGTACTCATCGGTGTAGTACGCCGCGCCGCGCACCGTGAGGTTGAGCTCGCTCATCACCACGACGTCGTCGAGGGCCCAGACGCCCGTGGCCGTTGTCGGTCCGGTGAGCTCGATCTCCGGGTGGTGCACCTTGTGGCTCGTGAGCATCTTGGTGGAACCCATCGACGTGCGCAGGAAGTCGATGATCGCGTCGCGCCCCTCGTACGTGTACGCGCCACCGCCGTAGCTCGCGGTGGCCTCCTCGACGAAGCAGTCGCCGATCTCGTCGAACAGCTTCTGATCGAGGCAACGGACGTACTTGTACTTGAGGCGTTTGAGGAGCTCGAGCTCGACCAGTTGTTCGGGAGTCACGGCGCGCAGGCTACGCGTACTGTGCGATCCATGGAGAAGGTCGTGTATGTCCTGTGGCGCCCAGCCGACGATTCGGTGAACTCGTTGACAGAGCGCCTGGTCGGCGACGTCGCGTCCCGGGTGCTCTCGCTCGGCGTCCGCGGTCTGCAGGTGAACGTCGCTGACAGCGCAGTCGCGGATGCGATGGTGCGGCTGGCTGAGCTCGATCCGCAGATGGAAGCCGTCGTCAGCGTGTGGGTCGAGACGGCGATGGACAGCGTCCGTCGACCGATCGAGGCCGTACTCGCCAGCGCGAGCTCGGCGCTCGCCGGCTACCTCGTCACCGAGTCCACGCCCCTGCGCAACTCCAGCCGGGTGGCTCCGGCGGGCACACGGACCGACGGGTTCGCCAACCTCGCGTTCCTTCGACGACCTGATCGCCTGACGAAGGAGGAGTGGCTCGACGCGTGGCAGAACGGTCACTCACAGCTCGCGGTCGACACGCAGAGCACGTTTGGTTACACGCAGAACGTCGTCGTCCGAGCGCTGACCGACGACGCCCCGGCGTTCGACGGCATCGTCGAGGAGCTGTTCCCGATCGACGCGCTCACCGACCTCCACGCCTTCTTCGACGCCGTCGGCGACGATGAGAAGCTGACCAAGAACATGACCGCCATGGGCGAGAGCACCGCGCGCTTCGGCGCGAGCGAGAACATCGACGTCGTGCCGACCAGTCAGTACGTGTTCGCGTCGCCGTTCAGCTGACGACGAAGTCGCGCACCACCCCGAAGAAGCGCTCGGGATCATCGTCGTTGGCCATGTGTCCGGCCTTGGGGATGCGCTCGAAGCGCACGAGCTCGGCAGGCAGCGCGTCGACGATGTCCTGCATGCCTTCGATCGGGCAGATCGGGTCGTCCTCGCCGCCGATCACCAGCGTTGGACACGCGACCTTTGCGAGCCCGGGGAGGAGGTTCATGTCGCGCATGACCGTTCCGGGATCCATCAGCAGCTCGACGTTCATCTGCACGCGCGGCTGCGCGGCCGGGTCCATCGGCGTCGGGCTGTAGAGGGGAAGACAGGTCGTGGCGTAGGCGAGCATTGCTTCGGGACCGGCGTCGCCCGTCCAGAACACGCGCGCAACCTCGGCCGCCTCGTCGCCCCCCACCCGACGGAAACCTTCGACGATGCGATCGATGCCCATCTGCGCGGCGGTCGACTGCAGGATCAGCTTCGCCGGATGCTCGGGGTGCCGTGCGGCGTACTCCATCGCCACCATGCCCCCGAACGACCAGCCCAGGACGATCGGGTGCTCGATGTCCAATGCATCGCAGAACGCCCGCACATCGTCGGCCCACACGTCGAGCCGCCATTTGTCCCGTTCGCCGTACTCGCTCCGGCCGTTGCCGCGGTGATCGAGATAGATGACCTGCGCGACGTCGGCCAGCTGGTCGTACGCCGGCTTGAACAGGCTGTGATCGAAGCCCGGACCACCGTGAAGCAGCAACAACGTCGGGCGCTCGCGCATCTCGGGACCATCGGGAACGAGCCCGGATCCTTCGACGTCGAACCAGAGCTTGATGTCCCCCGCTTCCACACGCATGGAGCGGATCGTACGCCTACAGTCCGGCGCATGGCCGTCGTCGTGATCACGGGGTGCAGCAGCGGGTTCGGGCGAGAAGCCGCGAAGCAGTTCGGGGTCCGGGGCGATCAGGTCTGGGCCACGATGCGTCGCCCCGCCGACGGCGAGGATCTCGCCGAGCACGGTGACATCACCGTGCACGCGCTCGACGTGAACGACGACGCGTCAGTCGACGCATGTATCAGCGCTGTGCTCGAGCGAGACGGCCGCATCGATGTGCTCGTGAACAACGCGGGCGTCGGCTTCATCGGCGCCGTCGAAGCGTCTCCGTGGGAGTTGGCCCGCAGCACGATGGAAACGAACTTCTGGGGCGCCATTCGAACGATGCGCGCCGTGCTGCCGGCCATGCGCGCACAGGGCGACGGACGCATCGTGAACGTCACGTCGGTGGCCGCGCTCATCCCGACGAGCTACAACGCCTTCTACTCCGCCAGCAAGGTCGCTCTCGACCGGCTCACCGAGGCGCTGGCTTCGGAAGTCGCCGACTTCGGCATCAGGATGGCGCTGGTCGAGCCCGGCTTCTACGCCACCTCGATCACCGACAAGAGCATCGCCGAACAAGGAGACATCGCCGACGGCCCCTACGCCGACGTCGAGCGCCAAGTGCGTGACTTCTATGCCAAAGGCGTGGCCGACGGTGGCAATCCGACCGAAGTGGCCGACAAGATCGTCGAGGTCGCGACGATGCACGATCCGCCGATGCGCTCGATCTGTGGCCCCGACGCGGAGATGCTCGTCCAGGGATATCAGACGATGTCGAGCGGCGAGTTCGCCGCTATAGGCAAATCCCTCATGGGGCTTGCGTGACGTGAGCTGCTAGCAGGACGGCGGCGGACACTGGTCCGCGTCCTCGGCCAGCCTGGCGGTGATCGTCTCGGAGATCTCGGCGAGCGCGTCGAGCTGCTCGGAGGTCAGCGAGTCGATGAACCAGCGCCGCACGTGCTCGACGTGCTTCGGAGCCGCGGCCTCGATCGCCGAACGTCCCTTGGGAGTCAACACGACGAACGCCCCGCGGCTGTCGGTCGAGCACGTCTCCCGCTGCACGAGCCCGCGATCGACCATGCGGGTGATGTGATGCGAGAGCCGACTCTTCTCCCACTGCGTGGCAGTACCGAGCTCGTACGCCCGCATGCGCCCTGTGGGCGCCTCGGACAGGTTGACCAGCACCTCGTAGTCCGCACCTGACAGTCCGGTGTCGTGCTGGATGGCGTGGGCGATCCGGCCGCCGAACTCCCGCTGCATGTGCAAGAACGCGCGCCAGGCCCGTTGCTCCTGCGGGGTCAACCACTTGGAACGGGCCATGTCCTGATTCTAGGAATAGTTGATACATCAACCTCGTTACAGCACCCGAAGTTGATGTATCAACCACTTCTGGAGGATGAGAAAATGACCGTCACGAGCAATGCGAGCACCATTCCCGGGTATGTCGCCGGTACCTGGACCATCGACCCCGTCCACTCGGAGGTCGGCTTCACGGTTCGGCACATGATGGTGAGCAAGGTCCGCGGGAAGTTCAACACCTTCGGCGGCGACATCGTCACTGGCGACAACCCCCTCGAATCCAGCGTCACCGCCGAGATCGACCTCAGCTCGATCGACACGAACAACGTCGACCGCGACAACCACATCCGCTCGGCCGACTTCTTCGAGGTCGATGCCCACAAGGTCATGACCTACCGCTCGACCGGCATTCGCCTCGAAGGCGACGAGTACGTCCTCGATGGCGAGCTGTCGTTGAAGGGCGTGACCAAGCAAGTGCCCTTGCGGCTCGAGCTCGGTGGCTTCGGCCAGGACCCGTACGAGAACACGCGCACAGGATTCACCGCCACCGGCGAGATCAAGCGCAGTGACTTCGGCGTGGACTTCAACGCCGTCCTCGAGACCGGCGGCGTCGTCGTCGGCGACAAGGTGACGTTGAACCTCGAAATCGAAGCCGTCCTCAACAAGTAGTTCTCTGGGCAGATCCAGTGCGTGCGCACGCACTTCGGTGTGTGCATGCACTGGATTTGTCGCGTCCTACTCCAGCTTTCGTAGGGCGCGTTCGGCGCGCTCGACGGCTTGACGGGCCCTGTCGACGTCTTTGTCGGCACTCGCCACGTCGCGTTCGGCCTGCTTCAGTGCGGCCTTCGCTGCGGAGAGCCGTTCGGCGGCGGCTCGTTCCTCCTCCTTGGTGACTCGGACTTGCTCGCGAGTCTCCTCCAGCCTGGCGACCGACGCGGGATCAGGTTCGTCCCGGACAACGGTGAGCTTCGCCTTCGGCGGCGTCGGCTTCGGCGCTCTCTCCGACCTCCCGGGCTTCGTCGGCACCGCGGCGAGCGACGCGGAGAACATCGACGAGAGGTCCTCGCTCGCATCTTCCGTGGCGCGCACGTCGACGAGCTCTCCGCGCCGCAAGGTCTCGGTCAGTTCGGGCGAGTCGACGATCGTCAACAGTGCGGCGTCGACCTCCCGCTCCTGCGCGTCGGCTGAGCGTCCGGATTGTTCGACGACGTCTCGGGCGTGACGGGCGACCGCGCGTAGCGCGGCCCGCCGACTGTTCAACGCGTCGCGCAGCGTCTCTCGATCGGCGCCCTCGAGCACCGCTTGCTGCGCGGTGCGCGCATCGTCCGCCGCGTCGAGTAGCGCCTGGACCTCGTCCGGGTGCGCGTGGCTGACCTGATTCAAGGCCCAGGCCGGAACCGTCGGCCGACGCAACGCCTTCACCGCCGCGGCCTCCTCTCGCTGGCCTGCCGCGCGCAGCTCCTTCGCCAGCTGATCGCGGGCGGGAACGAACTCCGCCGGGTCGAGGCGATAGAGGTCGTGCTCCGGCATCGGGGTCACGGGTTGGATCGGAGCATGACCGGCGTGCCGCGATCGTGGAACGTGAACTGGGCGCCGGTGCTGATGCGGGCCAGCTCGACTGCGCCCGCAACCGGCGCGCCAACGTCATCCATGACCACCTCGAACGTCAACCCACCACCGTCGGCGACCGAGTCGCACCGGTAACGCGGGTCGATGGCCCGGACGATCGCGTTGAGCGGCTCGACGTGCTCGGCATCGAGCATGGCCAGCCACCCGCCGTCGTCCACCGCGGCGCAATCAGCATCCAGCCGGATGATCAGGCGATCGGACAGATCGACGGTGCACGACACGTACTGCCGCGGTAGGAACGCCGGGTGGAGCGCCACGACCCGGGCGACTGCATCGAGGCTTCGATCCAATCCGAGCGCGAGATGCAACCGCTCCGCGGCAAGGCCGGCAGCCCCCGTGAACTGGCGGCGCCCGAACGTGACGGCGCGCTTGCGGTCCATGCGCCGCTCGAGCGCGGCCAGGAACGAAAGAGCGAGCAGGTGACCCTCGAGGCAGATCTCTTCCGCGATGCGAACGAGCGCCGAGCGCGACCAGTCCTCGTGGCGGATGTCGGAGAGGAGCGGCCCGCCGTAGTCGGACTGCCCCGGTTCGCTCGGGTCGATCGGGCTGAGCTCGATGCTGGCGGCCCGCGTCTCCAACAAGGCGGACGCTTCAGGCGGAACCGACAGCGGCTCGTGCTCGTCGGCGATCGTCACCGTCCAATGGCAAACCGGTGAACGGTCTGCAGGCACGCGCGGCGGGCGATGCACCGGACGTACCTGCGCGCGCGCGTTCGTCGCGATCGCCGTCGCGTCGAACGTTGGATCCTCGATGTCGTGGCACATCGTGTGCACGAACGTCTCGCCCATCGGCTCGACGTCGGCGAGCGCGCCGCAATGGTCCAACCAGAACTCGCCGTGATCGTGATCGTCGATCCGATAGCGGAAGTCGAGGAATTGTGGCGGGGCACCGATGTCGAACTGCATGCCCTTGAAGATCGTCTCCACGGAGTCGCCCTCGAAGCCGAGAGCTCGCTGCATCCGCTTCGTGTAGACGGGACTCGCTCCCATCCACTCCTCGATCGCCACCGGGGCGAACGCGTTCTCGCCCAGCTCGGCCATCACATGCGGCATGCCCGCCCGATCGATCATGTGGCCGGCCATCATGTACTCGCGCACGAGAGTTGCGAGTTCCTCGCGTGAGCAATCCTCGAGTGCCATGAACCGTCCCCCGGCGGTGTTCGCCGGGCAGAGACTACCGAGCGGCCTCAATCCAGTTCGGCGAGCACCTCACCGATGATCTTCGTCGCTTCGTGTGCGGGCAGCGGGTCGCCACCTTCCGCTTCGGCGACCTCGGCGGCGAAATCCTCGACGGAGTGGACTCCGCCGACGAGCACGTGGCGCAACGCCTCGCCGCTCGCCTCGGGATCGTCGAGCGCCGCTACCGCCGGCGCGACCGCGTGATCTGGCGAGGTCGCAACCGCGTGCACCAAGGTCATCGCTTCCTGGCGACCGGAAGCGGTCGACACCACCGGCTCGCGGTCCGGGTTCTGTTGCAGGTCCCATTCCGCGAGGGCCTCGTCGTACCCGCCTTCGCCTGGGTGGAGCACCCGGGTGGTCGCCTCACCGTCGACCGCATCCGGCGAGACGGCGGCATCCTCATCGGGTTCGTGCTGGCGGTCGGGCTGCACCGGGACGACGAGAGTGCCGTCGGCGTTCCGAACGATGTCCATGGGGTGGCTCTCCTTGCGTTCACAACGCCTGACGGCGACGGGTACCTCTTGCTACCCGAGATCGCCGTTTTCGAGATCTGGGCGGAAAGACCAGCTCAGGACGGCACCGCGCCGGTGTTGGCGATGCCGGCGGGCACGGTGAAGGCCGCGGCGGGCTTCTGCGGGAGATCACCGTCAGGGCGGGGCCACGCGACCGGCGTGACGTCGCCGTTGATCGGGTCGCCGACCTCGATGCCGGCGCGATCCACGGCGAAATGCGGATACGGGTAGCCGCGGGTGCTCCCGTCGGGAAAGTAGATGATCGTGTGCACGGCCCGATCCGTGTCGGTCTTGTTCGGCGCCGCGAGATGGACGGTGAGGCCGTGGTGGAACGCGACCGCTCCCTTCGGCACCTCGACGTAGACGGGCTCGATGCCCGCGAGCTCAGGGTCGGCGAGAAGATCGTGCGGCTCACCGAAGAAGATGTTGACGAACTTGCGCAATCCGATCGTGTGCGAACCCGGCACGTAGGCCATCGCTCCGGACGCGAGCGTCGAGCCGGCGAATGGGATCCACGCGGTGACCGACGCCGTCTCCTTGATCGGCCAGTACGGATGATCCTGATGCGGATCGGTCTCGCGCCCGCCGGCCTGCTTGTAGAGCGCCTGGTCGTGCCAGAGGCGAACGGCATCCACACCGAGCAACTCGGCCGCGGCACGGCCGAGTGTCGGATGGAACGTGAGCGGCCGGATGTCGTCGAAGTCCTCCCACAAGTTCATGCACTGCAGGAACGACTGCTGGTAACGACTCTTCTCGGCGAGAGGAACGGTGTCACGCGCAGTGCGGTAGCGCACCGCCTCGGTGACGAGTGCGCCGTAATGATCGAGCTCGTCGTCAGCGAGCAATCCGGGCACGACGACGAACCCCTGCTCGCGGAACTGCGCCACGAGATCGGCCGGTACGAGCGTGTCGCCCTCGGTCCGCGTCATGAGCGGTCAATCTATGCGGCATGAGCTTGCGCGTCCTCGTCCTCGGCGGTAACCGCTACATCGGCATGCGCCTGCTGTTCGAGCTCGCGGAGCAAGGCCACGAGGTGACGGTGCTGAACAGTCATCTGGCCGAGATGCCGCCGGGGACCCGCCGGTTGCACGGCGATCGGCAACAGCCAGGCGTGCTCGCCGATGTGCTTGCTGAGCACAGAGACGAATTCGACGTCGTGTTCGACAACACGGCCTACCGTCCGAGCGATCTCGCAGCGCTCGTCGAGCTCTTCCGCGGTCGCATCAAGCAGTTCGTGTTCACCAGCTCGGTGGCGGTCTACCGACGGAGCTTCGTGCATCCGGTGCGTGAGTATTCGCGACGTCACGATCCGTCCGACGACGACCGACGCAAGGCCTATGGCGTCGGCAAGGTGCAATGCGAGGACTACCTGCGCCGCCTCTTCGAGGACGAGGGCTTCCCGGCGACGTCGATGCGCGTGACGCACACGATCGGGCCGCGCACGCCGCTCGCGTCTCGTGAGCCGATCTTCTTCGAGCGCCTACGCCAAGGCCGACCGATCTTCGTGCCCGCGGAAGGCTTCCCGTTCGTGCATCTCGTGCACATCGACGACGTGGCCCGCTGCATCGCAGCCGTCGCCGGCGCCGAGGCGGCCGTCGGTGAGGCGTACAACGTCAGTGGCGACGAAGTGACCAGCGTGCTCGGCTGCATCCGCTTGATGGCGAACGCCGCCGGCGTCGAGCCCAACATCGTGCACGTGCCGCTCGACATCGCTCGTCGCGCCACCGCGCCGCTGGTGCACTGGGGTGAGGCGCTGGTCGGTGGCGCCATCTTCGCGAACGACAAAGCGAAGGCCGATCTCGCGTGGCGTCCTCAGTTCGGACTCGCGGCCGCGTACCGAGACTCGTACCAATGGTGGAATGCCGAGGGGCGCGACCGGTACGAGTACGACTTCAGTGCCGACGACGAACTCGTCAGATGGCACCAGCGTCTTGGAGACGCGTGATGTCGTCCCACGAGTAGCCCAGCTCGAGCAAGACCTCCTCGGTGTGCTGGCCGAGCTCCGGCGCGACAGCGGACGACCGCGCTGGCGTCGCACTGAACGACACCGGCGCGGCGACGACGTCGATGCCGTCGACGTTCACGAGGTAGCCGTTGGCCCACACGTTCGGATCGGCGACGACCTCACCGTGGTCTCGTACGGGCGCGTGGCGCAGGCCTGCGGCGCGCAGTCGGTCGCACCACTCCGCCGTCGTCGCGGTCTCGAACGCCTCATCGAGCAGCGGGAAGAGCTCCGCCTTCTCGGCGTCCCAGTACAGCGGCTGCGCGAACCGCTCGGTGAGCTCGGGATGGCCGATGACCTCGAAGAACTTCTGGCGCAGCGGGGCGACGATGCCGACCACCGCGATCCATCCGTCGGCGGTGGGGAAGATGGCGTACAGGCCGGGAACCAGTGGATGCCCGCGGTTGGAACGCCCTGCAGGGGCACCGCGCAGCAAGCAGCCCGTGTACTCACTGGCCTGGGCCCAGATCTGCCCGCCGAGCAGTGATGTCGTGACCCGCTGACCCTCGCCGGTTCGCTCGCGCGCGAACAGCGCCGCGAGCACGCCGCCGACGATGTTCTGGCCGGCGATGTGATCGGCGATCGTGGCGCCGACGGGAGTGACCTCGTGGCCATCACGCCCGGTCGTGCTGATGAGACCGCCGGCGGCCTGCGCGCTCAGATCTGCACCTTCGCGGGCGGCATCGCTGCCTTCGGTGCCGAATGTCGACCCAGCGGCGTACACGACGCGGGGGTTGCGAGCGGCGACGTCGTCGTAACCGACGCCCCACGACTCCATTGTCCCGGGCGCGAAGTTCGTGATCACGACATCGGCCCACTCCGAGAGGCGCAAGAACACCTCACGGCCATCGGGGGTACGGAGATCCGCAGTCACGCTCCGCTTCCCGCGGTTGCAGCCGATGAAGTAAGCGCTACGGCCGTCGCCTGGCTGCACCGGCAGCCAACGCGACTGGTCGCCGATGACCGGAAGCTCGACCTTGATGACGTCGGCGCCCCACTCCCCCAGCGTCGCCGCCGCCTGCGGGCCCTGGACCAGCAGCCCCGCTTCCACGACCTTCACCCCGTCGAGCGCTCCCATGCGTGGCGTTCTACTGCACGTCGCCGATGGTCTCGGCGAAGAGACGGACCATCAGACGGGTTCGAGCGCGGGCTCGCCCGCCGGGGAGCGCGGGTGCATCGTCGATGCGGCGTCCTCGTCGTGGATGAGCAGCCCTGACAGGGCGGCGAGCGCCACGAGCACGGTGCCGACCAAGAAGGCGACGTGGTAGCCGCTCAACGCGCCCCGGGCGAGCGCCTGCGGATCGGTCACGCCGGCGTTTGCCGCGTTGACCCGACTGATGAGCACGGTGCCGAGCAAGGCCACGCCGAGCGCCGCCGCGACCTGCCGTTGGGTCGAGTAGATGGCTGACGCCCTTCCGGTGTCGACCGGAGCGATGTTGGCGTACGTCGCCGCCTGCATCGGCACGAACGCGAATGCCATGCAGATGCCGCGGACGAACATGATCACGCGGATGTCCCACAGGCTCGTGTCGAGTCCGACGAACGCGAGCGGCAACGTCGCGGCGGCCATGCCGAGCATGCCGGACACGATGAGCCGGCGAGGGCCGACGCTGTGGTAGAGGCGTCCCACCAATTGGCTCGAGACGATGACGCCGATGGCTTGCGGAAACGTCGCGAGTCCGGACTGCAACGGCGTGAACCCGCGCAGGTTCTGCAAGTACAGCGGCATCAGGAAGATGACACCGATGAAGCTGCCGTACGTGAGCGTCAGCACCACGGTGGCGTTGCGGAACATGCGCTCTCGGAACAGACGCAACGCGAGGAGGGGCTCCGGTGTCCGTGTCTCGACCACGACGAGCAGCGCGAACATGACGATGCCGATGGACGCGGAGAGCACGACCTGTGGCGCTGTCCATCCCTTCTCCGGCCCCTGCGTGAGCGCGTAGAGAACGAGCGCGAGGCCGGCACCGGAGAGGAGAAAGCCGGGCACGTCGAACCGACCTGCGATGCCTTCTCGTTCCTCGCGCAGGTAGAGGAATCCGATGGCGAACGCCACGACGCCGACCGGCAGGTTCACGTAAAAGATCCAACGCCACGAGACGTCGGTGACGAGCCAGCCTCCGAGCACGGGACCCAGCGCGGGCGCCAACACCGTCGGCACCATGAGCACGGTCGATGCCCTCGCCCGCTCGATCGGCGGGAAGGCGCGGAACAACATTGCGGTGCCGACGGGCACGAGCATGCCGCCGCCGATGCCTTGCAGCACTCGGAAGGCGACGAGTTCGCTCAAGCTCTGCGCTTGACCGCACAACGCAGAGGCGAATGTGAACATCGCAAGGGCGAAGAGAAACACGCGCCGGGTGCCGAACCGGTCGCCGATCCATCCGGAGGCGGGGATCCACAGCGCCAGCGAGAGGAGATAGCCGAGCACGATCCACTCGATGGACGCGGTGCTGGCGTGGAACTCCCGACCGAGATCCGGCAGCGCGACGTTGACGATCGTCGTGTCGAGGATGTCGATGAACATCCCGCACACGAACACGGCCGCGACGATCCACTTGTACTCGACGCGTGTCGTCGTGCGACGGGCGCGGCCCACCTCGATGGTCGACTCCGACACCTCAGTCGCCCAGCGGGAGCACGACGTCGGGTAGTGGGTGGCGGTACAGCGCGGCGGCGTTCTCGCTGCACATCATCCGCAGCTCGCTCGCCGGAATGTGGCCCCAAGCCTTCTCGATGACCAACTGCGTGTCGGGCCACGTGCTGTCGCCGTGCGGGTAATCCGACTCGACCATGATGTTCTCGACGCCGATGTGGTGACGTGTGTCGATGGTGGCCGGGTCGTCGATCGTGCAGAACCAGAAGTTGCGGCGGAGCACGTCTGACGGCCTGATGTCCTTGCCCGCGCCGTAGCCGGAGCGATCGACGATGTTGTCCAGACGGTCGATCAACATCGCGACCCAGCCGATGCCGCCCTCGCTCATCGCGATCTTCAACGTGGGGTTCCGGATCGGGTAGCCCGACCACAACCACTCCGCGCACGCGCCCAGCGACAGCTGCCCGAAAAGGGTTGCTCCCAACTGCACCTGCGGCGCCCCTGGCGGAAATGGGTACAGCCCGGAGCTCCCGACATGCAGCGAGATCACCGTGTCGGTCTCCACACACGCCTGGATGATCGGCACCCAGTGGTCGCGGTCCCACAGCGACGGCAGGTCGATGGCGTGCGGGCGCTCGGGGAACGTCACCGACGTGAAGCCCCGTGCCGCGTTGCGGCGGATCTCCTCGGCCGCGAGCACCGGGTCGGCCAAGTAGGTGATGCCGAGGGGCACGATGCGTTCCGGATACGGCTGGTACCACTCCTCGAACAACCAGTCGTTCCACGCGCGGATGCACGCGAGACCGAGGTCGCGGTCCTTGGCCGCGAAGAACACCCGGCCACAGAATCCGGTGATCTGCGACGGGAAGTTCACCGACGCCCACACGCCGTTGATGTCCATGTCGCGGATCCGGGCTTCGATGTCGTAGCAGCCGGGTCGCATCTGTTCGAAGCGGAACGGCTCGATCTTGACCGTCTCGGGACGGCGGCCGGCGACGGCGTTCATGCCGACCTGCGTGAAGAATTCGCCTTCGAACTCCCACACCTCATGACCTTGTGGGGTTTCGACGATGCGCGGCGCGTTCGGCTGCAGCTTGGCCGGGAGCCGGCCTTCGAAGGTGTGTGCCGGCTCGACGACGTGATCGTCCACCGAGATCACCGTGTACTTCACATCCCGCGGCGTCGGCTCGGGAAGGAACAGATCGGCCGTCGACGTCGTCACCGGCGCGGACCTTACTCAGGACCTGCGGCGCTTCGCTCCTCGCACGAGCACTCGCTGGTACACGCCGGCGGGCAACCGCGAGATGACGTCGATCACCTTGGCATCAGGCCCGATCAGCGCGCGGCGCTTGTCCTTCTCGACCGCGGCGATGATCTGACGCGCCGCCTTCTTCGGCGTGGTGAGCGCAGCCTTGTCGAACTGATCCGCATTCCCACCAAACGAAGCGGCGCTCGGATCGAGCCGCATGCTCCGCGCAATGTTCGTCTTGATGCCGCCTGGGTGGACGGTCGTGCACGAGACGCCGCAGTTGTCCATCTCGAGCTCCATGCGCAGGGCATCGGTGAAGGCGCGCACACCGAACTTCGACGCGTTGTAGGCCGACTGCGACGGGATGCTCATCAGGCCGAACACGCTCGACAGGTTGACGATGTGGCCTTCCCCCGCCGCCTTGAGATGCGGCAGAAAGGCCTTCGTGCCGTGCACGACGCCCCAGAAGTTGATGCTCATCAACCACTCGAAGTCTTCGTACGACATCGCATCGATCGTGGCGGCGAGGGCAACGCCGGCGTTGTTGAAGATCAGGTTGACCTTGCCATGGTCGTCCACCACCTGATCGGCCCATCGGTAGACGCCGTCGCGGTCGGCGACGTCGACGTGTTGCGATGTCACCTTGACTCCAAGGCCTTCGCACAGCGACACCGTTTCGGCCAAGCCGACATCGTCGATGTCGCACAGCGCCAGATGCGCTCCTCGTCGGGCGAGATCCTGCGCCAGGGCACGCCCGATGCCCGACCCGGCGCCGGTGATCGCCGCGACCCGCCCTTGGAAGTCCTTCACGACGCCACCGCGACCTTCTCCGGCTCGCGCACGGGGTTCGAGAACACCATCGCTTCGTCCTCGATGCCGCTCATCTTGAGCGACCGGTAGTCGCGCAGGTAGCTCTGATGCACCTGCCACGGGAACTTGGAACCCTGCTTCGGGAACCGATCCGCGGCACGGGTGACGTAGCCCGAGGTGAGCCCGAGCAAGGGCTGTGCCGTGACCGACGCGTCGTGGTTGACCGGCGTGCACTGCTGAAGGTCGTTGTCGTGCATGTGGTTGAGCAACCGAGTCACGTACTCGCACGTGAGATCGCACTTCAGCGTCCACGACGCATTCGTGTAGCCGACGGCCAATGCGAGGTTCGGAACGCCCTCGAGCATCATGCCCTTGTACGTGAGCTTGCTCGGCAGGTCGACGACCTCGCCGTCGACCGAGGCCTGGATACCGCCGATGAAGAGCAACTCGAGCCCGGTTGCAGTGACGACGATGTCGGCTTCGAGCTCGGTCCCCGACTCGAGCAGCACGCCGGTTTCCGTGAACGCCGCGATGCGGTCGGTGACGACCGACGCCGTGCCCGCCTTGATGGCCTTGAACAGATCGCCGTTGGGAACCACGCACATGCGCTGGTCCCAAGGGTTGTACCTCGGCGTGAAGTGCGTGTCGATGTCGTAGCCGCGAGGCAGCTGAAGCTTGAGCGCGAACCGCAACAGCCGCTTGACGAGCTCCGGCCGGCGACGGCTCAGTTGGTACGAGCCTTGCGTCGTCAGCGCCTTGAACCAGCGGATGACGGAACCGGACCACCGGGCGGGAAGCAACTTGCGCAGCAGATCGGCGACCGGATCCTTGGCCGGCAGTGACGTGATGTACGTGGGCGAGCGCTGCAACATCGTGACGTGCGCCGCCGTCGTGGCCATCGACGGGATGAGCGTGATCGCGGTTGCACCACTTCCGATCACGACGACGCGCTTGCCTGCGTAGTCGAGGTCGTCCGGCCAGGCCTGCGGGTGCACGACCGTGCCCTGGAACCGATCCATTCCGGCGAAGTCGGGCTGGTAGCCGTGGTCGTAGCGGTAGTAGCCGCTGCACGAGAACACGAAGCTGCACGTGAGCTCGACGGTCTCATTGGTGTCGGTGCGCTCGGCGGTGATGTGCCAGCACGCGTCGCTCGACGACCAGTCCGCGCTGATGATGCGATGGTTGAAGCGAATGTGCTCGCCGATCCCGGACTCTGTGGCGGTGTCCTTGATGTACTGCAGGATCGATTCGCCGTCGGCGATCGACTTCTCGCCGTCCCACGGACGGAACGAGTAGCCGAGCGTGAACATGTCGGAGTCGGACCGGATGCCCGGGTAGCGGAACAGGTCCCACGTGCCACCGATCGCGTCGCGGGCCTCGAAGATCGCGTAGCTGGCCCACGGGCACTTGGTCTGGATGTAGTGGCCGGCGCCGATGCCGGACAGGCCGGCGCCGACGATCAGTACGTCGAGATGTTCCACCGTCGTCGGCTCCGTCACGCGACGGCGGTACGAACGAGCTTGTCGTTCAGCGAACCCTGATCACCGAAGAGCTCCGCCCGCCAGCGCTCGACGAGCTCGGTCGTGTCGCGGTCGTCGGGGTGGAAGTCCGGGCGGTTGTAGTCCTTGAGCTGGTTCCAGATCTCGCGGCTCACGACCTTCGACTTGCGGAACTTCTTCCAGCTCTTGCGCAGGTTGCCGCGCTTGTACGTCGCTCGATCGAACAACAGCGACACGCCGACCTGGAAGAACATGCCGATCACGAACCCGTAGCGCAGTGCGTTCATCGTCCACACGCGCATGCGCTCGGTTCCGCCGACAGCCTTGTAGACGTCGAACGCCACCGCCTTGTGCTCGGACTCCTCGAGCGCGTGCCACACGAAGAGATCACGAACGGCAGGGTGGCCGAACTGCTCGCGCGTCGGCGCGTCGGTGAGCACGAGCTCAGCCAACGTCGCAGTGAAGTGCTCGAGCGCGGCAGTGGCCGCGAGGTTGGCCTTCGCCGGTGCGATGCGCTCGCGCAACTCGAGGCCCCACTTGGTGAAGCGCTCGACCTGCTTCGTCGGGTAGCCGAGCTCGGCGAGGCGGTCGTTGAAGGCGCGGTGCTCACGCCCGTGCATGGCCTCCTGGCCGATGAAGCCGGCGACTTGCCGCTTCAACGCGGGGTCGTCGATCTGGTCTCGGAAGTGCCGCACCGAGCGCACGAAGAAGTCCTCGCCGTCGGGGAACACCGCCGACAGACCGGCCGTGACGTGACTTGCGATCAGGTCGCCGTCAGTCGAGAAATGCTTGGGGATGGCCTGCAGGGACTCCTCGAAGGAGATCCGGCGGGTCGGAACCTTGCGGTCGGGGTTGCTCGTCTGCGCCATAGTGTTACTGACAGTAGCATGATTTGAGAGATTTACTCAAGTCCTCATTTCTGTTACACTCGTCACGTGGCCAAAACCGCGGAATCCCTCCATACCAAGGGCGCGCAGACGCGCCAGGCCATCCTCGACGCCGCCATCGTCCGGTTCGGACGGGAGGGGTACCGGGCCACGTCGGTGGCCGACGTCGCCCGCGACGCGTCGGTCGGAGGCACTGTCCCCTACGCCTACTTCGCCGACAAAGAGGCCCTGTTCCTCGCGGCGCTCGACGAGGATGCCGCCGCGGTCATCGAGGAGGGTGTGTCGAGCGCGTTCGAGAATCCCGCCCTCACCGACTGGCGCCAGACGTTGCTGTTCACGCTCGTGGGCGCGGTCGATGGGCATCCGCTGGCCCGCCGGCTGCTCGCCGGGCTCGAGCCGGAGGTCACTGCCCGCGTGATCGAGATCCCCGCGCTCACCGAGTTGCGCAAGGCGTGCGCCGAGAAGTTGCGCGCGGAACAGCTCTCCGGTGCCGTGCGCGACGACATCGATCCAGTCGCTGTCGCGAACGGGATCGTCGCCATCATGCTCTCGTTGTTGATGTCGGTCGTGCAGCTCGGCACCGAGGCTGCGGGTCCGTACAGCCTCGATGTCGCCGCGGTGTTCGCGGCCGCCCTCGATCGCACACCGCCTCCGCGGAGCTCGACTTAAAGGACTGGGGACGACGCCACGGCGTCTCGACAGGCGGCGATCACCACGTTGTCGAACTCGGCGGCCGGGACTGGCCGGCTCCACAAATAGCCCTGGCCGAAGGCACAGCCGAGTTCCTGCAGCGCGGCGAGCTGTTCGACTGTCTCGACGCCTTCTGCCACCGCGTCGATGCCAACCGCGCGCGCCAATCCGATGACACACGCGACGATGGCCGAGTCTTCGGAGTCCCGACCCAAGCCCTGGATGAAGCCCATGTCGATCTTCAACAGGTCGACAGGGAAGCGCTTGAGATAGACGAGCGACGAATAGCCGGTGCCGAAGTCGTCGATGGCCAGCCTGACGCCGAGTGCTTTCAGCTGGGTGAGGATCCGGAGCGCGGCCTCGGCGTCACCCATGAGCGCGCTCTCGGTGATCTCGAGCACGAGGCTGGAGGGATCGAGTCCCGATTCTCGGAGGATTTCGGCAACGGACTCGACGAGCCCCGCGTCGGGGGCCAACTGACGAGCGGAGATGTTCACTGCGATGTAGCGGGATTCGCGCTTCAGGCCGGCATCGGCCCACAGAGCCGCCTGCCGGCACGCCTCACGCAGCACCCATGTGCCGATGTCGACGATGAGGCCCCGGTCCTCGGCTACCCGAATGAACGTGTCCGGTGGCACCAGACCTCGTTCCGGATGCTGCCACCGCACGAGCGCTTCCACTCCGGCAATCCGTTCGCCGTCGAGTGTGAGGACCGGTTGATAGTGCAACCGGAGTTCGCCACGAACGACGGCGTGGTGCAGGTCGGCGAGGAGGCCGAGTCGGTCGGTAGCGACGTCGCGCAGTTCTTCGTCGAAGAGCTCCGTGCGGTTGCGACCCGCTTCCTTGGCGCGGTACATGGCGGCATCGGCGTGACGTAAAAGGGTCGCCGCGTCCTCGGCCGGGGCCAACGCGACGCCAATGCTGCACGTGATGACTGCTTCGGTGCCGGCCGCATGGATCGGAGCCGCGACACTTGCCATCAGACGCGCCGCGAGCGCGAGCGCGGCGGTCTCGTCGACGATGTCCGCGGCCAGCACGATGAACTCGTCGCCGCCGATACGCGCCACCGTGTCTCCCGGACGTACGGCGGCGACCAACCGATCGCCCACCACGCACAGGAGCTGATCACCGACGTGGTGACCGAACGAGTCGTTGACGTCTTTGAATCCGTCGAGGTCGCAGAACAGGATCGCGACGGTGCTGGTGCCGTCGGCGCTGTTCGTCAACGCCTGCTCGATGCGGTCGAACAGGAGAGCTCGGTTGGGCAGCCCGGTCAACGAGTCATGCAGGGCTTGGTGCGCCAACTCCGCCTCGGCCCGCCGCAGACCCGAGAGATCAGAGACCATGCAGAGCGATCCTGCGTACGCCCCGTCCGGTTCGAATTGCGGCGCCGCGGACACGAGCAGGCGGGCGGTGCTTCCGTCCGGTCGCAGGCTGGTGACCTCGTATTGCCCGGCGGTGCCGTCCTGGCGTTCTTCCAGACGGCCCATGACCACCGTCGCGGAGTCGATGTCGATCAACGAGAAGGCGTCGAGCCCGATGAGCTCCTCGACGGGACGGCCGAGCAGCTCGCCCATGCGCCGATTGACGAAGGTGAACGTGCCCTCCACGCCGATGAGCGAAATGCCCTCCTGCGCGTTCTCGACGATCGAGCGGTAGCGCCCTTCCGACACCTGCAACTCGTCGAACAACCGGTCGGCGTCACTGATGTCGCGAGCGACGGCCGCGACTCCGGAGAGCTGTCCGTCCTCGTCTCGGATCGGGCTCAATGACAGCCAGACGTGGACGAGTGAACCGTCCCTGCGGCGCCGGACGGTGCGATGCGGTGCGATGGTCTCCCCGCGTTCCAAGCAAGCGGTGATGTTGGTCAACTCGTCGTTGCGCCCGGATGGGAACAAGACGTCGATCGGCTGTCCGGCCATGTCGACGGCGCGATACCCGTACAACGCTTCCGCTCCGGGGTTCCAGCTCGTGATTCGACCGTCGCGCGACGAATACATCGCATCTGGGGCGCAATCCACGATCGCGGCGAGCCGCGCCGCGCGCTCGCGGGTCCCCTGCTCTTCGATCAGCTGTAGCGATCCGCTCTGACGCGCCGCTCCCATGGTTTGACCATCGACCATCGGGAGCGGTGGGAATAGACGCATTCGCGCTATCCGCAAATGCACCCCGATGCAATCGGACTAGAGCTACAGATGGCCGACAGCACGGTCGATCCAAGCGATATGGCGGCAAGCGAGGTGCTGGGGATTGGAGCACTCGTCCCCGAGCGCGTCGCCATTGTCGAGGAGTTGATGGCTCAACATCCGGAGTGCGCGGTGGGGGTGTTCGGCCCGGGTCGCAGCGCCGCCGAGTCCGAACAGTTGCTCGCCGAGTTGGGGGTTCCGCTCGGGGGTCATCCCGCGCTCAAGAGCGGTGCACTCGTGGAGTTCGTCGCGACGTCGGACGCGTGGCTGGTGAGCGACATTGCATCGGAGGCCGTGATACACGGCTCCGCGAAGCGGAACGTCCGCCTGCGCAACGGCGGAACCGCCGACCTGTATCTCGTCGACATCGGTGACTTGCATCTCAGCACCGTGGTGGTCATCGTGCCCTTCGCGGGCGACACCATCGCGGCCACACCGCCACCCACGGCCATCGCTGCGAGCCCGCGTGTCGGCGTGATCCATTGCGACGGCTTCGGACGGATCGTCAGTGCATCTGAATCGACCTTCGCGTTGCTCGGACATCCGAACGTGTCACCGGTGGGCCAACCGATCGTCAACCTGCTGCATCCGGACGACCATGAGACCTCGATCGTCAACTGGGTGGCAGCCAAGGAGCAGCGGGGCGTCGCGCTTCGCTGGCGCTGCCGCGTCCTCCGGGCCGACGGAACCGCGTTGTGGGTCGAGGCCACGCTCACGAACGACATCGACCAAACCGGCGTTGGCGATGTGCGCGTTGACTTGTACGACATCTCGCCCGAAGTGGCCGCGACGGACGCGCTCGCCGCTGAGACAGAGCTGCTCGCGCTCCTGACCGAGACGTTGCCCGTCGGAGTCGCGAAGTTCGACGCGGGCGGGGGCATCGAACACGCCAACGGACGCCTGACGCAGTTGCTCGCTCCCACCAGTCCGCACGAGTTGCTCGGCCGCGCGATGCGGGGAGAGCTCGAGCCCGGCCCGTTGGCGGCGGCGTTCATCGCGTTTGCGCGGGACGGCGATGGAAGCCTGCTGGTCGTCGACCATCTCGGCAGCGACGGAGTGGTCCGGCACCTCGAATGGACGATCCGGCCTGTGCGGACCGATGCCGGCGTGGTGACAGGAGGCGTCGTGTGCGTTGCCGACGTCACCGAGGCCGGAGATCTTCGCTCCGCACTCGAGCACCGTGCGAGCACGGACGCGCTGACCGGGTGTCTCAACCGAGCAGGAACCATCTCGGCGCTCGAACATGCCCTCGCCACGATCCGCCCAGGAGAGGGCGTTGGCCTCCTCTTCATCGACCTCGACGGCTTCAAGCACATCAACGACGCGGGCGGTCACGCGGCCGGCGACGCGGTGCTCGAGGTCGTTGCCCATCGATTGCGCGACGCGTTGCGTCAGGACGATCTCCTCGGACGGCTCGGTGGCGACGAGTTCGTGGTGATCGCACCGCGACTCCGGTCGGCCAACGTCGCCCTCGACCTCGCCAAGCGCATGTCCAACAAGTTGCACGGCGACGTGGCGATCGGCGACGTCAGCGTTGTCATCGCAGCCAGCATCGGCGTGGCGTGGACATCGACGAGCACCGCGAGCGACCTCCTCGCCCGCGCCGATGCCGCGATGTACAACGCCAAGCAGGCCCACACGAGCGAGCCCGTCCTCGCGCCAGCCTGACGCAGTCAGGCACCATCCCGCAGACAGTCCTTTTCGCGCTCGACCCATTCCTGATGTACCTCGATGGCCAATACCGCCTGCTGCATGCCGTTGGGGCGTTCACCGATCTGCACCGCCATCGTCTGCACCGCCGCGTACTGCTCCTGATCGAGGGCATCGAGGAAGTCGAATCTCCAGCGCGCGACACGGTGCGCGATGGCAGGCTTGTCCTCGTCGACGTCGACACCGGTCGCGGTGAAGATGCGACAGTCGTACGTGCGGCACGTCCGCGGACGATGCTCGTAGATCGAACACTTGTCATCGACGAGCATCGGGCAATGACCGTTCTCGTCGTAGCCGAGAACGACGTGACCCTCGGGGAGTCCGGGTGCTGGGAACAGCAACGCCGCAGGGAGGTGGGCGAGCGTGTCCAACTCGTCCGGATCGATGTGCACGAAGTGTGACGACTTGCAACAGGCGGTGCATCCGTTGCACGGCACGTCGGAATCGCGCTCACCGGAGAGCGCCCGTTCCATGCCGTCCAGCCAGTCGGCGAAGCGGCCGGCGGGCAGCGGGCCATCGTCGGGCACAGCGTCAGCGGATCGATCGTTCACCAGGACCGAGAGGTTATGGCGGTGTTGCCATCCTCACGCGGCCACGCCGTCTGCGGCGAGGACTGGTTCAGGGACAACGACGTTGACTCGTCGCGCGTGGCCCATCGAGATCGCCGCCGACACGAATGCGGCACCGGCGGCCAAGAGCCAGACGTGGCGGAAGCGGTTCATGGCATCCGCGGCTGAAGACGGTGTGCCCAGCAGGGCAACGAGCAGCGCGACACCCAGTACGGCCCCGAGCTGACGGGCGGTCTGGTTGATCGCACCCCCGATGCCGAACCGGTCGGCCGGGAGGCCCGACACGGCGGCCGCGCTCAACACCGGGAAGGTGAGCGCGACACCCAAACCCACGAGCAGCGAGGCCGGCAGCCACTGCGACAGATAGTGGGCTTGCGGCGTCACGACGCTGATGTACAACAGCTCGCCCGCCGCGAACGTCAGACCGCCCGCGACCAACACCGGTCGGTAGCCGATCCGTGCCGCCAGCTTCCCAGTCGTGCTCGACAACGCGGCAACGACCAGCGGGCCCGGCGTGATGGCGAGACCGGCCCGCAACGTGGAGTAGTGCCACACCGTCGTGAGGAACAACACGTTCGAAAGCAACATCGCGAAGAAGCCGATCGCGTACGCCAATGTCGCGGCGTTCGCGAGCCTTACCGTGCGGGACTCGAACACGCGGAGGTCGATGGCCGGCGCCGGATGTCGCGCGGAACGCGCCACTGCGATGGGTCCGAGAACCGCAGCCACCGCGAAGGTCGCCAGGACGCGCCCGCTCGACCACCCCCAAGCATCGCCTTGTGTGATCCCCAGCGCGAGCGCGGCGACCGCGAGCGAGACGAGCGCGATGCCGAGCAGGTCGGGGAACGGACCGCCGACAACCGACTCCTGCAGCGACCGTCGAGCGGCCAGTCCGGCGACGAGCGCAACGGGAAGGTTGACGATGAACGCCCATCGCCAGCCGCCGGCGTCGATCAGCAGCGACCCCAACGACGGCCCGGTGGCCACCGCCAACGCCGAGATCCCACCCCACATCGCCACCGCTTGCGGACGAGCAGGTGGAGGTGAGGCCGCGAGGAGGAGGGCGAGCGATGCCGGCATCAACAGGGCGGCGCCCACGGCTTGGACGACACGGCCGACGATGAGGAACGACGCGGCGGGCGCGAGGCCGCAGAGCGCCGACCCGATCGTGAACACGATCAAGCCGCGCAGGAACCATCGCTTCCGGCCAGAACGGTCCGCGATACGGCCGGCCCCGAGCAGGAGCGCGCCGAACACGACGCTGTACGCGGAGAGCACCCAGGAGAGCATCGTGGTCGACACGTCGGGGAACGACCGTGTGATGGAAGGAAAGGCAACGTTCACGATCGACAGGTCGAGCGCAACCACGAAGGCGCCGGCGACGGTGATGGCGAAGACGGACCACGGGATGCCTGAAGCCGATGTGCGTTGCGTCATGCAACCGACCCTACGCCGCAGGGTTTCATGATGCAACTGAAAGTGCTAAGGTGTGACGCATGCAACGAGCGACCTTCGCGGACATGAACTGCTCGATCGCTCGCTCCCTCGAGGAGATCGGCGAGTGGTGGAGCCTGCTGATCATTCGAGACGCGTTCTTCGGCGTGACCCGCTTCGAAGAGTTCCAAGAGCGGCTGGGCATCGCCCGCAACATCCTGATCAAGCGCCTCGACACCCTCGTCGACGCCGGTGTCATGGAACGCCGGCCGTATGACGAATCGCGTGGGCGCCACGACTACGTGCTCACCAAGAAGGGCCGTGACCTGTGGCCGGTGCTGGTGACGCTGCGGCAGTGGGGCGACAAGTGGGCCATCGACGGCAAACCGCCGGTGCGGATGCTCCACACCGCGTGCGGAGCGCACACCAACGCCCATCTCGTCTGCGACCACTGCGGCGAGCGACTCGCGGGCCGAGACATCAAATCCGTGGCCGGGCCTGGTCTCGACGACCCCGCGCTCCTCCCCCGCTGACGTCGCCTATGCGGTGACGGACGCGCTCATGACTCGCCCGATGTGCTCGGGGGCGAAGAACTCGACGGGTGACACCGTGCCGGCGGTGAGGCTGACAAAGGCGTCCATCGCGTCGGGGTTGCCGTACACGGCGCCGAGCAATTGCTGCATCTCGGGAGGCGGCGGCTCGAGCGTGGCCAGCTGCGTCGTGAACTCGTAGATCGGCAACACACGCGCATCCCGCGTCTGGTGGTACGAGGACATCGCGTCGTCGAACGAGCGTCGGCCGCTCAACGCTTCGTCCGCCGCCGTCGCGCACAACGCGGCATCGTGGAACGCGTCGCTGATCCCCTGCGCCGTGATCGGATCCTTGTTGTACCCCGCGTCGCCGACGAGCGCCCAGCCCGGCCCGAATGGCTTGCGGAAGAAGTTCGGGACCGACCCGCCGTAGAACCGCTCCTGGCGTGTAGCGGAGGCGACTCGGCGCGCGAACTCTGGCGCGAGCTCCAGCGTCTTCAAGTAGTTGGCCTCGACGTCGGTCTTGTACGCGTTCGACTCCGCGTACGGCCACCCGACGACGACGAGGGTGAGCCCATCGTTCGTCGGCAGTGCCGCCCAACCGCGGTCAGGGCGGATCACGATCTCGAATCCGTCGACCGGCAGATCGCTCCAGTACGTGTAGTAGCTCCACTGGAGCATCGGCTTGTCGTTGTATTGCTCTGGTCGAACGGCCTTCGCGATCTGGGAATTGCGACCGTCTGCGCCGATCACGACCCGCGCCCGCTCGGTGACGGTGGCCCCGCCCTCGGCGTGCCCGCGAATGCCGGCGACGACGCCATCCTCCACGACGACCTCGTCGAGCGTGAAGCGCTCCCGCACCTCGACACCGGCACGGGCGGCGGCGTCGACGAGGATCTTGTCGAGCACGGTTCGCCGGGGAGCGTACGCCGTCGAGATTCCGTCCGAGGGGCGCGGTTGGCCGGAGATCGTGAACGGTCCGAAGTCGAAGGAGTACTTCACCACGGGCGGACAGCCTGTGGCGGTCACCTCATCGAGGAGCCCCCACTCGTGCAGCGCGGCGACGCCCGGCGCATGGATCATGTGCGTCGACAGGGTGTCGCTCGGGAACGATGCCCGATCGATCATCAGCACGCGGTAGCCCTTGCGGGCCAGCAGCATCGCGGTGGGTGAGCCGGCGCAGCGTGCGCCGACAACGATTGCGTCGTAGTCGGTCCTCATGGGGGGTTGTCCTCCGTGTCCGTCGTTGCCCGCACACTGCGCCCCATCGGGCGTCGGCGCATCGGCGAACTCCCCTATTGCTCCCCTGCTTTCGAGCGCGCGGCATAGGCGGTGGCTTCGCCTCGGCTCCGCAGTCCGAGCTTGGAGAGGACATTGCCCACGTGATGTTCGACGGTCTTGCGGCTGATGAAGAGACGATTCGAGATCTCGGGGTTCGAGAGCCCGTGGCCGAGGAGCTCGAGCACTTCCTCCTCGCGCTTGCTCAGCACTCCAGTGCCCCTTCCGCCGCTCGGCGACCGCACCCCTAGTGTCCGCAGCACCGCCGTCGCCGCGTCCACGTCGCGTGCCGCCTCCAGTCGGGCGAAGGCCTCGAGGGCGGCTCGAGCCTCGGCCATCGCCACCTCAGGACGATCGGTGATGAGGGCGCTGGCGAGCTCCAGGCGAGAGCGAGCAACCTCGATCGGCATCTGCGCATCAGCGAACCGAGCAAGCGCCTCGCGGAGACAGACCTGCGGGTTGCCGTTGCCGGCCGCCAGGCACAATCGACCGCGAGCAAGCGCGGCAGACGCCGCCAGGAAGTGCGTCGCATGTCGCTCGGCACAGGCTTCGAGCTGCCGCACCACGGCGTCTGCCTCGTCGAAGTCCTTCGCGGCGAGATGCACATCCACGAGCAACGACAGCAGCGGCGCGACCGCTGTCCCGAGTGGATCGAGCTGCTCGACCGCGCGCTCGAGCGTGTCATTGGCGAGCGACCTCTCCCCCTTCGCGAGCTGGATCGCGGCGAGGGGAAGCGTCGCATCGAGTTCGCCGTACAGCCCGTCGAGCAGCTGCTCGGCCTCCTCGTAGCGACCCTGCCGCACACGCAGCTCGGCCAGCCGCGCCAGCGCGCCGCGGCGCAGCGATCGGTGCCCGAGTCCCCACAGCCGGACGGCTTCGGTGAGCGCGACATCGGCTTCGGGCCAGCGCCCCGCCGTGGTCAGAAGACCGCCATAGTGGGTTCGGCAGAAGGCCGACACCGCCGGAAGCTTCCGCCGCGTGGCGATCGCTTCCCCAATGCGTATCCACTGATCGGCGCGCGACACGTCATGCGCGTGCTCGCAGGCGGAGAACAGTTGGCAGAAGATCTCCTGCAGCACGCAGAAGTCGTCGACGTCGCTGCCGGCGACCGCCGCGAGAGCTTCGTCGAGCAGGACCATCCCCTCTTCCGTTCGGTCGGCATGCACGAGGCTCGCCCCGAGGTAGGCGAGCGCGACGAACTCGAGGTCGTTGTCAGCAAACCGACGGCCCTCTTCGAGCGCCCTGCGAAAGCACTCCTCTTTCTTGGCGCGCGCACCTTCGAACATGCCTTGGTTCAACGCCACCCAACCGCGCTCGGAGGATCCGTCAGCGTCGGCGAGCAAGGTCTGCGCTCGGGCCACCCACCCGCGCATCACGGCGGCGTCACCGAGGATCGACCCGCACATGTACGCGAGCGTCCTTGCCACCCGGCACGCCCCGATCGTGTCACCGACCTCGCGATGTGCGGCGTACGCCCGCTCCCACCCCTCGATGGCCTGGGTGAACTCGAGCTCGATGTACGAGGCGCGGGCGAGACACTCGAGGACGTCGCCCGATGGCGGCTCGGTCAGTGCCGGCTCGAGGACGCGGCGCGCACCGGCAGGATCACCGGCGCGCAACGCCGCCCGGCACTGCTCGATCACCGCTTCGATCGGCATCTCTACGCGTCGATCGAAGCGTTGATCGACATGTTGTCGAACGCTAGTGCCCGGGTGCGTCAGTGGTCCCTGCGGGAGCCCACCCAGGGATGCGTCCGCTTCGCCGAACGACTCCGCCGGCTGACCTTGCCGTGCTCGACAACCGACGACGATCAGCAGAGGGTCTCGCACGTAGGATCCGTCGACGTGACCGACTGGTCGACGATCTCGGCACTGGCCACGGCCGGTGGAACGTTGGTGCTCGCCGCGGCCACGTTCGCCTCGGTGAGGTCCTCGAATCGAGCAGCACGCGCCAACGAGCGAGCGATGCTCGCCGGGATCCGGCCGGTGTTGGTGGCGTCCCGGATGCAGGACCCATCCGAGAAGGTCGGCTTTCAGGACGACCGCTGGTTCAAGGTCGAGGGCGGCCACGCGATTGCGGAGGCAACCGACGACGCCGTGTACTTCGCGATCGCGCTGCGCAACGTCGGGAACGGGCTGGCCGTGCTCGACCGTTGGGACTTCTATCCCGAACGGCCGCGGGGGCCGACCACACCGCGCGGAGCGGAGACGTTCCATCGCCTGACTCGTGACCTCTATGTTCCGGCAGGCGATCTCGGCTTCTGGCAGGGCGCGCTGCGGGATGCGAGCGAGCCGGCGTTCGCCGAGGCCACCGAGGCCATCAAGGAGCGCCGAGCGATGACGATCGACGTGTTGTACGGCGACCACGAGGGCGGGCAGCGCACGATCAGCCGCTTCGCCATCCTCCCGCGCGACGACGGCAGGTGGCTCGCCTCGGTCGGACGACATTGGAACCTCGACCGGGACGACCCCCGATGACCCGGGAATCCCGGGCCCTCTGATCCGGTTGATGCGTCAACTAGATACGACATGAGGAGTTGATTCGCCATGCCGGCAATCACGGTCGATGACACGCTCGTACTGCCCAGGATCTCCCGTCCGGACCCCGCCACCTCCGTCCCGCGACCCGTCGGAAAGGTCATCACGGCGCACCGCCAGACCGAGGGCGCCGGATTCACCATCCGCCGGCCCTTCCCTGGCGGCTTGTCGATGGCCGATGCCGACCCCTTCCTGCTGCTCGACCACCTCGGCCCGCAGGTCAACGCACCCGGTGACGCCAAGGGCGCGCCCTGGCATCCGCATCGCGGCTTCGAAACCGTGAGCTACATCCTCGACGGCGAGATCGCGCACCACGACACCAACGGCGGTGGCGGCGTGATCGGCGAAGGCGACACGCAATGGATGACCGCTGGCGGCGGCATCCTGCACGACGAGCTGCCGACCGAGCGCGTGTACCGCTCCGGCGGCCCGACGCACGCGGTGCAGCTGTGGGTCAACCTCCCGCCCGAACTCAAGATGACGCCGCCCCGCTATCAGTCGATCACGAAGGACGCGCTGCGGCTCCTCACCTCAGACGACGGCGGCGCGTTGATCCGTCTCATCGCCGGCGACATCGCGGGGTTCAGCGGACCCGGCGTGACGCACACCCCGATCACCTACGCGCACGTGACGCTCGCACCTGGGGCGGAGCTCTCCGTGCCGTGGAGTCCCGCGTTCTCGGCGATGGCGTACGTGCTCACCGGACGCGGCACCGTCGGAGCGGAGGGCCGCCCGGTGGAGGAAGGCGAGCTCGTCGTGTTCGGCCCCGGCGATCATCTCGTGGTCACGGCCACCGACCGCCAGCCCGAGCCCCTCGACATCCTCCTGCTCGGAGGTCTCCCCATCCGCGCGCCGATCGCCCACTACGGCCCCTTCGTGATGAACACCCGCGACGAGATCCGTGAGGCGATCGAGGACTTTCAGGCGGGGCGGCTCGGCATCGTCCCCGCCGACCAACTCGCACCGCGCAACTTCGCGTAACGCATCACGATCGCCGGGGCGTCGCCTCGAAGACGTGCGCGGTCATCCGGCCGGTCACCGGCCCGGACCCGAGCCGTGCTTCCATCTCCGTCGCGACGACGGCGGTGGCCGCGGCCAGGTCGCCGCGTGCTTCGATCTCCGGTCGTAGCGGCGTGCCCGCGCAATACCCCGCGGCAACAACGGCCGCCGACGTGGCGCGGCCTTCGAGCGTGACGGACTCGACTGCCACATCCTCGAAGCCGCCGGCGCGGAGATCGGCGACGACAACATCGACGTCGGCGTAGCCGTGCGGCACCGAGACCATGAACGTCGGCGGGTCGTCGGGAAAGGCCCGCTCGAGACCGGCGACGAGCGCCGCTTGGAAGTCGTGCGTGTCGATCGTGGCCCACGTGCTGACGAGCAGGGTGCCGTCCGCGCTGAGCACCCGTCGCGCTTCTTCGAACGCCGCCGGCTTGTCCGGGAAGAACATCACCCCGAACTGACACGCGATGAGATCGAACTCGCCCGCCCCGAACGGGAGATCCATGGCGTCGGCCTGCCGCCACGCCGCGCCGGGCGCACGCCGGAGGCCCAGGTCGACCATGGCGACGTTCAAGTCGGTGGCGGTCAGCGCGGCCGCGGAATCCATCGCAACGAGCTCGCGGGTCAACACGCCCGTACCGGCCGCGAGCTCGAGGATCCTTGTCGGGGTGTGGGCTACCGCTCGACGGGCAAGATCGACGGCGAAGGGATGGAACACGGTCGGCGCCAGCCATCTCTCGTACGCCTCCGGCATCGAATCGACCCACAGCCGTTCCGTCTCCCGCGACATCGATCGGACCATACCCGCCCTCGCAAACGCCAGAATGCGGAGACAGTCGCGTCGACCTGTCGATTTGCGCGCCCTTCGTTCGTCTCCTGAGCGACCCCCAAGAGGAGGAAGCCATGAAGTACATGCTCATGATCCATCAGGGCACCACCCCGACGCCGCTCGACCCCGAGGCGTGGGCGACCCTGTCGAAAGACGAGCAGCAGGAGATCTACGCGGCGTACAAGACGATCAACGAGACGCCCGGCGTCACGCCCGGCGCCGGCCTGCAGCCGCCCGAGACGGCCACCACAGTTCGCGTCGAGAACGGCAAGACGATCACCACCGACGGGCCGTTCGTCGACACGAAGGAAGCGCTCAACGGCTACCTCATCTACGAAGCCGATGACCTCGACTCGGCGATCGAGCTGGCGGCCGGCATTCCGGCCGCGCGTCTCGGCGGCGCGATCGAGGTCCGCCCGATCATGGAGTGGTAGCCATCCTCGAGCAGACCTTCCGCGAGCAGTGGGGCAGTGTCCTCGCGAGCCTGATCGGCTTCCTCGGCGACTTCGACCTCGCCGAGGAGGCCGCGCAGGAGGCGTTCGCGACCGCGGCCCGTCGCTGGCCCCGCGAGGGTGCGCCCAACAACCCGCGCGCCTGGCTCGTGGCCACCGCGCGCAATCACGCGATCGATCGGATCCGTCGCGAGCGCACTCTGGCCGCGAAGACCCGCCTGCTCGCGGACACGACGGCGACGGCTGCCGCCGTCCCCGATGTTGCCGAAGAAGCCATGGACACCTCCATCCCAGACGAGCGGCTCGAGCTCATCTTCACCTGCTGCCATCCCGCGCTCTCGCTCGACGCGCAGGTGGCGCTGACGCTGCGCTTCGTCGGCGGGCTGACGACCGACGAGATCGCGCGCGCGTTTCTCGTGCCGCTGCCGACGATGGCCCAGCGGCTGGTGCGGGCGAAGCGGAAGATCAAGGCGGCCGGGATCCCGTTCCGGGTGCCGGCTGACCACCTGCTGCCCGATCGGCTGGCCGCGGTGCTCGCGGTCGTCTACCTGATCTTCAACGAGGGCTACTCCGCCCCGCCGGCCCGCGGCGACCTGGCAGCGGAGGCGCTACGGCTCGGCCGCGCGCTCGCCGAGCTGATGCCCGACGAGCCCGAGGTCCACGGGCTGCTGGCGATGATGCTGCTGCACGACGCCCGCCGGGACGCGCGGTTCGACGGCGGCGAGCTCGTGCTCCTCGCCGACCAGG
>JBEEFW010000102.1:0-36131 GCA_041166385.1 Acidimicrobiaceae bacterium | reverse complement strand
CGCCCACCTTGACCTTGCGGACGGCGCTGCCCACTTCCTCGACGATGCCCGCGCCCTCGTGGCCCATCACCACCGGTGTCGGGAACGGGATCGTGCCGTCGATGACGGACTGGTCGCTGTGGCACACGCCCGCGTTGTGGATGCGCACCTTGACCTGGTGCGGTTCGGGGTCGCGCACCTCCACGTCGTCGCGCACCTCGAGCTGCCCGGTCCACACGACCGCTCTCATGCGGGTCTCAACACTTGGCCGGGGAGGCCGGCGTCGGGTTGGAGCTCGCCGTCGATGACGATGGGGACGCCGTTCACGATCGTGGCGTGCGCGCCCTCGGGCTTCGACGTCCAGCGGCCGGCGTTGTTCGGGAAGTCGTGGACGAACTCCTTGTGCGCCGGGCCGATGGTGTCCGGGTCGAACAAATAGACGTCGGCGGCATAGCCCGGTAGGAGCAGGCCGCGGTCGATGAACCCGCACAGCGCCGCGGGGATCGCGGTGATCTGGCGAACGCCCTCTTCCAGCGTGAAGCCCTGCCATTCGCGCACCCAGTGCTGGAGGAAGTAGCTGTGCGCCTCGGCGCCGTCGTCGCGGTCGAGATGGGCACCGCCGTCGCTGGTACCGACGAGCATGTGCGGATCGGCCTGCGCCTCGCGGGTGCCCTCGATCCACTCGTCGGTCTCGGTCTTCCAGAGGAACTGCGTGGTGAGGCCTTCGGAGAGGGCAATGTCGATCATGGCGTCGGTCGGGTGCACGCCGAGCTCTGCGGCGATGTCGACGAGCGACCGGCCGACGAACTTCTCGTTCTCCGGCTTCGACACCTCATTGACGTGCAGCACGCTCCAGTGCGGCGGCGGCAAGGTCGGGCCCTGGGCGGCATCGCGGTTCGGATGCTCGACGGAGTCGCGGATCGAGTCGCGGAACGACGGATCATTGAGGAGCGCAATGCGCTCCTCGATGTTGGTCGCATCGGTGAACATTCGATGGAACTCCAGCGCGCCCTCGTACATCTTCGTGCCGGTGGCGAGATCGAACGTGCGGTTGAACGGCTTCGACATGGCCATCGAGTACACGGCCGCACCTTGCGCAGTGGCTTCGTCGACGAAGCGCTTGGCGTTGTCCCAACCCGCGGTCGGCGCGTCGATCTTGCTGCGGGCGCCGAGGCCTTGGATCACGATCGGGAGCCGCGCCGACAGCGACATGCGGGTGAGCAACGCTTCGTCGTCCGGGGTGATGCCGCCGACCGCGCTGAGCGGGAGGTAGGCGATCGATCCGCCCCGGGCGGCGTGCCCGGCCGCTTCGACGAGTCGTTCGAGCTCGTCGAACGACGACAGGCGGCTCGGGATCGGACGGTCGGCCGAATCGAAATGTGTCGGCGAGTGGCTCGAGGAGAAGCCCGCCGCGCCGGCGCGCATTGCATCGGCCACGACGTGCGCCATCTGCTCGATCTCGTCGTCGGTCGCTTCGCGCGCCTGGCAGTCCTCGCCCATCACGTAGCGCCGCACGGCGCAGTGCCCGATGTAGAACGCGGCGTTGACGCCGAGCTTGCCGTCGAGCGAGCCGAGGTACTCGGGGAACGTCTCGAAGCCGTCGAACGGGATGCCCTGCAGCGCGGTGGCGTCCATGCCCTCGACGCGGGCGAAGAGCTGGATGAGCCAGTCGGCGTCGCCGGGGCGCAGCGGTGCCACGCTGAAGCCGCAGTTCCCGGCGAGGACGGTGGTGACGCCGTGGTAGCAGCTCGAGGTGGCGTACGGCTCGAACGTGAGCTGCGGGTCGTAGTGCGTGTGGGGATCGACGATGCCGGGCGCGACGACGCGTCCGTCAGCGTCGAGCTCGCGTGTGCCGCGGTCCTCCACGAAGCCGACTTCGGCGATCCGGCCGCCTTTGACGGCCACGTCGGCCCGTCGGCGAGGGAGGCCGGTGCCGTCGACGACGACCCCGTTGCGGATCACCAGATCGTAGGTGGCCACTGGGCGCCAGACTAGAACACGTTCTAGTTTTGGGCAACTCCCTCCGAACTTTTGACAGTACCCGCAACACACTTTTGTGTCGTATGTACTGTCAAAACGGAGGGGTCAGCCGGGCCAGATGATGCTTTGGAGCTCGGAGTAGGCGTGGAGGCCGAAGGAGCCTCCGTCGCGGCCGACGCCGGAGAGCTTGAACCCGCCGAAGGGGGCCTCGTGATTGCGCTGGGCGGTGTTGATGCCCACGTTCCCCGACCGCAGCTGCTTGGCCACCCGCACCGCCCGACCCGTGTCGCCCGAGAACACGTAGTCGTACAGGCCGAAGTCGGTGCCATTGGCCAGGGCGACGCCCTCGTCCTCGTCGTCGAACGGGATAACGACGACCACCGGACCGAAGATCTCCTCCTGCACGACCTTCATCCCCGCCTTGCAGTCGGCGATCAGCGTCGGCGCCACGTAGAAGCCGGTCGCCATGTCGGGGCGCTCGCCGCCGGCGACGATCGTGCCGCCCTCCTCCGCGCCCGCCCGTACATACGACTCGACGCGATCACGGTGCGGCCCCGAGATCACCGGGCCGAGAACCGTGTCGGGCTCGAGCGGATCGCCGACCTTCAGATGCCCGGCCGCCGCCTGCAGTCCACCGACGATCTGGTCGTAGATGCCGCGCTGCGCGATCACCCGCGTGGGCGCCGTGCAGATCTGTCCGGAGTGGAACGCCCACACGCTCATGATCGTGGACACCGCGGTCTTCACATCCGCGTCGTCGAACACCACCGCGGCACCCTTGCCACCGAGCTCGAGCAACAGCCGCTTCATGTCTCGACCCGCGACCTCACCGATGCGCTGGCCGACACCCGTTGATCCGGTGAAGCTCACCATGTCGATGTGCTTCGACGCGACGAGCGCCTCGCCCGCCGCCGCGCCCGATCCGCTCACGACGTTCACGACACCGGGGGGGAACCCCGCTTCGGTCTGCAACAACTCAACGACGCGCAGCACCGCCAGCGGATCCTGCGGCGCCGGCTTCACGACGACCGTGTTGCCCATCGCCAACGCCGGTCCGATCTTGCCGGCCATGTTCACGATCGGGAAGTTGTATGGCGTGATGCAGGCAACGACACCCACCGGCTGGCGCACGACCATCGCGCTGATCAATCCGCCGGATGCCAGCGCGGTCGTCGGCATCTCGCTCGGCGGCAGCGGGATCACGTTCGACTCCATGGCGCCCCGGGCGTAACGGCGGAAACGCTCGACGCACGTCGGGACCTGCATCGTCTTCGTCACGCGCAGCGTTGCGCCCGTTTCCGCCTGCACGAGCGGGATCAACTCGTCGATGTGATCGCGCAGCACATCGGCCGCCCGATCGAGCAACCGCGCCCGCTCCTCCGGCGACGTTCGGCTCCACGCCGGGAATGCATCGGCGGCGGCGGCCGTCGCCGCCTCGACCTCGTCGACCGTTGCTTCCGGCGCCTCGCCCACCACCTGTTCGGTTGCAGGGTTGACGACTGTGTAGGACGGCATGGCCGGAAGACTAGAACGCGTTCTAGTCTTGAGCACATGGGAGATCTCCCCCGCATCATCTCGGTCGACGATCACGTGGTGGAGCCGCCGGACCTATGGACCTCGCGGATCACCGGCAAGTACGCCGATCAGGCGCCCCGCGTCGAGCGCGACACGGCCAGGTTCAACTTCGAAGGCGGCGTGTTCTCGTACGAGAAGGGAGTCGAGGACGGCGAGTGGTGCGACTGGTGGATGTACGCCGACCAGATCTATCCGTTCCCCAAGCTGTCGGCCGCGATCGGCTTCGACGAGCTCGACGTCACCCCCGTCACGTTCGACGAGATCCGGCCCGGCTGTTGGAAGCAGAAGGACCGCCTCGCCGACATGGACGCCAACCACGTCGATGCATCGCTCTGCTTCCCCAACACGCTCCCGCGGTTCTGCGGCCAGACCTTCTACGAGTTGGTGAAGAACGGCGGCGACCCCGAGCTCGCGCTGCAATGCGTGCAGGCCTACAACGACTGGATGATCGACGAGTGGTGCGCCGGCGACGCCAAGGGCCGCCTCATCCCGCTCACGATGGTGCCGTTGTGGGACGCCGAGCTCGCGGCGAAGGAAATACATCGCAGCGCCGACCGCGGCAGCCACGCCATCACCTTCAGCGAGAACCCGTATCCCCTCGGGCTGCCGTCAGTGCACGACAAGGACCGTTTCTGGGACCCGCTGTTCGCCGCGTGTGAGGAAACCGAGACCGTCGTCTGCATGCACATCGGCTCGTCGTCGCGCATGCCGGCCACGTCGCCCGATGCGCCGTTCATCGTGAGCTCGACCCTCACGTTCCAGAACGCGATGGGCTCGGTGCTCGACTACATCTTCTCGGGCACGCTCGAGCGCTTCTCGACATTGAAGATCGCCTACTCCGAGGGTCAGGTCGGTTGGATGCCCTACGTGTTCGAGCGGGCCGACAAGTTGTGGGCCGAGCGCAGCGACAACAGCTTCGGCACCTCGCTCCCCCACGCTCCGTCGAGCTATCTCAAGGATCGCGTCTACGGGTGCATCTTCGACGACGAGACCGGCCTGCGGAACCGCGATGCGATCGGCATCGACCAGATCTGCTTCGAGACCGACTACCCGCACGCCGACTCCACGTTCCCGCGGAGCAAGGAAGTCGCTGAGGAGATCTGTGCGAAGGCCGGCCTCGACGACGACGAGATCTACAAGTTCATCCGGGGCAACGCGATCAAGGGCTTCGGACTAGAGCGCTTCGGCATCACGAAGTAGCGCCACGTGGGTCACGCCGACGTGTCGCAACTCGACGAGCTCGAAGCCTGACACCAGTGCCCGCACGTCGACCTCGCTGAATCGGTGGATCAGCCCCGGCATCTGCGCTCCCCAGGCTCGCAGCCGCCAGTACAGACCACGACGCGCGAGGAGCTGTCCCTCTGTGGCGGGGACACTCAGAACCAACGGCGCACCGCGCTGGAGCACACGGCGAAGTTCAGCGACGGCGGCTCGCGGATCAGAAATGTGCTGGAGCACAAGGAGCGCCAGTGCTCCCGCGAAGGCTCCGTCGGCGAAGGGCAGCCCGCGACCAAGGTCGGCTTGCACGAACGCCGCCCCGCCATGGCTCGCCGCGACCTGCAACATGCCTGGTGCGATGTCAGTGCCGACGACGAACCCCGGCAGGTCACGGGCGTGCGCGCCGGGGCCGCAGCCGACGTCCAGCATCGGCCCGTTGCCCTCCACCGCCCGGACGAACATCGACACGACGTCGGCGCGCATGAACGTCACGACCGGCTCACGACTGCGCCGATCCCACGCCTTGCTCTCGCGGTTGTACTGCCACCGCCACCATGCGGCCGGTAGAGGCATCGCGGCACCGTATCGTCGCGCCCGATGACCGACCTAGGCGGCGAGATCAAGCTCGGGTCGATGCTGTTCACGATGGTGGAGCCGCATCGCGGGCACGAGGTCGCCTACAACAGCTGGTACGAGCGTGATCACTTCTACGCGGGGTGCATGGTCGGGCCATGGCTGTTCGCCGGACGCCGTTTCGTCGCCACCCGGGCGTTGAAGGATCTGCGTTTCGGCTCGAGGCCCGACCTCTTCGGTGCCGCAGACCTCGGCTCCTACCTCGCCGTGTACTGGATCCTCGACGGCCGTCACGATGACCACGTCGACTGGGCGCTTCGGCAGGTGCATTGGCTGCACGACCACGGCCGGATGTTCGCCGAGCGCGATCACATCCACACGCTGATGTACGAGCTCGCCTGGGTGAACGGCCGCGGCGTACCGGCGGAGCTCGCACTCGATCATCCCTTCGGCGGACTCACGGCGACGGCGGTGCAGTTGCGCGACGGCGTCACCGTCGGCGACCTCGGTGCGTGGGTCGCCGCGCTTCGACCGGAACTCGAGCTCGGGTTCACGCCGATCCCGCTGCCGGACGACGCGCCCGTCACGCAAGCACGCGTCGAGGGCCACGTGCTCAACCTCTCGTTCACGGCCGATGATCCGTCGACGTGGTGGGACGAGCAGCACGCGGCCGCCGACCAGCTCGAGCGCGACGACATCGGCACGATGCTGTGGACCGCCCCGTTCATCCCGACGATCCCCGGCACCGACACGTACACCGATCAGCTCTGGTGATGCTGCCCGACTACGTCGGCGGCGACGTGCGCGAGCGGCTGCGCGAGTTCGGCGAGATCTTCGTGGCGTTCGACGACGACGAGTCGGGATGCCTGGTCACGGCGCTCCGCACTGACTCGGGCGAGTGGTGCATCAAGCATGCAGTCAACGAACGCGGGAGAGCGGCTCACGCACGAGGTCTGGCAGTCCATGCCGCGGTGCGCCACCCCGCGCTCGTGGCGCCGGTTCAGGTGGCCGCGGGTGATGCCGGACCGATCGTGGTGTATCCGTGGGTGCAGGGCAAGCGACTGCGCCACAATCCGCTCCTGAAGGAGCTTCCGATCACGACGAGGCTCGAGATCGTCGACGCCGTGATGGAAGTCCATGGGCTCGTCAACGACGCCGGCTTCGTGTCGATCGACTTTTACGACGGCAACTTGCTCTACGACGATCGCGTGCACGTGATCGACGTCGACGAGTACCGCCCCGCGCCGTTCCTGCTCGACACCGAGCGCACATTGGGCTCGACGCGTTTCATGGCACCCGAGGAATTCGCGCGCGGCGCAACGCTCGATGCTCGAACCACTGTCTTCCAACTCGGACGCGCCGCCACTGTGCTGCTCGGAGACCTTCCCCACGCGCTCGCTCCGATCGTCGAGCGTGCCACCCATCCCGATCCGAGCGCCCGGTACAGGGATGCTGGGGCGCTCCTCCATGCCTGGCGAGACAGACTGCAGCCGTGATCCGGCTGCCCGACCCGTCCCTCGTGGTGCTGGTGGGCGCACCTGGTGCGGGCAAGTCGCACTGGGCCAACGAATGGTTCCAACCCCAGCAGGTCGTGTCATCCGACGCCCTGAGGGCCGTCGTCGGTCTGGGCGAACACGACCAGCGCGCGAGCAAGGACGCCTTCGCGGTGCTCGACCTGATCGTCGAGCGGCGGCTCAAGCGCAAGCTCACCACGGTGATCGACTCGACCGCGCTCGAGGCCGACCGACGCGTGGCCTACATCGCGGCGGCCCGCAAGGCCGCGCTTCCGGTGTTCGCGATCGTTTTCGACACGGACGACGCCGTCTGCCGCAGCCGTAACAAGCAGCGCGATCACCCCGTGCCGAGCAAGATCCTCAGGGGCCAGCTCGACGCGGCCGCGGCACTCCGGACGAGCATCCACGACGAGGCCTTCGACGCGGTGCACGTCGCGGCCCCGATCACGATTGTCGCCCCCGACTACCTCCGCGCACCCACGTTTGCCGCCATCCAGAGGGAGCACCCAGTGTCACTCCGATTCGGTATCCATGTCGCGCGCTTCGAAGAGAACATCGCAGAAGTGGCACGCGCCGCAGAGCAAGCGGGCTTCGAGCAACTCACACTCATGGACCACTTCCTACAGATCCCCGGTGTCGGCCCGGAGTGGGAGGACATGTACGAGAGCTACACCACGCTCGGTTATCTCGCCGGCGTGACCTCGACGATGAAGCTCGGCACACTGGTCACCGGCATCACCTATCGCAACATCGCTCACCTCGGGAAGATCATCGCGACGCTCGACGTGCTCTCCCAGGGCCGCGCGATCTGCGGTGTGGGCGCCGCGTGGTTCAAGCGGGAGCACGAGCTCTACGGCTGGGAGTTCCCCCCGAACGCACGCCGCTACGCGCTGCTCGAAGACGCGTTGCAGCTGTTCCCGCTGCTGTGGGGCCCGGGATCTCCACGCTTCGAGGGCACGACGATCACCGTGCCGGAAGCGATCTGCTACCCGCGGCCGGTGCAGGAGCACATCCCAATCATGATCGGCGGGGGCGGCGAGCGGAAGACCTTGAAGCTCGTCGCCCAGTACGCCGACGCCTGCAACGTGTTCGGCGACGTGGCCACAGTGCGACACAAGATCGACGTGCTGCACAAGCACTGCGCGACGGTCGACCGTGACCCAGCGGACATCACCGTCACACAGCTGTCGGTGCCCGACGAGAACGCGTCAGCGGAGGATCAGATCGGCCGCTACCGCGAGCTGGCAGAGTCGGGTGTGCAGATGGCGATCGTCGGCCTCACACAGGTTTCGGCCATCGAGCAGTTCGCTCCGGTGATCAGGGCGTTCCGCTAGCCGAGCTGCTGCAGTACGTCGTTCATCTGATCGCGGAACTCGCGCAGCTCCGACCGGTGGGCTGCAGACAACCGCTCGAGTGTCTTCGACCCAGTCGCCGTGAGCGTCAGCCGCTGGCGGCGGCGGTCGTGCACATCAGTGTCGCGGCGCACCAACTTGGCCGCGACCGCGCGATCGACCAACTCGACGACGGAGTGATGCTGCAGCTGCAGATGGTCAGCGACCTCACCGATGGTCGGCGCCTTGTCAGATGGGTAGCCACGTACCGCCAACAGCAGTTGATGCTGGCCCGGCGTCAGGCCCTCCTGGCGCGCGGCGTCCTCTGAGAACCGAAGGAAGACACGCAACGCGTGCCGGAAGCGGGCGAGCGCCCGGTAGTCACTGTCGGCGAGCACAGCTTTGAGAATACCTCGTGACACGATACTTTTGACGCGTGCCGTCCCGAGTGCACCGCCTCCTGTACCTCACCGCGCTCGCCGCGCTCGTCGGCCTGATCGCGGGCGGCGCCGCCTGGGTCTTGCTTCGACTCATCGGCCTCATCACCAACCTGGCCCTGTTCCACCAACTCGGGTGGACATCCCCGTCGTTCTCGACGCTCCACCGGTCGCCGATGATCATCGTGGCCGCCGTGTGCGGAGCCCTCCTGGTGTCGTTGCTCGCTTTGTGGTCGCCGGTGATCCGAGGCCACGGCATTCCCGAAGCGATGGAAGCGGTGCTGACGAAGCACAGTCGCATCCAGCCCCGCACCGCCATCGCCAAACCGCTGTCGGCGGCGATCAGCATCGGCACCGCTGGGCCGTTCGGTGCCGAAGGCCCGATCATCGTGACCGGCGGCGCCATCGGATCCCTGATCGGTCAAGTGCTCCCCGTGACCGCGTCGGAGCGCAAGATCCTGCTGGCCTGCGGCGCAGCGGCCGGGATGTCGGCCACGTTCGGGACGCCGCTCGCCGCGGTGGTCCTCGTCATCGAACTCCTGCTGTTCGAGTTCTCGACGCGGGCGTTCATCCCGCTCGTCGTCGCGTCGGCCGTCGCCGGCGGTGTCCATGCCGCCATCTTCGGGTCGGGCCCGTTCTTCGCCATCCCCGACCACCGCTTCTCCGGACTGGGGACGCTGCCGGTGTTCGCAGTGCTCGGCTTGGCGGCCGGTCTGCTCGCTGTGGTCGTCGCGAAGGGGCTGTTCCTCGTCGAGGACCTCTACCGGCGCTTGCCGGTGAACGAGTTCTGGCACCCGGTCATCGGTGCGATGGCGTTCGCCAGCGTCGGGCTCATCGCGCCTCGAGCGCTGGGCGTGGGCTACGACGCGATCACCGACGTGCTGAGCAACCGACTCGCGCTCGGCACCGTGGCCATTCTCGCCGCAGTGAAGCTCGTGGCGTGGTGGCTGGCACTGGGGTCAGGCACGTCCGGCGGAACGCTCGCGCCCTTGCTGCTCATCAGTGCGGGCTTCGGCAGCCTGTTCGGCGCGGCGGCCAACAACATCTTCCCGAGCATGGGCGTCTCGCAAGGTGCGTTCGCGCTCGTCGCAATGGCCGCGGTGTTCGGTGCGGCGACGCGAGCGTCGTTCGCGTCGATCATCTTCGTGTTCGAGCTCACCGGCGACTACAAGGCCATCCTCCCCCTGATGGTGGCGACGGTCTTGGCCGATCTCGTCGCCGAAGCCTTGTTGGACGAGAGCCTCATGACCGAGAAGCTGTCGCGCCGGGGGTTGCGCGTGCACTCGGAGCTCGAAGTCGACGCGTTGCGCACCGTGCCCGTCGCCGAGGTGATGACGCCTATCGAGCCTGTCGCACACGACGGTTCACGGTGTGTCGCGCCGGACGACGTGGCCATCGTGGCCCTCGAGGTGATGCTCGAAGAAGGTGTCGACTCCGTGCCTGTCGTCGAGGGCGAGGTGCTCGTCGGTTTCTGCACGCCCGCGACGATCATCCGAGCGCGTGCTGAGCGCTTCGAGCATGAACGGGTTCAGCCGGGTTGGGTCACGAGAGCGCTGAAGCGTTCGATCTGATCGACGAGATCGGCGCACGAGATCGACGGGAAGCGGACCTGCACCTGATCGACGCCGAGGTCCTCGAAGTACGGGATCGACGCCGCCACCTTCTCGGGCGGGCCCGGCGGCCCGAACGCGCCGATGGTGAACGGTCCCGTCCGCCCGGCGGCGGCGCGCAGGTCGCGGATGCGGGCGATGGCCGACGCCATCCCCTCCTTGGGCGGACCCTGTGGCAGCCAGCCATCGCCACGCTGCGCCGCACGACGGATGGCCGCAGGCGACGAGCCCCCCACCCAGATCGGCAGACCGCCCGGCTGCACCGGGCGCGGCCGCTGACCGAGATCACCCGCGCCCCACTCGTCGCCCAACGCGACGCGCACCTCGTCGATCGCCTTGTCGGTCAGTGCGCCGCGATCGGCGAACGACACACCGAGCGCGTCGAACTCCTCCTCCACATGGCCCGCACCGACGCCGAGAATCGCTCGCCCGCTTGACAGCGCGTCCAGCGTGGCGAACGCCTTTGCGGTCTGCAACGGATGGCGATACGCCGCGACGTACACATGACTCAGCAGCCCGACACGGCTCGTCACGCCGGCCAACCACCCGAGCGTCGCGATCGTGTCGTACCACGTCGTGCTCATCGTGTCGGCCTTCGCGCGCGGGATCGCGACGTGATCGCACACCGCGACGTACGCGAAGCCGGCGCGATCGCAGGCCCGCGCGACGGACTTCAGCTCGCCAGCGCCCGCCGTTCGCTCCCAGTCCTCGACGAAGATCGTGCTCTGCGCCTGAATCGGCAGCTGCATCCCGAACGACAGCGTCATGCGATGAACCGCTTGGCGAACCCGGTCAGCTGTGCACACGCCTCGTCGATGTCCTTGACGCGGTTCGACAACACGAGCCGCACCGCACCGACCTTCTCCGCGGCCTCGAGTCGTTCGTCGTCCAGTTGATCGAGCAGCCCGCCGAGCGTGAGTTCCAATGCATCAGGGTCACGGCCGGCGGCGACCGCGGCGTCGCGCATCTGACCGATCCGTTCTTCGAGCAACTCGCCGGCGAGCCCGAGCGGGTGGAAGCCGTCACCGACGCGCCCCGCCCGCCGCGCGGCCGCAGCACTGTGGCCGCCGACGTGGATGGGAACGCCGCCAGGCTGCACCGGCTTCGGGAAGCTGCACGCGTTCGTGAACGAGAAGAACTCGCCGTGGAAGGTCGCTTCCTCCTCGCGCCACAACACCCGCAGTGCGTCGATGCACTCATCCGCTCGCCGTCCCCGGGTCGCGGGGTCGATGTTGAGAGCCTCGGCCTCCTCCTTCAACCACCCGACGCCGATACCGATCGTGAGCCGGCCACCCGACAGTCGATCGATGGTCGCGAGCCGCTTGGCCAGCTGCACCGGGTGATGCTCCGGGAGCACGAGCAGCCCGGTGCCGAAGCGAAGGGTCGACGTGCATCCGGCGATGAAGGCGATCAGGTCGAGCGGATCGGGGATGTCGGCATGGTCGGGCAGGGTCATCCGCCCGTCGGGGGCATAGGGGTACTGGCTCGTGTAGCCCGCCGGCACGACCATGTGCTCGGCGACGTACAGCGAGTCGAAGCCACATGATTCGGCGTGTTGTGCGAACCGGCGAATCCAGTCGGGTTCAGCGACGGCACCGGTGCGATAAGGCGGGAGGAGTCCGAACTTCACGGCGGGCATCGTCGCGCAGTAGAACCGCGGGATGCCTGACGCCGTCATCGTGTCCACTGCCCGTACGCCAATCGGCCGCGCCAACAAGGGTTCGCTCGTCGATTGCCGTCCCGACGATCTCACCGCGCTGATCGTGAAGGCCGCGCTCGAGAAGGTGCCCGAGCTCGACCCCCAGAGCGTGGAAGACCTCATCCTCGGCTGCGGCCAGCCGGCCGGCGAGGCGGGCTACAACGCGGCCCGCGTTGCCGCCATCCTGGCGGGCATGCCCGACGTGCCGGGCGTGACGGTCAACCGCTACTGCTCGTCGTCGTTGCAAGCGATCCGCATGGCCGCGCACGCCATCCGCGCCGGTGAAGGCGACGTGTTCGTGTGCGCCGGCGTCGAGACCGTGTCGCGCTTCCAGTTCGGTGCGGCCGACACGGGCCCGCACAACCCCAAGTTCTCCGATGCCGAGAAGCGGTCACAGGAGCGCACTAACGGCGCATCGTCGTGGGAGCCGCCGTCAGGGTTGCCCGACATCTACCTCGCGATGGGCCAGACGGCCGAGAACGTGCGGCTGGCCGAGAACGTCGGCCGTCGCGAGATGGACGAGTTCGCGGCGCGGTCGCAGCAACTCGCAGTCGAATCGCAGAAGAACGGCTTCTTCGAGCGCGAGATCACGCCGGTTACGTTGCCGGACGGCACGGTCGTCACGAAGGACGACGGCCCCCGCGAAGGCACGACCGTGGAGAAGCTCCTCGAGCTCAAGCCGGTGTTCCGGCCTGACGGCGAGATCACTGCGGGCAATGCCTGCCCGCTGAACGACGGCGCCGCCGCCGTGATCGTGATGTCCGATCAGCGCGCCGCGGAGCTCGGCATCACGCCGCTCGCCCGCATCGTCGCATCCGGCGTCACCGGGTTGAACCCAGAGATCATGGGTCTCGGCCCGATCGAGGCGTGCCGGCAGGCACTGCGCCGCGCCGGTATGACGATCGACGACATCGACCTCGTGGAGATCAACGAGGCCTTTGCCGCGCAGGTGATCCCGTCGGCGAAGCACCTCGGCATCCCGATGGACAAGCTCAACGTCAACGGTGGCTCGATCGCGCTCGGGCATCCGTTCGGCATGACCGGCGCCCGCATCATGACCACGCTGCTCAACGGGCTCGAGGACGCGGACAAGACGTTCGGCCTGGAGTCCATGTGCGTGGGTGGCGGACAGGGCATGGCGATGATCGTCGAGCGCCTGAAGTAGGAAGCATTTCGAGCCGTCCGGCGTTGACCGCCCCGATGCAAGTCGAGATCTGGTCAGACGTGGTGTGCCCGTGGTGCTTCATCGGGAAGCGGCGCTTCGAAGATGCGTTGTCGCGCTTTCCTCATGCGGCGGAGGTCGAGGTGGTGTGGCGCAGCTTCGAGCTGGATCCGTCCGCGCCGTTCAGTCACGGCGTCACAATGCCGCTCGCCTCGCGGCGAAGTACGGCGTGTCGCGCGACGAGGCCGAAGGCATGCTCGAACGAATGACGCGGGTAGCGGACGACGAAGGCCTGTCGTTCCGCTTGGACCTCGCTCGCTCGGGTCGCACGTTCGATGCACACCGGCTCCTGCACCTGGCGGCACGGTGCGGGCTGCAACATCCGCTGAAGGAAGCGCTGTTGTCTGCCTATCAGGAGAAGGGTCAGCACATCGCCGATCCAGACGTGCTCACCGCCGTCGCCGTCGAGGTCGGGCTCGACCCGGAAGACGTCAGCGATGTTCTGACCAGCGATCTGTACAGCGACGAGGTGCGCGCCGACGAGAACGTGGCCTATCAGCTCGGCGTGCAGGGCGTGCCGTTCTTCGTGTTCGACCGTCGCTACGCCGTCTCAGGCGCCCAGTCCAGCGATGTGCTGCTCGACGCCCTGCAGCGCACCTGGGACAACCGCCAGCCCGTGTCGATCACCGCCGGCGACAGCTGCGACATCGACGGCTGCTGAAGCAATTCCCACTCAGAACTACACAGAAATGTGTATGTCTGAGTTGGATTTCGTGGTCTATGTGTCGGCGGCAATGCCTTTGGAGCGGCGGACGATCGCGAGGACGGCGCCGATGACGAGGATGCCGATGCCGGCGGCGACGAAGAACCGCACCGCGCTCTCGCCGGCCGAGGTGCGCCCGCGTGAACCCGTGAGGTCGGCGCCGGTCAGTTCGTCGACTCGCTTCGCGCCCGTGAGATCCGCGTCGCGCAGGATCGCGCCCTGGGCGGTGCTCACGCCGAGGTCGGCATTGCGGAACGAGGCGCCGGTGAAGTCCGCCTCGTCGACATGTGCCTGGGTGAAGGTCGCTCTGTCGAACCGGGCCCGCGGCGCGTCTGCCTTTCGCAAGTCGGCCTGGACGAGGCTCGCACCCGTGAGGTTGGCCTCGGCCAACTGCGTGCGATTGAGCGTCGCTTGCGTCAACTGCGCGCCGCTGAGGTCCGCGCCGATCAGCGCCGCTCCGGAGAGGTCGGCCTGCCCGAGCTCCACGCCGGCGAGCTTGGCTCGATTGAAGTTCGTGCCCTGAAGGTCGCCCTGCACGAACGACAGCCCGCTGAGGTCCTGGCACGACAAGTCGATGCCGGCCAGATCGCGCACCGGGGACGTGATGCCGCGCACCGTGTCGGCGTAGTCGTGCTTCGAACCGAGGGCGCATTCGACCGGCGCCAGCGATGTTGCATTCGCATACGGCGTGCCCGTGCGATCCGCCTCACGGACTTCGTCGATCGGGACGCCGGTGAGATCGGCTCCCGCGAGCTTGGTGCCGCCGTCGACGAAGATCGTCGAGATGTCGGCGCCGCCAAGGTGGGCGCCGGACAGGTCGGCGCCCTGCAAGAAGGTCTGCGTCATCCGGGCGCCGGTGAACGTCGCCCCCTTGAGCGACGCGCCCTTGAAGCTCGTCTGGATGAGTTGGGCGTTCGAGAAGTTCGCGCCGTCGAGGTGGGCGGACTCGAACGATGCCTGCGTGAGCTCCAACCCGCTGAGGTCCTGACACGTCAGATCGAGTCCATCGAACGTTCCTTGTGTCAACCGGTCCGGGGGGTTGTTCCGAAAGTCGGTGCGGGCACCCTCGCAGGACTGCGCGGCGTGCGCCGACCACGACGGCAAGGCGGCGAAGAGCAGCAACACGAGCGCGCGGCGGATCACGAGAGGTCCTTGATCGCCGCGGTGGCGATCCCAAGCGCGGCGGCGTACACGAGTGCAGACTCCCAGACGATCACGCCTGGCGCAGGGACATCGCCGAGGTCGGCCGCCGCGAGATGCCGGCGGTACGCCTCCCAGCGCGCTCGCTCGCGGTGCCCCGCGGCGGTCAACACGAAGCCGCCGATGAACGGGATCGCGGCAAGGATCGACGCCACGACCACTCCTGCCACGAGCGCCTCGGGCGACCGGGCGTACAGCGGAATCGTCGTGATGGCCAACGCCACCACTGCGGTGAGGAAGAGCCCCGACGGATACCGGCGGCGGACCAGCCCGGCTTCTCTCGCGATCGTGACGACATCGCGACGCAACATCCGCCACCACTCCCCTTGCCGGCTGATCGGCAGTGGCGGACCCTCGACCGGGGCCGGCCCGAGCGTCGCCAGCACCGCGGCTTCGCCAGGACGGGAGGCCGATCCGGTCACCGCGAGCTTGTAGCGCTCGCCGCTGACGCCCTCGATCGTCAGCGCGCGGCGTTGCACGAGGTCGAGGATCGTCGCCGCGATCGCGCCGGCACCGATGTCCTTGGCGTCGGCATGCAGCAGGGCCACGACCGCGGGACTGAGATCGGAGGGCGCGTCCGGCAACTCGTCTGGCACGTCACGCGTGGCTCGACGCCGCACCGCGGCGGTCCGCAACAGCGCGATCAGTGTGATCAGGAACGGAATGGCGATCTCCAGCCCGACCGCGCCCCAATAGAGGTTCGCCTCGAGATCCTCGCGACGCCGGTCATTGGCCAAGTCGGAGACGATGCGGGCATCGCTCGCGTCCGCCGACGCTTGTCGATCCTCGTACGACGCCACTCGACTCGCGCCGGGCAGGACGGGTGCGCCCGGCAAGGCATCGGACGGCAACAGGAAGGTCAGCCAGCTCGGAGTTGTGGTGGCGATCTCGCCGCCGTAGAGAATCAGCGAGCCTTCGGCTCCAAAGCCGTTCGGAGTTGCGCCGTGCCAGCGCGCCTGGCCCAGCGCCGGGGCGGGCACGTGCATTGCAATCGAAATCGGTACGCGTTTGTCGTCGCCATTCAGGCCCGGCGACGGAGTCCACACCGGCAGCGTGACGATCGCGCCGTCGGGGTAGCGCTCGATCGCGCCGTGAACGATCCACTCGACCGTCGCGGCGCGCTCGTTCGGATCGACGTCGACGGTCTCGCCGCTGGCCGATCGCGGACTGCCGTCGAGCCTCACGTCGCTGATCGTTCCCAACGTCGGCGCGGCCAGGCGGAGCGTGCCGCCGTCGTCGCTAGGGAACTCGATCGTGAGCTTGACGGCGACATCGCCATCCGCCTGCGCAGTGGCGAAGAAGTCGAGGTTCGTGATGCGCTCCCTGTGCTCTGGCCGTGTTGGCGCGTCGCAGCCCGCGAGCACGCACACACCAACGATCGCCACTGCCCAACCCCGCCGCACGCGGCGGAGCCTATGAGGCGCCGTACACGGGTGCGGGCGCTGGTGCCTTCGACAACAACTCGCGTACCACCGGACCGAGCTCGGCCGGATCCCAACGGTCGCCCTTGTCGACCGCCGGGCCGTGCTGCCAGCCATCGGCCAGCGAGACCTTCCCGCCTTCGACCTCGAACACGCGGCCCGTCACGTCGCGCGACTCCGAAGATCCCAACCACACGACGAGCGGTGCGATGTTCTCCGGCGCCATCGAGTCGAACGATCCCGGGTCGTCTGGCGCCGCCATCATGTCGGCGAACACCGTCTCGGTCATGCGCGTGCGCGCCGAGGGTGCAATCGCATTCGCGGTCACGCCATAGCGACCGAGTTCCGCGGCTTGCACCATCGTCAGTCCGGCGATGCCTGCTTTCGCGGCCGAGTACGCCGCCTGCCCGACCGATCCCATCAGGCCAGCGCCGGACGACGTGTTGATGATGCGCGCGTCCACCGCCGCGCCCGCTTTCGTCTGATCCCGCCAGTACGCCGCGGCCCAGCGCGCGACACAGAAGTGGCCCTTCAAGTGCACGCGCACGACGACGTCCCACTCGTCTTCTGCCGCGTTGGCGAACATACGGTCGCGCACGACGCCGGCGTTGTTCACGACGACGTCCAGCCCGCCGAACGTCTCGACCGCGCTGTTCACGAGATGCTGCGCGCCCTCCCAGTCGGCGACGTCATCTCCGTTGACGTCGGCCTCGCCGCCCGCGTCGCGGATCATCGCGACCACTTCCGAGGCGGGCGAGGCGGAGCCGCCGGTGCCGTCGAGTTCGGCGCCGATGTCGTTGACCACGACCTTGGCACCCTGGCGGGCGAACTCGAGCGCATGCGCGCGACCGATGCCTCGGCCGGCGCCCGTCACGATGACCACCCGTCCTTCACACATCATGCGCGGCGATCGTAGGTGGTCTGCGAGACTGCCCCGCATGCGCTTCGGAGTCACGCTGTTCGCCACGGATCGCTCGATCGGCATCGTCGAGCTCGCTCGCGCGGTCGAGGAACGGGGTCTCGATTCTCTATGGGTGCCGGAGCACACCCACATCCCGACGAGCCGCCGCACGCCCTATCCCAACGGGGGCGACCTGCCCGACGAGTACCGCCGGTGCCTCGATCCGTTCGTCGGCCTTACGGCTGCGGCGATCGCCGCACCCACGATCCGCGTCGGCACCGGCATCCTCCTCATCGCGCAGCGCGACCCGATCGTGACGGCGAAGGAAGTCGCCACGATCGACCTCGTCACCGGTGGTCGGTTCTCCCTAGGCATCGGGTTCGGGTGGAACGAAGACGAGATGAACGATCACGGCGTCGACTACAAGACGCGGCGCGACCGCGGGCGCGAGCACGTGCTCGCCATGCGTGCACTGTGGACCGAGGAGGAGGCGAGCTTCGACGGCCAGTACGTGCACCTGCCGCCGAGCTGGTCATGGCCCAAGCCCGTGCAGCCTGGCGGGCCGCCTGTCCTGATCGGCGGCGCCGCCGGACCCAAGCTGTTCAACCACATCGCCGAGTACGCCGACGGCTGGATTCCGATCGGTGGCCGCGGCATCACGGATGCACTGCCGAAGCTGCGCGCCGCGTTCGAGGAAGCGGGACGCGACCCGAGCACGGTGCAGGTCACGCCCTTCGGCTCGATCCCCGATCACGGCAAGCTCGACTACTTCGAATCGCTCGGCATCACCGAGTGCGTGTTCCAGCTGCCGTCCGCGCCGGCCGACCAGGTCCTCCCGCTGCTCGACAAGCAAGCGGCCATCGTCGCGGAGCGTCGCTGAAACAGCCCGTGCGCCTCTGCTTCGTCTGCTGGGGGAACATCTGCCGGTCGCCCACCGCCGAAGGCATCATGCGGTCGCTCGTCGAGGAGGCGAACCTGACCGACCGCATCACCGTCGACTCCGCGGGCACGAGCACGGAGGAGCTCGGCAACCCGGTCGACCGTCGAGCGGTGAAGGAGGCAGCCCGCCGCGGCATCGCGCTCGACCACGTGGCCTGGCAGTTCCGGCCGGACGACTTCGATCAGTACGACATGGTCCTCGTTGCCGACAAGATCAACCTCCGCCGGATGCGCAGCCTGGCGCGCGACGATGACGACCTCGCGAAGCTGCACCTCCTCCGCGAGTTCGACCCTGAGCACGATCCCACCGACGCGGACGTTCCCGACCCCTGGTACGGCGGCGACGAAGGCTTCGTGCGCGTGTACGACCTCATGGAGGCCGCCTGTCGCGGGCTGCTCGAGCAGCTGCAGTGAGCGAAACGTTCCGCAAGCGGAGCGAGCACGTGCCGGCCGACTTCTTCGCAACGGAGGCAGCCGGGCTGGAGTGGTTGCGCGCCGCCGAGGCCGTCGCCGTTCCTCGGGTGATCAGTGTCGGTCGCGATCACATCGAGCTCACGCGCATCGAGCGCGGTCCGTGGACCGCGACCGTCGACGAACGCTTCGGGCGAGAGCTTGCGGACCTGCACCGCGCTGGAGCCAAGTGCTTCGGCGGAGCGGGGCCGGCGTACATCGGCCCACGGCTGATGCCGAACTCCCCGCACGACGAGTGGCCCGAGTTCTACGCGGAGCAACGGGTCACGCCGTTCGTGCGGGCGCTCGGTCGCGAGGGTCGAGCGCTCGTGGATCGAGTGCTGTCGCGCATCGACGAGCTCGCCGGACCGCCGGAACCACCGGCGCGCATCCACGGCGATCTGTGGCGGGGCAACGTGCTCGCCGACCCGTCGGGCACGCCGTGGGTCATCGATCCGGCCGCCCATGGCGGACATCGCGAGACCGACCTCGCAATGACCCGACTGTTCGGCGGCTTCGGTAAACGCTTCTACGCGGCCTACGACGAGGCCTTTCCGCTGGCCGATGGCTGGCAGGAGCGAGTGGCGCTCCACCAGCTCCATCCGTTACTCGTGCACGTCGAGCTGTTCGGCGACGGGTACGTCGACCAGACGCTTGCGGCCCTGCGCTGCTATGCCTAGAGGATGCGCTTCGCCATCAAGACCTCGCCGCAGCACACGAGCTACAAGGACATGCTCGCCGTTTGGCAGGCGGCCGACGACATGCCGATCTTCGAGTCGGGCTGGACGTTCGACCACTTCTACCCGATCTTCTCCGACCACACCGGACCGTGCCTCGAAGGCTGGGTGACGACGACCGCGCTCGCGCAGGCAACGAAGCGACTGCGCGTCGGTGTGCTCGTCACCGGCAACGTGTACCGGCACCCAGCGGTGCTCGCGAACATGGCGGCGGCCCTCGACGTGATCTCCGACGGGAGGCTCGAGCTCGGCATCGGTGCTGGCTGGAACCAGCAGGAGTGTGACGCGTACGGCATCGAGCTGCCACCACTGCGCACGCGTTTCGACATGTTCGACGAGGCCGTCGAAGTCATCGTCAAGCTGCTGACCGAGACCACTGCGAACTTCCAGGGCAAGCACTACCAACTCGTCGACGCGTACAACGAGCCCAAGCCCGTGCAGAAGCCGCATCCTCCGATCTGCATCGGCGGTGGCGGCGAGAAGCGCACGTTGCGCACCGTCGCGAGATGGGCGCAGCACTGGAACGTACCCGGTGGAGGCGTCGACGAGTTCCTGCGCAAGCGTGATGTGCTGCATCAGCATTGCGCCGACATCGGCCGCGACCCGAGCGAGATCATGACGTCGACGCACCTACGCCTCGACCCGAACGACATGGACTCGCTCGTGAAGGAGACATCAGCGTTCGCGGATGCCGGCCTCGACCTCGGCATCGTCTACCTGCCGCCCCCACACACACCCGCAATCCTCGAACCGCTGGCCGCGGCGCTGGAGCCGTACGCCGGTTGATCGAACCGATCGAGGTCGACGACCCTGCCGACCCCAGGTTGTTCGACTTCGTCGAGCTACGCGACGGACGCTCGCCCGACGGCGCGTTCATCGTCGAAGGACTGACTCCCCTCGTGGAGCTCGTCTGCTCGCACTACCCGACCCGTTCGGTCCTCGTCGCCCATTCCAAGGTGGCGGCGGTGGCGCCGCTGCTCGATGGCATCGATGTGCCGCTGTACGTGGGCGACATGGCCCTGCTGCGGGCGACTGTCGGGTTCAATCTCCATCGCGGGGTCGTGGCGTCGGCCGAGCGACTGACACCACGCGAGCCCTTGTCTCTGGCGCGCGGCTGCAGGCGCATCGCGGTGCTCGAACAGCTCAACGACGTCGAGAACCTCGGCAACCTGTTCCGCAGCGCCCGCGCCTTCGGCGTCGAAGCCGTGCTGCTGGACCCGCAGACGGCCGACCCGCTGTACCGGCGGTGCGTACGCGTGTCGATGGGCCATGTGATGCACGTACCGTTCGCTCGATTCGCCCAATGGCCGACTGCGCTCGACGACTTACGGGAACTCGGCTTCACGGTCGCGGCGCTCACTCCGGCGGCGGAAGCCACACCGATCGACGAGTTCCAGGCCGAACGAGTGGCCTGGCTGTTGGGAGCCGAAGGTCCCGGACTCAGTGACATCGCGCTCCATCGAGCGGATGCCACGGTCAAGATCCCCATGGTGGATGGTGTCGATTCTCTGAACGTCGGCACGGCCGCCGCGATTGCGTTTCGGTACTAGTGCCGCTCCAGACGGTCGCCGGCACGCGATCCTTTGGCCGTGCGTCGTGTGCCGGTCGTGTGCGTTGCGTTGCTGTTCAGCGTCGCCTGCACGGCGGCGCATCCGACTCCGCTGGCTGAGGCCTCCGGCTCCACGACCTCGACACCGTCCACCAGCGTCGCGAGTACGACCACGGTCCCGCCGGCCGCTCTCGTTCCGTGGATCGGACCCGTCGAGCACCTGTTCTTCCACACTCTCGTCGTTCGCCCGGAGCTCGCGTTCCAGCGCGACGCCCTCGGTCGCGGGTTCCGCGACTACTTCGTGACTGTTGGAGAGTTCCGCGCGATTCTCGACCAGCTGTACGCCAACGGGTGGACTCTCGTCGATATCCACCACGCGATCGTCGGCGACGTACAGGTGCCCGAAGGGCGCAAACCCTTCGTGCTGTCGGAGGACGACGTCAACTACTACGACTACTCGCGGCCCCGGGGCCAGGCCTGGCGACTCGTGCTGGACACAAGTGGCGACGTGAAGGTCGAGGTCCGCGATGACCTCGGCACCCGGATCACCGATGACGACCTCGTACCCATCGTCGACGAGTTCGTGACCGCCCACCCGGATTTCTCGGCCGACGGTGCGAAGGGCGTGCTTGGCCTCACTGGCTACGAGGGCCTGTTCGGTGAACGGGTCAATCGTCCGTCAGATCCTGACTTCGAGGGCAGCGCCGAACGGGTGTCGGCGCTCGGCGCGCGCCTGCGGGCCACCGGCTGGACGCTGGCGACTCACAGTTATGGCCACATCGACCTGTCGAAGGTGTCCACCGCTCGCGTCCAACGCGACACTGATCAGTGGAAAGCCGAGGCCGAGCCACTCATCGGAAGCACCGACGTGTACATCTACCCGTTCGGTGCGAACCCAGGATTAGCGACGACCAACGCGCTGAAGGCAGCTGGCTACAGCATCCAGTGCAACATCGACTCCACGCCGCGCCTCGTACAACGCGACGGCGCCAGCATCATGAGCCGCCGCCACATCGATGGCATCGCGTTCGCCCAGCAGGCGCGCCATCTCGCCCCGCTGTTCGACGTCGACGCCGTCGAGGACCACGACGCTCGCGGCACGTAGTCGTCTCTCCGCATATGGGAGATCGCACACTGCTCGCTGGATCGGGAGGCGTCCTAGTGTGTCCCGATGGCGGAGCTGCTGATCGTCGGCGCGGGTCAAGCGCCTGACTGCCGCGATCGACGAGCTAGCGGGCACCCCGTAGCAGCACGCCGGGGCGCGCGCCGGTGTCCTCGCCGCGATCGATCGTCACGAGCCCTGAGTTGATCGTGGCGATGTAGCCGTCGGAACGCTGGATCAACCGCGACGCGCCGCCGGGAAGATCCGCGACCGACTCCGGGCGGCGCAACTGCAACTGTTCGAAGTCGATGAGGTTGACATCGCCCTTCTTGCCCGGCGCGAGCACGCCGCGGTCTGTCAATCCGAACAAGGCGGCCGTCGCTCCGGTGATCTTCTGCACGGCGGTCTCGAGCGGGATGCGATCGTGGGCGCGGTCGCGGGCCCAGTAGCTGAGCATGTACGTCGTCGTGCTCGCATCGCACGTTTGGCCCGCGTGAGCACCGCCGTCGCCGAGCCCGAACGCCGACGTGGGGTGCATCAGCATCTCCCGCGCCGCATCGAGATTGCCGTCGGTGTAGTTGAGCACCGGCGAGTTGAGCAGCTCGCGACCGCCGTCGACGAGCAGCAGGTCGAACAGCACCTCCCACATCGTGCGGCCCTGTGCCTCGGCCATACCGACGACGCTGTCGGCTCGCGACGGCTCGTAGTTCGGCGGGTCGCCGAGCACGAAGATGCGCGACGGGTGCATGAAGCCCGAGATGATCGGGTCGTCCTCGAGCCCGCGAGCTTCGGTGACGAGCCGCTCGCGCAGCGCTGGAAGTCGCGCCGCCTGCTCTCGCCACGGCAGGAGACCGATCTCGGCCCACGACGGGCAAAAGTTGAACGGGTGAAACGTCTGCAGGCCGAGCAGCAGCGAGACCGTGCGACCGTGCACCTGTGGGCTGATCGGCGCGCCTTCGCGCGCCGCTTCCGCGGCCAGCTCCAGGAGCTTGCGCCACGCATCGGGATCGTTGTTGTTCTGGTTCAGAGCGAAGGTGACCGGCCGACCGGTCGCGGCCGCGAGGCGGCGCATCCAGGCCACTTCCTTCTCCGGTGCGGCGAGATCCTCCCCGAGCGCTCCGGCCGGCGCGAGCTCGAAGACGCCGGTGTCGAGCTCACCGAGCACACGGCCGATGCCGAAGAGCTCGTCTTCAGCGGCGAACGTGCCCGGCACTGGCTCACCGTCGATCGCTCGGTGCGCCAGCGTGCGCGACGTCGAGAAACCGAGCGCACCGGCCCGGATGCCCTCGCGCACGATCGCGGCCATCGCCTCGATGTCCTCGGCATTCGCCGGTTCGTTCTTGGCGCCGCGCTCCCCCATCACGTAACCGCGAACTGCACCGTGGGGCACCTGGGCGCCGATGTCGATCGACTTCGGGAGCGCGTCGATGGCGTCGAGGTACTCGGGGAACGTCTCCCACTTCCATTGGATGCCGGCCGACAGCGCGGCGCCGGGGATGTCCTCGACCCCTTCCATCAGACCGATGAGCCACTCATGGCTGTCAGGTTTGACGGGAGCGAACCCGACGCCGCAGTTCCCCATCACGATGGTGGTCACGCCGTGCCAGCACGATGGGGTGAGCAGCGGGTCCCACGTGATCTGGCCGTCGTAGTGCGTGTGGATGTCGACGAAGCCGGGCGTCACGAGCGCGCCGTCCGCGTCGATCTCCTGCCGGCCCTTTGCGTCGACCCGACCGACCGCGGTGATCACCCCGTCGGTGATCGCAATGTCCGCGGTGCGCGCCGGCGCGCCCGTCCCGTCGACGACCGTCCCACCTCGGATGACGAGATCGTCCACCCTGTCCCCCCTTCCAACTCGGGGTCGTTACGCCTGTCAGGACCGGCGTAATGACCCCAAGATCGCTAGAGCCGTTCGATGATGGTGACGTTTGCTTGGCCGCCACCTTCGCACATCGTCTGCAATCCGTACCGGCCGCCGGTGCGCTCGAGCTCGCTGAGCAACGTGGTCATCAACCGCGCCCCGGTCGCGCCGAGCGGATGCCCAAGCGCGATCGCGCCACCGTTCACATTCACCCTGGCGAGATCGGCGCCCGTCTCCTTCTGCCACGCGAGCACCACCGACGCGAACGCCTCGTTGATCTCCACGAGGTCGATGTCGTCGAGGGTCATACCGGTCTTGGCCAAGGCATGCGCGGTCGCAGGAATGGGTGCGGTGAGCATCCAGACCGGATCGTCGCCACGTACGGACAGGTGGTGGATGCGGGCCCGCGGCGTGAGTCCGTGATCGCCCAAGGCCTTCTCATTGACGATCAGCATCGCCGCCGACGCGTCGGAGATCTGCGACGAGACAGCCGCGGTGAGGCGCCCGCCGTCGACGAGCGTCTTCAGCGAGCGGATCTTCTCCCAGTTCGGCTCGCGCGGCCCTTCATCGCGGTCGAGACCGTTCAGGGGTTCGATCTCCCGCTCGAAGCGCCCCTCCTCCTGCGCCCGCAGGGCTCGCTCGTGCGACTCGACCGCGAACGCCTCCATGTCTTCGCGGGTGATGCTCCACTTCTCGGCGATCATCTCCGCGGCGCGGAACTGACTCACCTCCTGCGTCCCGTAGCGCTTCACCCAGCCTTCGCTCCCGGAGAAGGGGTCGTCGAACCCGAGCGGCTGTCCCGCCAGCATCGCGGTCGAGATCGGGATCATCGACATCTGCTGCACACCGCCGGCCACCACGACGTCGCTCGTGCCTGACATGACGGCCTGCGCGGCGAAGTGCACGGCTTGTTGCGATGAGCCGCATTGCCGATCGACGGTGGTGCCCGGCACGTGGTCGGGTAGTCCCGCGGCCAGCCAACACGTGCGGGCGATGTCGCCCGCCTGCCCACCGACCGTGTCGACACAGCCGAACACCACGTCCTCGACGGCACCGGGATCGATCCCGGTGCGCTGCATCAGTGCGCGCAACGCGTGCGCGCCGAGGTCGGCCGGGTGCACCTGTGACAGGCCGCCGCCACGGCGACCGACGGGTGTGCGAACAGCGTCCACGATGTAGGCATCGGGCATCAGATGTGCAACTCCTTCGCGATGCGATCACGGTGCCACGCGGCGTCGCCGAACGAACGGGCGAGCACCCACGTGAGCTTCAGGTAACGGTGCAGTTCGTACTCGACGGTGTAGCCGATCGCGCCGTGGCATTGCAGCGCCCGGCGTGCGACGAACGATGCGGCATCCGATGCCATGGCCTTGGCCATCGAGATGTCACAGGGTTCGAGCGACGCGGCGGCCCGCCACACCGCTGGCCGAGCGAAGGCCAGCTCCTTCAACGAGTCGGCCAGCTGGTGCTTGACCGCCTGGAACGACCCGATCGGCGCGCCGAACTGCCGCCGCTCGCGCACGTAGTCGACGGTCATGTCGAGCATCCGCTGGCCCAAGCCCACAAGCTGTGCGGCGGCCGCCAGCGCGGCATGATCCGACTCGCCACCGAACTCACGCTCGATGATCGGAAGCGTGACGCCGGCGTAGCCGATCTCCTCGAAGGTCACCGCCACGAGCGCGAGGTCGAACGCGCCGAACTCGTCGAGCCGCCCAAGCATTTCGTCAGAGTCGTGCGACACCGACGCGAGGAGCTTGCGCAAGGTCTCGCCCGCCTCGATCTCCTCGTCTTCGAGCCCGAACCTCATCTCGGCAACCCGAGCACTCGCTCGGCGCGCTTCTCGGGGGCTGCGCCCCCGGACCCCATCGCCGTCCGGCTCGCTGGCGCTCGCTCGTCCGGCCCGCCGAGCGAACCACGCGTCGCTGTCATCTCGGCAACCCGAGCACTCGCTCGGCGGCGATGTTGCGCTGGATCTCGTTCGTGCCCGCGTAGATGGGACCGGACAGCGCGAACTGGTACCCCTTCTCCCACGGCGCGTCGAGATCGAGGTCGGCACCGATGAGGTCGAGCGCGATCTCGTGCAGCTCCACGTCGAGCTCGCTCCACCAGATCTTGTTGATGCTCGACTCCGCGCCCGCCGTGCCGCCGCCGACGAGCCGCGTGACGGTCTCGAGCGTGAACAACTGATACGCCTCGGCCCGCATCCACGCGTCGACCACGCGCTGCCGTAAGTGCGGCGGCGAGCCTTTCTCGCGGTACAGCTTCAGCAGCCGCGCGGCGGTGGCCGTGAACCGGCCAGGCGACCGCAGCGTGAGGCCGCGCTCCGATCCGGTGGTGGCCATCGCCACCGACCATCCCGCGTTCACCTCACCGAGCACGTCGTGGTCCGGCACGAACGCGTCCTCGAAGAAGACCTCGGCGAACCCTTCATCGCCATCGAGGCGGCCGAAGCCGCGGACGGTCACGCCGTCGGCATCGAGCGGAACGAGGAAGTACGTGAGGCCCTTGTGGCGCTCGCTGTCCGGGTCCGATCGGAACAGCCCGAACAGGTGCGTGCAGAACGCGCCGCGGGTCGTCCAGGTCTTCTGCCCGTTCAGTCGCCAGCCGCCGTCGACCTTGGTCGCCCGGCTCTGGATGCCGGCGAGGTCGCTGCCCGCGTTCGGCTCGGACCATCCCTGACACCACAGCTCCTCCGCCGCGGCCATGCGCGGCAGGATGCGGGCCTGTTGCTCGGGCGTGCCGAACTCGAACACTGTGGGTGCGAGCAGGAAGATGCCGTTCTGCGTCACCCGTTGCGGTCCGCCGGCGCGGTAGTACTCCTCTTCGAAGATCAGCCATTGCCAGAGCGACGCGCCCCGGCCACCGAACTCCTCGGGCCACGACACGACGGACCAGCGGTTCGCGTAGAGCAACTGCTCCCATTCGAGATGCAATGCGAAGCCTTCGCGCGTGTCGCCTGACGGCAAGCCACGCGGCGTGTTCGCCTCGAGCCATGCACGCGCTTCCGCCCGGAACTCGTCCTCGTCGACCGACCACGTGAGATCCATTACGTCTCGAGTCGCTTCAGCGTCGACTCCGCCTCGGTCATGATCCGGTCGAGCAGCTCGGCCACTGTCGGCAGTTCGCCGATCACGCCTGTGACCTGACCCGTCGGGAGTACGCCGACCTCGGGCTTGCCATCGACCATCGACGCCTTGATCAGCATCGGAGCGTTGGCGGCGAGGGCGACCTGGCTCCACGTGAGGTCTTGGTTGCGTTTCATCGAGAGGCCTTCTCTGACGAGGTCACGCAACGACGTGCCGGTTTCCTTGCGGAAGCGAAGCGCGGCAGCCGCGGCCCGCGGGAACCGCAGCAGCTTCGGCGAGCGCTCGATGCGGTCGACCACATCCGTGCGAATGACGCGCTGTGGCGCGCCATCGATGGCCGTCGTGACGACAGTGTCGAAGACGGTGGCGTCGACGTAGCGAGCCTTGACGGCATCGGGGACTCGACTCTCTTGCGTGAGCAAGAAGCGCGTGCCCATGGCGATGCCGTCGGCGCCGTAGGCCAGCGCGGCGACGAGACCACGGCCGTCGTGGAACCCGCCGGCGCCGAGGACAGGAATGGATGCACCGACGGCGTCGACCACCTGAGGCAGCAGGAGCGACGTCGGCACGGTGCCCGTGTGGCCGCCGCCTTCGCCGCCTTGTGCGAACACGGCGTCGACGCCCCATTCGAGCATCTTCTCGGCGTGGCGCCGCGCGCCGACCGTCGGGATGCACAGCGCGCCGGCATCGTGGATACGGGCGATCGCTTCTTTCGTCGGTGCCCCGGCGAACGACACGATTCGCACTCCCTCGCCGACCACGAACGCGATGCGATCGTCGAGGTCGGGCTGATCGGCGCGGAAGTTGACGCCGAACGGCGCGTCGGTGCGCGCCTTGACGGCGCGCACTGCCGTCCGCAGCTCGTCGTCGGTCATCGTGACGGCCGCCAGGATGCCCAGTCCCCCGGCCGCGCTGGTGGCGGCTGTCAGCCGCGCACCCGACACCCAGCCCATGCCCGTCTGCACGATCGGACGGCTGATACCAGCGAGGTCACAGAAGCGCGTGTGCAGCGCGGGATGCCCGCTCACCTCAGTCCTTCACCTCAGTGAAGCGCGCGCCGTCGGGGTCGATCACCTCTTCGATCAGACGCAACTCGTCGTCAGTCGGAACACGCGTCTCCCCAACATCGTCGGGCACGACCAGATCGAAGCCGGTGGCCTGCAGGACCTCGTCGAGCGTGACTCCCGGGTGCAACGACCGTAGGCGCATCCGGTGATCCGGCGATTCGAAGTCGATCACGCAGAGGTTCGTGATCACGCGACGGAGCTCGTAGCCGAGCGCCGATTTCCCGAGCTTGGCGGCACGGTCGTAGCCGACCCCGCACACCACATCGACCTTCGGAACGAACACATTCGTGGAGTGGTTCGGGATCCAGTACGACGTGGTGTGATTCACCGTGTTGCCCGGCGCACCGCGGAACCCGAGCAACTGCACCTTCGGCTTGCGGTAGTCCGCGCCGATCGCCGCGAAGTTCTGGTTGCCGTGCGGATCGATCTGGCTGGCGCCCATGATCACGTGGCGCCTGCCGGACCACACGATGTCGAACATCGCGCGGTACGGGTTGTGGTGCTCGACCACGCGAGCGTCGTTCGGTCCGAAGAACGCGCGATCGTCCGCGACCAGGAACGCTTCGCCGTCCGTCATCATCAGGTCCGGTTCGAACGTGGCCCGCGCCAGGCGACCGCCGATCATCGGGATCGTGCCGATCGGGTTGGCCACGATCTCACCGTCGCCGCGGAAGCAATCCGCGATGGCGGCGACGCACACATCCGCGAGTCGCACGCTCATCGGGCCTGCACTTTGGCCTGGTACGCGGACTCGTCAATGTCGATCCACGCGTTGCGGAACTCGGCCCACGATTCCGGTGATGCCGCCGACTTCGCGTACTCGCGCTGAAACGCCTCGTCGCGCTCGTAGTCGGGCGCGCACGACGTGAAGTGGGCGCCGTTGGGCGCTTCGACCACGCCGTCGACCATGAGCCGGCTCACGCGCAGCGTGTGGAACGTGCCTTCCTTCGTGAGGTCTTCGGTGGGAACGATGCGCTCGACGCTCACGAAGCGATTCGTCGCCGCGGCGCGGAGGAACAAGTCGTCCATGTAGAGATCCGGACCGAGGTACTGCGAGTTGCCGCCCGCATCGCCGCGGTTGAGGTGGACGATGGCGGCGTCGAGTGTGAGCGCCGGTGCGGCTACGAGGGTCTCGCCGTCGTCGTACGGCGAGTCGACGGTGCGCAGGCGGTCGTTCAACGTCAGCAGGTCGGAGCCGAGGCCGACGCGTGTCGGGATGAACGGCACTCGCCACGCCGCCGCCTGCAAGCCGAGCAGGAACAGGCCTTCGTCGTAGGGCTCGTCTTCGACCGCACCGGCTTGGCGAGCGGCGCGGAAGTGTGGCTCGAGTGGAATCGTGTCGAGCGACGCGAACGCGTACACCGCACGCTTGACCTTGCCGGCGGCGCACAGCAGCCCCAGATCAGGTCCGGCGTAGCTCACGACCGTGAGATCGGTGAGGTCAGAGCGCAGGATCGCCCGGATGATCGACATCGGCTTGCGACGGCTGCCCCATCCGCCGATGCCGATCGTCATCCCTGACCGGAGCTCGGCGACGACCTCTTCCTCGGTGAGCCGCTTGTCCCTACTCACTTCGTCGTGTCCGTGTCTCGTTTGGCGACGAAGGCATTGCGATGCTCGTCGGCGACACCAGAGAGGTTGAGCTCGAAGGTGAAGCCCTGCTCGTAGCGGTAGCTGCGCTTCACGTCCCAGGGGTCGATTCCGTTGAGCGACTCCTTGGCGGCCCGGATCACCGTCGGCGACTTGGCCGCGATCTGTGCGGCCACGTCGAGGGCGGCCGCCCTCAGTTGGGCCTGCGGCACGACCTGCAGCACCGAGCCGAACGCGTGCAGCTCACCGGCCGTGGCGGTGGCCGATGTGTAGACCATCGCCCGCATCTTGTGCTGCGGCACGAGGCGGCTCAGATGCGTTGCCGCGCCGAGGGCGCCACGATCGACCTCAGGGAGTCCGAAGGTCGCGTCGTCGGAAGCGACGATGACATCGGCGTTGCCCACGAGCCCGATGCCGCCACCCAGGCAATAGCCGTGCACCGCGGCGATCACCGGCACCTTGCAGTCGTACACCGCGGCGAAGGCGGCGAAGCACCCGCGGTTCGCACCGATCAGCGCGTCGAACCCCTCGGTGTTCTGCATCTCCTTGATGTCGACGCCGGCGTTGAACCCTCGCCCCTCGGCCCGCAACACGACCACGTGCACGTTCGGATCATCGCCCAGCGCCGTGATCGTGCGGGCGAGCTCATACCAGCCCGCGACCGTCAGCGCATTGACCGGCGGATTGTCCATGACGACCTCGGCAATGCCCGCGTCGTCGATCGTGTGGCTGATGCCCACAGGAAGCCCTGACCTCGAATCTGATGGTCCGTCAGATTCGAGCGTAGATGACTGCCTCGCGGCTCAGGAAGCCGACTGGCAGGCCTCGACGGATCCCTGCCGGAACCCGATGAGGAAATGGGACTGGCGCTGCTCGGCGGAACCATGCGTCCACGACTCCGGGTTCACGGAGCCCTGCGCTGCTTGTTGAATGCGGTCGTCGCCGACCGCCGCGGCCGCGTCGAGTCCGTCCTGCACATCGGTGTCGGTGATGTCTTCGATGAACCCGGTGTCGGTCGCGCCCTTGGCCCAGACGCCGGCGAAACAGTCGGCCATCAACTCCACGCGCACACTCCCGCTGTTCGGCCCCGTGCCGCCGTCCTGGCTCTGCTCGAGCAGGCCCATGAGGTCTTGCACGTGGTGGCCGTACTCGTGCGCGATGACGTACGCCTCGGCGAACGGTCCGCCGGTTGCGCCGAACCGCGACCGCAACTCGTCATAGAAGCCGAGGTCGATGTACACGGTCTGATCGACGGGGCAGTAGAACGGCCCGACGTCCGACGACGCCGCCCCGCAGCCCGTGTTGGTCTGACCGGTGAAGAAGACGGTCGTCGACCGCGTGTAGCCCGGCAACCGCTCGCTCCAGAACGCTTGGACGCTGTCGACGACGCCCACGATGCGACAGTCCTGCCGCTGATTCGCATCCTCACCGGTTCGGCACTGCGACGAAAGGTCGCCTTGCGTGCCGCCGACAGAGATGCCGTTCGCGGACGGTGTGCCCCCGCTGCTGTTCAGGTACAGCGTGAGGAGGAGCACGATGATGCCGACGATGCCACCGCCGCCCGCGACGGGCAGCCCGATGCTGCGCGCGCCGCGTCGGTCGGAAACTTGCGACGTGTCGAGGTCGGCGTCTTTCCGGAAGCGCACGGCGCCCGAGTACCCGAATGGGCACGGAGTGATCCCGACCGACAATGATCGGAGACGTGGACGCCTTTGACTTCAGCGGCCGGGTCGTGCTCGTCACGGGCGGGGCGAGGGGCATCGGCCGCGTGATCGTCGACGAGTTCGCGAGCGCGGGCGCCGCGGTCGTCGCCTGCGGGCGCACCGAACCGGACGAGCTCTCGGGCGCGTCGTTCATCGTGTGCGACGTGCGCGACCCCGAGCAGGTCGACGCGATGATCACGCAGATCGCCGCTGACCACGGTCGCTTGGACGTGGCCGTGAACAACGCCGGCGGCTCCCCCAGCGCCGAGGCCGCGACCGCGTCGCCGCGATTCTCCGAGGCCATCATCCGGCTGAACCTGCTGGCACCGCTGCATGTCGCGCAGGCCGCCAATCGCGTGATGCAACAGCAGGAGGACGGCGGCTCGATCGTGAACATCGCGAGCGTCAGCGGGATCAGACCGTCACCGACCACCGCGGCCTACGGCGCGGCCAAGGCCGGACTGCTGAACCTGACGCAGACGCTGGCGGTCGAGTGGGCGCCGAAGGTGCGAGTCAACGCCGTCACCGCTGGTCTCATCCGCACCGAGCTCGCCGGGATGCACTACGGCGACGAGGAGGGAATCGCCGCGGTGGGCGCCACCGTCCCGCTCGGTCGCATGGGCGATCCGTCGGACGTCGCGAGCGCGTGCCTGTATCTCGCGTCGCCACTCGCGGCCTACATCAGCGGCGCCAACATCGTGGTGCACGGCGGAGGCGAACGTCCGGCTTACCTCTCCGCGGCGCGGCCAACCTAAGTTGGAGCGCGATGACCAAGACACGCACACCAGCGCTCGGCGCCGACGGTTGGTTCACCGAGGACGGTGACGGGCCCACGCTGATCGGCAACAAGTGCACGGAGTGCGGCACGGTGTTCTTCCCGGCCGCGTCGTACTTCTGTCGGAATCCGGAGTGCGGCGGCCGCGCGTTCGAGCCGACACCGCTCTCGCGACAGGGAACGGTGTGGTCGTACACCGATGCGCAGTACCAACCGCCCCCGCCGTACGTGGCCACGAGCGATCCGTATCAGCCGTTCGCGGTTGCCGCCGTCGAGCTCACCGCTGAAGGCATGGTGGTGATGGGACAGCTGGCGAACGGCTACGGCGTCGACGACGTGAAGGTCGGCACGCCGGTCGAGCTCGTCGTGGAAACACTCTTCGAAGACGACGACCACGAGTACACGGTGTGGAAGTGGAAGCCGGTGCCGGCATGAGCGAACACGACATCGCCGTCTTGGGCGCAGGAATGCACCCGTGGGGCAAGTGGGGCCGGAACTTCGTCGAGTACGGCATCGACGCCGCGCAAACCGCGCTTGCCGATGCGTGTCTCGAGTGGCGCGACATCCAGTTCGTCGCCGGGGCCGACACGATGCGCCAGGGCTATCCCGGCTACGTGTCGGCCGCCACGTTCAGCCAAGCACTCGGCTGGTCTGGCGCGCAGGTCGCCTCCTGCTACGCGGCGTGCGCGTCGGGCGCAACCGCGCTGGCCACGGCGCGGGCCCAGATCCTCGCCGGATTCTGCGACGTCGCTCTGGTCGTCGGAGCGGACACGTCGCCGAAGGGTTTCTTCGCGCCGAACGACGGCGATCGTCCGGACGATCCGGACTGGCTGCGGTTCCGGTTGCTCGGCGCCACCAACCCGACCTACTTCGCGCTGTACGCCCGCCGCCGCATGGACGTGTTCGGCGCGACGGAGCGCGACTTCGCCAAGGTCAAGGTGAAGAACGCTCGTCACGGCCTGAACAACCCGAACGCCCGGTACCGCAAAGAGGTCACGGAGGACGAGGTGCTGGCGTCGCCGATCGTGGCGTCGCCGCTGCACCTGCTCGACATCTGTGCCACATCTGACGGCGGCGCCGCACTCGTCGTGTCGTCGATGGAGTACGCCCGCACGCATGGAGCGGCGTCGCCCGTGCGAGTGCGCGGCATCTCCACCGTCACGCCGCGCTTCCCCAACACGGTCATCGAGATGCCCGACTTCGCGACCGACTCCTCGGCCGCACTGGCGCCGCCAACACTCACGTTCCGCGATTCGATAGCCGCGGCGGCGTACGAGCAGGCCGGCATCGGGCCGGACGACATGTCGGTCGCCGAGGTGTACGACCTGTCGTCGGCGCTCGAACTGGATTGGTACGAGAACATCGGCCTCTGCAAGGCGGGCGAGGCCGAGCGGTTGATCAACGACGGCGACACCGCGCTCGGCGGGAAGGGCACGACGGTGAACCCGAGCGGGGGCCTCGCCTCCTTCGGTGAAGCCGTGCCCGCGCAGGCGATCGCTCAGGTGTGCGAGATCACGTGGCAGCTACGCGGCCAGGCGGACGGCCGCCAGGTCGAAGGCGCCACTGCCGGCGTCACGGTGAACCAAGGCCTCTTCGGCCACGGCTCCTCCGTCGTCCTGTCGACCTGACAAACCAAATCCCACTCAGACGTACACAGAACTGTGTATGTCTGAGTGGGATTTGCCTGGGTCAGGGGTGTTGTGACGAGACGCTGACGATTTCGCCGGTCATGTACGACGAGTAGTCGCTCGCGAGGAAGACGATCACGTTGGCGATCTCCCAGGGCTCGGCGGCCCGCCCGAACGCCTCGCGGGCCGTCAGCTCCTCGAGCAGCTCGTCGGTCGTCACCTTGGCGAGGAACGGGTGCATGGCGATACTCGGTGCCACCGCGTTGATGCGCACGCCGAACGGGGCCGCCTCGATCGCGGCGCAACGGGTGAGCGCCATGACCCCGGCCTTCGCCGCGGCGTAGTGCGCCTGGCCCGCTTGGGCCCGCCACCCGAGCACCGACGCGTTGTTGACGATCACGCCGCCGCGCTGCGGCTGCAGGATCTTGAGCGCGGCGCGCATGCACCGGAACGTGCCCGTGAGCGTGACGTCGAGCACCTTGTTCCATTGCTCGTCGGTCATGTCGACGACGCTGGCCGTGCCGCCGAGCCCCGCGTTGTTCACGACGACGTCGAGCCCGCCCAGCGTCGCGATCGTCGAATCGAAAAGGCGTTGCACCTGCGTCTCGTCCGTGACGTCGCAGACGACCGATGCGGCCGCACCGAGCTCGGCCGCCGTCTCCGCGAGCCGCCGTTCGTGGGCATCGCTGACCACGACCGTCGCGCCCTCCTCGATGCACCGCTTCGCCGTCGCGTGTCCGATGCCGGTACCGGCCGCGGCCGTGACGAGGACCCGCTTGCCCTCGAGGAGGTTGTGTCCGGGGACGTAGTGCATCTCGGCCGGAGACTAGGTGAGGAGATTCGCCCTCACGGCATCAAGCGTCTCGTCGGTGACGCCGAGGTCGGCCACGTAGTCGTGCATGGAGCCGAAGCCGGAGCGCACCCGCTCGAGGAACAGGTGCATCGCCTCGGCCGGCGCGGCGAGGAACGCCTCCGGCTGGTCGGACATCGCATCGGCCGCCTCCGGGTAGGTGGCGATGACCCACTCCTTGAATCGGGGCATCCCGAGGCGGCTGAGCGAGTAGTCGGCGGCGATGTCGTCGTCGCTCACGCCGAGCACACTCAACACGATGGCGGCGACCACGCCCGTGCGGTCCTTGCCGGCGGCACAGTGGAACACCAGCGGTAGCGACTCGTCGTTGCCGAGGATGTGCAGCGCTCCCGCGATCGCCCCGCGTCCGGTGGCGAGCATGTCGACGTACCGATCGGCGAGGAACGTGACCGGGTCGGTGTTCTCGTCGAGCGACTCGCGGCTCCAGGTCTCCTCGAACATCGGCAGGTGGTGGTAACCGATCGAGTCGTGCGTGAACCGACCGCGCTCGAGCTCCATCGGCGTGCGGAGGTCGAGCACCGTGCGAACAGCGAGCGGTGCGAGATCGTCGGCTGTGAGCCGGTGCACGCCGTCGGCCCGAAACAGCGTGCGCCACTTCACGGTCGTGCCGTCGCCCGTCGGGTACCCGCCGAGATCGCGGAAGTTGAACACCACGTCGAACGGCAGGTGACGGTCGAGATCAGCGTCGAGATCGGTCATCTACGGCGACGGTAGCGAGTCTGGGTTTCGATCCGACAAACAGCATGTGTTTCGTGGTTGAACACGCGCTGCCAACTTGATATCGTGATATCACCGTGGTGGACACCAAGAACGTGCTGTTGCGGCTCGACCCGGACCTGGCCGAGAGCCTGCGCGCCGTCGCCGAAGTCGAGGGCCGAACCGTCTCCGACGTCGCTCGTGAGGCCATCGCCGAGCTCGTCGACAAACGCCGACGGGACAAGCGATTCCTGCGCAAGCTCGACGACAACGTCGCCCGACACACCGAATTGCTGCGCGCCCTCCGCGACGGCTGATGGACGTTCCCGAGTTGTTCCTCGTCGCGGCGGCGGTGCTCGACATCGATCCCGCCGACGTCTTCGATCGGACCGACCTCGACGCCGTCGGCCGCACGTTCCAAGCGGTGTCGGCTGATGCACCCGCGCTCGAGCAAGCCGCCGCGCTGCTCCACGCCATCGTTCGTGAACACCCGTTCGGCGACGACAGCCGTGCGGTCGCCGTTGTCGCAGCCGCGCAGATCCTCGAGCTCGACGGCACGGTCACGACGATCAAGCCGAGCCAGGCCTTGTTCGATCTCCTCGACGCCATCGCGGATGGCACCGCCGACGTCGAGACCGTCTGTTCCTTCCTTTCACTGGAGGTCACATCCATGTTCGAACGATTCACGGACCGCGCCCGCAACGTGATCACGCA
>JBEEFW010000101.1:0-69526 GCA_041166385.1 Acidimicrobiaceae bacterium | reverse complement strand
GATCGAGAGAGGCTCGACCGTGAAGTTCGGTCGCTGCCGCGAGCGGGTGACTTGCTCGAACGGATTCGGCTCACCTACTGCAGCGCCCACCACCACCGGCGCGGAGCGTACTGCTGGTCAGTCGCCGTCGCCCTTGTCGCGCTTGCCGCCCCCCTTGCCCTTGGGCGTGGGCGGCGTCGTGCTCGGAACGGTTTCCGCGACCACCGGGGCGGGCGGAGCGGTTGTCGTGGGCGCGGCGGTCGTCGGTGTCTGCGCGCTGGCGGGCACGCTGATCCCGTTCCGGTCGAACCCGGAGCCCAGCAGGAGCACGAAGGCGATGATCGCCGCCGCGATCAGCGGTGCGCGCAGCCGACGCGGCACGACCAGACGAGCGGTGCCGAGACCCGCGGCCGCCGAGTGTGCAGCCACCGGCGCGGCAGCAACGATCGGGATGGTCACGGTCGCGTCGCTCGCGACCGGCAACACCGACGTGGCGTCCGCCGGGACGGCCGCAGCACTCGCGGTGAGCACCTCGGCCACCGCCGCGGCCGACGGACGGAGCGCAGGATCGGCCGCGGTCATCGCCCCGAGCAGCGCGCCGAGGGCTCCTGTCGTGGTCGGCGGGATCTCGGGTTGGCGATGCAACCGCGCCAGCGCCGCCTCGGACGGCGACCCTTCGTAGGCACGTTCACCGGTCAGCGCCTCGAGCAGGACCAAGCCGAGCGCGTACATGTCCGACGCGGGCGTGGCGCCGTCACCAGACACCTGCTCTGGCGCGAGGTACGCGGCCGTGCCGATCACGAAGCCGGTGGCGGTGATGGCGGTGACATCGGTGAGTCTGGCGATACCGAAGTCGGTGAGATGCACGTTGCCGTCGCGATCGAACAGCACGTTGCCCGGTTTCACGTCGCGATGCACCACTCCGAGTTCGTGGGCGTGCGCCAACGCTCCGGCGAGCACCGCGCCGATCCGCGTCACCTCGTCTTCTGGCAGCGGGCCTCGCTGCAGGACCGTCGACAGCGGCTCGCCGTCGATCAGGTCCAAGACGAGGTACGGCTGTCCGTCCTGGTCCCCGCCCCCGCACATCCGCACGATCGCCGGATGATCGAGCCGCTCGAGCGTGTGGCCCTCCTGCTCGAAACGGTGCAGGTCAGCGGGGGTGACAGCCCGGAGCACCTTGATGGCGACTGGCCGCCCGGTCTCGAGGTCGTCCGCTCGAAAAACGTCGGCGCCGCCGCCGCGGCCGATGATGGGACCGAGGCGGTAGCGCGCCCCGAGCACGGTCTCAGTGGCCAGCACCTCGCTTGCCTACCCTGGGGCGCCGTATCCAAGCCAGCCGGGGGCGCCGGTACCGCAGGGATCGGTCGCTCGACCAGGGCGCATACGGCGCGGCGGTGAGTCCGGCGATCGCCAGCAGCGTGGTGTCGTAGTTCACCCGCCAGCCCTTGAAGTCCCGCCAGCACTGCTCCCGCTGGGGCCGCACCGGAACACCCGCGCTGGCCAGCTCCTCGTAGGCCGCATCGAACTCACTGCGATCGATGCTGATCGGATCGTCGGGATTCGGATCGGGGTCGTACGGGATGTCGAAGAAGTCGCAGATCCGCCGCAGGCACAAATAGCCGGCGCGTATGCACAGCTGGGCGCGAGCGTTCTGCGGCAGGTTGAGCACCGAGGAACGTAGTGCCGCGGCGTCGAGCACCGCTCCTGCGGACGTGACCCACGAGCGATCGTGCGTGATCGACCGGAAGAACACGAGCGACGGCTGCGACGTGTGCGTCTCCTCGACGTCGGAGAACCAGATCTCCCACTCGTCCCAGATCTCGTCGAGAGCGTCGAGCCTCGCCAGCGCGTGGTGGCGCTGGATCATCGTGATCGCACTCGGCGGCGAACCGGCGCGGGTGGTGAGGCGGGTGACCTCGAGCTCCCGCCGCTGAAACGCGCTGTAGATCGACGGGAGGTAGCTGATGAGCAGCGCGATCAGGCCGAGTCCGAACGCGGCCTCGATGTACGAGAACACGTGCGTCGGCAGGTCTGGCGCGGCGGTGAAGCCGAGCGTGAAGAGCGACGAACCCGACAGATAGAAGGCCTCACGTGGAGGATCGATGCCGAGGCCCCAGTTGATGCCGGTGAATCCGGCGACGACCAACGTGACCCACATCCACGGGAGGGCGATCAGCGCCATCGGGGCGTACATGGCGAGTGACCGATCGAGGTCCTCGTACGACTTGGCGCGCTTGCCCCAGAGGTTGAAGACCCACCGCATGCCGACGAAGACCCACCGGGTGAGCCGGACGGGCTCGCCTCGCGGGAGCACGACCGTGCGGACCGCGGCCAAGAGGACCCACACGCCAACGGCAGCGCCACCGAGTACTGCGACGAGCCGCCCGTAGGTCCCCACCCGCCGAAGCCTAGGGGCGGCCCGTCTGCAGACTTCGCAGCACGCATCGAGGCTCGTCCCCTCGATCGTGCAGCAGCCGCCGCGTCAGGGGCACTGTGACAGACGTCCGAGATTTCGCACATGACCGTTTTGGAAACCACTCAATCGGACCATGACGAGCATCACCGGAGGTCATCGGAAGTCGCGGCTCTTGAACGTGCCGTCGAGCGGGAGCGGTTTGATGCGCTCGGCCACCACGTTGATCACGCCCTCGTTCTTCTCCAGCCGCCCCCGGATCAACAGCGCCGGGCAACTCCTCGCCACCCGGCGGTGGTGCACCCAGCAGCCCTTCGAGCACACGACATTGATGAGGCCGGTCTCGTCTTCGAGGTTGATGAAGATCGTGCCCTGGGCGGTGGCCGGACGTTGGCGGTGGGTGACCACGCCACCGACAAGAACCTTGGCTCCGGCCTCGATCGCCGCGAGACCGGAGGCGCGTATCGCCCCGAGCGCATCGAGGTGCGCCCGGACGAAGCGGGTGGGATGGCCGTCGGGTGAGACACCGGTGGCCCACAGGTCGGCGATCGCTTCTTCGCGCAACGACATGCCCGGCAAGGTGGGCGCCTCGACTCCGGTGACGATGCCTTCGAGCCGGTCGGGTCGCGACTGCGCGACGGCCCCCGCACCCCACAGCGCCTCCCGCCGGGACATGTCGAAGCAGCCGAAGAGGCCGGCCGTCGCCATCGCTTCGAGATGGGCGAGGTTGAGCGACGGCACCCGCCGCTCGAGATCCTCCATCGAGTCGTAGGGCCGCGCCGCGGCGATCTGCTTGGCCAGCTCCTCGCCGATCCCCCGCACCGACCCGACCCCCAGCCGCACCGCCGGCCCCCCGATCCCCCACGTGTGCCAGTCCTCTGTCGAACTCGAGGCAATACGCACCGCTAACCGGTGCCTATTGCCTCGAGAATCAGATTCGAGGGTCGCGTTCCAGTCGGAGGCGTTGAGGTCGGGGGTGCGGACCTCGACGCCGTGCCGGCGGGCGTCCTGTACGAGCGAGTGCGGCGAGTAGAACCCCATCGGTTGCGCGTTGAGCAGTCCCGCGCAGAACGCCGCCGGGTAGTACCGCTTCAGCCACGAGCTGGCATACACGAGGTAGGCGAAGCTCACCGAGTGGCTCTCGGGGAAGCCGTAGTTGGCGAAGGCCGAGAGCTTGTCCCACATCACGTCGGCGTTCTCGCCGACGACGCCGCGCTCGGCCATGCCGTCGTACAGCCGCTGACGGATGCGCTCCATGCGCTCCTTGCTGCGCTTCGACGCCATCGCCTGACGGAGCTGATCCGCCTCGCCGGGCGTGAACCCGGCGATCGTGATGGCCATCTGCATGAGCTGCTCTTGGAACAGCGGCACGCCCAACGTCTTCGCGAGCACCGGCTCGAGCAGCGGGTGCATGAACGTGACGGGCTCGGTGCCGTTGCGCCGGCGGATGTACGGATGCACCGATCCGCCCTGGATCGGACCGGGACGGATCAGCGCGACCTCGACGACGAGGTCGTAGAAGCAGCGGGGCTTCAATCGCGGCAACGTAGCCATCTGGGCGCGTGACTCGACCTGGAACGTGCCTACCGAATCGGCGCGGCACAACATGTCGTAGACCTCGTCGTCCTGCGGGATCGTCGCGAGCTCGACGTCGACGCTGTGGTGCTCGCGCACGAGATCGATCGTGTAGTGCAGCGCGCTCAACATCCCCAGCCCGAGCATGTCGAACTTCACGAGCCCGGCCGCCGCGCAGTCGTCCTTGTCCCACTGCAGGACGCTGCGATTCTCCATGCGGCCCCATTCCGTAGGGCACACTTCGACGATCGGGCGGTCGCAGATGACCATGCCACCCGAATGGATGCCGAGATGGCGCGGGAAGTGCTCGACCTGTTCGGCGAGCGCCAGCACGGCCTCTGGTATCTCGTGATCGTCGAGGCGCTTCGTGGCTTCGACCGCGCCCCACGCGTCGACCTGCTTCGACCACGCGTCCTGTTGCCCGGTGGAGTAACCGAGCGCCTTGGCCATGTCGCGGATCGAGGACTTCGCCCGGTACGTGATGACGTTGGCCACCTGCGCGGCGTGGAGACGGTCGTAGCGCTCGTAGACGTACTGGATGGCTTCCTCGCGCCGGTCGCTCTCGATGTCGATGTCGATGTCGGGCGGCCCGTCGCGCTCAGGTGAGAGGAAGCGCTCGAACAGCAGACCGAGCGACACCGCATCCGCGTTCGTGATGCCGAGCGCGTAACAGACCGCACTGTTGGCCGCCGATCCGCGCCCTTGGCAGTAGATGTTCGCCTGGCGGCAGAACTCGACGATGTCCCACACGATCAGGAAGTAGCCGGGGAACCCGAGCGCTTCGATGAGGTCGAGCTCGTGATCGATCTGCGCATACGCCTTGGGAGACGCCTCGCGGTTGCCGTATCTCCGAAGCGCGCCTTGCTCGGTGATGCGCCGCAGGAATTGCATCTCGGTCAGATCCTCGGGACACGGATACGGCGGCAGCTCTGGCGCGACGAGATGGAGGTCGAACGCGCACTCGAGCCCGAGCGCGGCGGCCCGCTCGACCACGCCGGGATAGCGACGGAAGCGGCGCTCCTGTTCGAAGCCGGCGCGCAGATGGGCGGTGGCCGCGGCGGGCAACCAACCGTCGATCTCGTCGAGACTGCGCCGCGCCCGCACCGCGGCCAGCGCGGTGGCCAGCGGACGGCGGGCCGGTGTGGCGTAGTGCACGTTGTTGGTGGCGACGCACTCCACGCCGGCGCGCACCGCGATCTGCACGAGCGCGTCGTTGCGCGCCGAGTCGAGAGGGTCGTTGTGGTCCCACAGCTCGACGGCCACGTTGTGCTGCCCGAACAGCGCGACGAGATCGGCCAGCGCACGGCCCGCAGCCGCGGGGCCGTGGCGCACCAGCGCGCTCGGCACCGTGCCCTTCCGACAACCGGTGAGCACCATCCAGTGACCGCCGTGGGCCTGCGCGAGTTCGGAGAGGTTGTAGAGGGGCTTGCCCTTTTCTTGGCCGCGCATCTGCGCCGCGCTGATCGTGCGGGCGAGCCGCGCGTACCCGGCGGGGTCGCGCGCCAGCACGAGCAAGTGGTTGCCCTCGGGATCGGCGGCACCGTTCTGCGGCTTGCTCAACCCGAAGCTGAGCTCGGCCCCGAACACAGTCGGCAGTCCGACCTCACGCGCCGCTTCCGCGAAACGCACGACGCCGTAGAAGCCGTCGTGGTCGGTGATGGCCAGCGCTTCGAGCCCGAGGCGGGCGGCCTCCTCGGCCAGCTCTTCAGGGTGCGACGCACCGTCGAGGAACGAGAAGTTCGAGTGGCAGTGCAACTCGGCGTAGGGCACCGAACCCCGCCGGCGCTGCACGGCCGGCACGAACGGCTGCCGCTTGCGGGACCACGCTGGGCTGTCGCCGCCGTTGGCGTTCGGGGGTACGTTCGTGGACCGCCCGTCGCTGTTCCTCGGCACGGGGTTCACCACCCCGTCGCTGAGTCTCCGCTCCAGTTCCTTCCACGGCATCGCCGGGTTGTTGAACCCCACCCTCCGGAGCCTATCGAACACCTGTTCGCTCCGCCTGAGGCCGTCCCGCTCACGAAATCCCACTCAGACGTACACAGAAATGTGTACGTCTGAGTGGGAATTGGGAGAATGCGCGATGCCGTACATCGAGGGGCGGGTCGTCCACGACGCCGACGCGCACATCATGGAGACGCCGAACTGGCTGCGGGATCACGCCGACCCCGACGTCCGCGACCGCATCGAACCGCTGCAGCTGTCGGGCGGGAACGAGCTCAAGCAGACCGGCGACCCCGAGGAGCAGCTGCGCGACCTCGACTCTGCTTTCGACAAGCTGAAGGCCAAGCACGCGTCGGAGCAGTACCGCGCCGACGAAGCGGCGGAGATCATGCAACGCAAGAACTTCGCGGCCACGGGCTCGTTCATCGCCGAGGACCGTCCTCGTGCCCTCGACCTCATCGGCGTCGCCAGTCAGCTCGTCTTCAACACGTTCCACAACCGCCGGCTGCGTAACTGGGAGCACGGCAAGGACATCGACCTCGCGTACGGCGTCGCCCGTGCCCACAACCGCGGCATGGTCGAGTTCTGCGCGGTCGACGCCCGTTTGATCCCCACGTTGTACGTGCCGCTCGCCGACTTCGAGCGCGCCGCCGCCACGGCCGACGAAGCGTTGGCGATGAGCGACGGCATGTGCGCGCTGCTCGTCGCATCCGGCTGCCCGAAGCACCACTCCCCGAGTCACATCGCGCTCGATCCCGTGTGGGCCCGCGCGCAGGAGGCCGGCGTTCCGATCGTGTTCCACGTCGGCGGCACGGGCGACCTGCTCGACGCCGCCTACTTCCAGAACGGGCTGCCGATTCCGCCCGACTTCCACGGCGGCGAGGAGAACTTCCGCTCAGTCGATTACATGGGCATCCCCCATCCGCCGATGCAGACGCTGGCGACGTTGATTTTCGACGGTGTGCTCGAGCGCTTCCCGGAACTTCGCTTCGGCGTCATCGAGCAGGGCGCGATCTGGATGCCGTCGTGGATGCGCCAACTCGAGTCCGCGTTCGACGCGTTTCATCGCCACGAGGAGCGACTGCAACAGCTGAGCTTGAAGCCGAGCGACTACGTGCGCCGCCAGGTCCGCTCCACGCCGTATCCGACAGAGGACGTCGGCTGGATCATCGAGCAGGCCGGGGATGACGTGTGCATGTTCTCGTCGGACTACCCGCACGTCGAAGGCGGCCGGAAGCCCCTCGAGCGCTTCGAAGCGTCACTGGGCGATGCGGCCGACGACGTGCGCGAGAAGTTCTACCGAACCAACTTCGAGGATCTGATGGGGCGCGCGCTCGACCGCGTGCCCGTGCCGGCCTGACCGTCAGCCGCCGGACAACGCCTGCATGATCGTCACCTCATCCGCATCCGTGAGAGGCGTCTTGAGGTCGCGCACCGACTCCTGATTCACGAAGATCTTCATATGCTGGCGCAGCCGGCCCTGCTCGTCGACGACGCGGAACCGGATCCCCGGGAACTGCGCGTCGAGATCAGCGAGAACGTCAGCGACGGTCGTGCCGTCACAGTCGACCCACTTCTCCTCGTTCGTGTATGAGCGCAGCGGTGTTGGGATCCGGACCTTCACCCGACTTCGACGGAGTAGATCTCCGGTAAGTGCTGCGCGATCGACTGCCACGACTCGCCTTCGTCGGCGCTCGCCCACACCTCGCCGCTCGTCGTCCCGAAGTAGACGCCAACCGGATCACCGTCGTCGACGGTCATGGCCTGCCGCTTCACCGTGAGCCAGCCGCGCTCGGGCAAGCCTCGGTCGAGCCGCGTCCATGTCTCGCCGGCATCACGCGTGACGTACGCCGCGGGCCGACCATCAGGGCTCGTGCGGGGCCAGACATCGGTGCCGTCCATAGGAAAGACCCACGCGGTGTCGGGGTCGCGCGGATGCAACTCGATCGGAAAGCCGATGTCGCCGACGTCGCGCGGCATGTTGTCGCCGATACGGATCCACCGTCCATCCGGGCGCTCCATGCGGTAGATGCCGCAGTGGTTCTGCTGATAGAGGCGATCGGGTCGCAGCGGATGCAAGCGCACGCAATGCGGATCGTGTCCGAACTCGGGCTCGATCTCGGGCAGGAAGGCGGTGACCGATCCCGCGTTCAAGGGCTTCCAGTCGTTGCCGCCGTCGGTGCTCTCGAACACCCCGCCCGCCGACAAACCGATGTACAGGTGGTTGGCGTCGCGGGGGTCGACGATCACCGAGTGCAGCATCGAGCCGTCGGGCGTGTTCTCCTCTGGCCACTCGCACCACGTCTCCCACATCGGGTGGTCGTTCCACCCGTCAAACGGCGCCCACGTGTCGCCGCCGTCCTCTGTACGGAACAACCCCTGCGGCGAACCGCCCGCGTACCAGACGCCGGGCTCGTCGACATGACTGGGCGTCAACCAGAAGACGAGCCGGACGCTGCGCTCGAGCCGATCGCCGGCCGCGAACGCCGGAGGCTTGGAGGCCTCGGTCCACGTCCGACCGAAATCCGTCGAGCGGAAGACCGTGGGCCCGAGGTGTCCGGTGCTCGCACCCGCCAGCATCGTCCGGCGGTCGCGAGGGTCGAGCACGACGTGATTGATGATGTGACCGAGGAACGACGGCCCTTCCACCGACCACTTCGTGCGCTCGTCGTTCGAACTGAGCGACCAGAAACCCTTCCTCGTGCCGAGCAACAACGTCGTCAAAGTTCCCTCCTAGGAGTCCCGAATGGCTCGGTGTCGAGCTCTTCCAGCTGGAGGTCGCCGGCCAGGACGGCCTGCTTCCACTCCTGATGAGACGGTTCGCGGTCGTGAAACTCATCCATGACTTCCTTGGCGAACAGCTCGAGCGACGAGCAGATGTCGTCGTGCGTGTTCTTCCCGGCCTGGTTGAGGAGGATCACCTGGTCGACGTTGGACTCCTCGAACTTGCGCAGCCGCTCTCGAATTGTCGCGGGCGAGCCGATGAGGCCTCCGATCCTGGCCTTCTGTCCGGCGGGGGTCTCGCGGTAGACGAGGTACTCCTCCCACAACTTGATCTCGCCCGGCACTCCGGGCGCATGGGTGGCGTAATAGCCGAGCGCGAACTGGAAGAACGACGATCCCTCGGCGCACGCCTTGGCCTCCTCGTCGGTCGGCGCACACATGAACTGCGACACGACCGCGATGTTGGGGTTCGTCTCGTACTCACACAACGTCTCGAGCTCTCGTGTGTACGCGTTGTAGTACGCGTGCACCCATGCTTTCGCCGCCTCGGCGGACACGAACTGAAAGCCGAGCGCACCCATGCCCCGACGGCCGGCCATGCGGATCGTCTCGAGCTGCGAACACGCGACCCACAACGGGGGATGCGGCTTCTGCCGCGGCTTCGGGATCACGTTGCGCAACGGAAAGTCGAAGTGCTCGCCGTGGTACTCCCACGCGTCGTTCCAGAACATCGGCAGGCAGGCGCGCACCGCGTCCTCCCACACGGCGCGCTTGTCGCGGAACCGGACATCGAACGGATGCAATTCGGTCGTGGTGGCCGACTCGCCGAGGCCCAACTCGACGCGCCCTCGTGACAGCAAGTCGAGCGTGGAGACGCGCTCGGCCACGCGTGCTGGATGGTTGGTCGTGAGTTGCACGATGCCGTGTCCGAGCCGGATGTTCTGCGTGCGCTGGCTGGCCGCGCCGAGGAAGACCTCGGGAGCGGAGCTGTGCGAGTACTCCTCGAGGAAGTGGTGCTCGACTTCCCACGCGTAGTCGTAGCCAAGGCGGTCGGCCAGCTCGATCTGATCGAGGCTGTTCTGGAGGAGCTCGTATTCCGAATCTTCGGTCCAGGGCCGTGGCAGCTGGTGCTCGTAGAAGATCCCGAATTTCATGGCCGGACAGTATGTCCTCAGTCGTAGACCGCGGCGAGGCGCCAGCGGCCGCCTTCGATGGTGACGAGACGAGCGATGCCGTCGTCGGTCACGACCTGGAAGCGGGCGAGCCGGCGATGTCCGGCGTCGTCCCACCAGCGTTCGTCGACCGGCCACGGCCCCGACCACGCAACGATGCGACGCGCCGGGCGATCGCCCACGGTGAGTCGCGCCGGCACGCTCGACACCTCGCCCCGCCCGCTCACCTGCACGACGCGCCCGGCGTCGTCGACGACCTCGGCGGCGATGCTCACTCGAGGGACCGTGGCCGGTGACGGTGTGGGCAGCGAACCGGGCCACGGCTCCGTACGCCATTGCGGTTGCGCCGACGGACGCTCGCCGGTGAGGTCGACCACCCCCGCAGGCACGAGCTTCACCTGCTCGCCCGGACCGCGCCCACCGCACCACTCGGGCACGGTGACCGAATCAGGGCCGAGCAGTCCCTCGACGCGTGCAAGCGCGCGTACGACGCGCTCGTCGGCCCCACCTCCGCCACCCCAGAACCCGAGCTGACGTCCGGCGGCGGTGGCCAGCTCATCGGGCACGAGCCGTAACAACGTGATGCCGGCCGACGGGCGGTGCGCGGCCGTGCCGTTGAGCCAACCGTCGAGCTGCCAGCGCACTCGGTCGGCAATCACTCCCGCGCTCGTCCCGGCGATGTCGAGCCGCCACAACCGTTCGAGGCGTTCGTTGTGCTCGGTCTCAGCGACGATGAGCAACCGCGTGCACACGTGACCGCGCGCCGACAGCCGCGCGTGCAACTCGTCAGCAAGACCGCGGCCGACGAACGCAGCGGTGTCGACACGCTCCGCTGGAGGATCGAGCTCGGCCTGCACCGCGAGCTCCGGAGGTGGCGGACGCGTGGCCGGCGGTCGCTCGTCGAGCCCCGCGGCCAGGCGATGTGCAGTTGCGCCGTCGGTTCCGAAGCGCGCGAGCACGTCGGTCGCCGGCAACGCCGCGAAGTCGCTGAGCGTGCGCAACCCGAGACGGTTGAGCACGTCGACGAGCTCAGGACGATCGAGTGTCGCCAGCGGCCACGGTGCGAGGAAGGTGGGACTCGAGCCGTGCGGAACGACCAGGGTCGTGTGCTCGTTCGCGGCCAGCGTGGCCGCGAACGGACCATCGGCCACGCCGACGTGGACATGGACGACATCGCGATCGCCGAGCACCGCTGACGCGAGCGCATGGGCTCGCGCCGCCAATCGTGCATCGCCCCCGAAGTAGCGAGCGGGACCGCGTGTCGGGAAGGCGCAACACCCAGGCTCGCTCACTTCGATGCGAGGCGTGAGCAGATCCAGCGACGCAACCACCGGCTCGAAAGCACGCGCATCGCGCGCGGGGTCGTGTTCGAGCACCGCGAGCTCTGGGCAACGACCTTGCGCCTCACGCCGTCGCATGTTCTGCGTGACGCCTTCGAGGCGTGCCGCGGGTGAGCTGGCGACCACGCGGTTGGCGAAGAACACCGCCGCCGGTTCGTGCAACGGCACGCCCGCGGCAATCACCGGCCAGTCCGGACAGCGAACGACGAGCGTGCGCACCGCGGTCATCGCACCAAATCCCACTCAGACGTACACATTTTTGTGTACGTCTGAGTGGGATTTCGAAATGCGGAGGGGGCGGACGGTGGCGAGCTCGTCGACGACCGCGACTCCACCACCGGCGGCGGGCAACCACAGTTCGACCTGCTTCGGTCGTGACGCGCCTCGACGTCCGCCTGCTTCGACCATCACCCGCCGCGCCTGCAAGTGGCCGTAGCCATCGCCGATGCCTTCCCATTCGGCATGCACGACGGACAAGCGGACGTCGGGCGCTTCCGGCCACGAGTCCCCCAGGACGATGAGCACCGACCCGCGCTCACGGGCGCGAGCGATCAGGCGGCGGGCGTCGCTGCCGGACACCCGCCGGCGCGAGCGCAACAACACGACGTCGAGCGCGTCGACCAGCGCGGCCACCACCGACGCCCAGGCCTCCTGCGGAGGGTCGGCGACCACCACCAGCCGGTCGAGGGCCACCCCCAACTCGGCCGCTGCGGCCAATCCGAGGTTCGAGACCCCGACCGCCGCGGCCCACGATCCTTGGCCACTGGGCCCGGCGAGCACGGCGAGCGCGAGCGAGGTGGAATCGCCGACCGCGACCGTGCTCCCCCGCCGCAACCCGTCGGGCAGCAACGGCAGCAGCGGCTCGAGCACCGGCAGGACGTGCTCGCGGGCCAGGGCGACCGGGCGGGCTCGGGCCGCGACCTCGTGCAACAAGGAGATGCGTTCGGCCATGGCCTCACTCCGCATCCCAGCAGTATCGAACGTCTGTTCGCCCAGGTCAAGCAGGAGAGGACCGCGCGCTTCACCGCCCGTCGTGACAAGAATCTCGCCCGTGAAGGGTCGACACGCGGCAACGCAGAGCCCCGCGCCGGAGCTCACCAACCTCCCTCACCTCCCCGCGCTCGACGGCCTTCGGGGCCTCGCGGTCGCCGCCGTCCTGCTCTTTCACGGCGATCACCTCACCGGCGGGTTCCTCGGCGTCGACCTCTTCTTCGTCCTCTCGGGCTTCCTGATCACGTCCCTCCTGCTCGCCGAGGCTCGCAGTGGTCGCATCGACATCGTGCGGTTCTGGTCCCGCCGGGCCCGCCGGCTGCTGCCGGCGCTTGCGATCGTGCTGTGCGCGGTGGCCGGCTACGCGGCGCTCTTCGCTCGGCCGGAGGAGTTGTCACACATCCGCTTCGACGGACTTGCGACCGCGTTCTACTTCGTGAACTGGCGCGACGTCGTCGACACGCAGACCTATTGGGATCTCTTCATCCGCCCCTCTCCGCTCGCCCATACGTGGAGCCTGGCGATCGAGGAGCAGTTCTATGTGGTGTGGCCGCTGCTGATCGCCGCCGTGGTCGCGTGGCGCACGCGCGCACAACGAGCCGTCGCACCCGCGGTGTTCGTGCTGTGCGCTGTCCTCGGCGTCGCGTCGCTCGCGGCAATGCTCGCCTTGTACCGAGCCGACGACACCAACCGTGTCTACTTCGGAACCGACACACGGGCGGCGTCGATCCTCGTCGGAGCGAGTCTCGCCGCGTGGCTCGCGTGGCGGGGGCGGCCGCAGACGAGCGCCGGGTGGAGAGGAGTGCACGGCGCCGCCCTCACCGGAGTCGCCGTGCTCGCGTATGCATGGACCCATGTCGACGGCACGTCGGCCACGGTGTACCGGGGCGGGTTCTTCGTGTGCGCGCTCGCCGCGGCAGCGATCATCGCCGGCACGCTGGATTCGCGGCCGACCCTCGTCAATCGAGCGCTTCGATTTCCCGCCCTCGTCGGGCTCGGCATCATCAGCTACGGCGTCTACCTCTGGCACTGGCCGATCTTCGTGGTGGTCGACTCGGCCCGAACGGGGATCTCGGGATGGCCGCTGCTGGGCCTGAGGGTCACGATGACGGTGGGCATCGCCATCGTGTCGTACGCCGCGATCGAGCACCCGATCCGACGCGGCGCGTTCACCGCAGCCACGCTGCGGCGGGTGACGCCCGCGATGGCCGCAGTCGTCGTGGTCACCCTCGTCGCGAGCACGATCAGACCGGGTTCGGTCGTCCCGCTCGAGGACCGGAAGCCGGACACCCCCGCGATCGCACTGGCCGCGGCCGCCACCGCACCTCCGACGGCGAAGCGCCTGCTCATCGTCGGCAACTCGGTCGGCTTCTCGCTCGCTGACGGGTTCAAGACGCTGCCGGAGGACCAACGCCCCGTCGTGTTCAACGCGGCCCTTCCGTCGTGCGTCTTCCCGTCCGGCGTGACGCGGACGCGCAACGAGCTCGAAGAGGTCTGGCGTCGGCGCATCGTGGACTGCGCGCCCCCTTGGGCTGACGACGTCACGCAGTTCCAGCCCGACGTCGCGCTGTTGGTCCTCGGCGACTTCGGCGACGGTGCCTACGAGCACGACGGGCACTGGCTCGAGCCCTGCACCAACGACTTCGACACCTGGTACCGGGAGTCGCTGCGCGCCGCGGTGCACACGCTCGGGGCACCAGGCAACCGCGTGGCCATCAGCACCTCCGCCTACGCGTACGGCGTCTTCGGGCCATCACGATTCGCCAAGGACGACTGCGTCAACGCCATCGACCGCGAAGTCGCGGCCGAATCGCCCAACACGGTGCTCGTCGATCTGGCGACGTACATCTGCCCCACGAAGGACACCTGCCGCACGGAGCAGGACGGCATCGAGCTACGGCCCGACGGCATCCACTTCTTGGACGACAGCGCACGGTTGATCGCGACATGGATGCTGCCGCAACTCACGAAACCGGATTGAGTCAACCGTCCGAACTAGGGAAACAGACCCCGTGCCTCGATGGCCGCGGCGACCCGCTCGAGTGCGAGTGCGAAGGCGGCGCGCCGCATCGACACGCTGAGCTGCTGCGACTTCGCCCACACCGACGTGAAGGCCGACTCCATGCGGGAGCGAAGCCGCTCGGCGACGAGCTCCTCTTCCCACGCGTAGCCCTGACGCGACTGCGCCCACTCGAAGTACGACGCCGTCACGCCGCCCGCGTTCGCCAGGATGTCCGGTACCACGACGATCCCGCGCCGGTCGAGCACGGGCTCGGCCTCGCGTGTGGTGGGACCGTTGGCCGCCTCGACGACCACCGGTGCCGCCAGCTTCTCGGCCACGGCCTCGGTGATCACGCCCCCGAGCGCCGCCGGCACGAACAGGTCGGACGGCAATGAGTAGATCGCCTCGTCGTCGATCGGATCGCCGCCGGGGAAACCCGCCACCGTTCCGACCGCCGCGACGTGATCGGACAACGCCGCGACGTCGAGCCCGCCTTCGTTCACCACGGCGCCACCGACGTCGCTCACGGCGATCACTCGCATGCCCGCGGATGCGAGCAGGAAGGCCAGCGGAGCGCCGACCTTGCCGAACCCTTGGAGCACACATCGCTTCCCGGTGAGCGTGAGCCCCAGCTCGGCGAACACGCGACGGACACACACGACGACGCCAGACGACGTCGCGCCGGCGTGCAGACGGGTCCCGCCGATCGACAGCGGCTTCCCCGTGACCACACCCGCGAGATGCTGACCGGTGGTCATCGACAGCGTGTCCATCATCCACGCCATCACGCGACCGTCGGTGTTCACATCTGGCGCGGGCACATCGCGATCCGGGCCGAGCAGTGGCGAGATCTCGAACGTGAACCGGCGCGTCACGCGCTCGAGCTCGCTGAGGCTGAACCGCGTCGGGTCGCAGCGCACGCCGCCCTTCGCGCCACCGAAGGGGATGTCGACGATCGCGGTCTTGTACGTCATCGATGCCGCAAGGGCTTTCACCTCGTCGACATCGAGCTGCGGATGGAACCGCAAGCCACCCTTACCTGGGCCGCGAGTGGTGTCGTGGTGCACCCGCCAGCCGAGGAAGACCTCGACCTCGCCGTTGTCCATGCGTACCGGTACCGCCACCTCGAGCACGCGCTCGGGCACGCGCAAGATGCGGTGGATCGCGGGATCGACATCGATCAGCGCAGCCGCGTCGTCGAGCCGGGCCAGGATCGACTCCCACGTGCTCGACATCACTTCCATGTTGCCCGCTGTGGAGCGGGTTGTCAGCGACCGCGCCGGACCTTCACGACCTCGGGGTTGTAGCAGACGCCCTTCATGCCGAGCATCTGTGCCGGAACACACAGGTTCGAGTTCTGACAGAGCCCATGGTCGTGGTCATCGAGCGTCGACGCCGGTTCGCCGACGATCCGGCGCGCCAGATCCGGCTCGGCGTAGAACGGGCGGCCGATGCCGACCATGTCGGCGTCGCCGTCATCGAGGATCTGGCGCACCTCCGCCCGTGTCCGTATGCCGCCGACCGCCAGCACGGGGATGGTCACGACCGACTTGACCGCGCGGAACCGGCTGCGGTTCCACACGGGACGGAACGGCGACGCCAGTCCCCCGCCCACGTAGCCCGCCATCAACACGGCGCGCTCGAATCGCGTCTTCGCCGCTCGGCGAAAACGGGTCTGCATGGCCTTGTTGCGCCAGAGCGAGCTCGGGATGCCGCCCCGCGAGAGTGTGGAGTCGGGCAACACGGACACATGCACTGGTGTGACGGAGTCGTAGCCCCACTCCTCGCAGAGCTGGGCCAGCCGCACGCCCTCGTCCCAGGTGGTGCGCGGCGTGAACGGCGGTGCCTTCTCCGCCACCGGGATCTTCACTGTGCACGTGAAGTCGGCCCCAGCGCGCTCGGCGATGTGCCCACGAATGAGCTCGAGGATCCGGGCGCGCCGTTCGGGCGAGCCGCCGAACTCGTCCGTGCGCCGGTTGTAGAACGGCGAGAGGAACTGGTCGATCAACTTGGCGTTGCTCGACGCCAGTTGCACGCCGTCGTACCCAGCCTCGCGGGCCCACGCCGCGACTTCTCCGTAGCGCGCGCACATGGCCCGAACCTCGTCGGCCGACATCGCGTGCACGGGCGCGCGGCGGAACACCGGACGCAGGTACCACCGCGGCTCGCTCGGGGACAGCAACGGATCGCGCCGTCGCGACGCGTACGGCTCGTGCCAGGCCTCCATCGCGAAGAGACCTGCGTGACCGATCTGGATCCAGATCGCCGCGCCCTCGGCGTGCACTTGTTCCACCATCGGCGCGAGCCGCATCATCCGCTCGCGAGTGTGCACGAGCGTCATCCCCGGCGAGCTGCGACCTTCCTCACTGATACACGAGTTGCCCTGGATGATGAGTCCGACGCCGTGTCGCGCGTTGTCCGCGAACGCTTTCGCGTAGATCGCCGCGCAGTCGTCACCGTCGCCGGCCCCTTCGAGCACGGGCGCCCGATAGAGGCGGTTGCGAGCGGTGGTCGTCCCGCCGATCTGCAGCGGTGTGCGCAGCAGGTCAGCTGGTGGGGGCGGGGGCACCTTCGTCGACGCGTGGCTCGTGGCCGGGCGCGCTGGGCTCGCGGTAGAAGAGGAAGAGCTCGCGGATCACGTCGATGAGGCCGTCGCCCGTCGCGGCCCTCGCGAGCTCAACGGTGATCATGTTGTCGTACATGGCGACGGCATCGACCCCGCCGTGCTCGAACAGCCGGCGAGCGAGCTCGTCGGGAGGGCGGTTGCCCTCGATCGGTTGGCCGGCCACGTAGCGCTCGTGGCCCATGCCGGTCAGCGGGCGGTTGATCTCGAAGCGCAGCACACCCGGACGGTGCGAGTGCTTCTCGACGACGGTGATCGGCTGACCCATGAAGCTCGTCAACCTAGTTCCACCATCCGCGGCCACGGCAAAGCCGGGCCCTACCGTCAACACAGTGGCCGAGTCTTCCGCGCCCGCGCGCCAACCCGTTCCGTGGCGCACGATCTGGGCGACGATCTCGTCGGTCGCGCTCGTCTACATCGGCTACCAGGCTTTCCTGGCCGTGGGTCGGGTCGTCACCTACCTGGTCGTCGCGATCTTCTTCGCGATCGTGCTCAACCCCGCCGTCGACTTTCTGCAGCACAAGCTGCACTTCCGCCGCGGCATCGCGACCGCTGTGGTGATGCTCACCGGGCTCGCCCTGCTCGCTGCGATGATCTACGCCTTCGTGAAGCCCATCGCCGAGCAGGCGTCGACGTTCTCGAGCGACCTGCCGACCTACGTCGAAGAGGCGAGAAATGGCCAGGGACCGGTCGGCGACCTCGTGACGAAATACAACCTCGAGGAGAAGATCAAGGACAACCAGCCGAAGATCCAAGAGGCCGTCAGCAACTTCGGTCAGTCGGGCCTCGACATCGTGCAGCGGATCTTCTCGACGATCGTCGCCGCCATCACGGTGCTGGTGCTCACGATCCTCATCGTGCTCGAGGCCCCCTCGCTCTCGAGTGGCCTCCTCAACCTGATACCGAATGAACAGCTCAGGACCCGCGCGCAACGCGTCTCGACCGACGCCTCGAAGGCGGTCAGCGGGTACGTCTTCGGCAACTTGCTCATCAGCCTGATCGCCGGCGTGGCGACGTGGATCATGCTGCTCATCGTCGGGGTCCCCTACGCGGCGACGCTCGGGTTGTTCGTTGGGTTCGCCGATCTCATCCCGCTCATCGGCGCGACGCTCGGCGCCATTCCGACAATCCTCTTCGCATTCCTGCACGGCGTGCCCGCCGGCATCACGATGACGATCTTCTACATCGTGTACCAGCAGTTCGAGAACCACGTACTGCAGGTCACGATCATGGCGCGCACCGTCAAGCTCAACCCGTTGGCCGTACTGATCAGCGTGCTCGTCGGCGTCGAGCTCTTCGGCTTCCTCGGCGCGCTGCTCGCCATCCCCGCGGGCGGCATCATCCAAGTCATCGCCCGTGACATCTACGACGAGCGGCGCGGGCGGTTCAAGCCGGAACCCACGGTGGGGGCCGACGAGGTGGTCATCGCGTCAGCAACCGACGACACGACCTCTTAGTCTGCGCTCCATGCCGACCGAGGTCGTGGAGCTCGAGGGCCACATCGTCGACTCCCTGTTGCTGGCCAAGGTGCTCGACCTCATCGTGGAGTCGGGTGCCGACTACCGCATCGAGGCGTTCCAGCTCGGGAAGACCAACGTCGATCCCAGCCGAACGACGATCGAGATCAGCGCGCAGGACGATGCCTTGCTCGACTCGCTGCTCGAGCAGTTGCAAGTGCACGGGGTCAACCGCACGGCACACGGCGATGCCAAGCTCGTCGCCTGCGACCGCGACGGGGTCCTGCCGGAGGGCTTCTATTCGACGACGAACCTCGCCACCGACGTGCGCGTCGCTGGGCACTGGCGCCCCGTGGAGAACCCCGAGATGGACTGCGGGATCGTCGTCACCGATGCGGCCGTCCGCACGATGGCGATGCACAGGGCCGTCACGGGCGACCACGTCGTCGTCGGCTTCGATGGCGTGAGGGTGCACGCACCGTCGCGGTCGCGCGACGTGCGCAACTTCGAGTTCATGAATTCAGACGTCTCCTCGGAGAAGCCGAAGTCGTTGCTCATCGCCCAGGTGGTTCAACGCATCCGGGCTGCGAAGGACGACGGAGGGAAGATCCTGGCCGTGTGCGGGCCGGCGGTGGTGCACACCGGCGGCGCGCCCGACATCGCTCGGCTCGTGCGCGAGGGCTGGATCGACGTGCTGTTCGCGGGCAACGGCTTCGCCACGCACGACATGGAGTCGAACGTGCTCGGCACGTCACTCGGTGTGTCGGTCGCCGAGGGCACTCCTGTCGAGCACGGCCACTCCAACCACTTGCGGGTCATCAACGAGATCCGCCGTCACGGCTCGATCGCCGCGGCGGTCGAAGCAGGCTTCGTGACCGGTGGTGCGATGTACGAGTGCGTGCGGCGGGGCGTGCCCTTCGTTCTCGGTGGTTCGGTGCGCGACGACGGCCCGCTACCCGACACGCTGGCCAACGTCGTGGAAGCGGCCGACGCGATGCGCGAATTGGTGCCGGGAGTGTCCGTCGCGCTGATGCTCGCGTCGACGCTGCACGCCATCGCTACCGGGAACCTCTTACCGGCTGGAGTGGAGACGTTCTGCGTGGACATCAACCAGGCGGTCGTCACCAAGCTCGCCGATCGCGGTAGCCATCAAGCGCTCGGCATCGTCACCGATGTCGGCCCGTTCATCCACCAGCTGGCCGAGGCCCTCGGGCGCCAATGAGCGGACTGACGTGGGGGCGGCGCTATCTCATGTGCCCGCCCCACCACTTCGGCGTGCTCTACGAGATCAATCCGTGGATGCACCGCGAGGTCAAGGTCGACCGCGACCGAAGCGAGCAACAGTGGAACGATCTGGTCGCGAACCTGCGCGCCGCCGGAGCGGAGATCGAGTTCATCGAGCCCCAGCCGCACGTCCCCGACCTCGTGTTCACCGCGAACGCCGGCCTCGTCGACGGTGACGTGTTCGTGCCGAGCCACTTCCGCTATCCAGAACGGCAGCCGGAGACCGACGTTTTCTCCGCGTGGTTCGCGGAACACGGCTGGCGCATCGCGAACCTGCCGGTCGAGGTCGGGCACGAAGGCGCGGGTGATGCGCTGCCCTTCGACGGCACGCTGCTCTCCGGCTATCGCCCGCGGTCGGATGTCGCCGCTGGTCCGATCATCTCGGAGATGCTCGGCGTGCCCGTGCGCACGATCGAACTCGTCGACGAACGCCTGTACCACGTCGACCTCACGTTCTGTCCGCTCGACGACCGGAGGGCGATGTGCGCGCCCGCCGGCTGGGACGAGTACGGCCGCAAGGTCGTCGAAGCGCTCGTGCCCGAGCCGCTGTGGCTCGAGGACGAGGAGGCACTGTCGTTCTGCGCGAACTCCGTCGTCGTCGGCACGAACATCGTGATGCCGGTGACGCCGGCGCGTGTCGGCCGGCAGCTCGAGGCGTGGGGCTTCTCCGTCGTGGAGTCGCCGGTGAACGAATTCCTAAAGGCGGGCGGGGGTTGCCGCTGCCTCACGCTCGCGCTGGACGTCTCGCTGGACTAGCGCGGCGAGCGCGATCGACACCAGCGCGAGCACCGTGTGCACGATCTTGAACGCGACCGGGTGGTCGGCAACGAGGATCTGCGGCGTTCGTATCGCCCACACCGCGATCGTCCACACCACGAGCGCGGTGATCCATCGACCGCGCTGCCAGAGGGCGACAGCCGCGAGTGCCAGGAACGACACGGCGAGGAGCACGGACCCACCGTTGCGGATGCGTCCGGCCCACACGAACGCCGTCCACGCCAAGAACGCGATCACGATCCAGCTCGGGCGCCGCATGGCGCCGAAGCTACCCGCCCCACTAACTTGACCGCACGGTCAAGTCCAGGGGGATCCATGCCTGACGTGTCGCTCGACGAGTTCTCCGAAGAGGTCACGGCCTTCTTCGACGCCAACGCCAAACCGAAGATGGCGGCTGACCAGCCGTTCGTGTGGGGCGAGGGCGACGACGAGATGGGCCTGTTCGAGGAGACCGATCGCGAGACCGAGAAGCTCGTGCTCAAGGACGCGCAGGAGTGGCGCGCCAAGCGCTACGACGCGGGGCTCGGCTGGATCACCGGGCCGACGGAGTACGGCGGACGCGAGCTCACGGCCGCGCACGACCGCGTGTACGCGTCGATCGAGGGGCGGTACGACATCCCCGACCAGAGCTTCTTCGGCATCGGCCTCGGCATGGTCGCGCCGACGATCCTCGCCCACGCGCAGCCCGAGATCCGCGACCGCTACCTGGCGAAGATGTACCGCGGCGACATCGTCGGCTGCCAGCTGTTCAGTGAGCCTGGCGCTGGATCCGATCTTGCCTCGTTGCAGACGCGGGCCGTGCGCGACGGCGACGAATGGTTGGTCACCGGTCAGAAGGTGTGGACGTCGGGCGCGCAGTACAGCGACATCGGCGAGATCATCTGTCGCACCGATCCGGACTTGCCGAAGCACAAGGGACTCACCGGCTTCGTCGTCGACATGCACGCTCCCGGCGTGGAGATCCGCGCGCTGCGGCAGATGACGGGGGGTGCGTCGTTCAACGAGGTGTTCTTCAACGAGGTGCGCGTCCCCGACGATCATCGTCTGGGTGACGTGAACCAGGGTTGGTCCGTCGCGTTGACCACGCTGATGAACGAGCGGGCCTCGATCGGCGCCGGCGGCGTCGGCGGCGGCTCGGGGCTGGCGAGCGGCACGCGCTTGATCGAGATGCTGCGGCATTTCGGCCTCGACCAGGATCCCGTGTACCGGCAGGAACTGATGAAGATCTACGTCGGCTACCAGGTGGCCAAGTACACGAACCAACGGGCGATGGACCGCATCAAGTCCGGTCAGCTCCCCGGTCCGGAGATGTCGATCGCCAAGCTGGCGCTCACGCAGAACATGTGGAACACGGCCCAGTTCGTTGCACAGGTGCTGGGCCCGCGGGTCACTGCGGACACGGGCGAGTGGGGCACGTACGCGTGGAACGGCTTCCTGCTCGGCGTGCCGGGCATGCGCGTCGCCGGTGGATCGGACGAGGTGTTGCGCAACATCGTCGCCGAGCGTGTGCTCGGCATGCCCAAGGACCCCGGCATCGACTCGAAGTCCCCCTTCAAGGACCTGAAGGTCGGCACCCAGACCACCGACTGACCCGAAATCCCCCTCAGACGTACACAGTTCTGTGTACGTCTGAGGGGGATTTGCTAGTCGAAGAGGACTTCTTGCAGGCCCGCGGGGAAGGTGCGGTGGATGCCGGTCCACGGCAGGTTGTCCATGAAGACCCAACTGCGGCGGTGGATCGCGCTCGGGCCGTAGCCGCGGAGCGCCGTCTTGTGCCGCGGGCACGGGTAGCCCTTGTTCAACTCGAAGTCGTAGCCCGGATAGTTCTCGGCCTCGGCGCGCATGATGCGGTCGCGGGTGACCTTGGCCAGGATCGACGCGGCCGCGATCGACAGGCAGCGGGCGTCGCCCTTCACGAGCTTGATGGTGGTGCCGCGGCCGACGAAGTCCCAGTTGCCGTCGAGCACGACCTTGTCGGCGTGCACACCGAGTGACTCGAGCGCGCGGTTGGCGGCCAGCCGCTGTGCGGCCGACATGCCGAGCGTGTCGCACTCCTCCTGCGAGGCGTGGCCGACTGCCCACGTGACGCACCACGACGCGATGCGGTCGAACATCGACTCGCGCTCGGCTTCCGTGAGCATCTTCGAGTCGCGGATCTTGTAGACGCGCTTGTCCTTCGGCAGCACCGCCGCGCCCACGCTGAGTGGACCGGCCCACGAGCCGCGACCGACCTCGTCCATCCCGACGACAACCTCGTGGCCGGATGACCACAGCTCGCGCTCGACGAGCAGCGATGGCGACTTCCGCTTGTTGGCTTTGCGCAGTTGGGGGACGGTCGCAGTCACTTCGTCATGTCAGGCGCACGCCGGGACCACCAACCTCCACCGTGCCGACCATAGTGAATCCCTCGAGGTCGCCGGTGACAGCCGGATCGACGGCGGCGAGCAATCCCCCGGACGTCTGGGGGTCGTAGGCCAGCGCCTCGAACGCGGCCGGTGCGGTCGACGTCACGTGTCCCTCGAGGTACGTGCGGTTGCGAGGGTCGCCGCCGGTGCGCACGCCGGCCCCGGCCGCTTCGAGCGCGCCGGCGTAGAGCGGCAGCGCGCTCGTGTCGAACGCCAAAACCGCACCCGAACGCTCGGCCATCTCCCAGCCGTGACCGGCCACCCCGAACCCCGTCACGTCGGTGACCGCGTGCACGCGATCACCGAGCGCCTGCAGCGCGAGTGATGCCTCGCGGTTGAGCACCTTCATACGTGCGATGGCCGATGCCTTGTCGGCCTCACCGCCGCCGGCCAGCACGATGCCGGTACCGATCGGCTTCGACAGCACCAACACGTCACCGACGTGCGCGCCACCTTTGGTGAGGATGCGATCGGGATGCACGAGGCCTTGCACCGCCAGCCCGAAGATCGGTTCCTCGCTGCGAATGGTGTGACCGCCCGCCACGACGCCACCCGCCTCGGTCACCACGTCGGCCGCCGCCTGCAAGATCGCGGCGATCGCCTCGATCGGCATGCGCTCCGGGAAGGCGGAGATGTTGAGCGCCAGCACGACTCGGCCGCCCATCGCGAACACATCGCTGCAGGCGTTGGCGGCGGCGATGGCGCCGAAGTCGGCCGGATCGTCGACCAGGGGCGGGAAGAAATCGGTGGTCGACACCATCGCCAGGTCGTCCGAGATGCGGTACACCGCAGCATCGTCGAACGGTGCAAGCCCGATGAGCAATGAAGCGTCGGCGGTCGACGAGAGCTCGCGGATCAGGCCGCTCAACGGCGACCCGCCCCACTTCGCGGCGCACCCGCCGCACGATGTCCACTCCGTCAGCCGAATATCCGTCACTGCGTTCGCCCTCATGTCTCGGGGGCTGCGCCCCCGTGCCCCATCCCCGTTCGGCTCGCTGGCGCTCGCTCGCCCGGTATGCGCTCGCTCCGCTCGCTCATGGCTGGGCAGGCTATGTCGATGGCAGCAATGGTCACCGTTTTCCGGTCACGACTCCGAGACGTGCACGACGGCTACGACGAGACGGCGGATGAAATGGAGGCCGCCGCCCGCTCCATGCCTGGCTTCGTCGATTTCAAGTCCTTCGTCGCCGACGACGGCGAGCGGGTCTCGATCGTGCACTTCGACTCACCGGAGAGCCACGCGGCCTGGCGCGACCATCCCGAGCACCGGGTTGCCCAGCGGCGGGGGCGCGACGAGTGGTATGCCGAGTACCACATCCAGGTGTGCGAGCTGCGCTTCGAGCACAGCTTCAGCTACTGACACGGGAGACGGGTGGCCGACGAGCAACTGAGCCCGGGCGACAAGGTCGAGGTGCGCAGTCGTTTCAACGCGCAATGGGCCCGCGGCTTCGAGGTCGTCGACGTCACCGACAACGGGGTGCGTGTGCGCCGCGCCTCCGACGGCGAGGTGCTACCTGTCGAGTTCCGTGAGGACGACGTCCGCCGCGCGCGAAAGCGCGCCAACGACTTCTGGTGGATGTAGTCAGCGCCTGGGCCTCCCGGTGCCCGGCACTTCCATGCACCACTTTGGACCGTTGACGACACGTGAGGTCGCCGTTCGCGCCAAGAGTTGAACCGGTCCAACAATTGGCGCAGTCCACGACACGTTCGGTCGCCAACCGCGCCAAGAGCGTGTCACCGGTCGTCCGGTGCGTCGGTGAGCGACACCAGGTTGCTCCTCGGAGGAGCCCGCGATCGGTCAGCCCTTCAGCGTTGAGATGAACTCTTCGACGTCGACGGCGGCCATCGTCAGCGTCTTCAGCGTGCCGCGAGCTGCGAGCGTCGTAGCGACCTTCATCATCGTCTTCTCGTCGGGAGCCTCGAGGATGTTGAGGAAGTCCCAGTTCCCAAGCAGCGCGTACTGCGCGAGAACTTTCACGCCCATTGCCTCGACCTCGGTGCTGACCTCACGCAACCGCTCCGGGTTCTCGCTGAGCCTCGCCGAGCCGTCGGGTCCGAGGGTCGAGAGCATGACGAACTTGGGCATGCCGCGCAGGCTACCTGCGACGTCGGGTTCTGGCGTCCGGGTCGTGGGGCACGTCGTTGCGGAGGCTGGTGATCATCAGCCAGCCGCCCGCCACCGCCGCTACTGCGAGCATCACGACCGCGAGCGCGGAGTAGCTGAACACCTTCACCTCGGTGTCGACGCGCATCACCATCGCCCCGCCGATGATGAGCGCCGCCGTGATCAGTCCCGCGGTGACTCGGTTGGCCAGCTTCTGGATGCCGCGCATCAACTCCTTCTCGTCGATGCCCTGCACGTTGAGCGTCAGCTCGCCGCGAGCCAGCGCGTCCATCACCTTGTTCACGCGACTGGGTAGGAGCTCGGCGAACTCCTTCGCATCCATGGCCGCCGACAGCAGGTTTCCCGGCGACGCCGCCCGCAGCATCTTGTGACGCATCACATCGGCAACGTGATCACGGATCGCCGCGTTGGGATCGAAATCCGGCGCGAGCTTCGACGCCACCTGATCGAGGTTGAGCAGCGCCTTGGCCAGCATCGTCAGTTCTGACGGCGGCCGCAGGCCGCACTCGCTGGCGATGCGAGCCAGGTCACCAACGACCACGCCCGCTCGGAAGTCGCCCATCGCCACCGACTGGTTGCGCTGCACGAGGTCGACGATGCGGCGCTCGAACGTCTCCTCGTCATAGTCGTCGGTGTGCTCGGCGATCCCGGCCATCACCGCGGCCACGTCGCTCCCCTTGTTCTCGCTGATCGCGACGAGCAGGCGGATCAGCTCGTCCTGCATCTTCGGACCGACGCGCGTGACCATCCCGAGATCGACGAGCGCGAGGCGATGGTCGGCCGTCAGGAGCACGTTGCCCGGGTGCGGGTCGGCGTGCACGAACCCGTGGACGAGGATCTGGTCGAGGTAGGCGCGGAACAGCTGCTCCGCAAGCGCGCTGCCGTCGAAGTCGAGCTGCGCGAGCGGACCCAATGCCGCCACGTTGCGCCCTTCGACGTAGTCCATCGTGAGCACGAGCGACGTCGTGTAGTCGTCCACCGGCTGCGGCACGACGATCTGGTCGTACTGCGACAGCACCTCCCCCATCGTGCGGAGGTTGTCCGACTCCTGCAGGTAGTCGAGTTCGGCCGTGATCGCGGCGCGGAACTCCTCGACCATTCCGGCAAAGCCGAACTTGCGCCCGGTCTTCGTGTGCTCGTCGAGGAAGCCCGCGAGCTCCTCGATGACATCCATGTCGTGGGCGACCGAGTCGCGCACGCCCGGCCGCTGCACCTTCACGACCACCGATCGCCCGTTGCGCATCACCGCCCGGTGAACCTGGCCGAGCGACGCGGAGGCCAACGGTTCGTTGTCGAACGACTGGAAGGCGTTCGAGATGCGCACACCAAGCTCATCGGTGACGATCTGCTCGATCTCGGCGAACGAGAACGGCTCGACGTCGTCCTGCAGCCGCGCGAGCGCCTCGAGGTAGACGGGAGGCAGGAGGTCCGCTCGCGTCGACAGCAGCTGTCCGAGCTTGACGAACGTCGGCCCCATCGCCTCGAGGTCGTGCACGAGCTTCTCGGCGTCGTCGGTGGTGGCCTCGTCCTCGTGCCGCAGCCCTTCGGCCCGGCCGTGCTTCACCAGCAGACGAGCGATGTCGCCGTAGCGCGACAGATGACGGGGCTTCAGCGACAGGGCCACGCCCCTCCTTACCCATTCTCGAGGCAATAAGCATCGGCTACCGATGCTTATTGCCTCGAGTTCGGGGGTCAGGGGTCGAAGCGGGCGTACTCACCGGTGCACGGTGAGCCCGTGAGGAACCAGGCCTTGGGCGGGCCGCCGATCGGCAGCTCGGCGATCATCGACGCCGTCGTCGCTTCGACATCGGGGACGTGCATGCACACCGTGTAGCCGTCCTCGCCGCCGACGTGCGAACGCAGGTGCGCCATCAGCGCGTCGACCGTGACCGGTTCGTGCGCAAGCACGGCGTCGCTGGCCGCGAGGCGCCCGTCGACCAACTGCTCCACGGGTTGGCGCGGATGCCGGTGCTCGGCGTCGAACGCGGGAATCGTCGTGCGGTTCGAGGTTGCCCGCGTCCGCTCGACGGGCTCGACGGCGAACACGGAGCCGCTCGTCTCGATCACGAACGCATGCAGCGGGTCGGCCACGAGGAACGACGACCAGTACGGACGGTCCACGCCGTCGTGGCCCGTGCCCCCTTGTCCGTGGCGTTGCAACAGCTCACCGATCAAGTCGACGGCCTCCGGCGCGGTCGGCGCTCGCTCGAGGGCCAGCCGCACAAGGTCCATTCCGGTGAGACCATCGGGGGCGCCGCGCGGGTCGAGGGTCGTGTAGATCGTGGCGTTGCCCGCGGCGACGCCCGCCACGTTCACGCCGTGCTCGACGCCCCACATCCACGTCGGCCGGGAGCCGGCGAACGCGATGGTGTCCCGGGGCCAACCGTCGATCTCGATGTGCGTCGTGCGCGTCGTGGACTCGCGGCGCGGTCCGAATCGCTCGACGGCCTGTGCCTCTGATGGCGGCCGATCCGAGTTCTTGGCGAACAATGTGCTGCTCGCGGTCGCCGGATACAGAGCCACGAGGCAGTCACACATCGCCGGCGACGCTACTGCCGTACCCTTCGCACATGACGCGGCGCACGGTGTCGATCGTTCCTCACACGCACTGGGATCGCGAGTGGTACTCGCCGTTCCAGACATTCCGGTTGCGGTTGGTCGACCTGCTCGACGACCTGCTCCCCCGGCTCGACGCCGACCCGTCGTACGCGCACTTCATGCTCGATGGGCAGATGGCCGTGGTCGACGACTACCTCGCGGTGCGGCCCGAGGCGGAAGCGACGCTTCGTCGCCTCGCCGCGTCTGGACGCGTGTCCGCCGGACCCTGGTACATCCTCATGGACGAGTTCCTCGTGTCGGGCGAGACCACGGTGCGCAACTTGCAACGCGGTCTCGATCGGGCCGCCGCGTTCGGCGGGGCGATGGACGTCGGCTACCTGCCCGACATGTTCGGCCACGTCGCCCAGATGCCGCAGCTGCTCGCCCTGTTCGGGTTCGAGCACGCGGTGGTGTGGCGCGGCGTGCCGTCGTCGGTCGACCGCAGCGCGTTCTGGTGGTCGGCGCCCGACGGTTCGACCGTGCGGGCCGAGTACCTCCCGCAGGGGTACGGCAACGGCGCGCGGTTGCCCGACGACGCGAAGGCGCTGGTCGGGGCGGTGGCCGACTTCGAGTCGGACTGGGAGTCGTTCCTCGTCGGACCCATCCTCTGGATGAACGGCACCGACCACCTCATGCCGCAGCCCTGGCTCGGACGCGTCGTCGACGAGGCGAACGGGTTGCAGGACGACTACGAACTCGTGGTGACGTCGCTGGCCGACCACCTTTCACGCGCGGCAACGGACGATCTGCCTGCATGGACCGGCGAACTGCGATCCGGGGCGCGCGCCAACTTGCTGATGGGCGTCACGTCGAACCGCGTCGACGTTCGTCAGGCTGCTGCCCGTGCGGAACGATCGCTCGAACAACTGGCCGAGCCGCTTGCGGCGCTCCATCAACCGCCGGAACGCTGGCCCGGCGCGTTGCTCGACGAGGCGTGGCTCAGCCTGATCCGCAACTCGGCGCACGATTCGATCTGTGCCTGCTCGGTCGACGAAGTGTGCGACGCCGTGCTGCATCGGTACGCGGAAGCGACGCAGATCGGTGAAGGCCTTGCGGCGCGCGCGCTGAACGCGCTCGCCTCCACGATCGTGGCCGACGGACCGGTGATCGTGAACCCATCCGCTCGGCCACGCAGCGGACTCGTCGAGCTCATCTTGCCGGGCAACGATCCGCTCGACGGCGCGCAGGTGCTGAACGTTCGGCCGGCCGAGCGCGTGTTGGCTGAGCTCGACCTTGCGGACATGGCGGCCGTCGTCATCCGCGAGCTCAAGCACAACGACCGCATCCTCGGCCTCACGCTCGAGTCCGTCGACACGGGCGCCGTGCTGTGGTCGGCGGAGCGCGATGAGCACGGCGAGCTCCTCGAGCCTGGCGCGCGTACCGAGCTCGACGCTCTGGCCGGTTCTGCAACGGGGCGGGTGCGCATTCGTGCCACCGCACTCCCGACGCAGAAGGTCCTCGCCCGCGTGAGCGACGTGCCCGGTTTCGGCTGGCGCACGTTCGCCGCCGGCGCGCTCGACGTCGCACCCGTCACCGCGAGCGACGCGATGCTCGACAACGGGCTCGTGCGCATCGACATCGCAGCCGACGGCACGTGGTCGATCAACGGCGTGGCCGGGTTCGGTCGCATCGTGCACGGCGGCGACGTCGGCGACACCTACAACTGGTGCCCTCCCGATGGCGACAGCGAGATCGACCGGCCCGAGCGTGTCGCGATCGAGGTGCTCGAGTCGGGACCGGTGCGAGCCCGAGTGCGCATCGCCGCGACGTACCGCTGGCCGGAGCGTCACGGTGGGCCGTTGGTCGATGTCGACGTCGCCACCACATTGGAGCTCGGCGCCGGCGAGCCGTTCGTACGCGTGGAGACGGCATGGACCAATCGGACACGCGATCAGCGCGTGCGAGTCACGTTGCCGCTTCCCGAACCGGCGACCTCGTCCCGTGCGGAGTGCGTGTTTGCGGTGGTCGAGCGCGGCCTCGAGGCCGAAGGCGGACCGACCGAGCTCGGCATCCCGACGTTCCCGTCCAAACGGTTCGTGCAAGCCGGCGGGCTCACCGTCGTGCACGACGGCGTGCGCGAGTACGAGCTGACGGACATCCGAGATGGTCACGCGCACGAACTCGCGCTCACGCTGGCTCGGTGCACGGGCCTGCTGTCGCAGGGACCGATGGCGACGCGGCCGCTGCCCGCGGGCCCGATCACCCCTATGGAGGGATCGCAGCTGCAGAAGCCGGTCGTGGCTTCCTACGCACTCCATGTCGGAGACGCCGATCCGTTCGCGCTGGCCGACGACGTTCTGGTGCCGCTGCAAGTGCTGCGCGCGACGTCAGGCGGCGTCGATGCCTCGACGGCAACGTCCGGTCAGGCGTTGTCCGTCGACGGCGCGCCGGTGTCATCGCTACGGCGAGCCGCGGGACGGTTGGAGCTGCGCGTGTTCAATCCGTCCGCCGACACCACGACCGTCACCGTCGACGGCCGTCGCGGCTGGCTCGTCGACCTGCGCGGCCGTCCGGTCGAGCCTTTCGAGGAGCAGTTCACGCTCGGGCCGTGGCGCATCGCCACCGCCGTGCTGGACGACTAGGACACCGCCTTGCGCACCACTTGACCGGCGCGCTGCACGGCATCTATCTCCCAGCCATCGGCCGGCATGTTGAACGTGAAGCCGTCGATGCCGAGGGCGAGCAGTGATTGCAGCTGCTCACCGGCCGCGTCGGCGTCGCCCACGACGAACCGCGCCCCGATCATCGCCTTCATGCCGTCGTCGAGCTGATCCCACGGCGGCAGGCCCCGCTCCTGCAGCAGCGCAGACCGCTTGCCTTCGGCTTCCTCCATCGTGTCGCCGAGGATCAACGACCCGAGCGGCGTCTTGTTGATCGTGTTGATGTCGCGTCCGACGTCCGAGCAATGCTGCGCGAGCACCTCCAGCTTGCGAGGGATCTCGTCGAACCCGGCGGTGAAGTTCGCCATCTCCGCGTGTTCGGCCATGAGGCGCAGCGTCTTCTTCTCGCCCTGGCCCCCGATCATGATCGGCGGACCGCCGGGCGTGATCGGCGCGGGCGAATTGATGGCGTCCTTCACGCGGTAGTGCTTGCCTTCGAAGGTTGGTCGCTCGCCGCGGAACATCGCCCGGCAGATGTGTAGGGCCTCCTCGAGCCGCTCGAAACGCTCTTTCACCGGAGGAAATTCGACGCCCAGGGCTTCGTGCTCCTGGTCGAACCACGCGGCCCCGATGCCAAGGAAGGCGCGGCCCTTCGAGATCATATCGAGCGATGTCACGATCTTGGCGAGGATCGCCGGATTGCGATACGTCACCCCCGTGACCAAGGTGCCCAACTTCACGCTCTTGGTGCGCGCCGCGATGGCCCCGAGCAGCGTGTACGCCTCGAACATCTCGTGCTCAGGCGGCCCCAGCAACGGCAGTTGGTAGAAGTGATCCATCACCATCACGGTGTCGAAGCCCGATTCCTCGGCGGCGACGGCAACGTCGGCGATGCGCTCGAAGAGCTGGTCGGGGGCGACGCCGGGGTACGTGAAGTTCGGAATTTGCAGGCCTGCTCGGATCATCCGCCGTTGTCTACTCCGATCTCGACGCGATACAACATGGGCAGGGTGGTTCCACACCCCAACCGGCTGGCCTGGACCCTGTCTGCCGTGCGACGAAGCACCTCGGCACGGTCATGGGTTCCGCCAACCTGAGATCCTGGTCGCAGCGTGCGTAAGGCCCCGCCTGCCCAGTTGGGGCCTTCGTCGCGCCCCGAGCGTCATTCCTCCTCGCCGTCCTTCGTGTCGTCGTCGGCGGCGGCGCGCCGCTCCATGACCTCGGTCACCTTGTCGCGGATCGTGCCCCGGCGGCGGCGAGCCCGCTCTCGCACACCCTCGCGTTCGAACGCGTCCCCGATTCGACGAACGGTCCAGAGGTGCACTCGTCCGATGTCTTTCAGCTGGCGGGTCCGCAGTGACTTCCATTGGAGTCGCTCGTCGTCGACCAGCGCGTCATGGATGTCCGACGACACAACAACGGATGCGGCATACGCGATGGACACGATCCGGCTCGCGAGGTTCACGGTTGGGCCGAAGAGATCGCCTTCACGCTCGAGCACCGGTCCGTAGGCGAGCCCGACGCGCACATCCGACAACGATTCGTCGTCGTGATACGCCTCCGCCAATGACAAGGCGATCTCCACGGCAGTCGCGACGTCGTCCACCGCGAACATGACTTCGTCGCCGATCATCTTGATGACACGCCCACCCAACGATCCGACGATGTCGTAGGCCGTCGCCTCGAAACGATCGACGACGGCGGCCAACTCGTGATCGCTGAGCTGTTGCGAGAGCGCCGTGAAGCCGACCAGGTCGGCGAAACCCACGGCCTGGGCGCGATTGCCCTCCGCCGCGCCCGTTTCCCGGACCATACGGCGACGCGCGGCGACCTGGAGGTGGCGCTTCCACGTGTACTCGAGGATGCGCGGCATGGCCGGCACCAGAAAGCGCGCCCGCAACACCCCCGGCTCCGTGCCGTCCTGGAACGTCGGTTCGTCGATCCGAGACTCGATGGCATCGATCTGGGCGGACGCGACCCGGGCCATCGACGAACCGATGACGCGCGCCATCTGCAGCGCTTCGTCGTGCTCGATCAGCCGGAGGGTGACGAACTGCTCGACGAGCTTGAGCATCTCGATGTCGAGGTCGCTGAAGATGCGATCCTCGGGACCGGGATCGGGGAAGCCCAATGCCCGCCAGAACCGAGCGGCCTCCTCGCCGAGCCCGCTGAGCTTGGCGACGTCGCTCTGCGTGTACTTCGGGTCCGTGTCGGCGAGGATCATGCGGTCGACGAGCAACAGGCCGAGCGTGCCGTCGGCCTCGGCCTTTTCGATCTCGTCCTGCGGAACCCCGAGCGCTTCGACGACCTGGCGCAGCGTTTGGAAGCTCGTGCTCACCCGACGGCCTCCTTTGCGGGTACCGGAGCCAGAAGAGCGTCACCGCGAAGCTCCTCGCTCGACCACGTCGGATCGAGCCCCGGTGCGGTGAGGCGCACGCGACCGACGCCGTCGAAGGGCTCGAGTTCCCACAGCAGCGCCGGACGATCGCCGTGCCAGCGCACGGCGTATGACATGCGTCCGAAATGCGTCGGCGCGTCGTGGACCTCGATCCCACGGCCCCACCAGTCGTCGGGGATCATCGAGCACAGCGCGAGCCCTGGCTCCGTCGTGCCGGTCTCGCGAAGGAGCATGTGCCGCACGAACGACAGGAAGTCGGCCGCGGCCCAACCGTGGTGACCGTCGCCCATGCACCCGCCCGGAAGACGGGGATGGATCGCCTCCGGCCACGTCCACGTCGGCGTCGCCGCGTCCATCAACCATTGCAGCCGGTCGAGCGCGCGCCGATCGCCGACCTCGAGCTCGATGGCGGCGACCTGCAGCGTGAGGTACGTGCCGAGCCCGGTGTGGCTGATCGCTTGATAGAACGCGTCGCCCAGCGTGAACCGATCGCGCACCACATCGATCGTGGCGCGGACGCGCGGGTCGTCCCCCGGCAGCAGATGCAACGGATCGCACGCGACGAGCGAGCCGATGACGCCGGCGTCAAGCCGGCGTCGAGGCCCAGCCGGGATCGCGTCGCTCCCCAAGCGGTTGGCCACGATGCCGAGCGACGCCTTCACGTCGGCCCAGAAGGAGTCCGCATCGCGACGCACATCGGCGGCCGCCGCCGTCTCACCGGCCGCCTCGAGCAACTCGGCCGCGGCGCGCAGACCGGCGACGCCCCAGAAGTCGTCCCAGAAGAAGTAGTCGAACGGCCCGAGGTGCTCGGCGGACACGCCCGCGGGCAACAGCCCGTACAGCTCGGGTGCCCGCTTCCGCTTGCTCCCCCGCTTGCGCTCGATCCAGTGCGCGCCCTTCGCCACCGAACCAACGACCGCGTCGAGCAGCTCGCGATCGCGCGTGAGCCGCCAGTGCTCCGCCAGCACCCACAACGCACAACCGTTCGCGTCCCACTCCCGCGGCTGGCTCAGGAAGAATCCATCGACGCGCTGGCGGCCCGGATACGAGGCGAGCACCTCCGCCGCTTGCGCGTGGAACCCATAACGGTCGAGCGCGGCCACGAGGAACGCCGCGTCGCGGAACCAGAACCGGTGGTACGTGCTCGGTCCCGGCGTGATGTCGGCGCCGTCGTGCAACACGAGGAGGAAGCGGCAGTTGGCGTCGACCGCCTCTTGCAGGCGCTCGTCCGGAAGGACGAGGCGCATCCCGCCGCTCGATTGCGCCGCCCATCCGCGGGCCACCTGATCGGGCGACGGGATCGCCGTCGGGTATGACGGCGCCCGCTCGACCCGGCGGCGCGTGAGGCCCCGACGGCGCGTTCGTTTCGACGCGACCATCGGCAATGCGACGCGCAACGTTGCGGTGTGCGGCAGCGGGTAGATGAACGCGGCCTGGGCCATGCCCGCTTCGTCGCGTAGACGTTTGGGGAACGCGTCGGCCGAGGCTGCGGTGCCGCTCATCACGGTGGCTGCGCTGTCCCCTTCGTGAAACGTCGACGCCGCGACCCGCGCCGGCGCCTTCGGCAGCAGGAGCGCAGGGCGGCCGTCGACCGTCACGGTGGTCTCGTCGTGGAGCTCGATGCGCTCGATGACCGCGAGCCCTTCCGGGTTGTACGGCCGCACCGCGAGCGCGACCGCGAACGGAACTCGCGAACGATTCTCGATCTCGACGATCACCAGCTCGTCGTCTCCGACGATCGAATAGGCGCGATGCACGGCCTCACCGCCTGGGATCCGCATCACGGTCTCGACCACCGGCGACGCGCCGACGAGTCGCTGACGCATGCGCGACGGCTGTTCGCGCGACGGGAGGTACCAGCGATCGTCGCCGCCGATCCACCAGTCGAGCGACCAGCCGTCGAACCACGTGGTGACGAGACCCCGGGGATCGACGATGGCCTCCCAGGTCGACGCGACGTTCCCGATGGCCGTCCAGTTGCGGGCGGTGACGTTGGTGAGGAACGGGAGGTGGCCGCGCGGCACGAAGGCCGGCGACGTGGGGTCGAGCTGGTTCTCGAGCCAGTACGGCCACACCCAGTCCGGCCCGATCTGCGCCGCCGCGCGCGTGCGTAGCGCGCGAAAGACCGTGCGGGCACCGATGGGGAGCATCTCGCCGGGCGACTCCAGGTCGAACTTCTCGCCCAGTCGCTGGAAGGTCGACAGGTGGCGGACGATGTCGTCGTCGATGCGCAGGCGGCCCATGACGCGCCGGACCGCGAAGGTGCGAAGTCTGCTCATCCAGGGTGACGTTCGTGTGTGGGCTTGCGGCTGACCAGCCCGCGATACGCGTCGAACGCCGTATCCCCACCATGCACCACACCGACGACCGACGCGGCGATCGGCATCTCGACATCGTGCTCGTCCGCCAGTTCGAGCACCGTGCGACAGCTCTTGACGCCTTCGGCCACCTGGTTCATCTCCGCGATGATCTCGTCGATCGGCCGGCCCTTGCCCAACTGCTCGCCGACGTAGCGATTGCGGCTCTGCTGGCTCATGCAGGTGGCGAGCAGGTCGCCCATGCCGGCCAGGCCGGCGAACGTCATCGGGTCGCCGCCCATCGCCACGCCGAGCCGTGTGATCTCTGCGAGGCCGCGGGTCATCACCGCGGCGCGCGTGTTGTCGCCCGCGCCGACGCCGTCGGCCATACCCGCCGCGATCGCGATCACGTTCTTCAACACGCCCCCCATCTCCGAACCGATCACATCGCGGTTGAGGTACACGCGGAACAGGCTCGAGGCGAAGATGCTCTGCAACTCAGAGGCAATGAAGTCGTCGGCCATCGCCACCACCGCGGCCGCCGCCTGCCCGGCGAGGATCTCCTTGGCCAGGTTCGGTCCAGTGAGCACGGCGACGGGATGACCAGGCAACACCTCGTGCACCACTTGGCTCATGCGCAACTTCGTGCCCGCCTCGAGGCCCTTGGTGAGGCTCACGACCGGTACCCAGGGTCGTATCCACTTCGCGCACGCTTCGAGCGACTCGCGGAACCCGTGCGACGGGATGCCCATCACGAGCAGGTCCGAGAGGCTCACCGCTTCCTCGAGCGTGCTCGTCGCCCGCAGATCCTGGTGGAGCTTGTAGCCCTCGAGGTACTTGCTGTTGTGGTGGTCCGTGCTGATCTCCTCGGCCAGCTCCGGACTGCGCGCCCACAGCGTGGTCGGCGCGTTGTGCGCCGCGAGATGGGCAACGGTTGTCCCCCATGAGCCCGCCCCGATGACCGCCACCCGGATCGACATGCCGAGCAGGTTAGAGCGGAAGGCCGTCCCACGAAATTGCGTCGGTTGACCACCGTATGAGGGGTCAGGCAGCGCAAGAACGAACGCGCAGCGCCTCCCGCACTTCGTCGACGATGACGTTCGGCTCGTTGATGAGACGATCCCACGTGTATCGAAGCACCAGCCACCCCGCGAGCTTGAGACGGTTCTCTCGAACAGGATCCTCCTCAAAGGCCTTGTCGGTGAGATGTGACTCCTTGTCGTCCAGCTCGATGGCGACCATCGCGTCTGGATAGGCGAGATCGAGGCGGTAGTTCGCGTTGCTGAGCTTCACCCCGTGTTCTGCGATGGGCTCTGGCAGTCCAGCATCGTCGAGCAATGACTGCACCGTTCGGACGAAGACCCCGCGGGGGCCGCGTTTGCCCCACCGCTTCAACAAGATGCGTCGGAACCGAGCGACACCGTTACGCCCCCGCCGAGCATGAACGACGAGGCACTCCCACAGCTTCGCCCACGTGACCAAGCGTCGTCGCAACATCTCGTCGAGCGCTCCGAGCGCGGTGAGATCGTCGTCGGCCACCCAGCACACATCGAGAATCGTGCGCGCCGGCCCTGTCACAGGAATGCCGTGACGAAGACGCGTTCCGAGCAAGTGCGGATCGAGTGACTCGTGCACGGTGGCTCCAACAATCGAATGGCGGCGATGACGCGCAGTCGTGATCTCGATGCGGCCGGGTGGTCCGAATCCATCAAGGCCGTACACGTGCGCCGCCGATCGGTGCGATACGACGGCATCGTCACCCGCAGCGAGAACCAGGCCGAGCGCACGCTGTTCCCAACTTCTCGGCGATCCGAGCACGCGGTAGACGCCACGGGCCACGATCTCCCAACGCCCGCCCGCGATCAGTCGGTCGATCGCGCGCCTGTGCAGTCCGGCTTCGAGCGCCTGTGTGCGTGTGATCACGCCCTGTTGCCGTTGAGCAACAACGAGCGCTCGCGACATGGAGTCGGCCACGAGCCACCCCTTCCCTGTGAAATTGCGCTGCTCAACCCCTCATACGGTGGCCAGACAGCGCAAGAACAAGATGATGCAGGGAAGTCGGGAAACTTCCGAGCAGCGTAGCCTTCGTCTCATCGCGGCTACCCACGTGCTCGTCCCGGTGAAGTCGTTCCGGCAGGCGAAGGTCCGGCTCGCGCCTGCGCTGTCGGAGCCACAACGCGCCGAGCTGGCCCGCACGATGGCCACCCGTGTACTGGCAGCGGCGGGGTCGCTGCCCGTGTCGGTGGTGTGCGACGACCGTGAGGTAGCCGAGTGGGCGGAGGCCAATGGTGCCGCCGTCATCTGGCGTCCCGGGCTCGGCCTGAACGGCGCCGTGACCGACGGCGTCGAAAAGCTGACGCGCGACGACAACGCCATCGAGGTCGTGGTCGCGCACGGCGACCTCCCCTTGGCCGACGACCTCACCCGCGTCACCGGGTTCGCCGGCATCACGCTCGTCCCCGACCGGCACGACGACGGCACGAACGTGCTCTGCATCCCGACGCGCGTCGGCTTCACGTTCGCGTACGGGCCGGGCTCGTTCACCCGACACCGCGACGAAGCCGACCGCCTTCGACTGCCGTATCGCGTGTTGCGCGACCCTCGTCTCGGATGGGACGTCGACGTGCCCGCAGATCTCGAGCTGCCGACAGATGCGTGACCTCGCGACGCCGGCCTCGGCATTGGCCATCGCCGCACATGCCGACGACGTCGAGTTCGGTTGCGGTGGCACCCTCGCGAAGTGGGCCGCGCGTGGGTGCGTCGTCCATCACCTCGTGTGCACGGATGGATCGAAGGGTTCGTGGGATCCGAGCGACGACATCGTCGCGCTCGTCGCACTCCGGCAAGACGAGCAGCGCGCCGCGGCGAAGGCACTCGGCGCGACCGGCGACGTGGTGTTCCTGGGACATGTCGACGGCGAGCTGCAGTCCGGACTGGTCGAGCGCGAACAGGTCGCCCGCGTCATCCGTGAGCTGAAACCTGAGGTCGTGCTCGGTCACGACCCATGGCGGCGCTACCGCCTGCACCCCGACCACCGCCATGCCGGTCAGCTCGCCGTCGACGGCATCGTCGCGGCCCGCGATCCGCACTTCTTTCCTGAACAGGGGATCGACCACTGGCGTCCGTCCACGCTGCTGTTGTGGGAGGCCGACGAGGTCGATCACGTCGAAGATGTCACGCCGTTCGTCGACGCGAAGCTCGCCGCGTTGCTCGAGCACCGGACACAGCTGCGGTCAACGATGCACATCGAGGTGGGCGCGGCTGACGAAGACGCGCAGCGCGAGCGCTTCCGACGGCGCGTACTCGACGGGCTGGCGACCTTTGGCCGCACGGCCGGCATGGCCTATGGAGAGGGCTTCAAGCGCATCGACGACTTGTGAGCCCTGCCCTCGGGGAACACCGGTCTGTGGCAAAAACCATGACCCATGAACGGCTGCTCGCTGGCAGCCCGGTGACCTCGCTGAAGCTATGGATCGAACAGGGCGGAGGTCAGGGCCTCGACGCCGCCCGGCGCATGGGCTCGGAGGCCCTCGTGGCGACGGTGGACGCGGCGGGCCTGCGCGGTCGCGGCGGAGCCGGATTCCCGACGGCGACCAAATGGCGCACCGTGCTCGAGTACCACACCAACGGGCTCACGACGCCCGTCGTGATCAACGCCGCCGAGGGCGAGCCCGGCACGTTCAAGGATCGAGCGATCCTCCGCCACAACCCCTATCAAGTGGTCGAGGGTGCGCTCATCGCGGCATCCGCAGTCGGCGGGAACTGGATCATCTTCGGATTGAAGGCGTCGTTCGAGAAGGAGCTTGCGGGCCTACGCCGCGCGATCGACGAGATCAAGGCTGCGGGGTGGGCGGACGGCATCAACATCGATGTCGAGCAAGGTCCGGCGTCGTACCTATACGGCGAAGAGACGGCGTTGCTCGAAGTGATCGACGGCCGCGAACCGTTCCCGCGGGTCGCGCCGCCTTGGCGGCAAGGAGTGGACGAGGGCGCCGAGGCGACCGACGTCGCTCCCACGCTCGTGAACAACGTCGAGACCGTGGCCAACCTCCCAGCGATCGCGGCGCGCGGCACTGAATGGTTCCGTGAAGTCGGCACCGAGAAGTCGCCGGGCACGATCGTGTGCACCATCAGTGGGGCTGTGCAGCGCGATGCGGTGGGCGAGATCCCGATGGGGACCACCCTGCGCGATGCGATCCACATCATCGCTGGCGGACCACGCAAGGGGCGGGACATCGTCGCCGTGCTCGGCGGTGTCTCCAACGCGATCCTGACTGCGGAGCATCTCGACGTGCCGCTCACGTACGAAGACATGGCCGCTGCGGGCAGCGGACTCGGATCGTGTGGATTCCTCGTATTCGACGACGACACCGATTTCGTCGCCGTCGCTCACGGTGTCTCCCGGTTCTTGGCGGTGGAGTCGTGCGGGCAGTGCACGCCGTGCAAGGACGATGGCAAGAGCATCGCCGCCGGGCTCGACCGCATGCGCCGGTCTGACGGGGAACCTGAGGATCTCGACGTGGTGCTCGAGAAGCTCGACACCGTCACCGACGGCGCGCGGTGCTTCCTCGCTCAACAACATCAGACCGTGGTGCGCAGCATCATCGCCGAGTTCCACGGCCAGTTCCGCGCCCACGCCGACGGCACGACCGAGCCAGTCGACAGCTTTCCCATCGCGGAGATCCTCGACCTGCAGGGCGAAGCCGTGCTCATCGACGAGCGCCAACTTCGCAAGCAACCCGACTGGACATACAACGAAGTTGACTCCGGCAAGTCGCCCGCCGATCGGATAGATGAACGCGCCGATGGCGCCGGCGATGCCGGCGCCATCAACGCAACTGGTGAGTGACGCCTAAGCGGCGCGACGCAGGCCGGTGTGCACGCCGAGGGTCTCGTCACCCGCGGCCCGGTCGTGCGTGAGCCAAGCGAACATCGCCCGCCACGCAACGGTCGCACCGCACACCATGAAGCCGGTCATCCAGACGCCGGTCGTACGCGTACGAACGGCGATGTCGAACCGGTCGAACAGCGAGTAGTCCAACGCCCACACGGCCCCTAGTCCCCCAAGGAACGTCAGGACCGAGCGCATTCGGGTCAACTGGCCGATGCTGTCAGCGAGAAAGTCCACGACCTTCACGACACCAAGAGCCAGCAGTGCTACGACAGCGAAGTCGTACATGGAATCCTCCAAGGGGTTAGTAGCTGTCAACGCTGTTGGACTCGCGAATCACAAAGAGGTGACATGACAGACGTGTTTCGATTGCCTGACGGTGCGTACGACGTGGTGGTGGTCGACGCGATGGCGGACGGCGACGCGCTTGCGCTCGAGATCACGATCATCGGCGGCGAGCACAAAGGTGACGTCGTCGCGGTGCGCGCCACCGGTCTCGATGTCGACGAGCTCGACCTGTTGGGCATGCCGGGAACGCTGCAGGTTGTGGACGGCGCGCCCCACTTCGCCGTCGACAAGTGATCCAAGCCGTCAAGGGGTTGCGCTGCGAGGTCGTCCTGTGAAGACTCGGGACTCATGCAACGTCTGACCGGAATGGACGCCACGTTCCTGTACATGGAAACGCCTTCCTCATACATGCACGTGGCCGGCCTCATGATTCTCGACCCGTCAACCGTCGAGGGTGGCTTCTCGATGGACGACATGCGCGACTTCTACGCGTCGCGCCTCCATCTCGCGGCGCCGTTCCGTCGCCGTCTCGTCGAGATTCCGATGGGTCTCCACCATCCGCTTTGGGTGGAGGACCCCGACTTCGATCTCGACTACCACTTGCGCCACATCGCCGTACCACAGCCGGGTGGTGCCCGCGAGCTCGCTGATCTCGCGAGTCATCTGGTGACGATCCAGCTCGATCGCAGCCGCCCGCTGTGGGAGTGCTGGGCTATCGAGGGTTTGGAGAACGGACACGTCGCAGTGCTCACCAAGGTGCATCACGCGGCGATCGACGGCGTGTCGGGCAACGAGATCACCGTGGCAATGCTGCAACTCAGTCCCGACGACGAAGCGCCGCCGCCGGAGGAGGAGTGGCATCCCGATCGCATCCCGACCGAGGTCGAACGCCTCGGGTACGCGGCAAACTCGCTCGCCCGTCAGCCGTACCGCCTCGCGAAGACACTCCGCCGTACGGCGCAGACCGCGCTGCGAACCCGGCAGCGCAACAGCCAGCCCGACGTCGACCCGCCGCCGGGTTTCTTCGCGGCGCCGCGCACGTCGTTCAACGTGTCCCTCACGCCGCACCGGAACTTCGCAATGACGTCGGTGTCCCTCACCGACGTGAAATCCGTGAAGAACGCCCACGGCGTGTCGGTCAACGACGTCGTGCTCGCGCTGTGCGCCGGCTCGTTGCGCCACTACCTGGACAGCCAGGACGAGCATCCTGATGCCCCGCTCGTCGCGATGGTGCCGGTGTCGGTCCGAACCGAGGAGCAGCAGGGAACGCTCGGCAACCAGGTGTCGCAGATGCTGTGCTCGCTCGCCACCGACATCGATGATCCGGTGAAGCGCCTCCAGGCGATCCATGACGGCACGCAACAGGCCAAGAGCCAACTCAATGCGATCGGCGCGGATTCACTCACCGATTGGGCCGAGTTCGCCGCGCCGGCGCTCGCCGGCCGGGCCGCCCGTCTGTATTCGCGCACGAAGATGGCCGATCGTCACCGCCCTCTGTTCAACGTCACCATCTCGAACATCCCCGGCCCACCGTTCCCGCTCTACTCCAACGGCGCGCGCATGGTCGCGAACTACCCGATGGGCCCGATCTTCGATGGTGGCGGCCTCAACATCACGGTGATGAGCTACCTCGACCAACTCGACTTCGGGCTCGTCGCGTGCGCGGATCTGATCCCTGACGTGTGGTCGCTCGCCGATGGTCTCGGCACGGCGCTCGAGGAGCTGAAGAAGGCATCGACCGCTTGACCGTCGAGACGTGCGATGAGTGCCGTTTCGACGGCGCTCACTACAACCGTCTCGACACCCGCCGCTCGATCGCGACGATGGCCGTTCGCTGGCGATGGGCCGCCACCGGCGTCGATGAATCCGTACTCGCGACGCGACCCGCGCCTGACCAACTCTCCGCGACTGAGCACGCCGCACTCGCCGCTGGCCTCGACAGCGCCACCACTTACGCAGCCGCAGTCGATCAGCTCGACAACATCACGGCCCCCGACGACGAGCTTCTGGCAATCGTGCACCGAACGAGCCACCACCTGTTACTCGCCGCCCGTTCGATCCATGCGCTCGGAGCCGGCGCGCCGCGGAGCGAGGGCTCGGTCGCGGGTGTGTTTGCGTCGGGTGGGGGCGTGCCCAAGCAACCGATCGACGAGGCGATCGTCGGCTACCGCGGTGTCGAAGGCGATCGTCAGGCGTCGCGTGAGCACCACGGTCGCGTATGGCAGGCACCGTGCCTGTGGTCAGCCGACGTGATCGAACGACTCCAGGGCGAAGGGCACCCGATCGACTTCGGCCACGCCGGGGAGAACGTCACGATCCGCGGCATCGATTGGCCGTCACTGCGTCCGGGCACTCGGATCGCGATCGGCGACGACGTGCTCATCGAGGTGTCGGCGTACGCGACACCTTGCAAGAAGAACGCCGGCTGGTTCGTCGAGGGCGACTTCAATCGCATGAACCACGACCGGGAGCCGGGGGTGAGTCGCCTCTATGCCAGCGTGCTGCGCGACGGGGTGGTCCGGCCGGACGACGCCGTCATCGTGGAGCCGTGAGCGCCGTTCGAAGCGTGGCGGCCACGGCCTCGGCCTCGTCGGGCGACGAGTACTTGGTGCGGGGCCAGAAGAAACCCCGCAGGCCGTCCTTGCGGTTGCGGGGCACGACGTGCACGTGGAGGTGGGCGACGCTCTGACTGACGCGGTTGTTGACGGCCACGAACGACCCCGCGGCCCCTAGCGCCGTCTCCATCGCGCCGGCCAGCCGCTGCGCTTGCTCGAACAGCGGCGCGATCAGTTCAGATGGCAGGTCGACAAGCGTCTCGAAGTGCTGCTTGGGCACGAGCAGGGTGTGGCCGGGGAACAGCGGGCGGATGTCGAGAAAGGCCAGCGTGTCGTCGGTCTCGGCGACGAGGTACGAAGGCTCGGTGCCCGCGACGATCGCGCAGAAGAGGCAAGCCACCGCGGGAAGGTAGACCATCCACCAGTCGTGAACGCGCAGGCGGTTTCATGGCGTCCAGTGATCCCTCACTGCGCGGAGCCGACGACACCAGCGTCGCCGGACGTGCCTGATCCCGTGGGGTAGCCGTGACCGAACCCGCAGTCGTCGTAGCCGCGCGCGCCCTGCGCACCTACATCCTCGACACGTCCGTGCTGCTCGCTGACCCTCGGGCGTTGGTGCGCTTCGACGAGCACGAGGTGGTGTTGCCGATCGTCGTGCTCATGGAGCTCGAGGCGAAGCGAAACCATCCCGAGCTCGGCTGGGCCGCCCGCCAGACGCTGCGGATGCTCGAGCAGTTCCGGACCGAGGCGGGCTCGCTCACCGAGCCGCTCGTCGCGAATCCGGCGGGCGGCACGCTCCGCGTCGAGCTGAACCATCAGGACACGGCCGGGCTCCCCGCGGCTCTCGCGTCGGACAACAACGACCATCGCATCCTGGCGGTGGCCAAGAACCTGGCCGACGAGGGCCACGCGGTCACCGTCGTGACGAAGGACCTTCCCCTGCGGTTGAAGGCGAGCATCGTGGGCCTCGATGCGGACGAGTACCGGAACGAGTTGGCCTCGACTGATTCGAGCTGGAGCGGATTCGTCGAGCTCGAAGTCGACAGCGAGAGCATCGACGAGCTGTTCGCCGAGCGCGTGGTCGATCTCGTCGAGGCGCGCGACCTTCCATGCAACACGGGCGTCGCGCTCGTCGCCGGCGCGAGCGGTTCGCAGTCGGCTCTCGGCCGCGTGCGCGACGACAAGCGGGTGCACCTCGTGCGCGGCGATCGCTCATTGTTCGACCTGCACGGCCGGTCGGCGGAGCAACGCATCGCCATCGAGTTGCTGGCCGACCCGCGGGTCGGCATCGTGTCGATCGGTGGCCCGGCCGGTACGGGCAAGAGCGTGATCGCGCTGGCCGCCGGCCTCGACGCCGTACTCGAGCAGCGCACCCACAAGCGCGTTGTCGTGTTCCGCCCGCTCTATGCCGTCGGTGGGCAAGACCTCGGATTCCTGCCCGGCACCGAGGCCGAGAAGATGTCGCCTTGGGCGTCCGCGGTCACCGATGCCCTCGAGTCGATCGTCGGGCCAGAGGTCATCGACGAAGTCGTGTCGCGCAAACTGCTCGAAGTGTTGCCGCTCACCCACATCCGCGGCCGTAGCCTCACCGACTCGTTCGTGATCCTCGACGAGGCACAGAACCTCGAGCGTCCGGTACTACTCACCGCGTTGTCCCGGCTGGGCGAAGGCAGCCGCGTGGTCTTGACCCACGACGTCGCGCAGCGCGACAACCTCCGCGTCGGTCGCCACGACGGCATCGCGTCGGTGATCGACGCACTGCGCGGCCACCCGCTCTTCGGCCACATCACGCTGACCCGCTCCGAGCGCAGCGCGATTGCCGCGTTGGTCACGCAACTCCTCGACGGAAACACCTAGCTATTGTCCGGGCGTGTCTGCGCCCGAGGATCCGCCGATCCTCCAGCTCGCCGAGCCTCCCGACGAGGAGCCGCCGTCACCGGCCGACCTCCTGATCAGCTTGCTCGACGGCACGCTGAGCCGGGTCGCCCGCCGTCCGGTCAAGGTGCGGGCCAAGACATCGCCGGTGTCCGCGTTGCTCGGCACGATCGACGTGATCGCCTTCGAGCTCGGCGAGCTGGAGATGGCCGGGCTCGAGGTCGAGCGCATGGTCGTGCACGTGGAGAACGTCCGCATCCAGCCAGGCTTTCCCCCACGGCTACGTACGGGCGAGATCGGCTTCAAGGCGACGGTGGCACAGGCAGCGATCGACCGCTGGACGCAACGCACGCATCTGCCCGTGCGCATGCTCCTCACCGAGGAAGGCGTCATCGTGAAGACGAGCGTGCGGGGCTTCTCGATCAGCGAGGTCGCAACGGAGGTCGCGGTCACAGGTCACTTCCTCACCCTGCGCCCGATGCGCGCGTCAATCGTGGGTCTGCCGGCACCGATGGTCGGCGTCCTGCGCGGTTTCCTCCCACTTCCCCCGTTACCGCGCGGCGCCCGCCTCACGAAGGTCGAGCACGAGGACGGCACCGTCACCGCGTGGTTCGCCCTCGACGACATCGACCAGCCACTGACTCCCGCCATCGCTCGACGGCTCCGACCGCACCTGCTCCCCCGCTTGCGCTTCTAGTGGCCTGAGGGTCCCCCACCCGCGCGTGCCGTGTCTTTACGCTCGGTGTCGTGAGTAGGAGGCCAATGGTCTATGGGCTCGACATCGAGACCGACACGACCGTCGACGGCCTCGACCCCGAAGTCGCCGCGGTGGTCACGGTCGCGCTGTCGAACGACGGCTTCGACGAGGTCTTCACCGGCCCCGAAGACACGATTCTCCACGACCTCGACGCACGCCTCGCCGTCGTGGCTCCCGGCGTGATCGCCACGTGGAACGGCGCGGCCTTCGATCTGCCGTTCCTCGCCCACCGGGCGTCGTTGCACGGCATCGCGTTGGGATTGCACCTGCGATCCGATCCGACCATCCCGCTCGATCATCCGCCGCTCCCCGGACATCAGTCGGCGTACCGCGCTCGCTGGCACCAGCACGGCCACGTCGACGCGTACCGCCTGTACCTCGCCGACGTCGGGCCCGCACTACGGGTCAGTTGCTCGCTGAAGTCGATCGCCCGTCTCGTCGGCTTCACGCCGATCGACGTGGACCGCACGCGCATTCACGACTTGAGCCACGAGATGTTGCACGCGTACGCGGCCAGCGACGCCCGCTTGGCGCGGGTGCTCACGGAGCGCCGCTGGGGCACTGCGTCGCGCTACGTGGACCGCTGGGACCGCGTCGCCTGATTCCTTAGGCAGCCACGACGAGCGCGGTCGTGCCGTTCAACAGCTTGACCTCAGACGTAGAGGGGCTCCACGGCTCGTCGATGCCGTCGGGGATGCGGAGACCGCGCGCGAGCACGACGTGATCGGCATCCGACGCGTCCCATCGCTCCGCGAGAACGGAGAGGGCCGACACCTTTGCGGCACCGTCGTCGGCAATGCCGTGCGATGCCCTGTGCCATCCGTGCAACGGCACATGCCGCAGGAGCGGTTCGAGCGCGGCCCCTCCGTCCGCCGACGCGACGAGTTCCGGTTCCGCAACAGTCTCGGCGCCGGTCGACAGCAACCGGGCCAGCCGCGTGCGCGTCGAACCGTCGTCGAGCGCGCTGCCGTCGAAGCAGCGCTCGAAGATCGCCACTCGGAACTCGGAAAGCCGGCCCTCGCCGAGGCTGGCCGCGCCAGCCACCTGGATCATCCCGAGCGCGCCGATCGCGATTGCCCGTACGTCGACCGAAAGCTCACCGAGCTGGTCCGTGATGAAACCACTCGGCACTTCGCCGAGGAACACATTGCGGATGTAGTCGTGATTGCGGATCGCGAACGACGCGAGGGGCCGAACGTGGGCAGGGCACAGCTCGTCGAGCACGTCGTCGGCCAGCACGACACCGTCTTCGACGTCGACGTTGCCATCGCCCCCTCCGAGCATGCCGCAGTCGTGCAACGCCGCGCCCAACCAGAGCGCAACGCACGCCGGTCGGGTGAGGCCGAGGCCTTGCACCGCGTCGAAGCATCCCTGCAGGCGCTCATCATCGACCGCTCCCGGGTGCACGAGCCGCTCGCGGTACCAGGGCAGGTCACCCTCGACCAGCTTGTCGAGACCGAGGAGCAGCAACCGATTGTGATCGCCGTACGACTGCTGTAACCCTGAGCGCGTGCGATTCTGCGGACCCTGGCGCAGGACCGTGTGAAACTCTCGCAGCGGCGTGGACCTCTCGAGGACGTAGTACAGCTCGAGGCCCGTGAGCGGCGCCCGTCCCTCGAGGTAGGCGGCGATGTCCGCGGTGACGGCCTCGACGCGCGACGGATCGACCGCGAGCTGCACGGGGGCAAAGGGTAGTTGTCACATGCCCCGCCTACGATGGTGACAACGAATGGGTTCGCGATCTCCCTCCCGCACTGCGGGCGTGATCGCCTCACAGAGGCATTCATGCAGGAGAGATCACATGGCCAGCAAAGCGGGCACCGTCCGCACCACTCGACGGCGACTGCGGCTCGTCGATCCCGTTCCCGCCGACCCAGGCGACCACACGTTGTCCGCGGCGCTGCCCCGGCTGGCGACCGCGCTCGACGAGGCCGCCGAACAGGAAGGCTGGGGCCAGCCGCCGCTCCTCGTGCGCATCACCGAATGGTCGGCCGCCAAGGCGCCGTCCGAGGGGTTCGACCTCGGGGTGCGCCCCATCGATGACGGCTCGAGCGTCGTCGAGGCCCTCGCCGGCTTCACCGCGCCCGCGGAATGGTCGGCGATCGGTGTCGTGACGGAAGGCAACGCGCGGCACCTCGTGCAGCGCGACGAGCGGCGGCGCGTGCGCTGTGTGCATCTCGTCGACCGCACCGGCGCGAGTGGCGGCACGCTGCGACTACAAGGCGAGGACGCCACGATTCTCTCGGGCGGCGACGAGCACAAGCCCAGCGGGCGCATCGACGATGCGTGCCGCCGCGCGCTCGGCCTCCCGACCGCGCCACCAGCGCACACGAGCACCGAGTTGTGGGCGATCGTGTGGCTCGAACGGCTCCTCGAACACCGCGGCTGCGCCCCCTCGTCGATGCGGTTCCCGTGGCGCGAGGCCGCGGGGCTGCACCCCGCCATCGCCCTCGTCGTCGCGGAAGACCCGACGAGCGCGGGCGAGGCGGCCCAACAGCTCGGCCGGCTCGGCGAGGTCCTCGCCCAGGTACACAGCTGGCCGGTGCTGCGCATGGCGTGTGCTGCCGGCGATTGGCCCGTCGATGGTGTGCCCGCCGCGGTCGCCGCGTGGCTCGATGACGGCGCGTTCAGTCGGTGGGTGCTGGGCGAGCTCCCCCGTCTCGACCAGCTCGCGGCCGCGGCCTGCGAGGTGGTGCCGCCGTCGGTCGCCCGGCGGGTGAGGGCGGTGCTGAGCACGTGGGAGCTGCCGATCGACTCGACGTGATCGGCGTCAGGGTGGGGCCGGCAGCTGTGCGGCCGGACCGGTCGCGAACCGCTGAGCGAGCGCCGCACGCGTTGCGGGCGTCATGGAGCTCCAGTCGTAGATCGAACCGCCCACGGCGCGGTCGTCGACCAGCGACTGCGCGAAACGGTCGAGCTCCTCATCGGTCACGAGGTCGCCGATGCCACCGATGCCGTGCACGACCGCGGTCTGGTCACCGAGGTTGTTGCGCAGGCGTCGGGTGCTCTCGTCGTTGTACGTGTAGCCGTCGTGGTAGCCCGACGACGCCGAACGAAACGTCCAGTAGCTCATCGGCAGCCACACGTCGTAGAACGGATCGATCTCGCTCCACGGGAAGTCGGGCCAGTACCGCAGGTTCACCACCTCGGTCAGCACCGGCGGCAACACGATCGCACCGATCGCGTCGTGCCCCGATCGCGAGCGCAGCCGGGCCGACAAGTCGACCAACCGCTGATTGCGCTCGGGCACGTCGGTGACGTCTTCGACGGCTTCGATGTCGACCGCCACCCCGTCGAACCGATGACCGAGCACCTCGAAGTCGGCGATCTTCAGCAGGTTGCGAAAGTCGGCGTCGAGGTCGGTGAACTTCGGGAGGTACCAGCCGACGACGCGCAGGCCGCGCCGGTGGGCGCGGATGAGGAACTGCTCGACGAGCGCGTGATCGACGATGCCGTCAGGTGAACGCGAGTCGTCGCGCACCGCCTGCAGGAACACGGTCTTCACACTGCTGGCCGCCATCTCGTCCACCGCGAGAGGCGAGATCGGCGGCGTGCCGCTCTTGGTGTACGCCGGGCCGTAGTCGAACCCGTCGACCCACGTGCCGAGACCGGCGTACGGCTGCAGATCGCGCGGCAACTGGTTGTGTTGCGTGAGCCGGAGAGCGATCGTGCCGGCGCCAGCTCCGGCCGCCGGCGTCATGTCGCGGTTGACCCAGAGAACGGCGCCCGCCGCGAGCGCGATGAGCACGACGGCGATGGAGACGTTGCGAAATCGATGCCGCCGAACCACGACGAGCCACCCTATTGCCGGGGCTCAGCGCGTCAGGACCAACTGGTCAGCCCAGACTCGCTCCGCTCAGGCCATGGCATACGACGAGAAGCCGATGCCGGCGTTCGACGCGTGAGCGTCATCCGGTCATCCTGTGGGGGGAGGTGAGTGCATCGTGAAGTACGCGGACGGCCCCACCGTCGAGGTTGACGTCTTCGTTGCTGCTTCGATCGAGCGCGTGTGGTCACTCGTGTCGGACATCGAGCTGCCGGCGCGTTTCTCCAGCGAGTTCCTCGGGGCCCGTTGGCTCGATGAGGGCCGTGACGTCGGCGCTCGCTTCGCGGGACGCAACCACCACGACGCGATCGGCGACTGGGAGACGACCTCGTTCGTGGCGCGGTACGAAGCACCGCGGGCGTTCGAGTGGGCGGTCACGGACCTGCACAATCCGTCGGCGAGCTGGTGGTTCGAGCTCGCCGAGGAACCCGCAGGCACCCGCCTGCGCCAGGGGATGCGCATGGGACCGGCACCGTCGGGCCTGTCCGTCGCCATCGAGGCGATGCCCGACAAGGAGGAGAAGATCGTCGCTCGGCGTCTCGCAGAGCACGAGCGCAACATGCAGGCGACGCTCGCTGGCATCAAGCGGCTCGCGGAGATCGAGGCATGACGTTGCGGGTCGGCATCAGCGCGATGCCGTTCACCGCCGATGGGGTGGAGCTCGTGCGGGAGGCGGAGCGCCTTGGTGCCGACTCCGTATGGGTGCCCGAGTTCTGGGCCGCCGACGCGCTCACACCCCTCGCGTACCTGGCCGCGTCCACGTCGACGATCCGGCTCGCCACCGGCATCGTGCAGCTCGGCGCTCGCACTCCTGCGATGCTGGCCATGTCCGCGCTGTCGCTTCAGGCACTGTCACATGGCCGGTTCGTTCTCGGCCTCGGTACGAGCGGTCCGCAGGTCATGGAGGGCTGGCACGGCGTTCGGTTCGACAGGCCCGTTCGGCGAACGCGCGAGACGGTTGAGATCATCCGCACGATCTGCAGGGGTGACCGCCTGGCCTACGACGGTGAGATCTACACGCTTCCACTCCCGGGCGGCGACGGTCGGAGCATTCGCTCCCAGATGCCGCCGGCGAACATTCCGATCTACCTTGCGTCACTCGGCCCGGCAAACCTCCGACTCACCGGGGAAGTCGCGGACGGCTGGATCGGCAATTCGTTCTTCCCCGAGACCGCCGACGTGTTCCTTGGCCCCATCCGAGAGGGAGCGGAAGCCGCGGGTCGCTCGCTTGCGGACATCGAGCTCTGCGTCTCTGTTGGCGTGGAGTTCACCGACGATGTCGAAGCCGCGGGCCGGCGACACGCTGACGGGTACGCGTTCACGTTCGGCGCCATGGGCTCCGCCAACCAGAACTTCTACAACGACGCATTTGCCCGCCAGGGGTGGGGCGACGACGTCGCCGAGGTGCAGCGACTGTGGCTCGCGGGCGACCGTGAAGCGGCCGCCAAACGCGTGCCCATCGAGATCGGGCTAGGCACCAACCTCATCGGCACCGACGATCTCGTCCGCCAGCGACTCCGCCTGTATCGCGACGCAGGTGTCACCACTCTCCGAGCCGGCCTCGCCGACGCCATCGGGCTCGACGGCCAACTCGACGCGCTCGAACGGCTGCTCGGCCTCGTCCACGAGGTCAACCACGAGCAGCTCGACATCCCGTGACTGGCTGGCTCCCGACGAGACCGCACACCTCGACGAATCGGCCGCCATGCCGCGCTGGTGCTCTACTTGGCACCCATGAGCGACGCCTATACGCCCAGGCCGGAGGATCGCTTCACGTTCGGGTTGTGGACGGTCGGCAACCGCGGGCGCGATCCGTTCGGGTTCGAGTCTCGGCCGGCACTCGATCCCGTCGAGTCGGTGCAGCGGCTTGCCGAGCTCGGCGCCTACGGCGTGAACTTCCACGACGACGATCTGGTGCCACCGAGGTCGACGCCAGCCGACCGTGAGGCGATCGTCAAACGATTCCGTCGCGCACTCGACCAGACAGGCATGAAGGTGCCGATGGCCACCACGAACCTGTTCTCCGATCCGGTGTTCAAGGACGGCGCGTTCACGGCCAATGACGGCGCGGTGCGGAGGTACGCGCTGGCCAAGACGCTCGATGCCATCGAGCTCGGCGTCGAGCTCGGGGCGCGCGTCTATGTGATGTGGGGCGGGCGCGAGGGTTGCGAGTCCGACGCCGCCAAGGACGTGCGCGCCGCGCTCGACCGCTACGCGGAGGCGGTCGACGTGTGCTGCGCGCATGTGCGCGACCGCGGCTACGACCTGAAGTTCGCGATCGAGCCGAAGCCGAACGAGCCGCGCGGCGACATGTTCCTCCCGACGGTCGGGCACGCGCTGGCCTTCATCAACGAACTGCAGTGGCCCGAGATGGTTGGGCTCAATCCCGAGTTCGCCCACGAGACGATGTCGGGACTGTCGTTCCACCACGCGGTGGCCCAGACGATGTGGCACGGGAAGCTCTTCCACATCGACCTCAACGCGCAGCGCATCGGCAAGTACGACCAGGACTTCCGATTCGGCTCGGAGGGCATCCGTGACGCGTTCTACCTCGTGAAGCTGCTCGAGGATTCGCGCTGGGAGGGCATGCGCCACTTCGATGCGCACGCGTATCGCACCGAGAACGCCGCGGGCGTCTGGGACTTCGCCCGCGGCTGCATGCGCACGTACTTGATCCTGCGCGAGAAGGTGCAGCGCTTCCACCAGGATGCCGAGATCCAGGCCGCGCTCGAGGTGGCCAAAGTGGCCGAGCTCCGGGAGCCGACGTTCCCCGGCAAGGTCAACGCCGACGCGATTGCTGCGTTGCGCCGCGATGCATTTGCCGTCGATCTCGACGCGTTGGCGCAACAGGGCTACGGCCACGAGCACCTCGACCAGCTCGTGACGGAGCTCTTGCTCGGCACCCGTTAGGGCCTGGCGCGCAGGCCGCCAAGTACCTTTGGCGGCCGTGCCGCTGGTCATGGGCGTCGATTCGTCGACGCAAGCGACAAAAGTCGAGGTACGCGACGCCGACGATGGGCGGCTCGTCGCGTACGGCCGCGCGCCCCATCCGTCCACCTCCCGGCCGCCGCGCAGCGAGCAGGATCCGAAGGCGTGGTGGGATGCGCTCGTCATCGCCGTCGGCCAAGCGGGCGTTCGCGACATCGCGGCGCTGTCGGTCGCCGGCCAGCAGCACGGGCTCGTTGCCCTCGACGCCGCGGGAGCGGTGTTGCGTCCCGCCAAGCTCTGGAATGACACGGAGTCTGCCCCTGAGGCCGATGCGATGGTCAAGCAGTTCGGAGCCGAGCGCTGGGCGAAGGCGAGCGGCTCGGTTCCAGTGGCCGCGTTCACCATCACGAAGCTCGCATGGCTGGCGCGCCACGAACCGGCCGTGCTCGAGCGGGTCGCGTCCGTGCTCCTGCCGCACGACTACCTCACGTATCGCCTGACGGGTCGCCTCGTCACGGACCGCGGCGATGCATCCGGCACGGGCTACTGGTCACCATCCGAGAATCGTTGGCGGCCCGATCTCCTCGAGCGTGTCGTCGGCAAGCCGAAGCACGGCGCATGGGCAGAGCGCCTGCCCGAGGTGTTGGGACCGAGCGACGCGTCGGACTGGATGACCGCGTCCGTGCACGAGATCCTCGGCCTGCGCGGCCGTCCTCTCTGCGGACCCGGGACCGGCGACAACATGGCCGCCGCGCTCGGTGTGGGACTCGGCGTCGGCGACATCGCTATCTCGCTCGGCACGTCCGGCACCGTCTACACCGTGAGCGCGACGCCGACGGCCGACAAGAGCGGAGCCGTCGCCGGCTTGGCCGACGCCACCGGTCGCTTCCTGCCGCTCGTGTGCACACTGAACGCCACCCAAGTGACGGAGTCGTTCGGACGATTCCTCGGCGCCGACGCGCACGAGCTCGACGAGCTCGCGCTGTCCGCGAACGCGGGCTCCGGCGGCGTGATCGTGCTCCCGTACTTCAACGGCGAACGCACCCCCAACCGGCCCAACGCCACCGGGCTCGTCTCGGGCGTGCACGGCGATGTGACGCGCGGCGAGTTCGCACGCGCCGCGTATGAGGGCGTGGTGTTCGGATTGCTCGACGGACTCGACGCGCTGCGGCGGGCGACTGGCCTCACCCGCGGCGGCCCTGGCCGGACGGTTCTGGTCGGGGGCGGCGCCCGATCGCCGGCCTACCGCCGTATCGTCGCCGACCTGTCAGGCCTCGCGGTCACGATCCCCGAAGGGGAAGAACACGTCGCCATCGGCGCGTGCGTGCAGGCGGCTGCCGTATTGCACGAACGTCCGCCGGAAGAGGTAGCCGAGGCGTGGGGCTTGGGCGCGGGCGTGCTCGTCGAGCCTGACGAACGCGTCGATCGGGCGTCGCTGCGCGCCCGCTATGCCGGCCTTCGTGACGGGACGCCGTGACCGACGACGAACTGCCCGTCTCGCTCGAACGACGGAGGCTGTTGCTGGCACTCGGATTCGGTGCGGCCAGCGCGATCACGTTGTCCAAGGTGCAGGGCACCACCAGGCCGACGATCACCAATGTCAGGCCGCGCGGTACGGAGAGCTCGAGCGGAGCGTCCAACCCGCCGAGCGTCGCAGGCACCGCCACGACATCTCCTGTTGCACCTGACCACGTCTTCGACCAGGTCATCGGCGGCGGACGCGTGATCGATCCCGAGACGGGCTACGACCGCGTCGCCAACGTCGGGATCGACGGCACGACGATCACGGCCATCAGCGAGGCACCGCTCACCGGGCGGGCCACGATCAACGCAGAACACCGTGTGGTCGCTCCGGGCTTCATCGACATGATCAGCTACGACCCGAACGAGTACGGCATCTGGTTCAAGATCGCTGACGGGGTCACGACCAACCTCGGCATGCACGGGATGCTCACGACGGCGGACAGGTTCTTCTCGACCTACGAGGGCAAGTCGCCCTGTCACTACGGCGGCGCGTACGACAACTACTACATGCGCAGCAACGGCGGGCAGGAGATCGGCGGCAGCTCGCCAGCGACGCCCGCACAGATCGACTCACTCGTCGACGACATCGAGACGCAGCTCCATCAGGGTTGGATAGGCGCCAGCTTTTCCCCCGAGTACTCGCCGGGCATCACCGACGACGAGATCTCCCAACAGATGGCGGTCGCGGCGAAGTACGGGCTGCCGTCGTTCTTCCACGGGCGGTACTCGACCGACGTGCCGCCCGACGACAACGCGAAGACGCTGCAGGAGATCCTCGACCTCGGCCGGCAGACCGGGTCGGGTGTGCACGTGATGCACATCACGTCGACGGGCGGCACGTTCCAGATGGCGCAGTCGCTCGACACACTGCAGAAGGCGCGTGACAACGACAAGCTCGACGTGACCGCGTGTCTGTACCCGTACAACTTCTGGGCCACGTACATCAGGTCGGCGCGGTTCGCCCCGGGCTGGCAAGAGCGCTTCCACATCACGTACAGCGACCTCGTTGTTCCGGGCACCGGTGAACGCCTCACGAAGCAGTCGTTCGACAGCTACCGCGCCTCCGAGAACAAGCTCGTCGCCGCGTACGCCATCCCCGATGCCGACGTGGTGACCGCGCTGCAGTCGAAGTTCACGATGGTCGGCAGCGACGCCATCCTCGAGCCCGCCAACAACAACCACCCGCGCGCCGCCGGCTGCTTCAGTCGCACGCTCGGGTACTACGCCCGCGACCAGCAGACGCTGTCACTGATCGACGCTCTGGCGAAGATGACGATCCTGCCGGCGAAGCGGCTCGAGGGGAAGGCACCGGCGCTGGCCAAGAAGGGTCGGTTACAGCAGGGGGCGGACGCCGACATCACGATCTTCGACCCGAGCACGGTGGCCGACCGTTCTACAGTCGACAACCCGGCGCAGGAATCCGCGGGCATCGACTACGTGCTCGTGCTCGGCCAGGTCGTGAAATCACCCGACGGGCTGCACAAGGACGTGCTCCCCGGTCAGCCGATCAAATCGGTCTTGTCATGATCGACGTGTTGGTGACGTGTGTCGCCGCGGTCGCGGCCCGCACACGCGTCGCCATCGGGCTCCAGAACGGACGGGTCAGCGCGGACGGTGAGGCTCGGAGTGATCCCAGTCGGCCAGCAACGTGCGCAGCGCGGTGAGGAGCACGAGCGGTTGGTCGAGCATCGCGTGGTGTCCGGCCTCGGGCAGCTCGATGATCGGCGCCACTCGCCCGAGCGCGTCGTACATCGACTCGCCGATGCTCGGCGTGACGAGCCCGCACTCGGAACGCAGCAGCGCGAACCGGCAGCGCACCTTCGGCAGGTAGGGCAACGCGATCCCGCGCATCGACTGTGCGAACTGCTCGAAGATCCTTCGGTCGAACTTCCACTGGTAACCGCCGTCGACCGCTCGCAACGAGCGGCGGGCCACGTGATCGATGACGAAGTCGAGGTAGTGCTCCTGAGGCGGGACCGTGCGAAAGCGCTCGAGCGCTTCCTCGACTGACACATACGTGCGGGGACGGCCGAATGCTTCCTTCAACCGGTACGACTCGACCTCCGGATCGGGTGCGGTCACCGGCGAGTCGCACACGATGACGCCGGAGAGCTTGTCGCCGCGCAACGCCGCGGTGGCGATCGTGACGAAACCGCCCATGCTGTGGCCGATGACGACCGGTGGGCCGTCGATGGCACCGGCCTCCGCGACGGCGACGACCTCCTCGGTCCACTGCTCGAACGCATACGTGTCGCGGTGGTCGCTGTCGCCGTGCCCGGTCAGGTCGACGGCGACCACCCGGAACTCTTCGGCGAACCGAGCCGCCACGTGCGTCCACCAGTGCGCATGCGCGCCGCCGCCGTGCACGAAGACGAGCCCGCGCCGGCCCCGCTCGCCCCACGAGAGGTAGTGCACCGTGGCCCCGCTGACGGTGACCTCGCCGTCCTCGAACGGCACCCCGAGGGCCTGGCGGAACCACTCCGGCGCGTTCGGGTGCAGCGGCATCGGGGGGAGAACCTAGATGGATGGAAGAGGCTCGCCGTCCGGAGCGTTGGACGCTCGGATGGCCCTTCCCCGCGTCTCCGTCCTCGATCTCGCCCCGGTCGGCCAAGGGTCGAGCCCCGCCGCCGCGCTGGCCACGTCCACGGAACTGGCTCGCCTGGCCGAGCGAGTCGGCTACCACCGGCTGTGGGTAGCCGAGCATCACAACATGCCGGGCATCGCGAGCTCATCGCCGGCCGTGCTCATCGCCCACCTCGCGGCATCCACCTCGACCCTGCGCATCGGCGCGGGCGGGGTGATGTTGCCGAACCACGCATCGCTCGTCATCGCCGAGCAGTTCGGGATGCTCGAGGCACTGCATCCCGGCCGCATCGATCTCGGGCTCGGACGGGCGCCCGGCACTGATCCCGTCACGGCCGCGGCACTCCGGCGCAAACCCATGACCGGCGCCGACGAATTCCCCGAGCAGCTCCGCGACTTGGTCGCCTTCTTCGACGGCACCCATCCGCAGATCACCGCGGTACCAGGCCGCGGCTACAAGCCGGCGATGTGGATGCTCGGTTCGAGCGACTTCAGCGCACAGGTGGCGGGCATGCTCGGCCTGCCGTTCTCGTTCGCCCACCACTTCGCGTCGCAGAACACGATGGCTGCACTCGAGGTGTACCGGTCGGCGTTCCAGCCTTCGGACGATCTCGCCGAGCCATACGCGATGATCGGTGTGCCGGTGATCTGCGCGGAGACGAACGAGCGGGCACGTTGGCTGTCCGGACCGAGCTCACTGAGCTTCGTGCGGCTGCGACAAGGACGTCCGCAACCGATGCCCACGCCCGAGGAAGCCGCCGAGTACGTGTTCACGCCATCGGAGCGCGAGCTCCTACGCCACTGGACCGCGCCGCTCATCGTCGGCGACCCGAGTGAGGTCCGCCGCGGGCTCGAGGAGCTCGCCGTCCGCACCGGCGTCGACGAGCTCATGGTCACCACGATGGTGCCTGGTCACGAGGACCGCCTGCGGTCCTACGAGCTGGTGGCGGAGGCCTGCGACCTTGCCACCGTGGCACGGCACTAGCTTGCCCACCCGTGCCTAGTCGGAAGAAAGACCGCCAGTGGGTGAGCAGCCGCGCCAAAGCCGCAGCTGCAGAAGCCGCGAGACGGCGTCAGGCGCGCCGGCGCGTCGGTGCCGCCATCGGTGGTGGCGTCCTGGTGATCGCCATCCTCGGAGGAGCGGTGATCGCCGGCGGCAGCGGCACCTCGTCGACCACGACGACCGTCGATCCCAACGCCTCGCTCGTCGACCCGTCGACGACGAGCACGACCCTCGCATCCGCAGCCGGCATGCCGTGCGTCCCGCTCGCCGACCCGCTGCCCGCGGGTGCGCCAGCCGTCCCGGTGAAGACTGGTCCCCCGCCGACCGAGCTCGTGAAAGAAGACCTCAAGACCGGCGACGGCGCGGAGATCGTGGCAACGAACACGTTGTCGGTGCAGTACATCGGCGTGTCGTGTTCGACAGGCAAGATCTTCGACTCGTCGTGGTCGCGTGGACAGCCCGCGAGCTTTGCGCTCAGCGAGGTGATCGTCGGTTGGCAGCAGGGCCTCGTCGGGATGAAGGTCGGCGGCCAGCGGCTGCTCGGGATTCCGCCGGCGCTCGCCTACGGCACGCAGGGCCGCCCGGGCATCGCTCCCGACGAGACGTTGTGGTTCGTCGTCGACGTGGTCAGCGCGACGTAGTCAGTCCCACGTCGAGATGGGCGGTGTCGTTGAACCGCCGCACGATCCAACGGTCGGGCGCAATCACGAGCTGTGAGATACCGGTGTTGTCCGATGTGAACGCGAATGCCCGCGAGCCGGTGGCCTGCGACAGCATCTCGCCGATGATCCCGCCGTGCGCGAACACGGCAACACGCTGGTCGGGATGGGCAGCGGCGATGCGTTCGACGACGGCGCGAGTCCGCTGCGCGAAGTCGGCTTGCGGCTCGGCCCCCGGAATCACATCCCACCGCTGCTCCTCGGACATGCGCACCGCGATCGGATCGCGCTCGATTACCTTCTTGCGGAACAGACCGCTCTCCCACTCGCCGAGGTAGACCTCGCGGAGATCGCGGTCGACGATCGGCACGAGATCGAGTCGCTGCGCCAGCGGCGCGGCCGTCTGTGCGGTGCGCCGGAGGTTGCTCACGTAGATCGCGTCGATCGGCTCTGTCGCGAGCCGCTCGCAGACGAGCTCGGCCTGGGCGACTCCGTCGGGCGACAACGCGGGGTCGCCGTGTCCTTCGACGAGCTCGAACGGTTGGCCTTCGATGGCCGCCTCCGACTCACCGTGCCGCACGAGGAGCAGCTCGGTCGCGCCGGGCGGCACCGTGAACTGGATCTGGCGATAGGCGACGGGCTCTGCGGGCTCGTTCGGCATATGGCGGGCCAATCTAGGGCCCTCCTACAATCTGACGGACCGTCAGAAACAACGTGCTGGAGCCCTGCTGTGACCAACCCCCTCGCCAGCCTGCGCGTGATCGAGAGCTCGATGCTCGGCCCGGCCGCGATCACCACGCACCTCGCCGACCTCGGCGCCGACGTGATCAAGATCGAGTCGCCCGCGGGGGACTACGTGCGGCAGATGACGTGGCCGATCGTCGAGGGTGTGTCGCTGATGCACCTGCACGTGAACCGCGGCAAGCGCTCGGTGGTGCTCGACCTGCGTACACCGGAAGGGGTCGACATCTACCTGGACCTGGTACGCGACGCGGACGTCGTCATCGAAGCGATGCGGCCGGGCGGCCTGGCCAAGCGCGGGCTCGGCTTCGACAAGCTCTGCGAGGTCAACCCCCGCATCGTGTTCTGCACGATCTCGGGCTACGGGATGACGGGCCCGTACAAGGACATGCCCAGCCACGGTGTCGCGTACGACGTGTGGGCCGGACTCGTGAAGCCGGAGATCGACGACGACGGGTTCACCTATCTGCCCGAGCATCCGTCGACCGGCATCCACGCGGGACCGTTGTTCGGCGCGTTGGGTGTGCTGGCCGCGGTGATCCGGGCGCGGGCGACCGGTGAGCCGGCGCGGCTCGACATCGCACAGTCCGACGCCGCCGCGGCGATGGACTGGCTGCGCTCCGAGACGTACAAGGCGTACGAGCGGCCCGACGACGAGGTCACCGGCAACGCGTCCGACAACTACGAGCGCCGCGCTCCTGGCACCGGCGGCATGCGCCACGGTGTGCGCTACCAGTTCTACGCGACCAAGGACGGCCACATCCTGTTCCAGGCCTCGGAGCGGGAATTCTGGGAGAACTTCTGTCGCGGCATCGAGCGCGCCGACCTGTTCGAGAAGTTTCCCGGAGCGCAGTACGCCGATCACGCGGTCGGCAACATCGAGCTGCGGTCGGAGCTGCGCGACATCTTCGCGTCGCGCACGAGTGCCGAGTGGGTGCAGATCGGTGAACGGGTGAACACGCCGATCGTCAACGTGAACACGCCACAGACGCTCGCCGACGACCCCCAGTTCCAGGACCGGTTCCCGTGGCTGCCTCGCGAGCTGCTGGGGGCCGAGCAGCTGCCGTCGCCGATCAAGCTCGTCGACGAGGCGTTGCCAGTCCCGTCGAAGGCGCCGACCGTTGGCCAGCACACCGACGATGTGTTGCGCTCCGTGCTGCAGTACGACGACGCCAAGATCGAGTCATTGCGCGCCACCGGCGCATTGGGGTGACGTCCTTGTTGACCGACGAGCAGCAGGCGCTCGATTCAGCCGTCGCCCGTTTGCTCGACAAGACGTCGTCGCCCGAGCAGGTGCGGGCGGCGGAGTCTTCGGGTTTCGATCAGACCGTGTGGGACGGACTTGTCGAGATGGGCCTGTTCGAGGCGGCCGAGTCGGGACAAGCGACGATCTCGGACCTTGCCGTCGTGGCCCGCCAGTGCGGGGCGCATCTGGCCACGGTGCCGTTCATCGAAACCGTTGCGCCGGAACCTGATGACCGGCAGCTCGCGCTGCGGGCGTCGTGGTTCGCGGGGTTGGCGCGCGCGGTGCTCGACCTCGCCATCGACTACGTCAAAGAGCGCCATCAGTTCGGTGTCCCGATCGGTACCTTTCAGACGATCCAGCACCGCCTCGCCGATCTCCACACCGCAGTGACAGGAAGCGAGCTCCTCGCCCGAGAGGCGGCCGGCGCCCTCGATGACGACGACCCGGACGGGCCGGCGCTGGCGTCGATGGCCGAGTGGTGGGGTGGTTACGTGGCTGTCGAAGCCGCCGAAGCGGCGTTGCACTACCACGGCGGCTACGGGTTCATGCTCGAGTACGACGTGCAGCTGTACGTGCAGCGTGCGAAGGTCGCACGGACCAAGTTCGGTGATCCTCGGCACCGGTTGCTCGAGATTGCCGAGCGCCTTTGGGGCGCGACGGGACGCGTACTCGATCGACAGCTCGACGCCGGCGCGGCGCAGTTTCAGCGCGAGGTACGGGCGTTCCTCGGTGAGCACTTGACTGACGAGATCATCGAGCGTGCCCATGAGACCGGCACGATGCACGACGCCGGCTTGCATCGCGCCCTCTGTGCGGCGGGTTACCTGGCGGCGGGCTGGCCGGCCGAGGTCGGCGGCGGCGGACGCTCCCCCGTCGAGACCACCGCGCTGATGCAGGAGCTGTATGGCGCCGGCGCGCCCGTCGACAGCATGGGGATCGTCTCGATGGTCGCGGCCACGCTCGTCTTGCTCGGCAACGAGCAGCAGCGCACCGAGATCGTGCCTCGCATGTTGTCGGGCGAAACGCTGGCGTGTCTCGGCTACAGCGAGCCCGACGCCGGCTCGGATGTCGCGGCCGTGCAGACGCGGGCAGTGCTCGACGGCGACGAGTGGCTCATCAACGGCCAGAAGATGTTCACGACGATGGCCCACGTGGCCGACTACGTGTTCCTCCTCACCCGTACGAGCCCCGACAAGCCGAAGCACAAGGGCCTCACGATGTTCCTCGTGCCGATGGACTCGCCGGGTATCGAAATCACACCGGTGCACACGCTCGGCGGCGAGCGCACGAACATCACCTTCTACACCGACGTACGCGTGCCCGACTCCTGCCGCGTCGGCGAGGTCGACGCCGGCTGGTCGGTCATGAACGCCGCACTCGTCTACGAGCGCAACAGCGCCAACTGGGGCGAGCCCGACCGCCTCGTGCGCACGGTCGCGTCGTGGGCGCAGGCATCAGGCGCGCTGGACGATCCACTGGTGGCGGATCGCATCGCGGCGCACGCGGTCGCGATGGAAGTCGGGCGTCTGCTGCTCTATCGCTGCAGCGAACTGGCCTCGACTGGCGCAGTCACGCACGTCGAAGGCTCGATGGCGAAGCTGTTCGTCACCGAAGCGTTCACCCGTGCGGCGGGCGACTGCCGCGACATCGTTCCGTCCGACGCGCCGATCTTCGACTTCGTCGAGCACGCCTACCGCCACTCGACGGTCACCACGATCTACGGCGGCTCCAGTGAGATCCAGCGCGGCATCATCGCCGAGCACGGCCTCGGCCTCCCCCGCTCCCGCTGAGTCTCGAACACTCGCTCCGTTCGTCACTGGCTAGAAGCGCAGGCCGGGTGCTCGGGTCTTGAAGATGTCGGTGGCGATCTGCTGGCCCAGCTTGGTGGCGTCCCACCGCTTGCCGCCACTGTCGATGGTCGGACCATCGGTCCACCCGTGCATCAGCACGATCTTGCCGCCGACGGCGCGGATGACTTGACCGGTGATCAGTTGGGCCTCGTCGCTCGCCAGCCACGCGACGACCGGTGACGCTCCGGCTGGGTCCATTGGATTGAACTCGTCGTCGGGAATGTCATCGGGCTCGAGGACCTTCGGCGCGTTCGGCATCGTGCCCGTGATCCGCGTCGCGCCGGCAGGACCGATGGCGTTGACGGTGATGCCCATGCGATAGAGCTCGAGCGACAACGTCTGCGTGAGGCCGGCGATCGCCGCCTTCGCGGTGGCGTAGTTGGTCTGGCCAAAGTTCCCGATGAGGCCAGCACCCGAGACCGTGTTGATGATTCGGCCGGTGAACGTCTCGCCGGTCTGGGCCCGCCCCCGCCAATGCTTCGCCGCGTGGTGGCTCGGAAGCCACGTGCCGCGGACATGCACCTTCATCACGGCATCGAAGTCCGACACCGACATGTTCCAGATCACGCTGTCGCGCACGATGCCGGCGTTGTTCACGAGGATGTCGAGACGACCCCACGTGTCGACGGCCTGCTGGATCATCTCGCCCGACTGCACCTCGTCAGACACATCGCCGTAGTTGGCGATGGCCTCACCGCCGCGCTGCTCGATGAGCTTCACGGTCAGGTCGGCGTCCTGGCTGTTGCCTTCGCCGCTCACGCTCGATCCGAGGTCGTTCACGACGACGCGGGCGCCGTGCTTCGCCAACTCGAGCGCATGGCCACGGCCGATGCCGTGCCCCGCGCCCGTGACGATTGCGATCTTCCCGTCCAACAGTGCCATCAGTTGCAGTGCTCCTTGTCGAAATCCCACTCAGACATACACAGAAATGTGTATGTCTGAGTGGGATTTGCAGGTCGGGGTGGTCTACGGCTTCGCGTAGCGGTCGCGGAGCTCGAACTTCACGATCTTGCCCGTGGGGTTGCGTGGGAGTGCGTCGATGATCTCGAGTTGCTCGGGGAGCTTCTGCTTCATGAGCCCCCGCCCGAGCAGGTAGGCGCACAGCTCGTCGAGCGTCGGCGCATCGGCCGCATCCGCGGGCACGACCACGGCGCACGCCCGCTCGCCCGTGCGGTCGTCGGGCAACCCGATGACGGCCACGTCGGCCACCTTCGGATGGGCGAACAGGTTGTCCTCGAGCTCCTTCGCCGAGATGTTCTCCATGTTGCGGATGATGATGTCTTTCACCCGCCCGGTGATCCGCACGTTGCCGGCATCGTCGATCACCGCGAGGTCGCCGGTGCGGAAGTAGCCGTTCTGGTCGAACGCCTCAGCGTCGAGCGACGAGTCGATGTACCCGCGCATCACCATCGGCGCCTTCAGGCGGACCTCGCCCTCCTCGCCGACCGCTGACCGCGTGCCGTCGAGCTTCACCGTGATGAAGTCGACGCCGGTGACAGGCGCTCCTTCGGTGTTGGCGAGCACGTCGTCGCTGTCGCGCACCGATGCCATCGTGACGATGGGCGCTTCGGTCATGCCGTAGCCCGACACGATCCCCACACTGCCCATCGCGTCCTTGATGTCGTAGTGCAGTTGCGGCGGCTTCGGCGCGCCACCGCCGATGTAGGCGCGGGCCTGCGGGAACAGTGGCGCCGACTCCGGATGGTTGCGTTGGTACGCGAGGTACGCCATGTGGAACGGCGTGCCGGCGCCCGCCAGCGTCACGCCTTCGCGGGCGAGCACCGGTGGGGTCGCCTCCGCATCGAAACCCTCGACCACGATCATCGTGCAGCCGAACGCCAACGCACTGAAGATGTACACGGCGCCGGCGATGTGGGTGAACGGGAACACGCAGCCGATGCGATCGTCTTCCGCCACCTCGAGTCGTTCGCACATGCCGACCGCGGCGGCCTTGATGGTCGCGTCGGTGTGCTGCGCGCCCTTCGGGTCGGCCGTCGTTCCCGACGTGTAGTAGTAGAAGCGGATCGGCAGGTCGGCCGGATCGTCCGGCGGCGCCGGCACCGGCGGGAGCTGCTGCGGATCGCCCTGCGGCAACACGCGGCTGGCGACGAGGATCTCGAGCCCAGGCTGCCCGCCCGCGATCTCGCGGGCCATCTCCTCGTAGTCGAAGTTGCGCCACGTGCCGGGCACGATCAGCAGGCGCGAGCCGGCCTGCTTCGTGATGAACCCGACCTCCCGCTGGCGGTAGATCGGCAGCATGGGGTTCTGGATCGCGCCGAGCCGCGACAGCGCGGCAACGAGCGCGAGCGACTCGAGCCACGTCGGCAACTGCCACGACACGACGTCGCCCTCACGGATGCCGAGGCGGGCCAACCCGGCGGCGGTGCGCTCGGCTTCGGCCTTGTACTCGGCGAAGGTGAGCGAGCGGCCGTTCTCGTCGACCGCCATCACTGCATCGGGCGTGGCTTCGACCCGCTTCTCGAGCAGCTCCCACAGACTGCGGGCGTCGATCATGTCAGCTCCCTGATAGCCGTCTCTTTCGCCCACGCGTAATCCGCCTTGCCGACGGGAGAACGTTGCACCCCGTCGACGAAAACGATGCTGCGCGGGACTTTGTACCCCGCGAGCTGGTCCTTGCAATAGGCGACGAGATCTTCCTGGCTGATCTCGGTTCCCGGCGACCGGTGCACCACCGCGGTGACCTTCTCACCCCAACGATCGTCGGGCACGCCGACCACGATGGCGTCGTACACGTGCGCATGGCCGACCAGGACGCCTTCGACCTCCTCCGGGAAAACCTTCTCGCCACCCGTGTTGATGCACATCGACCCGCGGCCGAGAAGTTGAATCGAGCCGTCGTCGAACACCGTCGCGACATCACCGGTCAGGACCCAGCGCTCGCCCCCGGCTTCGACGAATGTGGCCGCGGTCTTCTCCGGATCGTTGTAATACGCGAGCGGGATGTGACCACGCCGCGCCACTCGTCCCTCGTCGCCCGAGCCAGCGGCGATCGGCTCGAGCGTGTCGGGGTTCAACACGATCGTCTCGTTGTCGAACGACGAGAAGCGTCCGTCACCCATGCTGCTCGCTTGCGCACCGGTCTCCGACGCGCCGTAGCCATCGGCGAGGATCACGTGCGGGAACGTCTCGGCCAGCTCAGCGCGTCCGCCGGGCGACAAGGGCGCACCGCCAGAGCCGATCGTGAACAGGCTCGAGGCGTCGTACCTGCCGGGGTTGGCCTTGTACTCGTCGATCAGTGGACGAGCGACGGCATCGCCGATGATCGTGAGGATCATCACTTTGTGTTCGGTGATCAGCCGCCACACCTCGGCGTAGTCGGTGCGCGGTCGAGACGGAGTGAGGACGTTCGTGCCGCCCAACATGAGCCAGGCAAACACCGTCCATTGCGCGGCACCGTGCATGAGCGGCGCGAGCGGGAGGAACACGACGGGATCGCCGATGCGGTCCGGCATCTCGTCCGGCGTCTTGGCCACGTTGCGGCGGCTGTAGTCGCCGCCACCGAAGCAGGCGTAGAACGCGTCGGCCTGACGCCACACGACGCCCTTCGGCATTCCAGTCGTGCCGCCCGTGTAGATGATGTAGTGATCGTCGTCGCTGCGCTGGATCTCGCGGCGCTCAGGCGACGAGTTCGCCAGCGCCTTCTCGTAGTCGTCGCTGTCGCCGCCCACCTCGAGTGTCGCCTGCAACGTGGGCACGCCGTCGCGGACCGCAGCAATACGGGAAGTGAACTCGGCGTCGTGGACGATCGCCTTCAGGTCGGCGTCGTTGAACAGATATCGCAGTTCGTCCTCGACGTAGCGATAGTTGACGTTGATCGGCACGGCGCGGATCTTGAACGCCGCCAGCATCGTCTCGACGAACTCGGTGCCGTTGTACATGTAGCAGCCGACATGATCACCAGGCCCGATGCCCTGTTCGGTGAGCCACGCCGCGAGGCGATTGGCGCGGTCTTCGAGCTGGGCGTACGTGACGGTGCGAGCCACCGAGACGAGTGCTGGGCGATCGGGAACGCGATCGACGGCCGCCTCGACGATGTCAGCGAGATTGAAGGTCATCCCCACGTGGTCTGTTTACTTCACCGCGACGGGGTTGACCGGCGAGCCGCATCCTCCCGTGAACGGCAGGGGTGACGCTTCCAGGAAGAACTCGTAGACACCGTCGTCCGCGCAGTCCGTGGCGAGGGCCTCGAGGTCGAAGTTCTGCCCCTGCGTGAGGCCCATGTCGCGCAGATGCAGCAGGTGCACCGGAAGGAGCATGTTCTGGTCCTCGCAGGGCCAGACCTCGAACACGAAGGTGTCGGTGGCCACTGCGGCCACGTCGTGATCACGAAACCACGGCACTGTGCCCATCGTGAGCCCTGGTTGGTCACCGGCGGCGTAGCCCGCGCGATCGCGGGCCTTGAACAGCTGCACGAAACCCGTACGCACGAGCACGGCATCACCGGGCTGCACGTCGACGGCGGCCAGCTTCAGCGCAGCGTCGAGATCATCGGAACGAATCGGATAGCCAGGCTCGAGCCGCTCTTGCCCAAGGGCGCGGGCGACGTCGAGCAGCACGCCCCTGGTCGTCAACGACGTGACCCGGCCGATCCCGCACTTCGCCGCGCCGTCCGCGGTGATCGACGACGCGGGATGACCGTTGTAGATCTGGCCGCTGTAGCTGACGTGGGCGAGTGCGTCCCAGTGCGTGGCCGCCTGCAGGCCCATCGTCACGACGTCGTCGCTCGTGCAGAAGCCGTCGATCGTGCCGGCGAACTGCGAATTGATGGCGATCATCGTGCGCAGCGGGTTGACCCGGCCCGGGACGCCACCGACCTGCGGGCCACGTTGATCGAGCTTCAGCGCGAGCGAGAACCGCTTTCCGGTGCGAACGCACGCCGCGCCGCGTTGCACGGCGGCGGCATCGATCAGGTTGAGCGTGCCGAGTTCGTCGTCGTCGCCCCATCGTCCCCAGTTGGAGACGCGTTGTGCGATCTCGACGAACTCCGGCGACAGCAAGGGACTACGACAAGGCCGCTTCGCGGTACTTGGTGGTCGAGTGCACCGGATCTTTGTCGAACTGCGGCAGCACTTCCTTGCCGAACAGCTCCATCGAGTTGACGATCGTCTCGAGGGACAGTGTGTTCGTCGTGGGGCTGAACGTGAGCTGATCGACGCCGATGTCGATCCACTGCTGGATCGCCTTGGCGCAGTCGTCCGGGTCGCCGACGACGGCGAACCCGTGCTTCGTGGCCTTCTCGATCTGGTCGGGCGTCGGCTCAGGCAGCGTGGCCGGCCATTTCGGGAAGTCGTCCGGCGTCGGGATGTTGTCGAGCCAGTGGTGCATGAGGCTCGTGTAGTAGTTCATGCTCATGTTGGCGGCCGCTTCGAATGCGGCGTTGCGGTCTTCCATGCACAGCATGTTGCTCACGGCCATGATGTTGTTGTTGACGTAGTCGCCGACCGGTGTGGCGTTGGCGACGCTGTCCTTGTACTGCTTCACCAGCGGAGCGATGTCGCGCGCTGATCCCTCGGAGAAGCAGAACGCTCCGAGGCCGAGCGAGCCCGCTTCGGCGAACGTCGGAGGCGATCCGCAGGCCACCCACATCGCGGGGTGCGACGGACCATGCGGCTTCGGGAACACCTCGCGCTCTGGCATCGAGAACCAGTCGCCGTCGTACTTGTACGTGCCGGGCTTCCACATCTTGGGGATCTCGCGGATCGTCTCCCGCCACATCTCCTTGGTGTGGTTGAGGTCTTCGATGCCGAAGCCGAACACCTCTGTCGTCGACGAGCCGCGCCCGGTGCCGAACTCGAAGCGGTTGTCGAGCAGGTGGTCCATCAGCGCGACGGTCTCGGCCACACGCGCCGGCTTGTTCACCGGGGGCGTGATGTTGAAGATCGCCGAGCCGAGATGGATGCGCTCGGTCTGGGCGCCCACGTACGACAGGAACACCTCGGGCCCTGGCATGTGCGAGTACTCGTCGAGGAAGTGATGCTCCGGGCACCACACGTACTTCAGCCCGCTGCGCTCGGCGGCCAGCGAGCACTCGACGTTGCGCATGATGCGCTTGTGCTCTGCGTTGGGATCCTGCTCCCGCTCGAAGCGGGGCACGAACAGCTGAGCGAAGATGCCGAACTCCATGGTGTTTCGTTTCTCCTAGGTGAGAGACAGGACGCCGCGGTTGACCTTGCCGGCGTGCATGTCGTCGAAAGCCTGCTGGATGTCGGCCAGCGGGTAGATCTGGCTCACCATCTCATCGAGCTGCAAGCGGCCGTCTTGGTAGAAGCGCACGAGCAGCGGGATGTCGTGGTGCGGGCGGGTGGAGCCGTAACGGCAGCCGAGGATCGACTTGTCGTTGTACATCGTGTTGACGACGAAGCTCGCCTCGGTGCCGAGCTTCGGCACGCCGAGCAACGTGCACGTGCCGCCCCAATCGAGCATGTCGATTGCGTTGCGAATGAGCGCTGGGTGCCCGACGCACTCGAAGGCGTGATCGACGCCGTTCGGGAGGCCGAGTTCCTTGACCGCCGCGACCGCGTCCTCGGTGGCCGCGCCATCGATGAAGTCGGTGGCGCCGAACAGTCGCGCCACGGCTTCCTTGGCGGGGTTGGCGTCGATCACGACGATGCGTCCTGCGGCCGCGATGCGAGCCGCTTGGATCACCGACTGGCCGATGCCGCCGGCGCCGATGACGACGACCGTCTGCCCTGGTTGCACCTTTGCCCGGTTGAGCACGGCGCCCGTGCCCGTGACGACCGCACAGCCGATGAGGCAGGCGACCTCGAGGGGCACGTCGTTGTCGATCACGACAGCCTGCGTCTCGTTCACCACCGTGTACTCGCTGAACACGCCGGCGTTGGCGAACTGGAAGGCCCGCTCGCCGCCGACGGTGAACGGCCGCGGCAGCTTGCCGAACGTCTCGCGACAATGGGTGGGCTGGCCGCGGTCGCACGCGTCGCACTGCCCACAGTTGCCGAGCGTCGTGAGCACGACGTGGTCGCCGACCTTCACCTTGCGAACCGCGCTGCCGACTTCCTCGACGATGCCGGCGCCTTCATGGCCCATCACCACCGGCGTCGGGAACGGGATGGTGCCGTCGATCACTGACTGATCGGAGTGACACACGCCGGCGTTGACGATGCGGACCTTCACCTCGCGGGCGTCGGGCTCGCGTACTTCGACGTCGTCGCGCACTTCGAGCTCGCCGGTCCAGACGATGGCTCTCATTGGTTGGGCCTCAGCACTTCTCCGGGGAGCCCGGCGTCGGCTTGGAGCTCGCCGTCGATGACGATCGGTACGCCGTTGACGATGGTGGCGTGCGCGCCCTGCGGCTTCGACGTCCAGCGGCCGGCGTTGTTGGGGAAGTCGTGCACGAACTCCTTGTGCGCCGGACCGATCGTGTCGGGGTCGAACACGTAGATGTCGGCGGCGTAGCCGGGAAGCAGGAGGCCGCGGTCGATGAACCCGCACAGCGCGGCGGGGATCGCGGTGATCTGACGCACGCCCTCCTCGAGCGTGAAGCCCTCCCACTCGCGCACCCAGTGCTGCAGGAAGTAGCTGTGCGCCTCGGCGCCGTCGTCGCGGTCGAGATGGGCGCCGCCGTCGCTCGTGCCGACGAGCATGTGCGGGTCGGCCTGCGCCTCGCGGGTGCCTTCGATCCACTCGTCGGTCTCGGTCTTCCAAAGGAACTGCGTGGTGAGGCCTTCGGAGAGGGCGATGTCGATCATGGCGTCGGTCGGGTGCACGCCGAGCTCGGCGGCGATGTCGACGAGCGACCGGCCGACGAACTTCTCGTTCTCCGGCTTCGACACTTCGTTGACGTGCAGCACGCTCCAGTGCGGCGGCGGCAATGTCGGGCCCTTGGCGGCATCGCGGTTCGGATGCTCGACGGAGTCGCGGATCGAGTCGCGGAACGACGGATCATTGAGGAGCGCACTGCGCTCCTCGACGTTGGTCGCATCGGTGAACATGCGATGGAACTCCAGCGCGCCCTCGTACATCTTCGTGCCGGTGGCGAGATCGAACGTGCGGTTGAACGGCTTCGACATGGCCATCGAGTACACGGCCGCACCTTGCGCAGTGGCTTCGTCGACGAAG
>JBEEFW010000100.1:0-9392 GCA_041166385.1 Acidimicrobiaceae bacterium | reverse complement strand
CGTGACCGGCATGAGCTTGCGCAGCGCGCCCATGCGGCGCATGTCCTGCTCGCCTTCCATGCCATGGATCACCGAGCCGGATCCGAGGAACATCAGGGCCTTGAAGAACGCGTGGGTGACCATGTGGAAGATGGCGGCGACGTAGGCGCCCGATCCGACGGCCAGGAACATGTAGCCGAGCTGACTGACCGTCGAATACGCGAGCACCTTCTTGATGTCGTTCTGCGCGACCGCGACCGTCGCGGCGAACAGCGCCGTGAGCGCGCCGACCACGGCAATCGTCGTGGGCAGCCACGTGTACCCGTGGGCCAGGAGCGGGCTCACCCGCGTCATCAGATAGACGCCCGACGTCACCATCGTGGCGGCGTGGATCAAGGCCGAGACGGGTGTAGGGCCGGCCATGGCATCCGGCAGCCAGACGTACAGCGGCAGCTGCGCGGACTTGCCGACGGCACCGAAGAACAGCAGCGCGGCGATGGCTGTCATCGTCACCGGCGCGAGCGTGGCGATCGTGTTCTCGTCGAGGAGCCCGATGTTGTGGCCGTTGGCGAAGTACGTGACCGTCCCCGTGGCCGAGAAGGCGAGGAAGGTCGCCACCATGAAGCCCCAGTCACCGATGCGGTTGGTGACGAACGCCTTCTTGCCGGCCGACGCGTTGGCCTCGTCGGAGAACCAGAACGAGATCAGGAAGTACGAGCAGGCGCCGACGCCCTCCCAACCGAGGAACGTGACGAGCAGGTTGTTGCCCAACACGAGCATCAGCATCGAGAAGGCGAACAGGTTCATGTACACGAAGAACTTCGAGAACTTCGGGTCGCCGTGCATGTAGCCGATCGAGTACAGGTGGATCAGGGTTCCGACGCCGGTGATGAACAAGGCCATCGTGATCGACAACGGGTCGACCAGGAACCCGAGCTGCACCTTCAGGTTGCCGACGGGCAGCCAGTCGAACAGCACCTGTTGGAACTGTCGTTCGTGCTCGGGCTCGTTGAAGAGACCGATGAAAACCGCGACGGAAGCGGCGAACGCGCCACCGCACATCAAGGTGGCGAACCAGCCGGCGAGCGGCTCGCCGAGCTTGCGGCCGGCGACGAGCAGCACGAGGAAGCCGAACAACGGCAACGCGGGAATGAGCCAGACGAGTTCGAGCACGCCTTATCCCTTGAGCATCGAGATGTCGTCGGCGGTGGCGCCGGGGCGGCGTCGCATGAGGGCGACGATGATGCCGAGGCCGACCACGACCTCGGCGGCGGCCACCACGAGCACGAAGAACACGATGGCCTGCCCACCGATGTCGTCGAGCGCCTTGGCGAACGTGACGAAGGTGAGGTTCACCGCGTTCAGCATCAGCTCGATGCACATGAACATCACCAGCGGGTTGCGCCGCACCATCAGCCCGACCGCGCCGATCGTGAAGAGCACCGCGCCGAGCAGCAGATACCACGTGGCGGTCGGTTCGATCGCGGCGAATGCCACTACGACGACACCTCCGCGGTGTCCGAGGTGTCGTCGACCTGCTCGGTGGCTGCGCGTCGAGCGAGCACGACCGCGGCCACGACCGCGATCACCAGCAGCACCGACGTGATCTCGAACGCGAACAGGTAGTCCGTGAACAGCGCCTGCCCGAGCTTGCGCACGTTCTCCGACGTCTGGTCGCCAATCGGCCCGACGGACGATTTCGCGCCGAGCGCGATGGCGTCGAAGTCGCGGTGGGTGAGGAACATCGTGGTGAGCGCGAGGCCCAGGAGCCCGACGCCTGCGGCGGCCGCCATCGGGCGTTGACCCCCGAGCGGCTCGGTCTCGAGGTCCTCGGACTGGTCGACGCCGAGCAGCATGATCACGAACAGGAACAACACGACGATCGCGCCGGCGTACACGATGACCTGCACCGCGGCGAGGAAGTGGGCGTCTTCGGCGACGAAGAGCACGGCGATGCCGAACAGCGTGGCCACGAGACACAACGCGGAGTGCACGGGGTTGCCCGAGATGATCACGCCCACCGCGCCGGTGAGGATGATCGCCGCGGCGACGACGAAGACGAAGAGTTCCACTAGTGCTCAGAGACCTCGTCGTCGATCGAGAGCGGGTGGCCGTGCGGGTCGATGTTGCCGTGGGTTTGCGCATCGACGCCGCGCAGGATCTGCTCCTCGGGATCGTCGGCTTGCCGATCGGCAGTCGCCTCCTGCACCTCGAGCATCTGGCCGTGTTCGGGCGGGCGAACCCCGTAACCGAGCTCACCGGCCCACGACACCCGTCCCTCGAACTCGGCGGCGCCCGACGGCGCAGTGGCGCGCATCCAGGCGGACGTGTGCTCGTCTTCGCCTTCGCGCCAGTCTTCCCAGGGCAACTGCTGCGGCTTTCCCTCGTCATCCACGACCAACTCGGTCTTCGTGTAGATCGCGTCCTGGCGGTTGGTGAAGGAGAACTCGAACAGCTTCGTCTCGGTGATCGCCTCCGTCGGGCACGCCTCGACACAGAGATCGCAATGGATGCACCGTAGGTAGTTGATCTCGTACACGAACCCGAAGCGCTCGCCGGGGCTGACCGGATCATCGGCCGGGTTGTCCTTACCGCGGACGTAGATGCAGCGCGCCGGGCACACGCCGGCGCACAGCTCACAGCCGATGCATTTCTCCATGCCGTCCTCGTAGCGGTTGAGGACGTGACGGCCGTGGAGACGTTCGGCCTTGACGCGTTTCTGCTTCGGATACTCGACGGTGACGACGCGGCCGTCCTCGGTCCCGTGGAACAGCTTGCGGAACGTGACCCCGAATCCTTCGAGATAGCCCATCAGCGCGCTCCCTCCGGCTCGACCTCTTCGTCGCGCCGGTGACCGGCCGTGCGGCGGGCGGTGGCCAGCAGCGTTGCGGCGGCCACGATGGTGACGCCACCGATGCCCACGACGATGCCGACATTCCAGTCGCGATCGCTCGCGACACGAATCGCGGCGACCACTAGCATCCAGCCGAGCGCCAGCGGGATCATCACCTTCCACCCGAGATCCATCAGCTGGTCGTAGCGGTACCGGGGCAGCGTGGCGCGGAACCAGACGAAGATGAACAAGAAGACGAGGACCTTGCCGAAGAACCAGATCAGGGGCCAGACCCAGTCGGGGCCGAACAGCAACGGACCGCTCGGTCCGCCGAGAAACAGCGTGACGACGATGGCTGACGTCGTGATCGTGTTCATGAACGACGCGAGATAGAAGAGCGCGAACCGGATACCGGAGTACTCCGTGTTGAAGCCGGCCACGAGCTCTTGCTCGGCCTCCAACAGGTCGAACGGAGGTCGCTCGATCTCCGCGGTGCCGGCCAGGAGGAAGATGAGGAACGGGATGAACCCCGTCACGAGGATCGTCCAGTTGGGCAAGATGTCGCCCGGGCCCGGACCAGCCTGCTGCGCGACGATGCCGTGGGTGCTCAGCGTGCCGGTCGTCAGCACGACGGTCACCACCGCCAAGCCGAGCGCCGCCTCGTAGCTGACCATCTGCGCAGAGGCCCGAACGGATCCCAGCAGCGGATACTTCGAGCCCGATGACCACCCGGCGAGCATCACGCCGTACACCGCGATCGACGAGCACGCCAACGCGACGAGGATTCCGATCGGCGGATCCGCGAGCTGCAAGAACGTGTCGTGCCCGAGGAGGCTGACGGTCCCGTCGTTCCCCGGAGCGAAGACGCCACCGATCGGAACGATCGAGAACGTGATGAACGCGGGCACGAACGACAGGTACGGCGCGATGCGGAAGATGAGCTTGTCGGCTCGGTCCGGCACCATCGGCTCTTTGAAGAACAGCTTGATCCCGTCGGCCAACGTCTGGAGGATCCCCCACGGCCCGGCGCGGTTCGGGCCGATGCGGTTCTGCATGTCGCTGATGACTTTGCGCTCGAACCAGACCATCAACATCGTGGCGATGAGCAGAAACGCAAAGACGATGAGCGTCTTGATCAGCACGACGATCACGACGCTCGTCGACAAGCCGGAGGTGAACAGCGGGTCCACTAGACGGTTTCGATCCGAACGTCGGTGACTGCGTGAGTGGCGTCGATGAGATCCGCAGGGTCGGGACCGGGTTGGTTGACGGTCAACACAACGGAGCCCTTGGGGATCGCTGTCGACGCGTGCGCCTCCACCGTGAGCGTGGTGCGCGGCGACGTGACCTTGACCCGGCCGCCGTCGGTGACGCCGAGACGATCGAGATCGTACGGATGCACGAGCAGCGTGCTGCCCGGCGCGAGGGCCGCGATCGAGGGCGCGTGCTGCACGAGGGTGCCGAGGTCGTAGAGCTTGCGGTGCGCGATGAGCCGCAGCGAGTACGAATCGAGCGCGGGCGACTCGTAGGGCGCGCCGCGCGAGAAGCGGACGGTGTCGGGGCGCGAGTGCGATTCTTCTCGAGCGCGCTCGACGGCCTCGACTGCTTCGGCCGGCTCGTCGGCATCGACGTCGGCGTCGGCCGCGCCATCCTCTCCGGACTCCGACGCCTCGGCGGCCTCGGCCAGCGCGGCGTTGTCAGGCGTGCTGCCCTCGATGCCGGAGATCTTCACCGGCTGACCCTCGGCCGCCTTTGCGACCTCTGGCCGCAGCGGCACGAGCACACCGTCGTCACCGGCAGGCGAGCGCAACAGCTCGCGCGTGATGCCGGCGTGCGCCGGGGCCAGCGCCTCGATCTCGTTCCAGATGCCCTCGACGGATTCGAGGTCCAGGTCCGCGCCGAGGCGGTACGCGAGCTCGGCGGCGAGCATCCAGTCGGCACGCGCGGTGCCCGGCGGCGTCACCTTGGCCTCGAGCAGGCTGATGCGGCCCTCGAGGTTCGTGGTCGTGCCGTCAGTTTCCGCGTAACCGGCCGCGGGCAGCACGACGTCGGCCTTCTCGGTCGAGTGGTTCATGAACGTGTCGATGGACACCACGGTGCGCGCTCCCGCAAGAGCGCGCTGCGCGAGGTCGTGGTCGCGGAAGTCGGCGGCGGGGTCGGCGCCGAGCAATACGAGCACGTCGATGCGTCCTTCGGCCGCGGCGGTGAGGATGCCGGTCGCGTCGAGCCCGTCGCTCGCCGGGAGCGTCGTCCAGTGCTCGTGGAACCACTGACGGCCGGTGTCGAGCGAGACCCGTCCGGGCAGCAGCCCCGGGGCCAAGCCCATGTCGATGGCGCCACGGGCGTTCGCCCGCCGCAACGCGACAAGGAACCGCACGTCGTCGCGTGCCTCGAGCAGGATCGCCGCCGCTTCGACGACGGCGTCCGCCGACTCGCCCACCGATGCTCGGCCGACGATCGCGACGACGTTGTCGCCCAGTAGGGCTCTCGCCGCGGCGACGTCGCCGTCGAGCACGGCGGCCGGGTCACCGCCAGCGACGAGCGCGCTCATCGCGAGATGCGCCTCGCCGGGTCGGTGCACCAGCGACACGGCGGCCAACGACGAGATCCCGGTGGCGATCGGGCTGAGCTCGACAACCTTCACGCCTCGATTGATGACGGCGTCGCGCAGCCGGAGGAACAGGACCGGCAGCTCTTCCTTGATGTTGGTGCCGACCACCACGACAGTCGTGCCTGGCGCACAGGCGTCGTCGATGGTGGCGGGCGGAAGGCCGACGACCACGTGCCCCGGAAGTCCGTCGTCGAGTTGCGCATCGACGTTGTCGGTGCCGATGACACCCTTGGCCAGCTTGGCCCAGGCGTACGCCGCTTCGTTCGTGAGCCGGGCGCCGCCGAGCACGGCCACCGACGTGGCATCGGCGTTGCCGATGGCGTCCGCTGCCGCCCCGATGGCCTCGGCCCAGCTCGCGGCGATGAGCTCGCCGTTCTTGCGCACGAGCGGTTCCGACAGGCGTTCGTCTGACTCGATCGCTTCGAAGTCGAACCGGCCCTTGTCGCACAGCCAACCCCAGTTCACCGGGTCGACGTCGACGCCTTGGTAGCGCAACACGTGGTTGCGGCTCGCCTCGATGGTGACGCGGCAGCCCACCGAGCACGACGTGCAGGTGGACTCGACCTTCTCGAGGTCCCATGGACGGGCCTTGAAGCGGAAGGGCTTGGCGGTCAGCGCACCCACCGGGCAGATCTGCACGGTGTTGCCGCTGAAGTACGACGCGAAGGGCTGATCAGGGAACGTGTTGACCTCGGTCTCGTTCCCGCGGTTCTGGAAATGGATGAGCGGGTCGCCGGCGACCTCGTCGGCGAAACGCGTGCAGCGATCGCAGAGGATGCAGCGTTCGCGATCGAGGAAGACGACGTCGCTGATAGGGATCGGCTTCTCGAAGTGGCGTTTCTCCTCGACGAAGCGAGACTCGCCGGGCCCGTACGCGTACGCGTTGTCCTGCAATGGGCACTCGCCGCCCTTGTCGCACACCGGGCAATCGAGCGGATGGTTGATCAGCAGGAACTCGAGCACGCCGTCTTGGGCCTTCTTGGTGGCCGCCGACTCCGTGTCGACCTTCATGTCGGGCGCGACGTCGATCATGCAAGCCGGAAGGAGTGCCGGCCCTCGTCCGGTGTCGATGTCGACGATGCACATGCGGCACATGCCGACGGAATTCATGCGCGGGTGGTAACAGAAGCGCGGGATGTACACGCCGTGCTGTTCGGCGGCGGCGATCACCAGCTGCCCCTTGGGCGCGGTGATCTCGCGACCGTTGACGGTCAGCGTGACGTCGTCGTCAGGCACTCGCCGGCTCCGGAGCTTTGTACGCGAGGCCGTTCATCGGCACGGTGATCTCGACGGGACTGCCGATGTACGCCTCGAACTCGTGACGGAACCGGCCGACCGCCGACGCGATCGGCGACACCGCCGACGGGCCGAGCGGGCAGATCGTGGTCTGCCGCGGGGGCCAGTTGATGCCCGGGCTGATGTTGTCGCACACGTCGAGCAGCAGGTCGACGTCTTCCGGTCGGCCGTATCCGTCGAGGATGCGCTGCAGGATCTTCTCGAGCCAGCTGGTGCCTTCGCGACACGGCGTGCACTTGCCGCACGATTCCTTGGCGAAGAAGCGCACGATGCGGTGGCACGCGCGCACGATGTCGGTGTCCTCGTCCATCACGACGATCGCGCCGGAGCCGAGCATCGAGCCCGCCTTGTCGACAGTCGACTTCTCGAGCGGGAGGTCGAGGTGCTCCTCGTAGAACCAGGGCGCCGACGCGCCACCCGGGATGAAGGCCTTGAGCTTTTTGCCGCCGCGGACGCCGCCGCAGTAGATCGGCGCTTCGATCAGGTCGCGGAACGTCGTGACGCCGAACTCGACTTCGTACACGCCCGGCTTGTTGACGTGACCGGACACGGCGAACATGCGCATGCCCTTGCTGGTCTCGGCGCCGAGCTTCGCGAACGCCTCGCCGCCGTTGCGGGCGATCCACGGCAAGTTGGCCAGCGTCTCGACGTTGTTGACGATCGTCGGCTTGTTGTAGAGGCCGAGCACCGCAGGGAAGTAGGGCGGCTTGAGCCGCGGCATGCCGCGGTTCCCCTCGAGGCTCTCGATGAGCCCGGTCTCCTCACCGACGATGTACGCGCCTGCGCCCCAGTGCAGGACGATGTCGACGGAGAAGTCTGTGCCGAGGATGTTCTTGCCGACGTACCCCGCGGCGTACGCCTCGTTGAGCGCGGCGGCGATGCGTTCTTGCGCGAGCGCCATCTCGCCGCGCACGTAGAGGAACGCCTGGCTGAGCCCGACGGCGTAACAGGCGATGAGGCAGCCCTCGATCAACTGGTGCGGATCGCGCTCCATGAGCATGCGGTCCTTGTACGTGCCCGGCTCTGATTCGTCGCCGTTCACCACGAGGTAGCGGGGCCACACGTTCGCCGGAGGGAACCCCCACTTCACGCCCGCCGGGAACCCGGCACCGCCGCGCCCGAGGAGGCTCGCGCCCTTGACGTCGTCGGCCACCTGTTGGGGTGCTCGGCGCAGCGCGGCGCGCAGGCCCTCGTACCCGCCCGTCGCGAGGAACCGCTCGAGCGTGTGGCTGTCGTCGTAGCCGAAGCGCGTCGTGATGATCGGCTGGGCGTCGGTGATCATGGGGACTGCGAATCCTGCAGCGCGGGCGTGTCACGAAGCCAAACCGGTTGCTCGCCGCGATCAGGAGGAGCGACGCCAGCGGCGCGTTGCTCCTCGATGTGCTGACGGATGAGTGCGAGCGTGCCGTGCGGCGGAATGTCCGTGCGGCGCCCCTCTCGCAGATCGCTGATCAAGCGGTCGAACTCGTCGTTCGAGATCTTGTGGAAGTAGCGGTAGTTGACCTGCAGGCACGGTGCCTCGGTGCACGCGGCGATGCACTCGTACCCTTCGATGGTGAACAGGCCGTCGTCGGTGGTGCCTCCGGCTTTCGTGCCGAGACGCGCTTCAGCGTGCTCGAGCAACTCGTCGCCGCCGTTGAGGAAGCACGAGATCGACGTGCACACGTTGATGACGTACTTGCCGACCGGCTCCCGCTTGAACATCTCGTAGAAGCTGGCGGTGCCCAGCACCTCGGCCGCCGTCAGGCCGAGCAGTTCGGCGATGTGCTGCATCGCGTCTTCGGAGAGGTGGCCGTCTTGCTCCTGGGCGAGATGGCACAACGGGATCGTCGCCGACTTCAGCACCGGATAGCGCGAGATGATCTCGTGCGCGAGCACCTCGTTGTCCGCCGTGAACCGAGCCATCAGCGATCGACCTCGCCCATGATCGGGTCGACCGAGGAGATGACGGCGACACCGTCGGCGAGGAAGCCGCCCCGCATCATGTGCGGGAGCGTCTGCAGGTTCACGAAGCTCGGCCCGCGCATGTGCATGCGGTACGGCTTGGCTCGACCGTCGCTCGCCATGTAGCAGCCGAGCTCGCCCCGAGGAGACTCGATGGCGACGTACACCTCGCCCTCGGGCACCTTGAACCCCTCGGTGAAGATCTTGAAGTGGTGGATCAGCGCTTCCATCGACTCGTCGATGCGGGCGCGCGGCGGTGGCGTGACCTTCTTGTCCTGGATGCGGTAGTCGCCGGTCGGAACCTCGTCGAGGATCTGGTGCACGATGTGGATCGACTCGCGAATCTCGTTCAACCGGATCGCGTAGCGGTCGAACGTGTCGCCATACGTGCCGACGACGACGTCGAAGTCGAGTTCGTCGTAGTAGAGGTACGGCATCTCGCGCCGCAGATCCCACGGCACGCCCGTCGACCGCAGGATCGGACCGGTGGCGCCGAGCGCGATCGCCTCTTGCGCGGTGATCACGCCGACGCCCTGCAGCCGCTCGCGCCAGATCGGCTGGCCGGTCATGAGCACGTCGAACTCGTCGAGCCGTTCGGGCAGCGGATCGAGCACCTGGAGGACGTCGTCACGCCAGCCGTCGGGCAGGTCGGCGGCGACGCCACCCGGCCGGATGTAGTTGTGGTTCATGCGAAGGCCCGTGACCTTCTCGAAGAACCGCAACGTCTCT